>JAFLEE010000029.1 GCA_017302015.1 Spirochaetota bacterium | reverse complement strand
AAACAGTAGACGCCCCGCCCCCTGCGTTGACGCCCCGCCCGGGAACCTCTAACATCCCCTTAGCGGTCTCGCGAAGAATCCAACGATTTACCGCAAGGAATTCCCATGAAAATCGATCCGGCCATGGACAAGACGCTCGGATGCCTAAAGGGCAAGGCGATCGGAGGCACCCTCGGCACCCCCGTCGAGGGCAAGATGCAGGTGCTCGAACTCACCTATTACGACCCGGTGCCCCAGGGCATCCTGCCCAATGACGACCTCGACCTCCAACTCCTCGCCCTCGAGACGGTGGAGAACCACGGGGGCGAGGTGCGCGCCGATCTGCTGGCGCGCATGTGGCGGGAGCGGGTGAACTTCCCCTTCGACGAGTACGGCGTGGGCATCGGCAACCTGGCCAACCGCCTCATGCCGCCCCAGACCGGTTCCTTCGACAACCCCTTCCAGCACTGCATGGGCAGCCCCATCCGCAGCGAACTCTGGGGCCTCCTGGCGCCGGGGCGGCCCCAGCTCGCCGCCTATTTCGCCCTGCAGGACGCCGTGGTCGACCACGGCCTGGAGGGCATCGCTGGCGACATGCTCTTCGCGGCCCTCGAAGCGGCGGCCTTCGGCGAGAGCGATTTCCGCAAACTCGTGGCCATCGGCCTCAAATACACGCCCAAGTACAGCCGCACCTACCAGGCCGTCGAGTTCACCCTCAAGAACTTCCCCAAGTACCCCGATTTCCGCGACCTGCGCGCCGCGGTGCTCGAGAAATTCGGCCATCCCAATTTCACCGATGCTCCCCAGAATATCGCCTTTACCCTCTTCGGCCTCCTCTACCATCCCGATGATTTCGAGAAGGCGCTGCTGCTCACCACCAATTGCGGCTACGACACCGACTGCACCGCCGCCACGATCGGCGCCATCTGGGGAGCGGCCAAGGGCGACCATTTCCCCGAGCGCTGGCTGAAGCCCATCGGGAACATCCTCACCGCCAGCCACCCCATCGTCGACATGGGCCTCGACGCCGACCTCGAGGGCCTGGCCAAGCGGATCCTCCTCCTCTCCAAAGTCGTGATGAAGCGCTACGCGAAGATGAAAGACAGCGCCCTCGCCGCCGAGATCGCCACCTCCCTGAAGCGGCCGGGCCGCCAGGTGCTGCGCGCCGGCGCCGAGACCCTCGAGATCGACTACGGGAAACTCCCCGTCATCTCCAAGGCAATGAACGTCGGCGTGAAGGGCGCCGTGAAGGCCGCGTATGCGCGCTACCCCCTCTCCGCCAAGAAGGTCGGCGCCAAGATCCAATTGAAGCTGGACCCCAAGGCCGAGTTCCTGCCCCGCTCGATGGACGTGGTCCTCGAGACGCCCAAGGGCGGCTTCGCCCGGTTCGCCATCCTCACCCCCCATGACCTGTGGATGAGCGCGCCCACGGACCCGGCCGAGTTCGAGGCCCTCGCCAAGGCGCCCTTCGACCGCTTCCCCATCCCGCTCAAGCCGCTCCAACTCATGGAGCGCACCATCGACCTGAAGAAGACCGGCGCGGGGGAATGGCTGCACCTGGGCGGCTGGATCCACCTGGGCTCGTTCAATAAGTACCGCATCTTCCCCTCGGCCGAATCCCCGGTGGTCTCGTTCATCGACGGCGCCAAGGTGGTGGAGCTCGATACCGCCTACCCCAATATCCCCGCCCCCCACCGGTTCGGCGACAAGCGCCTGGCCGACATCGAACTCCGCCCCGGTTGGCACCGCTGGGATACCTTTTTTCGGCGCGGCGCGACCATCCGCTTCGGGGAGGCGACCCTCGTGCTCGCCAACGCCTACACCAAGCAACTCGTGCCCTACCGCTTCTACCGAAAGCCGGCCGGGGTCTACAATTACGGGGTGAAATAGGCCCAAACGGGGTGCGCCGCAATCGCGACGTTCGCGACGCCGCGAGCGCCCCCATCGCCACCCTTACTCGAAAAGGACGGTAGAATCCCCGTGGAAAGGAAAGATCCTTTCCACGGGGATTTTTTTTGGATCGCTCCCTCCTTTTCTTCCTCGGGCTCCTCGGGGCCCTTTGCCAAGCGGCGCCCTTCCCCATCGCCGTCGGGGAGCGGCTTTATTACCAGATCCGGGTCAAGGGGATCCTCGCGGGCGAGCAGACGACCGTCGTCACGAACCGGGAACGGGTCGATGGGGTCGAGACTTGGCATCTCCACTCGGTCACCCGGTCCACCGGCTGGGTGCGCTCCCTCTACCGCCTGGACGATACCTTCGAGGCGTGGATCGACACCAATCGCCTCTTGCCCGTCCGCGCCCGCCGGTCCCTGCGCGAGGGCGGCTGGGCCTCGGATTTCGACCTCGCCTTCGATGCCGTGAGGCGCTGCGTCCGCTACACCCCCCGGGGCGCCTCGGCGCCCTCCCGCACCGACGCGATGGAAGAGAATACGGTGGAGCTCCTGAGCCTCATCTACCACCTGCGCGGGCAGACCCTCGCCCCCGGCGGAGTGTGGCGCTGCGCCTTCTGGGATTACCGCGGCTCCTCGCCCTTCCAGGTCACCCTGCACGAAGGCCGCCCCGTGGCAGATATCTTCGGGGGAAGCACGAACGCGGTCCGAACGATTTTGGTGGATGAAAACCTGGGCCCGAGGATCCAGATCGCCCTGGCCCCCGACTACGGGAACGTGCCAGTGCGCGTCACACTCCCGGTCTTTCAGGTGTGGAAAATCGGCTCCATCGACGTCGATGGGCTGCTGGTGGAATTCCGGCGGGGCCAGTAGGCCCCACGAGCGCGACCGATCACCGCCGATGCGGTCGCATGATCCCCGTTCGGCTGCGGCCCGTTAGAGCTGGGCGGAATCGGAGGTGGCGGCGGCCGCATCGGCGGCCGGGGGCGCCGGAGCCACGGTTTCGACCACGTCGAGTTTTCCTTCCACCAGGTCGACGTGGGCCTTCTGCCCCGCCTTGATGCGCCCGTCGAGGAGCGCGGTGGCCAGCAGGTCTTCGAGCTCGCTCTGGATCGTGCGGCGCAGGGGCCGGGCGCCGTAATTGCGGTCGTAGCCCTTGCCGATGAGGTGCTTGCGCACCGCCGCGCTCAGTTCGAGGTGGATGTTCTGCTCTTCGAGGCGGGCGCCCACCTCGAGGAGGAGGATGTCGAGGATGGACCCCACGTGCTCCTCGGTGAGGGGGTGGAACACGATGGTCTCGTCGATGCGGTTGAGCAGTTCGGGGTTGAAGATGCGCTTGAGTTCGTCGAGGGCGATGGCCTTGATCTCGCCCAGGTCGGCGAGGTTGCGCGCGGGCCCGAAGCCGAGGGACTGCCCCTTCACGATATCCTTCCCGCCCAGGTTGGACGTCATGATGATGATCGTATTGGTGAAGTCGACCTTGTGGCCGAGGTTGTCGCTCAGGTGCCCCTCTTCGAGGATCTGCAGCAGGATGTTGTAGATGTCGGAGTGGGCCTTCTCGATCTCGTCGAGCAGGATGATGGAGTACGGGCGCCGGCGCACCTTGTCGGTGAGCTCCCCGCCCTCCTCGTAGCCGATGTAGCCGGGGGGCGCCCCGATGAGGCGCGAGACCGAATGCTTCTCCATGAACTCGCTCATGTCGACGCGGATGATGGAATCCTCGGTGCCGAAGAGGAACTCGGCGAGGGCCTTGGCGAGCTCGGTCTTGCCCACGCCCGTGGGCCCCATGAAGATGAACGAGCCGGCGGGGCGCTTCTTGCTGCGGATGCCCGCCCGGGAGCGGCGGATGGCCCGGCAGAGGGCCTGGATGGCCTCGTGCTGGCCGACGACCCGCTTGTGGAGCGCGTCCTCCATCTTGAGGAGGCGGGAGGATTCGGACTCCTCGAGGCGGATGAGGGGGATGCCCGTCATGCTCGAGATGATCTCGGTGATGTCGTCGACGTGGATGTGGACGGCCTCTTTCTTGCGCTGCTCGTTCCACTTCTCGATCTCGCGCTCGAGGTGCTCCTTCTTGGCGGCGATGGCGTCGCGCACCTGGGCGGCCTTCTCGAACTCCTGGGTCTTCACCACCTCGTTCTTCTCGCGGGTGAGGTCTTCGATCTCGAGTTCCATGTCCTTCAGGTGCTTGGGGCGGTTGGTGTTGCGCAGCCGCGCCCGGGCGCCGGACTCGTCGATGAGGTCGATGGCGGTGTCGGGGAGGAAGCGGTCGGTGAGGTAGCGCTTGGAGAGCGTCGAGGCCGCGTCGAGGGCCTCGGGGTCGTAGCTGACGTTGTGGAATTCCTCGTACTTCTTCGCGATGCCCTCGAGGATGAGGCGCGTGTCGGCCACGCTGGGCTCGTTGACCAGGATGGGCTGGAAGCGGCGCACGAGCGCGGTATCCTTCTCGATATAGCGCTTGTACTCCTTCATCGTGGTGCTGCCGATGCACTGCAGTTCGCCCCGGGCGAGGGCGGGCTTGAGGATGTTCGCGGCGTCCATGGCGCCCTCGGCGCCGCCGGCCCCGATGAGGGTGTGCACCTCGTCGATGAAGAGGATGATGTTCGCCGCGCGCTTCACCTCGAGCATGATGTTCTTGAGGCGCTCCTCGAACTCGCCGCGGTACTTCGTGCCGGCCACGGTGGCCGCCATGTCGAGGACGACGACGCGCTTGCCCTGGAGCAGGTCGGGGATCTCCTTCTCGATGATGCGCAGCGCCAGGCCCTCGACGATGGCCGATTTGCCCACGCCGGGCTCGCCGATGAGGATGGGGTTGTTCTTCGTGCGCCGGGAGAGAATCTGGATGAGGCGGGTGATCTCGTTCTGCCTCCCGATGACGGGGTCGAGCTTGTTCTCGCGGGCGAGTTGGGTGAGGTCGCGGCCGAAGGTGTCGACCGTGGGGGTCTTCTTCGCCTTCTCGCTGCTGGGGGATTTGGGCAGCACGCCGAAGCCGAGCATGTCGACCGTGATGCGCCGCAGGGTGCCCAAGTTCACCTGGTGGTTCTCGAGCAGGTTGTAGACCGTGCCCTCCTCTTCCCGGTAGATGCCCAGGAGCAGGTGCTCGGTGCCGATATAGTGGTGGTTGAGGGTCTTGGCCTCTTCGGCGGAGAGGGCGAGCACCTTGTTCACGCGCTCGCTGGGCTGCAGGTCGCCCAGCATGAGGGTCGCGTTGGGCTTCTTGACCGCGTTCTCGAGTTCGTAGCGGATCTTATCGGTGTCGATATTGAGCTTCTGCAGCACCTTCACCGCCACGCTCTCGGGCTCGCGGATGAGGCCGAGGAAGATATGCTCGGGCTGGATGAGGTCGGCGTTGAGCTTCTTGGCCTCTTCCTGGGCATACTGGTTGATGACCTTCTGGGCCTTGGCGGTGAGTCCACTGAACATGTTCCCTTCCTTCTATCTTTTCTTCGCGTGCCGCTTCATTTCGTCGCCCATCAATTTAACACAGGGCCCCGCATAAAACAACGCAATTTTTCGCCCCGCGCGGGGCTTTTCTTTCCCGCAACCGATGCGCGGGATGCGGACCCCGGGAAGCCGGGGCGGGCGGGCCGAAGCGAGTCATGGCAGATCCCCCGACCCGCGGCCTGTCGCGATGGTTTGCGTACCCGCGGCTCCTTGGGGAAGGAGGGTCAACCGGGCGAGCAGATCCCGGGCGCCCCGGTCCCAGGCCCCGTAGACGCCGTGCACGTCGAGCCGGCGGCGCAGACGTTGGAAATCGTCGAATTGGGACTTGGCCGAAGCGAGTTTCCCCAGGGCCACCTCGTGCTGGAGGAGGTGATAGCTCGCCGCGAGGGCCACCCAATCCTTCCCGCCCGCCTTGGCCCGCCTCAGATCCGAAGCGGACTCCAATGATTGCTGGCGCATCCCTTGGATCAGACCGCGCTCCAGGAATAGGGCGGGATGGGGATGGATGCGGATGGCCTCGTTGAGCGTATCCAACGCGCCCTCCCGGTCGTCCTTCGCGCCAAGGGCCCGGGCCCATTCGAGGCGGTTGCGCCAAAGGGGAATCCCTCCGTGGCGTGCGGCGAAGGCGTCGGCTTCCTGGACATAATAGAGATAATCGGTCCAAACCCCGTTTTTGCGGAGAAGTTCCAGGACCACCGGGTAGAACCAGGCCCTCCGGCGCCGCGGGAGAACGCCAAGATCCAACAGCCCTTTCTTCCCCATGGCTTGGAAATCGGGCAGGGTCTTGGAAGACCGCCCGCAGGCGTCCATGGCCTCGGCCCAAAGGCACCAGGCGGCCAGGAGCCTCTGGGGATCCGGCGACTTTCGGGCCTGCTCCCGCAGGAACCGGGATCTAAGAAGCGTCAAAACCCCGTCTGGCCGACCTCGGCGGAATTGGCCCGGCAACCAAGCAAAACGCCAGAGCATCCATGTGAGCCCCCCCGATACCGCCAGGAGAAGGAGGGTCGCCCCGCTGACAAGGATCCACCATTCCATCAGGTGATCCCGGCCGAAAAGCGCGAATTTAGGCGAAACCGAGGGCTTATTAAGGAGGAGACCATGGTTTGACACTCATTTTACACCGATGGTAAAGTCGCTGGAAGCCCAGTTTCCATCGACCCAGGAGGACCCCCGTGGCCTTTAAGCGCAAGAATTACATGGTCAAACGCTCGTTCCAGGTCCGTCTGATGCTCCGGATCTTCAGCGTCATCGCGATCATCATCGCGCTCCTCACCGGTTCGCTCTTCATCGTCAACGAACTCTCCTTCAAGACCGCCAAGGGCGCCATCGTCAAGCATATCGAGAGCCTCAACGAGATCAACCCCGTGGACGTCGGCCCCACCGATATCCTCAAACGCACCGCCATGGTGGGCCAGAACGTGCGCATCGCCGTCGACAACCTGCGCGGCAATATGGTCAAGGCCTTCATCGCCTCCCTCGTGCTCGCCCTCCTCCTCACGGGCACCGTCTTCCTCCTCATCAGCCACCGCATCGCGGGACCGGTCTACCGCATCGAAAAGAGCCTGCAGGCCCTGGAGCAGGGCGACCTGACCATGCGGGTCTACCTGCGGGACCAGGACGAGTTCAAGGACCTCGGCGACATCTTCAACAGCATGACCGCCTCCCTCAACGATAAGGTCAACCGCATCCAGCAGACCATCATCCAATTGCAGATCGACGTGGAAAAAGAGAATATCGATGCCGAGGCGAAGCGCCGCCTCATCGACCGGGTCTCCTCCCTCGAGAACCTCCTCAAGCAATTCAAAATCACCTACACCTGAAGACGGCCTTTCCGGCCCCCCGAACCCGGCCCATCGGCCGGGTTTTTTTTTGCCCGGGGATCCCCTCGGCGCGGACGCGACGGTCCCGGGGGGGGAAGCAGGAGTGGTGGGGATGGGGACGTTCTCCTCCCCCGCGCCGAACCTGCCGATAATCGAGGGGAGAGATCCCGCCCCATGCGATTTGCCCCGTCCCCCCGAATCCTCCTGTTCCTGGCCGCCTGGGTCCTCCCCGCCATGGCCCAGAGTAATTCCAATGCGGCCCCGCCGCCTTTCACCGGATGGGATGTCTACCGCTTGGGCGACCGCTTCGAGTCCGTGGTGAGCAATCTCCAAAGCCGCCATCCCTGGATGGAGCCGACCACCGACCTCAATTCCGATACCCCCCGAGACGCCTCCCAGGCCCAGATCCTCATCAAGGCCAACCGCTATTTCACCGCCGCCCAATTCCTCTTCCGAAAGGGCCGCCTCTATACCCTGCGCCTCGAGTTCAACCCCCGCCTCTACTCCTACCTCGACCTCTTCAAGGAACTCAAGGAGAAGTACGGACCCCCCGGCGTCTATACCTTCCGCAGCCAGGAATGGTCGTCGAACCAGCTCCTCCTCATCCTCGAGCGGGACACGACCGTGAAATACATCGACCTGCGGGATTTGGCGTCCGTCCAATCCAACGCCTCCGTGCTCGCCCAAGGCGCCGATCTCACCCGAGAAGCGCTCCTGAAAGGCCTATAAAAAGAACCCCGCCTATCGGCGGGGTTCTTTTTATCTCTGGCGGCTATCCGGTTCGCGCCGGACCGCGGTCCAAGGTGGACGGTCGTCCGCTTTGTGATTGTTCGCCTCAGCCGTCCTGGTCCTCGCCGCGGCCGGCCCGGATGCCCAGGAGGCGCCGGACTTCCCGCTCGTCGACCTCCAAGTGGTCGGCGATGTCGGCGATCTTCCAATCGAGCTTGTGGAGTTCCTCGGCGATCTGGGCGTTCTGCGCGGGGGTGGTCTCGCCGCCCTTGGCCCCGGCGCGGCGCACGGCCACGGGTTCGGGGGCCGTACGGGGGCGCTGCTGCATCATCCCCTTCCACGCCTCGATCTCCCGCTCCACCTGGTCGCGCAGTACCTGGAGTTCTTCCTTCTGCGCGGCGAGTTCGCCGCGGGCGCGGTTGAGCACGTTCTGGCGCTGCTCCATGTCCTGGAAGGCCATGTCGAGTTGGTCGAAACGGTTCTTGAACTCCACCAGGCGCCCCTGCTGGCTGGCGATGACCATGCTCTTCTCTTCGAGGTCCGCCAGGCGCTGGTGCACATCGCGCTGCAGGCCGGCGGAGGCCTCGATCTGGCCGCTCAGTTGCCCCTGGAGGGTGCGGGCCTCGCTGGCCTGCTTGCGCACGCCGGCGAAGGCGCCGAGGACCTCGTCGATCTCGCCCTTCATGCCGAGGAAGTTCTTGAAGGTCTCCGAGAGGCGCGCGGCCTCTCCGAGGTGGCGCGAGAGGGTCTCCTCGGCCTTCACCAGTTCGGTGCGGCGGGTCTCGAGGATCTCGCCGCGGCTCCTCAGGTCTTCCGACATCTTCACCAGGTAGACGAGCTGGTCCTCCATGCGGCCCAGGTTCTTCTGCTTGTCGGCGAGGGCCTCCATGCCCTCGCGCACCTCGGCCTCGAGGCGGCGGAACGACTCGAATTTCTCCTCGAACCCGGCGGCGGATTCGAGGTGCCCGCGGATCTCGGCGACCTTCTTCTCGTAGGCCTCCAAATCGCCGGCCATGCGCTCCTGGAGCACGTCGACCTTCTTGAAGAGGTCGGTCTGCCCGAGGAAGAGGTCCATCTTGTCGAGGATGACGCGGATCTGCTCGTTGACCGCCTTGAAGCGGTCCTCCGTCTCGAGGGCGAGGCGCTCGCGCATCTCGCTGAGCCCGCCGTCGACGGCGCGCTGCTTCTCGAGGATGAAGGCGTCGAGGCGCTTCTCTTCCCGGGCGAAGCGCTCCCCGGCCTGGGCGCCGTACTCCGACTCGAGGCGCTCGAGCTTCGCCTGGGACGCCGCCACGGCGGCCTCCTGCTCTCCGAGGAAGCGCGCGAGGGCTTGGGCATGACCGTCCATGGCCTCGGCGAGGGCGGCTTCGCGCCGGGCGCGGGCCTCCGCTTCGTCGGCTTCCTGGACGGCGAGGCGCTCCGCGGAGGCCTCCATCGCCTTGTGGAAGAGCCCCTGCTGGGCCTCGAGGAAGCGGTCGCAGCCGGATTGGAGTTCGCCGCGCAGGCGGCCGGCTTCCCGCTCGAATTGGGCCAGGAGTTCGCCCTCCTGGGCGCGGTGCTCCCGGCTCCACTGCTCGAGTTCCTTCATGCGGTCGGCCACCGAGGCCTGCATCTCGTCGAGTTGGACCTGCTTGCGGCCCGACTCGGCCACGGCCTTGTCGGCGCTCTGCTTGAGGCGCTCGAGGAAGAGGAGGAAGCGTCGCTTGGCGCGCTTCTCCACCTTCTGCTCCGCGTCGTCCATGCGGGAGGCGAACTGGCCCAGGCGCTTCTCGACCTTGCCGAAGGCCTCCTTCATCTGCTCTTCTATCTGCTCGTAGCGGCGGTCCTTCTTGAGGGTGAGGGTCTTGATGCGCTCGTCGACGGCCGAGAGTTCCTCGTGCCAGCGCTCCCGGGCGCCCTCGACCTGGCCCTCGGTGAGGACGGCGGGCCGGGCGTCGAAGGAGAGCATGGGGGTCTCGACCCCTCCCTGGGGCGCGCCCGCGTGGTCGAGGAGGTGGCGGATATTCTCCTCGAGTTCGGCGCGGTATTGGAGGAGGCGGTTCTGGAAGATGTCGCGGTCCTGCTGGGCGTACTGGGCGAGCTGCTCGAAGGCCTTTCGCAGGTCGAGCTTCTCCCGCTCGAGTTCGGTGAGCACGGAGGCGCCGGCTTCGCCGAGGCGCCGTTCGGCCTCGAGGCGGATCTCCCGGCCGAATTGGCCGATCTCGCCGCGCATCGCCGCGCGCTCGCGCTCGAGGGTCTCGCGGATCTCCCGGCGGAATTGCTCGGGCAGGCCGGTGACGACCTGGTGGATCTTCTTCTGCTCTTCCTCGACCTTCTGGAAGAAGGCGCGGGCCTGTTCCTTGCGGGCCTCGAGGTCGCGCGCCTGGAGTTTCTCGCGCTCGAGGGCGAGATTGGAGAGCCGCAGCAGATCCTTCTGCTGGCGGGAGACGGCCTTGCCGAACGAGTGGGCGGTGTCGGCGGTCTGGCGGCGCGCCTCCTCCTCGAAGGAGGCCAGGCGGCGCTCCACCTTGGCGACCTGGAGTTCGGCGGCGCGCTTCACTTCGGCCTTCGCCTCGACCTTCATCGCCTCCACCGAGGCGGCCATCTGGACGCGGGCGGATTCCCGGGCGCCGAGGACTTCGCCCTCGACCTGGGAGGCCTTCTGGGCGAGGCGGCGGGAGACCTCTTCGAGGGTCTTCTCCCCGCGCACCATGGTGTGGTTCCACTTGTCGAGGCGCTTCTCGAAATCTTGGCGCACGGCCTCCAGGCGCTTCCACTGGTCGGCCAGGCGGGCGAGTTCGCCCTCTTTGCGGGCGACTTCCGCGTTGAAGCGGTCGGCCGCCTCGCCGAGGCGGGCCTCGTAGGCCTTCTGGAAATCGGCGCGGAAGGCGTGCTCTTCCTTCAGCCAGCCGTCTTGGCGGCCGCGCAGGTCGGCGCGCAGGATCTCGGCGTCGGCTTCCACGGCGCTGCGCGTCTCGTCGAGGTGCTTCTTGAGGGACCGGAAATCGGAGGCGGCTTCCTCCAGGGTCTCCCGGCGGCGGGCGAGCTCTTGGCCGAAGGCTTCGACCTCCGAGGTAAGGCGCGATTCGAAGGCGCCACGCGACTTGGCGCGCTCTTCGGCGTCTTGGCGGCCCTGGACATCCTGCTTCTGGCGGAACTCCTCGCGAAGCCCCTCGGCATCGGCGTCGAGGGCGCGGCGCGTTTCGCCCAGGTGGTTGGCGACGGCGTCGAACTCCGCCGCGGCGGCCTCGAGGGCTTCGCGGCGCGCGGCGGCCTCTTTGGAGAAGTCCTGCACTTCCGCGGCGAGGCGGGCTTCGTACTGTTCGCGGGTCTGGGCGCGGTAGGCCGAGGCCTCACGCTCGATCTCCCCCTGGCGGGCGAGGAACTCGCCTCGCAGGGCTTCGTTCTCGGCGTCGAAGGCGCGGCGGGCGCCGTCGAATTCGTCCTTGAGGCGACCGAGTTCTTGGGCGGCGGCGTCGAGGCCCGCTTTGCGGCGGGCGACGTCTTGGGCGAAGGCGTTCGCCTCTTCCCCCAGGCGCCCCTCCCATTGGGCGCGGGTCTCGGAGCGGAAAGCGGCGGCTTCCTGGTCGAGGGCGCCGAGGCGCTCCCGGAAGGCGTCGAGGAAGGAGGTGGAGGCGCGGTCGAGGGCGGCCTGCTGGGCGGGGAGCTTCTCTTCCTGCCAGGCGGCGATGGAGCGCTCGAGGCGCTGCTCCATTTCGCCGAGGAGGCGGTCGATCTTCTGGTCGGCCCGGCCGCGGCCGCTTTGGAAGAGGGCGCGGTACTCGCCCGCGGCGTCTTCGAATGCCATGAGGAGTTCTTTTTTCCGGTGGTCGGCGGCCTTCTCGTACTCGGCCTTGAGGCGCGCTTCTTCGGCCTTCAGGCGCCCCAGGAGTTCCTGGAGGCCGGCGTCGAATTTCGAGGCGAGGCCTTCCGCGACCTTCTTCCGTTGTTCCTGGAGGCCCTCGGCGAGCCCTTCCAGCGATTCGGCCCTTTGGCGCGCTTCGGCGACCTGGCCGCCCAATTGGGTGAAATCGCCGCGCAGGGTCTCGAGGCGGGCGACGGCTTCTTCGGTGCGTTCGGCCAGGCCCGTATCGAGGGCGGCCTCGAGGCGCTTGGCGCGGGCTTCGAGCCCCGTGAAGGAGGCCGCGACCTCGTCTTTCTGGCGCCCCGCCTCTTCGCGCAGGGCTTCGGTGGCGGCCCGCACCCAGCCCTCGACGTCGAGCTGCTTCTCGGCCCGGTCCATGGCGTCGCGCAGGAGGAAGAATTGCTCGTCGAGGTTCTTGAGGTTCGCGTCGGCGGCGGTCCAATCGCGCTCGAGGCCGTCGAGGCGCGCGCGCGCCCCGGTCTCGGCCTCGCGGAAGACCAGTTCGAGGTTCTTCTTCTCGGCGGCGGTGAAGGCGTCGATGGCCGCGCCGGCGCGCTCTTCGAGTTCGCGCAGGCGGGGATGCAGTCCGCGCTCGACCTGCTGGATGCGTTCGGCGACGAGGCGTTCCCATTCCTGGGCCTGGCGGGAGAGGGATTCGGCCAGGCGGCCCTCGAAGGTCGACACGCCGGCGTCGAGGCGCTCGGCCTTCTCTTCCACGAGGCCGAGGCGCTCGTCGTTCTCCGCGCTCGCCACGGCGGCCTGGGCGAGGTCGTGGCGCAGGGCGTCGAGGGCCTCGCGGCTCTCGCGCAGCAGACCCTGCTGGATCTCTTCATAGCGCCGGGTGGTTTCGCTGGCGCCCTCCTCCAGGCGCGCCTCGAATTGGGAGAGCCCGCCCTGGATATCGGCGAGTTTGGCGTCGGCGGCGGCGACCACGCGGGCCTCGGCCTGGGCCACCAGGGCGTCGAGTTCGGCGAGGCGCTTGTCCGCCGCTTCGTGGCGGGCGGCGAGGTCGTCGCCGAGGGTGCGCTGGTATTCCTGCACCTTCCCCACGAGGTCCTTCAGGATGGTCTCGGAAACGTGGGCGTTCTGGTGGATGATCTCTTCGCGGCTGGCCTCGATCTCGCCGGCGAGCACGAGGGTGCGTTCGCCCAGGCGGGCGAGTTCGGCGTCGACCTCGCTCGAGAGTTTCTGGCTATGGGCCCGTGTCTCCTCCAGGAGGATCTTGGCCACGGAACGGGACTCCGCCAGGTTCGCCTCGGCGGCGGCGCGGGAAGCCTCGAGATTGGCCTCGGCTTGGGTGCGGGCCTCTTGGAGGATCTCCTCGGCGCGCGATCTCGCTTCGTCATCGAGTTTGCCGCGGAGCGCGGCGAGTTTTTCATCGGCGTCGGCGCGGGTGGCGGAGACTTCCTTCTCGAGGCGCGCCTCGAGGGCCGCCTGCTCCTTGGCGTGGATCTCCTTCAGTTCCTGGATGAAGCGCCCGGAGGCCTGCTCCAATTCGGCGAGGCGGTCTTCGCCCTTCTTGAGGTCCTTCTGGAGCTTGCGGAAATCGTCCTGCTTCTCGGAGAGTTCGCGCAGTTGGCCGGCGAACTCGTCGGAGAGGGCGCGGATGCGGTCCTCTTCCCGGCGGAAGGTGTCGAGCTTGCCCTCGATGCGCTTGTCGATCTCGGCGAAGACGGAGAGGCGCTTCTCGATGGTGAGGAGGTCGCCCTGGACGACGTGGGTGAGTTGGTTGTAGCGCTTGGCGTCGACGTCGATATGGATGCTGGCGTCGTTGAGGGTCTGGATCTTCTTCTCGAATTCCTGCTCAAGGTTCTTCTCTTTCAGGTCGAGATATTTCTTGAGCTTCGTGAAGTCGACTTTCCGGCGGTAATAACGGCTCACCGACCATACCACGACCGTGGTGAGGCCGAGATAGGCCATGTTCCAACCGATGGGATCTAGATTCATGCGAAGGCCCCTCCACCCCAGCTTGAATTTTTTTGCGAATTTTTTTTCGAATTTGCGATCCTCCATCTTGACATAAGCGAATTTATTTGTCAATCGCCCATTTTTGCCCCTAAAAGCACCATTTTTGAGGGGAAAACGGCCCCTTTGTCGCGGATGGAACCACGGAACCCGGTGTCCGCTCCCCGAACAGGGGCGAAATCCCATCCCCTCACCCTGACTTCTCTTTCATTCTAGACGGCACGCCGGGCCCCTTGGGAGCCCTTCGCTCGATTTCGCTCACCGCGTTTCCACGGGGGGCGTTCGCGCACTATAATACCCCGCCAGCCCGGGCAGGGATCCGCTCCCCGCAAAACGGGGGGAGGAAAGTCCGGACTCCAACCGGAAACGGCGCCGGGTAATTCCCGGGCATGGGGAGGGCGACTTCCCCGTGACGGACAGGGCCACAGAAAATAGACCGCCCCCGAAACCGGCGCAAGCCGGCGGAGGGGGTAAGGGTGAAAAGGTGGTGTAAGAGACCCCCGCGTCGGCCGCAATGCCGACGGCACGGTAAACCCCGCCGGGAGCAAGACCAAGAAGTCCCCGCGGACCCGCCCTTCGGGACGGGCCCAGACTCCGGAGAAAGGGGACAGGTAGGTTGCCAGAGGCCCGCCGAAAGGCGTGCCCCAGAGAAATGGGTCCCACCACAGAATCCGGCTTATCGTCCGGGCTGGTATAGAATCGCCCCGCGCAAGCGGGGCGTTTCTATTGGGCCCGGAGGCCTATTCCCCGGCGTGAAATGAATTTATGATCCCGAAGCGCCTGCGGCGGGGGCTCCAAGATCGAAAGCCGCGCCCCCGACGCAGCATATCCCTCGATGCAACTGATCCCTTAATATAGAAAGATCTCGGAACCAGGAGTTCCCATGCCGACTGCGAAGAAGAAAAAATCATCCACCGCGGCTTCCCCGGGGAAGCCCGGCCCATCCCGGTTCCAGGCCAAGGCCGAAGAACTCCTGCTGAAGCGCGAGAGCGCGTGGACGCGCAAAGACGCCTCGAGCCACGCCGAGGTGTTCGCTTTCGCCGAGGAGTACAAGGCCTTCCTCGCCGCGGCCAAGACCGAACGCCTCGCGGTGGACCGCCTCGCCGCCCTCTGCCGCAAGCACGGGTTCACGGAGTTTTCGGGGAAGGGGAAGCTCGCGCCGGGGGCGAAGTTCTACGAGGTCACCCGGGGCAAATCGATCCTCGCCGGGATCGTGGGGAAGGACCCCGCCTCCCTGCGCCTCATCGGCAGCCACGGCGATTCCCCCCGCCTCGACCTCAAGCCCCATCCCCTCTACGAAGACGGCGCGGAGCTCGCCCTGCTGCGCAGCCATTATTACGGGGGGGTCAAGAAATACCAGTGGCTCAATCTGCCCCTGGCCATCCACGGGGTGGCCCACACGAAGGCGGGGCGGCGCGTGGAGATCCACCTCGGCGAGAACGAGGGCGACCCGGTGTTCATCATCCCCGACCTGCTCCCCCACCTCGCCCAGGAGCAGATGAAGAAGGAGGCCGCGCGGCTGGTGGAGGGGGAGGAACTCAACGTCATCGTCGGCCATCTGCCCGTGCCCGACCCGGCGGTGAAGGACCGCATCAAGCTCGCCGTGCTCATCCACCTCCATGAGCGCTGGGGCCTGTGCGAGGAGGACCTCGCCTGCGCCGAACTTGAACTGGTGCCCGCGGGTAAGCCCGTGGACGTGGGCTTCGACCGGGCGATCCTCGGCGGCTACGGGCAGGACGACCGCGTCTGCGCCTACACGAGTTTCCGCGCGCTCACGGCCCTGGCGCGCCCCGCCCATACCGCCGTGGCCTGGGTCTCGGACAAGGAGGAGACGGGCAGCAGCGGCAATACGGGGGCCGACAGCAATTTCCTGGAGCGCTTCGCCCGCGCCTATGTCGCCAAGGTCCCCGGCGGCCTGGACCCCGTGGAGTTCCTCTCCCGGGCGAAATCGATCTCGGCCGACGTCACCTCGGCCCTGGACGCCACCTTCAAGGGCCCCTACGAAGCGAGCAATACCTCGGTCTTCGGCCGGGGCGTCACGCTCCAAAAATACGTGGGCGCCGGCGGCAAGGGCGGCACCAACGATGCCCACGCCGAATACATGCATTTCCTGCGCGACCTCGCCGCCCGATCGCGCATCCCCTGGCAGACCGGTGAGTTCGGCAAGGTCGACCACGGCGGCGGGGGCACGATCTCCAAGTTCATGGCCCGCTACGGCATGGACTGCGTCGACGCCGGGCCCTGCGTGCTCGGCATGCACTCCCCCGTGGAACTCACGAGCAAGTCCGACGTCTACCAGGCCTACCGGTTCTACCGGGCGTTCCTGGAATCCTGACCAGGGCCCCGCGCCCCGGGATCTTGGTCGCTCGCACCCATGCGCCTAAGAACGAAGAAGGAGGAGCGCGCCGAATCTACGGGTGAGGAGGCCCCCGAGATCCCGGCGATCCACTCCATCCCGAAGGGGTGCCGGGAACGTTTTTTATCCCTCCAGGCTCGCGCCGCCATGCCCCTCCTCGAAGCGGGGGTGATCCAAGCGGGGCTCAGTTCGGTGGTGGCCGGTTACGAGATGTCGCGGCCAAGGGCCGGCTGGCATCTCGTTCTCCTCACCACCGCGGGCGCGGGGTTCCTGGAGACCCCGCCGGGTCCCGTCAAACTCGCCCCGGGCGATCTGCTCCTCGCGCCGGCCCAATCGGCCTACCGTTACCGCGTCCACGGACGCCGCTGGGAACTCGCCTGGCTCCATTTCAGGAATCCCTGCCCCGCGTTTCCCCTCCGCGGGCGAGAAATCCGAATCGTGCGGGCCGGTTGGGGAGCGGAACTCGTCGCTTCGATGGAAGCCTCGCTGCGGGAGTCGAAGCGACGGGACGGGGCCGCCTTCGATGCGGCCCTCCTCCACCACCGGCTCCTGCTCAACGCCCTGGGGCGGGAGATGGCGGGCCTGGGGGCCCAAGAGGCCGACGAGAAGCGCCGCAGCTTCGACGCCCTTTGGGAGGCCGTCATGGTCGATCCGGCGTCACCCTGGACCGTCCAGCGACTCGCCGAGCGCGCGGGACTCTCGACGACCCATTTCCGGCGCCTGGCCGCCGCAATGTACGGGAAGTCGCCCCAGCGCCTCGTCGCCGAACTCCGCATGCTGCGGGCCCAGGAAATGCTTAAAACAAGGGGGATTCGCCTTAGGGAAATCGCCGCCCGCGTCGGCTACCAGAGCGAGTTCTCGTTCTCCACCGCCTTCCGCCGGGTCTTCGGCATGGCGCCCGACGCCTGGCGACGGGGTTTCCCGGGGAGCCCGCAGGGCTAAATGGATGGTCGATTGGCGTATGCGGAAGGGCGATCCAACCATGGCGCCCGCGGCGCCCATCGCTTAAGCTCATCCTCGACCGCCGAAGGCCCCCCGGATTCGGCCAAGATAAATGGAGAGGCCCACGATGTTTCCGATCCCGCATTTCCGCCTACGGTTGGTCGCTCTCGCCCTGCTCGCGAGC
This sequence comes from Spirochaetota bacterium, assembly GCA_017302015.1. Taxonomy (GTDB): domain Bacteria; phylum Spirochaetota; class UBA12135; order COTS27; family JAFLEE01; genus JAFLEE01. Next base: position 36,124 of record JAFLEE010000029.1, on the reverse strand, counting down.
CTCCCGGCCCAGAACCTCCTCTTCAATTCGGGATTCGAACTCGGGGAGGCGGGCTTCGGGTTCCCGCGCTACCTGAACCCGGCGTCGAATCCGGGCCTGAAATACACCAAGGTCATCGCGGATACGTCGACCGCGGACTCCGGGCGGCAATCCCTCAAGATCCCCAATCCCTTCGCGGAGAAGGGGCGGCTCCTCCTCCCGGAATGCCCCCTCGTTCCCGGCGTGGAGTACACCCTCTCGTTTGCGGCCAAAACGGAGGGCGGCCCCGCGGCCGTCTACGTCTACGCGACCTCCGTGAGCGTGGCGGGTTGGGACGTGGCCGGGAAGGAGTTCCAACTTGCGGGGGATTGGAAGACCTACACCTTCACGTGGAGGACAAAGGCCGGCTGGAAACAGCCCTTCTATAGCCTGCGCATCGATTATGGCTACGGGAAGGAACCGAAGGGCGGAAACCTCTGGTTCGATAGCCTCCGGTTGAGCCCGTCGGATTCGAAGGGCGCCTACCAGCCCGCCGCCGAACTCGAGGCGACGACGCTTTTCGAGAAGAGCGTGCTCCCCATCCCCGAAGGCGGGACGCCCGCGCTCCTGACCACCCTCGCCATCAACCACGGGGACGCCCGGGTCGAGGCCGACGCGGTCCTTCGCCTGGTGGAGGACCATTCCGGGAGCCAGGAGGATCCCATCGACGGCGCGAGCATCGAACTGGCGAAGCTCCACCTGAGCCTCGCGCCCCGGGAACGGAGGCGCATCGAAACTCGGGTCGACCTGAAGCGCTACGGCGCCTTCCGCCTGGAGACCGCCTTCGTTTCCCCCGTCAAGGGCCTCTGTTCCCCCGACTATGCGGTGGCCGTCTGGCCCCTGGCGCGCAAGGCGGGCCTGCCCAACCTGGAGACGACCTACGTGGCGGGGATCAATTTCGCCGGCGGGGGCTTGCGCAAACCCCCGAGTTGGGGCGAACTCGACGTGCCGGCCTACGCCGTTTCCATGGACCAGCTCGACTATATCCGCATGTACGCGGATCTGGGCATCCGCCTCTTCCGCGATTGGGATTACGGGACGCCCGCCTTCACCTGGAAAGACATCGAGGTCGAGCCGGGCAAGTACGATTTCCGCTTCGCGGACAAGACCGTGGACGACGCCGCCAAGTTCGGCATCCGCGTGCTCCCCGTGCTCGGCGGGGTCGAGTTCGTGGATTGGAAGAAGACGGGCACCGCCGGGTGGCCGGCGTGGATCGAAGACCAATGCCGCGTAATGAAAGACAATGGCGCCTGGAAAAAGGACGTGAAACTCCCCCCCATGGGGCCGTGGAAGAACTTCGTCGGGGCGGTGGCCGCCCATTTCAAGGGGCGGATCTCCCACTATGAGATCATCAACGAGGCCAGCGGCTATATGAGCTCAGCGGAATACATGGAGTTCCTCAGGCCGGCCTACGAGGCGATCCACGCGGCCGACCCGAAGGCGAAGGTCGTGGGCTTCTGCTCCACCGGCGATAAGGGCGGCAACCTCGTGGGCTTCCTCGGGGAATGCTTCAAGCAGGGCGGGGCCGCCTACGCCGATGCCGTCTCGTTCCACCCCTACGACTCGCCCCATTTCGCAAGCCTTACCGCCCCCGATGCGCCCATCGAGGGCATCCGCGGCATGCTCGAAAAGGCCGGCGCGGGCGGGAAAGCCCTATGGAACACGGAGGTCTATTACCTGAAGGACCGGGGGCCGGGGCAGGACAAGGGCCTGTGCCTGCCCGAGGACGCGGCGGCGCGCTTCCTCACGGATCTGGGCGAGGGCGTGAAGCAATCCACCCCCCTATGCGCCCAGACGATCTGGAAGCGGGCCCAGGCGGCCCATTTCCAGGCTACCTATGTCTTCGACGTGGCGCACCCGTCGGGCGTGTTCTCGGTCTACAACGCCCTGGCCCGGTTCTTCGAGGGCGCGAAGCCCGTCGGGAAGATCCGCTGGGTGCCGGACAGCATCTGCTACGTCTTCGAGCGCGAGGGCAAGACGCTGGCCGCGTTCTGGCGCTACGGCGCCGCGGAGGGCGTGTCGATCCGCCTCGCCCTCGACGACGCGCGCGCCGAACTCTACGATCTTTATGGCAATCGCCTCTCATTTAAATCCGCGCCGTTCCCCCTCGATGGCCGCCCCTTCTATGTCGTCTGGAACGGGGGCGATGCGAGCGAGTTCCAAAAAATCCTTGCCGGCGCCGAACTGAAGGCGGCCAACGCCGTGACCTTCGGCGCCGCCCGCGTCCTGCCCCGCCCCGGGGGGAATTGGGCCGTCACGGCTTCGGTCCAGAATAATTTGGGCGCCCCCCTCCCTATCGCCTGCGGGCTCCGGGGGGAGTCGGCCACGGCACTGGAGATCGCCGAGCGAGTCCTTCCTCCCGGCGCTGCGGGGATCGTGGAGGTGCCGCTGCTCCTGAAACCGGGCGCTCCCGCCGGTGCGGCGCGCTTCATGGTCCATGGCGGGGGAAGGATCTATGAGTTCCCCGTCCTGCTCGCCACGCCGCCCCTCTGTTACGCGGTCGGGCGGGACCCCGGCCCCTCCCAGGCCCTCACGAATCGCGCTCGGGGGAATGCGCCCTCCCACCGCGCCTCCTTCCGGGCCTCCCACGACGGGCAGAAGCTCCGCCTCGTCATCGAGGTCGCCGACGCCACCCCCTCGGGTGAGCCCGGGGCGCGAAGTCCCTGGGAACAGGATGCCATCGAACTCTTCATCGATCCCGATCCCGACTACATGCCAATGAAGGGCGGCGGGGTCTACCACGACCGCGTGGCCCGCATGTTCCTCCTGCCATACGCCCCCAAGGGCCGTCAGGCGGTGTTCCAAAGCGGGAAACTTTCCGCCTTCGGCGCCGAGCAGGTCCGCGTCGCCTTGGATCCGCGGCCGGGGGGATACCAGGCGACCGTGACGATCCCCTTCGCCTCCCTCGAACTCGGGCCCAGGCTTCCCGGCCGCTTGATCGGGTTCGATCTGGCGGTGGACGACGCCCAGGGCCCCGCGAAGGCGGAGGCCCAATGGATGTGGAATTCCACCGGGGACGCCTACAAGAATCGCCTCAGTTTCGGCCTCCTGCGCATCGATTGAAAGGGGAACTCCCGCCATGAAAATCTCAACGTCCCTAATCGCCGCGATGGCTCTGGTCCTTTGGGTCTCCGCCGAAGTCCCGCCGAACATCTCGCCGGGATCGCCCTGGGAGGGCGTCTCGGGGCGATTCCAGGCCGACTATGACGGGAAGAATGACCAGGGGCTATCCTGGACTTCCCAAGTCTCCCCCGAAACCTATTATGCGCTCACGTGGAATATGAAAGCTTCGCAGGAGGAATTGCGGCCGGTGTTCACCGTGAACGGCGAGATCGGGGATTACGGTTCCTTCTCGAAATCCTACCCCGTGAGCGCCGCCCCGAACGTGTATACCTTCTATTTTTACAGCGGAAGCGCCTCGAGCATCCCGTTTAAATTATTCTGCAGCTCTTCCAAGCCGAAGAAGATCGATCTCAGCGCCCTCGAACTTCGGAAAATCGAGGCGGACGCGTTCAAGGGGAACCTGATGCCCGAGGGGTACTTCCACGGCGCCAGCGGCATCCCGGTGATGTGGAAGCCAGATGACGGCACCCCGCAGCTCCCCGCCCGCATCGAGAAGCAGGCCGATTTCCTCGCCGGCGACCAGGCTCTGCTCCTCAAAATCGCTCCCCAGGAAAAGGGCGTCACCTCGATCTCCTCGATCCAACTCCCCATGATTCCGGGGAAGCGGTTCGAGGCCAGTTTCTGGGGAAAAGCCGATGCCGAAGCGGTCCTCGCCCTGGATGTCAACGGTTGGTCGATGTACCGGCACTTCGGGGGCCATTGGTGGAAGAGCCGGTCGGTGAAGGTGGGCCCCGCTTGGGCCCCCTATTCGTTGACGGTGGACATCCCCGAGGATTTCAAGGCCTTCCCCGACCTCCAAAGCCGCCTGGTGAGCCTCAAAATCCGCAGCAAAGAGAACGCCCAAACGGCCAAAGTCTGGATCTCCGCGATCCGGTTCCGTCAGGTGGAAAAGGCGGACTGAGCCGGACGGGGGCCACCCTCGTTCATCCCGGCGGCTTGGTCGCCGCCCGGAACTCGTTTCGGTACTGCAGCGGCGACAGGCCGAAGCGTTCCTTGAAGAGGCGGGAGAAATAGAACCCGTTCTCGATGCCCATGCGCTGGGCGATGGCGAGGATGGGCTCGCTCGTTTCGACGAGGAGGCGGGAAGCCCTCCGTAAGCGTAATTGGATGACATATTGCTGGGGCGCCATGCCGGCGCGCGCCTTGAACACCCGGCGAAAATGCGGCTCGGTCCACCCGAAGCGGGATGCGGCGCCCCGGAAATCCCAGGCCCGCTCCGGCGCGGCCTCCACGGCGAAGAGTAGTTCGGTCAGCGGTCCCGGGGGATGGCCCGCTGTTTCCCCCGCCTCATTCTCCCTGAATTGGAGGAGGAGTTCTTCCAGGGCGACGACCCGCCGAGCCGACGAAAGGCGCCTTCGGCCGTGGATCGCCTCGCAGAGCGCCTGGAGCGCCCCATGGAAGCGGATGCCGTCGGCGATGCGCACCAGGGGCTTCGGGCTCGGAAGGCGCAGGAGGCCGCCGGTCTTGTAGGCCTCGATGCGGGGCCCGAAGAAGCAGACGAAATTATGGTGGCGCGGCTTGCCGTCGGCCGTGCCGTACTCGATGAACGCGCCGGGATGGCTGATGAAGGCGCAGGGGCCGCGCATCTCGTATTCCGCCTTCCGGTCCACCCGCAGGCGCAGGATCCCGGCGTGGTTGTATTGGATGCCGTAGTAGATCGGCACATGGCGGTACCAATCGGTGCAGCGCGGTTGGCTGCCCCCCAGGCTGAACTCCAGCCCCCCGTAATAGTCCACGCACCCTCCCCGATGTTCGTTTTGTATATATTAATGCTTCTTTAGCCCATCCACAACTAGGAATATCAGGTCTATCATTTCACCATAAAGGTCAAATCGCCCGAATCGCTCCTCCCGAGGCCCCCCATGAAAAGCCACCAACTCGCTGCCCAACTGTATAGTTTCCGCGAGCATCTCAAGACGCCCGCGGATCTTCGCAAGACCCTGGGGCGCCTTTTCGCCATCGGCTACCGCAGCGTGCAGCTCAGCACCTGCCTCCCGGCGATGCCCGAGACCGAATTGCGGGCGATCCTCGAGGGAGAGGGGTTCCGCGCCCCGACGGCCCATGAAAGCGGGGCCGCCATCCTCAGCGAGACGCCGCGCGTCTTGGAGCGGCTGTGCGCCCTCGGCTGCCCGCACGTGGCCTACCCGTTCCCCCACCGGCCGATGACCACCATCGAGTCCGTGCGTCTCCTGGCCAGCGAATTGGAAGGGGCCGCCAAGGCCCTGGCGGCGGGCGGCGTGGCGCTGGCCTACCACAACCACGACATCGAGTTCGCCCGGGTGGAAGGGCTACTCCTGCTCGAGGTGCTCTACGAGGAGGCCCCGGCGCTGCAGGCGGAACTCGATACCTATTGGGTCCACGCCGGCGGCGCCTCGCCGCTCCAATGGATTTCGCGAATGGGTGGGCGCATGGAGGTGATCCACCTGAAAGACTACGGGATGGCGAGCGCCGAAAAATGCGGCAGTCGCGCCATGTTCCCCGTGGGGCGGGGCAATCTCGATTGGAAAACCCTCCTCCCCGCGGCGGAAGCGGCAGGGGTGAAAACCTTCGTCGTGGAGCACGACGGGGATTGCCCCGACCCTTTCTCCTCGTTCCAAGAAAGCTTCGAGTTCCTCCAAACCCATTTCGTCATCTGAGCGCACCGGGAGGTGTCCCATGGTCCAACTCGCATTCATCGGCGCCGGCCGCATGGCCCAGACCCACGCCAGCGCCCTGAGGGGCCTCTCCGGCGTTCGGATCCTCGGCGTCTATGATCCCAGCCAAGCGGCCGCCCAAAGTTTCGCGGCCGCGTACCAGGTCCCGAAATGCTACGCCAATGCCCATGAACTCTACGCCGATGGGGAAATCGATGGCGTGCTCGTCTGCCATTACACCGACTTGCACCACCGGACCCTGCTGGACCTCTTCGCGGCGGGGAAGACCGCCGTATTCTGCGAAAAAGCCCTGGTGCGCAGAGTCGAGGAAGGGCGGGAACTCCTTCGGGAAGCGCACGCGGCGGGGGCCCGGGTGATGGTGGGGCATCATCGCCGCTACCAGGCCGGTTACGCCATGCTCCAGCGGGTCGCCCGTGAGGGGCGCTTGGGGACGATCCGCATGGCGAAGGTCGCCTATTGCCACCCCGGGTACGCCCGGGAATGGGGCGATTTCTTCGCCGATTACGGGCGGTCGGGCGGGGTGACCCTCGACATGATGAGCCACCTTTTCGACCAGCTCCATTGGATCCTGGGGGAAGCGGAGAGCGCCTGCGGCCGCTGCCTGCGCTTAAGCCGGTCCATGCCGCTGCCGGTCGACTACGTCTCCGCCACCTTGGCCTACCGCAATGGGGCGATCGCGGGCATCGAAGGGAGCTGGCAGCGTTATGGCGTGGGATACGACAAAATCGAACTCTACGGCGACGAAGGGGCCGCGATCTACGAGGGTTCGGACAAGCTCCGCCTCTACCGCGCCGGGGAGCAGACCGAGCTCGCCTGCCCCGGAAAACCGCCCTATCTCGCCCAGATGGAGGCTTTCATCGACATGGTCTCCTCCGGCGCCCCGCCCCGCGTGGGGCTCGCGGAGGGGCTCCATTCGGTGGAGGTGGCCCTCGGCGTTCTTGAAGCTTCGGAAACCGGCGAAACCTTCCGCTTTAAGCCAAACCAGAACGAGGCGGGCTTCCAACTCCCCGTTCAACCGTCGAATGCCATCCGATGAAAACGCTGCGGAGGCGACCCATGAATCCATCCCCCCTCATCGACCACGCGCCGCTTCGGGTGACGATCTGGAACGAGTTCGTCCATGAGAAGCAGAACCCGGAGGTTCAAAAACTCTACCCCCGCGGCATCCACGGGGCCCTGGCCGAGCGCTTGGCGGGCCCGGGCCTCGCCCTGCGCACGGCGACCCTCGAGGAACCGGAGCACGGGCTATCCGCGGAGGTCCTCCGTCAGACGGACGTGCTCCTCTGGTGGGGCCATGCCGCCCACGAGCAGGTTTCCGACGAGGTCGTCCGTCGCGTCCAGGAGCGCGTGTGGGAAGGGATGGGACTCCTCGCCCTCCACTCGGCCCATAGGTCGAAGATCTTTCGGGCGCTCAGCGGCACGAGCGGCAAACTCCATTGGCGCGAGGCCGCCGAACGGGAGCGGCTATGGACCATCGATCCGGCCCATCCCATCGCCCGGGGCCTCCCCGAAACCTTCGTCCTCCCCGTCGAGGAGATGTACGGGGAGCCGTTCATGATCGCGGGCGACGCCCATGTGGTCTTCCTCTCCTGGTTCGAAGGGGGCGAGGTCTTCCGAAGCGGGTTCACGTTCCAGCGCGGCCATGGGCGTGTATTCTATTTCCGCCCGGGCCACGAGGCCTACCCGACCTACGAAAACCCCCACGTGCTCCAGGTGCTCCGCAACGCCATCCACTGGGCGGCGCCCATCCTTTCCGCGCCCTACCCGAAGACGCATCGGCCCGAGAGTTTGGAGCCGATCGAGGAGAAGGCGGGAACTTACGGGAAGGCGGGGATCGTCACACCCTAATCCACCAGGGCGAAACCGAACCCCGCGCCCCGATTCTATCGAGTAACCTCGCTTCGGCACTCGCTCTAAAAGCGGTGCGGAGTCCGTCCGACGCCCCATGGCGGAGGGAAACATACCGGCCACCACGATGCATGGCAATTCTCCAACTTAAGGATTATGCTTGGGCCCAGCCACCCCGAATCCTTCGGGAGGAAGCATGCCTACCGAGAAGCCCAATTTCATACTCATCATTTCCGACCAGCACCGGGGCGATTGCCTCGGCATCGAAGGCCATCCGGTCCTCCTCACCCCCACCCTCGACCACTTGGCGGCCAGCGGCGGTTCCTTCGCCCATGCCTATAGCACCTGCCCGGTATGCATCCCCGCGCGGCGTTCCCTGCTCTCGGGTCAATTCCCCTCGACCCACGGCATGGTGGGGATGGAAGACAATATTCCATGGTACCCCCCGGCCACCCTTCCCGGCGAACTCCGGAAAGCCGGGTACCAGACGGTGCTGGTGGGGCGGGACATGCACCAGAGCCCGCGCCGCAAGCGATTCGGATTCGACCAGATGGTCCACACCGGCGATGTGCACCCAGACGATGTCACCGGTCCCCTCCCCGGCCACGGCGAAAATCCCTCCTGGAGCCACGGCCTCGACGCCAATGGATGGACGGCGCGCCCCTGGCATTTGGCCGACGACCTCCACCCCAGCTACCGCACCGTCGACGCCGCCCTCCATTTTCTCTCGCGCCGCGACCCGGAATGCCCGTTTTTCCTCGTGGTGAGTTTCGCCGCCCCGCACCCGCCCCTCTATCCCCCCGCCTTCTACTTCGACCGATATCTGCGCACCGGGGTGCCGAAACCGCTCCTCGGCACCTGGGAAACGGCCCCGGCCCACGGGGGTCTCGGGGCGGCCCCCGATAGCCACGCGGTGAACCTCCAGGGCGAGGCGCTCCTCTCCTGCCGCGCCGGCTATTACGGCCTCATCAACCACATCGACGACCAGATCCACCGGCTCCTCAATCCCCACGGGGAGCTGGATGACAAGACCCGCTCCAATACGGTCATCCTCTATACCTCCGACCACGGGGAAATGCTCGGGGACCACCACCTATTCCGAAAGAGCGCGCCCTATGAGGGGGCGAGCCGCATCCCGCTGATCCTCCAGGCTCCACCGTCCTTCGGCTTCCCGCGGGGCGCGCGGCTCGAAACCCCGGCATGCCTCGAAGATGTGATGCCGACGATCTTGGCCCTCGCCGGGGTGCCTTGCCCCGAGTCGGTGGATGGAAGAAACCTCGTGCCCGACTTAAGCGGTTCACTACCCGAATCCTCTCCCAGGATCCTCCATCTCGAGATGGCCCGGGAACCCGGCCAGAGTTGGCACGCCCTCACCAATGGCCAGCGCAAGTACATTTGGCGCCCCTCGGACGGGCGGGAACAATTTTTCGACCTGGCCAGCGACCCCGGTGAATTGACCGACCTGAGCGGGAAAGCCGAATACCAGGAACCTTTGCGCCGGTTTAGGGAGCATCTCATCGGGGAACTCGGTCAACGCTGCGAGGGGTTCGTGGTGGAGGGGCGACTCAAACCTGGCGCGGCGGTTCGGAAGACGTTGCCGCATGTTTCGGCGAGAATGTCTTGAAGATGGGCGAAAGACGAGTTCTGCGTTAGGCAAAACCAAGACAAAATATACTTGAAAATCAGGAAAATGTAATGAAACAACTACTTTTCTTATTTCTTGCAGTGCCTACTCTCGTTTGCTCAAAATCCTTAGCAATTTTGAATCTGGATTCTGTCAACATTCCCCCGCCCACAACGCAGCAAATAATAACATTGATCGAAAATAAACTATCCTATCTCGGATTTTGTGAAATCATCAAACGCCCCGAATTATTAAAACGAGTCTCCTAAGAGTCTCTATCGCTTGTGAACTCAACGAACGCGAGTTATATTGCCTCCATTGGCGAGTTAACCAACATTGAATATTCGATGTACGGTTGGGTTGGGTTGTTCAGAAATGTTTATGTTGTTAATTTGAATCTTTACCACAATAAAAGTGGCCTCACGCTCAATCGCATCCACTTCGTCATTCAATCTCCAGCCGAAATCGAAACTTTGAATGCATCCACCTTTGCATCTTTATTCCCAGACAATGCGTCTTTGCGTGCCCCTTCGGTGCCAGCGCCCAAGTTGGGGAGTATAAAAATTAACACACTCGAAATCAATGGCTCAGCAGAGCGTCCAGAGGAAATTGTTTTAGATGTTGAAATTGACATCAAATACTTTGATCCATCGAAACAATACGAACTTGGAATACTATTTGACTGCGACAAGTTGTTCCAACTAAAAAAATGCTCTATTGAGAGCAACTACCAGAGGTTTGAACTTTCTGAAAGAATCAGTTCTGTGTTCGCAAGAGAGATCTCCTCTTTTCGGAATCCGAAAGTTGTTTTGTCTCTATCGGAAATCATCGATTACAACAGACGAGTGCTACTATATTCATACTCCAGATCCCTTAAGGAAATATTCAAATAGGTTCCCTATTTGGTTTCGACTTACGAGATGCCCGCGCTTGTTGGCTTCAAGAGGAATTTGTCCGGTTCTCCAGAGCGCCCGATGCCACTATCCATGGCAAAATTCCCCCGCAAGGCCCGCCCCGGCGCCAAAAAAACCTGCCCGGCGCCGCCGTAAATCACCGCGAATACGCCTTGCCCGGAGCCCCCATGATCGTCGTTACCGCGCGTTTTACCCTCAAGCCCGGCGTGCTCGAAGCGTATTTGAAGGAAGCCGCCCCGCTCATCGAAGCCACGCGGAAAGAGGACGGCTGCCTCTCCTATGTCCTCCACCAAGACTTGAAGTCTCCCGACTCCTTCGCGGTCATCGAGCAGTGGCGCGACGAGGCCGCCCTCGACGCCCATTTCCAGACGGCCCATGTGAAGGCCATCGCCCCGAAACTAAACGCCCTGCGGGTCGCGCCGCCGGAAGTCACCCGGTTCAAACCGGTGGCTTGATCGCCCGCGGCCCCGATCGATCGAAAGCCCCCGGGATCGCCCTAGGCGGGCGCGATTCCCGGGCACGGCTTCCTGGGTCCCTCACTTCACCGCGTTCAGCCGCCGGTAGAGGTCGCCCAGCACGCCGCTGCGCGACATATTGGTGGCGATGCGCATGAAGTGGCGGCCTTGGTCGAAACTATAGGTGAGCTGGTCCGTGAGGATGGGTGCGTGCACCAGCTCGCTCGGCACCAAGTTCGGGTCGCGCATCCAGGCCACCGTCGCCACATCCCAGATGACCTTCGTCCAGGTGGGATCGGGATTCCCCTTGGCGTAGCCCTCGACGATCTCGTAGAGGTATTGGCTGATGGGGCTCTTGCCCCGAAGGCATTCCCGAAATTCGGGCAGGGTGGTCATGAGCTTCTCGGCGACGTGGGTGCAGGGTACGAAGACCATGGGCACCCCGCTATTGAAGAGGATCTGGGAAGCGAGGGGGTCCTGCTGCAGGTTGAACTCCCGCGCCGTCGGCCAGGAAAGGGGCTGCCCCCCGAGCCACACGAGGACGATCTTCTCGCGGATGCGCGGTTCGAGGAGCAGGGCCGAGGCGATGTTCGTCGGCGCGCCGATGGCCAGCACGTAGAGCGGCTTGTCGGCGCGCTTCATGGCGCGTTCCACGAGGTCGAGGGCCGCGGCGCTCTTGATCGGGGCGGCCGAGTCGCCCAGGAAGCGGTCCGACCCCTTGAGCACGGGCACCGTCCCCGCCAGGCGCAGACGCTCGAGCACCCGGTGGATCTCGTCGAAACTCCGCTGCATGCCGTCGCCCGGCCCCTCGGAGCGGTCGTTATGGAATGGCGCGGCGTAGACGGCCTCCACCCGCAGCTGGGCCGGAAGCAGCAGGCAATCGGCGAGGGCGAACTGGTCGTCGACCTCGTTGAAGGTATCGGTGTCGAGGACCATGTCGTTCTGGCCCGCCGGGAGGGCCAGCCGCTGGACCATGAAGGCATCGGGCAGCCGGGGGAAACGGTCCATATATTCTTTTTCGCGCACGGGGACTCCTAAAAATCGCCTTGACTGCACAAAGGATAGGCCGCGGCGGGCGGGCCGCCCATGGAGAAAGCGGGGGGATTCTTGTACTTTTCGGGGCCGCCCGATCGGCCGCTTGCCCTATGGGGCCGGCGACATTAAGATCCACCCCAATGAAACGATTGGAACGGGAGCAGGTGACCGTATCGGCGATGGTGGGCATCTGGTGCCGCGACCAGCACGGCCAACGCGAACTCTGCCCCGAGTGCCGCGCGCTCCTCGATTATTCCCGGGAGCGCCTCAACCGATGCCAATTCGGCGACGCCAAGCCGACCTGCAAAAAGTGCCCCGTGCATTGCTACCAGCCGCAAAAGCGCGAGGCCATGCGGATCGTCATGCGCTACGCGGGGCCGCGCATGCCGTGGCGGCACCCCCTGCTCTCGCTCCTCCACCTCGTCGACGGGAAGCGGGGCCCGAAGAAGCGCCCCTGAGAACCCGGGGAGGGGCGGCAAGCTCCTCCGATGCCGATCAGGAAACCGGGGATTCGGGCTTCGGCAGCATATCCGCGATCGTCGAGCCGCCCAGGGATTCCTCCATCTTTCCGATGGCGGTGTCCATTTTTTGGTGGAGGGGGCAGAGTTTGTCCCCGTGTTCCTTGAGGTCGAGGGGGCAACAGGTGATTCGCTGGATCGGATCGACGGCATTGACCACGTCGAGGACGGTGATGGTTTCGGGCGAGCGGGTGAGCAGGTAGCCGCCGTGGAGGCCGCGCTGCGACCGCACGAGATTCGAGCGCCCGAGGGATTGCAGGACCTTGGAGAGGTAGCCCGCGGGAATCTTCGTCGTCTCGGCGATCTGCTGGGTCGTCAGGGGCGTGTTGCTATGGATGGCCAATTCCACGACGGCGCGCAGCGCGTACTCGGAGGTTTGGGAGAAGATCAAGCAAACCCCGCCTGAAAAATGGATTGGAAGCGGATTTTTCCCACTGAGCTATTGACAAGGATTATAGGCATTACGATAATATAAGTCAAATGGATATGTATATCCAATTATCGATAATTCGCGGGTTTTCCTGGAAATTTCCTCAATCCGGCCGCTCCTTCGCTCGAATTCACACACCAAGTCGCTTCATCGGATTCGCATTGCGCATCCCCTGACCCACCCGCAGGACCCCGAGATGACCGGTCGCATCCCCATCCTGATCCTATCCACCTGCGCCTTTACGCTCATGTTCGCGGTCTGGCTCATGTTCGGCGTGCTGGGCATCCCGATCCGCAAGGAGTTCGGGCTCACCGACGTGCAGTTCGGTTGGCTCACGGCGGTGGCGATCCTAAACGGCTCCCTCTGGCGCCTCCTCTTCGGCATCCTCACCGACCGGTTCGGGGGGCGCCTCGTGCTCACGCTCCTCGTCGCCGTCACGGCGATCCCGGCCTTCCTCATCAGCCGCGCCGACACCTTCACCCACCTCCTCTGGCTCTCGTTCTTCGTCGGCCTCGCGGGCAACGCCTTCTCCGTCGGGATCGCGTGGAACGCCGCCTGGTTCCCCCGCGAACGCCAAGGCTTCGCCCTGGGCGTCTTCGGCGCGGGCAACGTGGGCGCCTCGGTGACCAAGTTCATCGGGCCGCTGCTCATCGCGGTGATCCCCGCCGCGGGGTTCGTCGGCGGGTTCGTGCCGGGCGGCTGGCGCTTCGTGCCCTTCCTCTACGGCACCCTCTGCCTGCTCATGGCGGCGCTCATCTGGTTCGGGACGCCCAAGCTCGACCGCAAGCCGGGGGCCGGGCGGAAGGCGGCGGATCTCCTCCGGCCCCTCTCCCAAGTGCGGGTGTGGCGCTTCAGTTTCTACTACGTGGTGGTGTTCGGGGCCTACGTGGCGCTCTCGGTCTGGCTCCCCAAGTACTACGTCGACGTCTTCCACCTGCCGCTCTCCACCGCGGCCCTCCTCACCGCGCTCTTCATTTTTCCCGCGAGCCTGCTCCGCCCCCTGGGGGGATGGCTTTCCGACCGGTTCGGCGCGCGGCGCATGATGTACGGGGTCTTCGCCCTCATGTCGGCGGCGCTCTTCTTCTTGGCGGCGCCCGAGGGGCACATCGTGCTCTACGTGCCCAAGCATATCAGCGCTTCCGGGCAACTCAACGTCATGCAATTCGTCATGGGGCCGGCCCTCTTCACGGCCCTCATCTTCATCGTCGGCTGCGGGATGGGCCTCGGCAAGGCCGCCGTCTACAAGTACATCCCCGAATATTTTCCCCATGACGTCGGCGCCGTGGGGGGCCTCGTGGGCCTCCTGGGCGCGCTCGGGGGCTTCATCCTTCCCCCGCTCTTCGCCTACGCCCTGAAATGGAGCGGCATCCCCCAGACCACCTTCGCCATCCTCCTCGTGCTCACCCTCGCCGCCCTCGGCTGGCTCCATATCGTCGTGTGGCGCATCCTCCACCGCGCCTCCCCGCAATTGCGCGACCAATTCGAGGAGAAGGCGAAGGCCGCCATCCTCCCCGCCCAGCCCTCCTGATCCCGAAACCGGAGCCCCCCTTGAACCCAGATCCGAAGCGCGCGAACCCCGTGGAGACGAGAGCCGGCCGGGAGATCCAGGATTGGCGCCCAGACGACCCGGCCTTCTGGGCCGCGGGCGGCTCCAAGGTCGCCTACCGGAATCTCTGGATCTCGGTGCCCTCGCTCATGCTGGCCTTCATCGTCTGGATGCTCTGGAGCGTGGTGGCGGTCAAACTGAACGACATCGGCTTCGCCTTCACGCGCAACCAATTATTCCTCCTGGCCTCCATCCCGCCCCTGGTGGGGGCGACCCTGCGTATCTTCTATTCGTTCCTCGTTCCCATCCTCGGCGGGCGCAGGTGGACGGCGATCTCCACCCTCTCCCTCATCATCCCCGCGTTATGGATGGGCCGGGCGGTGCAGGACCCCGCGACGCCGTTTACCGTCTTCATCGCCATCGCGGCGCTCTGCGGCTTCGGCGGGGGAAATTTCTCCTCTTCCATGGCCAATATCTCCTTCTTCTTCCCCAAATCGAAGAAGGGCCTGGCCACGGGCCTAAACGCCGGCCTGGGGAACCTCGGGGTCTCGGTGGTCCAATTCGTGGCCCCCATCGCCATCGGCCTCTCGCTATTCGGCCCGGTCGCCGGGGGGCCCCAGGAGGCGGCCCCAACGACCGCCCATAAGCAACCGGTAGTCCAAGCCGCCGCCCCCGCTTCCGCCACGGCGACGGCGGCGATCGAAACGCGCAGCGAGGGCCACCCGAGGCCCGCCACGAAGAAGGTTTGGCTCCAGAACGCGGCCTTCCTTTGGATCCCCTTCATCCTGCTCTTCTCGCTGCTCGCCTGGTTCGGCATGAACGACCTCGCGACGGCGCGGGCGTCGTTCCGCGAACAATCGGTCATTTTCGGTCGAAAGCATAACTGGGTGATGTGCTGGCTCTACCTCGGCACCTTCGGCAGTTTCATCGGCTTCTCCAGCGGCTTCGGCATCCTCATCAAATCCCAATTCCCCGACGTGATCGCGGTGAAGTACGCCTTCCTCGGGCCCCTCGTGGGCGCGATCCTGCGCCCCCTGGGGGGATGGGTCTCGGATAAGGTCGGCGGGGCCCGGGTGACCCTCGCCGTCTTCCTCGCCATGATCGCCGGCGTGCTGGGGGTGCTCCATTTCCTGCCGCGGCAGGGGTCCGAGGGATCCTTCCCCGGATTCCTCGCCTCCTTCCTCGCGCTCTTCGCCCTCTCCGGCATCGGCAACGGCTCGACCTTCCGCATGATCCCCATCATTTTCCTCGGCAGGGGCCGGGGGAAGGATGCGCCCGCCGACCCCGTGCAGGCGGGGCGCGAGAGCGCCGCGGTCCTGGGATTCTCCGGCGCCATCGGCGCCTATGGCGGCTTCTTCATCCCCAAGAGCTTCGGGAGTTCGCTGGCCGCCACGGGCCATGCCGACGCCGCGCTGTGGGGCTTCATCGCCTTCTACCTCACCTGCGTCGCCCTCACTTGGTGGTACTACGCCCGCGCCAAGGCCGAAGCCCCGTGCTGAAGGAAATATGCCCATGAAACCAACCCCTTGGATCCTCTTCGCCGCCCTCGCGGCCCTCGCCCCCCTCCCCGCCGCGGAAGGCGGCGCCGACGCGAATACGGCCGCCGACCCGAACGCGACGGCGTTCCTACGGTCCTGCTCGGGGTGCCATACCATCGGGCGGGGCAAACTCACCGGGCCCGACCTTGTCTCCGCCAAGACCCTCGCCCCGAGCGCCCTCGATGCGGCCCTGGAGCGCATGCGGTCCAAGGTCATCGGGACCTTCGACGCCTCCCTCATCGCGGCGCTCCTGCGCGACGCCGCCGCCGCCGCCCGCCTCGACCGCGAACAGCAGCGCCAGAACAAGCTGGCCGAGGCCAAACTCGATCCGCCCGATGCGGCGGTAGGCCGGGCGCTCTTCCAGGGGCAGCGGCGGCTCGCCGCCGGGGGCACCGCCTGCGCCTCCTGCCATTCCGTGCGGCCGGGGCCCATGGGCAATTCCCCCTTCCTCGGGCCCGACCTCCACGACGTCTATAAGCGCTATGGCCGCGATAGCCTGCGCGTCGCCTGCCAGCAGCCGGGCTTCAAGATCATGTCGGCGCTCTACAAGGACCATCCCGTCACCCGCCAGGAGGCCGTCCACCTCGTGGCGTTCTTCGCCGCCCTCGAAAAGGAGCCCCCGGCCCCCAACGAGTTCCCCCTCCACCCCGTCGCCGCCCTCGGCGCGCTTCTCTTCTTCGCCGGCCTCGCCGTGGCCTATCGGGGCCGCCTGCGCAGCGTGCGCGCGCGCATCACCGGAGCCGCGCGATGATCCCCGCCGCCCATCCCCACCCCCTCCCCAGGAGCCGCGCATGAGTTGGATCAAGGACATCCTCAACCCCGAGGTCCGCCAATGGGAGGACTTCTACCGCAACCGCTGGACCCACGACAAGGTCGTGCGCAGCACCCACGGGGTCAATTGCACCGGCTCCTGCTCGTGGAACATCCACGTGAAGAACGGGCTGGTCTCGTGGGAGCTCCAGGCCCTCGACTACCCGCGCTTCTCCGCCGAAGTGCCCCCCTACGAGCCCCGCGGCTGCCAGCGCGGCATCTCGTTCTCGTGGTACCTCTACAGCCCCCTGCGTGTGAAGTACCCCTATGTACGCGGAGCGCTCTGGGACCTCTGGACCGAAGCCCGCGCCGCGTTCCCCAAGGACCCGGTGGCGGCCTGGGGTTCCATCGTCTGCGACCCGGTCAAGCGCGAAAAATACCACAGCGCGCGGGGCAAGGGCGGCTTCCGGCGGGGGACCTGGGAAGAACTCGCCGAACTCATCGCGGCCTCCAATCTCCATACCATCCGCAAGCACGGCCCCGACCGGGTCGTGGGCTTCTCCCCCATCCCCGCCATGTCGATGATCAGCTACGCCGCGGGCTCCCGGTTCCTGCAGCTCATGGGCGGGGTGAGCCTCAGTTTCTACGATTGGTACTGCGACCTGCCGCCGGCCTCCCCCGAGGTCTGGGGCGAGCAGACCGACGTGGCCGAGAGCGCCGATTGGTACCACAGCAAGTTCATCGCCGTCGTCGGCTCCAACCCGTTCATGACGCGCACGCCCGACGCCCATTTCCTGGTGGAGGCCAAGCATAACGGCTCGAAACTCGTGGTCTTCAGCCCGGACTTCAACCAGGTCGCCAAGGGCGCCGACCAGTGGGTGCCCATCCACGCGGGGCAGGACAGCGCCTTCTGGATGGCCGTCACCCACGTGATCCTGCGCGAGTGGTATGTGGAGAAGAAGACCCGAGCCTTCGAGGATTACCTGCGCCGCCAGACCGACGCCCCCTTCCTCGTCTGCCTGGAACCCGGGGAGAACGGCGGCCACCGCGCCGGGGCCTATTTGCGCGCCTCCCAATTCAAGGCGACGTCCCAGGTCGAGCATGCGGAATGGAAGTTCTTCATCTGGGACGAGGGCAGCGACGGCCCCCTCATGCCCGCGGGCACCGTGGGCCACCGCTGGCAGAAGAAGAAAGGCGCGTGGAACCTGAAGTGGAAGACCGAGGACGGGGTGGATTTCGTGCCGCGCCTTTCGTTCCTCGAGTCCCACGACCTCGTGGAATCCCTGGAACTCCCCGACTTCACCGATGGGGAATCGGGTGCGACCGTGACGCGCCGCGTACCGGTGCGCCGGGTGATGACCGAACGGGGCGAAGTCCTCGTGACCACCTGCTTCGACCTCATGTGCGCCCAATACGGGGTTTCCCGCGGGCTCCCCGGCGAAAGGCCCGTGGAGTACGCCGAAGGCGGCCACCCCTACACGCCCGCCTGGCAGGAGCCCTTCACCGGCATCAGCGCCTCCGACGTCATCCGTTTCGCCAGGGAATGGGCCCGCACGGCGGAGCAGACGGGGGGCAAATGCTCCGTCATCATCGGCGCCGGGGCCAACCACTGGTACCACAATAACCTCGTCTACCGCTCCATTATCACCGCCCAGATGCTCACGGGCTGCATCGGCGTCAACGGCGGCGGCCTCAACCATTACGTCGGCCAGGAGAAACTCGCCCCCGTCTCCGCGTGGGCGCCGCTCGCCTTCGGTTCGGACTGGAAGATCCCCCCGCGGCTGCAGAACGCCCCCTCCTACCACTACCTCCACTCCGACCAGTGGCGCTATGACAAGAAATTCGGTGACGTGTGCAACGTCGCCGACCCCGAGCACCGCATGACCACCGGGCACACCGTCGACCAGCAGATCCGCGCGGTGCGCAACGGGTGGCTGCCCTGCTATCCCCAGTTCAATCGCCCCAACCACCAGGTCCTCGCCGAAGCCCGGGCCGCCGGGCATACCACCGAGGCCTCGATCACCCAGTACCTCATCGACGAACTCAAGGCCCGACGCCTGCGCTTCGCCATGGAGGACCCGGACAACGAGGCGAGTTTCCCCCGGGTTTGGTACATCTGGCGGGGCAACGCGCTCCTGTCGTCCGCCAAGGGCCACGAGTTCTTCCTCAAGCACTACCTCGGCACCCACACCAACGCCATCGCCCCGGAGATCGAGCGCTCGGAAGTGAAGGAGGTGAACTGGGTGGAGAAGCTCCCCCTGGGGAAGCTCGACCTCGTCGTCGACCTCAATTTCCGCATGGACACCTCGGCCCTCTATTCCGACATCGTGCTCCCCGCGGCCACCTTCTACGAAAAGGACGACCTCAACTCCACCGACCTCCACACCTTCATCCATCCCCTCCAGAAGGCGGTCACTCCGTGCTGGGAATCCAAGAGCGACTGGGAGATCTTCCGGCGCATCGCGGAGGCCACCGAGGCCATGGCGAAGGAATTCCTGCCCGATCCCGTGCCCGACGTGCTGCTCACGCCGCTGCTGCACGACACCCCGGCCGAACTCGCCCAACCCGCGGTGAAGGATTGGATCAGCGGGGAATGCGAAGCCATCCCAGGCAAGACCATGCCGAACATCAAGCTGGTCAGCCGCGACCTCACCCAGGTGTACCGGAAGTACATCTCGCTGGGCGAGGGGGTTCGGGAGAACGGCCTGGGCGCCCACGGATGCCTCTATCCGGTCGACGACCTCTACGACGCCTACCACGAGGGCCATCCCATGGAGAAATGGAACGGCAAGTCCTACCCCTCCCTGCGCCACGACCGGGACGTCTGCGAATATATCCTCCACTTCGCCCCGGAGACCAACGGCGAACTGGCCCACCGCGCCTTCGAGGCCGAGGGGCACAAGACGGGGCTCGACCTCTCCCACCTCTCCCGGGACAACCGGGGCGTGCGCATGAAGTTCGACGACCTCGTGTCCCAGCCCAAGCGCTACCTCACCACCCCCTATTGGACGGGGAACATCAACGGCGGCCGCACCTATAACGCCTACGTGCTCAACGTCGAGGAGGGCATCCCCTGGCGGACCCTCTCCGGGCGCCAGCACTTCTACCTCGACCACGAGGCCTATCGGGCCTACGGGGAGAACCTGCCCACCCATAAGGCGCGCATCCAGCCCGAGAAGTATGGCGACTTCGACAAGACGCGGCCCGACTCGATGCTCCTCAATTACCTCACCCCCCACGGAAAATGGGAGATCCACTCCACCTACGGCGACACCCTGCGCATGCGCACGCTCTCGCGCGGCCTCGAGCCGTTCTGGATGAACGACAAGGACGCCGCCGTCCTCGCCATCGCCGACAACGACTGGGTCGAGGTGCACAACGACAACGGCGTGGTGTGCACGCGCGCCAACGTGAGCGCGCGCATCCCCCGGGGGATCTGCATGATCTACCATTCCCCCGAGCGCACGCTTTCGGTTCCGAAATCGCCGCTGCGGGGCGGCCGCCGCGCCGGGGGGCACAATAGCCTCACGCGCATCCGGCTCAAGCCCCTCCTCATGATCGGCGGCTACGGCCAATTCTCCTACGGCTTCAACTACTGGGGGCCCACCGGCGTCAACCGGGAAACCCACGTCACCGTCCGAAAGATGGACAAGGTCGTCTTCTAGGATCCCGCCATGAACATACGCGCCCAAACCTCCATGGTGTTCCACCTCGACAAATGCATCGGGTGCCACACCTGCTCCGTCGCCTGCAAGAACGTGTGGACCGACCGCGCCGGGGCGGAATACATGTGGTGGAACAACGTCGAGACCAAGCCGGGCACCGGGTTCCCCATCGGCTGGGAGGACCAGGAGAAGTACAAGGGCGGCTGGGAGCGCAAGGGGGGTCGTCTGACCCTGCGGTCCCAGAGCAAGGGGAGCGCGTTCTTCAACCTCTTCTACAACCCCAACCAACCGGGCCTCGACGAGTACTACGAACCGTGGACCTACCGCTACCAGGACCTGTTCGACAGCCACGCCGGGGACGACCAGCCCACGGCGATCCCCATCTCGCAGATCACCGGGGCGCCCATGGAGATCAAGGCCGGCCCAAATTGGGACGACGACCTCTCCGGATCCCCGGTGTACGCCGAGAACGACCCCAACCTCTCCGCCCTCAGCGAACTCGAGCGCCAGCAGCTCTTCGAGGTCGAGCGGGTGGCGATGATGTACGTGCCGCGCATCTGCAACCATTGCGCCAACCCCTCCTGCGTGGCCGCCTGCCCCTCGGGTGCCCTCTACAAGCGCGGGGAGGACGGCATCGTGCTCGTCAACCAGGACAAGTGCCGCGGCTGGCGCGCGTGCGTGGGGGCCTGCCCGTACAAGAAGGTCTACTACAATTGGAAGACCGGCAAATCGGAGAAATGCATCCTCTGCTACCCGCGCCTGGAGACGAACCAGCCGCCGGCCTGCTTCCACTCGTGCGTCGGGCGCATCCGCTACCTGGGCGTGCTGCTCTACGACGCCGACAAGGTGGCGAGTTCCATGTGCGTGAAGGACGAGCACCTCGTCGAGAGCCAGCGCGACCTCTTCGTCGACCCCCACGATCCCGCCGTCATCCAGGCCGCCAAGGACAACGGGATCACCGATGCCTTCATCGCCGCGGCCCAGGCCTCGCCGGTCTACAAGTACGTGAAGGTCTGGAAATTGGCCCTGCCGCTCCACGTGGAGTACCGCACCAACCCCATGCTCTTCTACGTGCCGCCCCTCCTGCCCGCCATGGGCAAGAGCGACCAGGGCGTCGTGAGCACCCTCTCCCAGGAGTTCTTCTCCACCATCGAGGCCTCGCGCATCCCCCTCTCCTTCCTCTCCAAACTCTTCTCCGCCGGGAACACGGGGGTCGTCACGGACGTGATGAAGAAACTCCTCGCCGTGCGCCTCTACCGCCGCTCCCTCTCCGTGCCTGAGGCCGGCGCGGACCAGGCGGGCGAGGTGCTGCGCGCCGCGGGCCTCACCCCGGCGGTCGCCGACGAGATCTACCGCATGACCACCATGGCGACGGTCTACGACCGGTTCGTCATGCCGCCGATCCAGGCGGAGGAAACGACCTACGCGGGCCGCGACGCGGAGGCCTGCAAGGGCTGCAACGGCTTCGGGTCGCACCCGGCGCCGCAACGGGGGGCGTGATGGGAACCCCGGGCCCCCTCGAATCCTTCTCCCGACTCGGCGCCTATCCCCTCTCCAGCCGCGACGGGCTCTTCGCCGAACTCGTCCCGCTCACCGAGGGCAACCCCCACCTCGCCGAGGCGCTCTCCCGCGTTTCCCTCGCCTTCGCCGAATTACCGCTCCGCGAACTCCAGGAGGGCTACACGCGGGCCTTCGACCTCATGCCCGCCGCCCCGCTCTACGCGGGCCACCATTTGTTCGGGGAAGACACCCAGCGCCGGACCCAATTCCTCGTGCGCCTCCAGGAAGCTTGCCAAGACCACGGCATCGACCTCGGGGGGGAACTCCCCGACTTCCTCCCCCACGTGCTCACCCTCGCCTCCCGCCTGGGCGACCCCTCCCGCGCCCGGCTCCTCCGCGAAGAAGTCCTCCTTCCCGTGCTGGAGAAATGCGTCGTGGCGCTCCAGGGATCCCCTTGGCGGACGGTGGCCGAACTCTGGCTCGCCGCGTGCCATGATGCCCAAAAAGCCGCGGTCCCCGCGGCGCCCCCGCCCGTCCCCCTCGGAGCGAATGGATGAGCCGGCCCGAACCCCACCCCCGCCCGCCGCGCCGGGAAGCCTAGGAGTCAGACCATGTTCGATCTTTTTTTCTTCGGCGTGCTACCCTACCTCGCCCTCGCACTCTGCCTGGTCGTCGGGATCCTGCGCTTCACGGTGAAGCGCTTCTCCTACTCCAGCCTCTCCTCCCAATTCCTGGAGCACCGGACCCTCTTCTGGGCCTCGCTTCCCTGGCATCTGGGCATCTTCGCGGTGCTCCTGGGGCATTTCGCGGTCTTCCTCTTCCCGGGGTTCTTCCGCGCCCTCCTCGCCGACCACCGCATCCTCCTCGCCTTCGAGGCCACCGGCCTCATCGCGGCGTTCATCTCGCTCATCGGCCTCGCGCTGTTCACCGTGCGCCGGGTGTTCTCCGGGCGCATCCAATCGGTGACCACGACCATGGACCTCGCGGTGCTCGTGCTGCTCCTCCTCCAGGTCGGCCTGGGAATCCTCACGGCGACCCTGCAGCGCTGGGGGAGCCTCTGGGCCACGGGGGTCCTCGCCCCGTATTTCGACTCCCTTTTCCGCCTCCAACCCGACCTCGCCCTGGTGAAGGACCTCCCCTTCATCATCAAGGCCCACGCCGTCCTCGCATTCGTCATCGTGGGGCTCATCCCGTTCTCCCGCCTCATCCACATGGTCTCCCTCCCGTTCACTTATATTCCCCGCAGGCTCCAGATCGTCATCTGGAATTTCAGGCGGCGGAAAGACCTGGTGGAGCGGGCCGCCCTCGAGGACGAGAGCCGCCGCCAATTCCTGCGGGGGGCCACCGGGGTCGGCATCGGGGCGGTGCTCATCGGCGTCGGCACCCTCGACAAGGTCGTCCCGTTCTTCAAGGGGCCCGACCTCACCAAGGAGGAGCGCGAGGAACTCCTCTCCCTCAAGGTGAAGAAACTCAAGGCCACCGCCGAGCAGAAGGCCCTGGAACTCGAGCGCATGCAATCCGAGACCCTCTTCGTGGCGAACCTGAAGGACCTGAAACGGGACAGCGGAACCTATTTCATCGACTACCAGATGTCCCCCGGCCTGGCCTTCCTCGACGCCGCGGGCCTTCCCCTGCTCTACAGCGCCAAATGCCCGCACCTCGGGTGCACCGTCAATAATAAGGCCGAGGGCGGCCTGGTCGTCTGCCCCTGCCATGTCTCCCATTTCCGCGTGGCGGACGGGGGGCGCGTCGACGGCCCCACCCCGACGGGGCTGCGGACCATCCCCCACCTGCTCAAGGATGCGAAGGGGGCCCTCGTCACCGCCCCGGAGGCGGCCCGCTTAGGCGAGTACCAAGTCTTCATCGCCAAGGGAGAACGCTCATGAGACTCTGGACCGGCGTGGCGGCGTTCCTTCGGGAACGCTTTCCCCTCGAAAAGATGAACCTCCACGACATGGTCGAGAAGAAGACCGTCCCCATCCACAAATTGCGGTGGGCCTATTTCCTCGGCGGGCTCACCCTGCTGTTCTTCTCGATCCTCGCCGTCACCGGGCTCATCATGCTCTTCTACTACGAGCCCACCGTCAGCGGGGCCTACGATTCGGTGCGCTACATCTCCCATCAGGTCCCCGGGGGCTCGGTCATCCGCAACCTCCACGCCTGGTCCTCCTCCTGCATGATCGCCTGCGTCTTCCTCCACCTCTTCACCGTCTTCTTCATGAAGGCCTTCGTGAAGCCGCGGGAGATCACCTGGCTGAGCGGGGTGATCCTCCTTTTCATCACCTTCGGCTTCGGCTTCACGGGCTACCTGCTCCCCTGGCACCAGGTGGCGGTGAACGCCACCAAGGTGGGGCTCCAGTCCATCGGCGCCATCCAGGATTACCTCCCCGGGAACTTCAAGGATCTGCCGGGCCAACTCATCCACGTCATCCAAGGCGGCGATTCGGTCGGCCAAGCGACCCTCTCGCGCTTCTTCGTGCTCCACGTGGTCGTGCTCCCCGTGAGCATCCTGACGCTCCTCGGCCTCCACCTTCTGCAGATCCAATTCCACGGCATGAGCCAGGGCGTCGACCGCCCCACCGGCAAGAGCGAGGCCTTCTTCCCCGATTTCATCGTCAACGACCTCAGGGTGTGGGCGGTCTTCTTCGTCGTCATGTTCATCATCGCCCTGTGCATCCCGTTCGAATCCCTCTTCGGCTACCCGCTCTTGGCGCCCTTCGACGCCCTGGGCTCCACCCCCGACGGGATCAAGCCCGAATGGTACTTCTTCTTCGCCTATTACCCCATGGAACTCGTCCCCTTCTGGGTCATTCTCGTCGCCACCACCGTCGTCGGCGCGGTCCTCTTCTTCACCCCCTGGATCTTCGCCAATACCTCGCGCCGGACCCTGCGATTCCTCGCCTTCTTCGCCTTCCTCTACCTCGTCGTCGTCACCGTTTTCGGCGAGCCGATCACCCTGCTGATCAAGGGGCACTGACCATGATGCGATTGATTCCCCTCCTCGCCCTGCTCCTCCTGCCCGCCCGGCTCTCGGCCTACCCCGAGTTCCAGCAATTCATCCTCACGAACTCGGGCACGAAGGTCGATTGCGCCCTTTGCCACGCCAACGCCGACGGCCCCGAAGGCCTGAAGGAAGGCCAACTCGGCGCCCTGAAGGGGGAGGAACTGGAGCGGTTGGCCACCTCGCGGCGTGCCATCGCCCCGGGGCAGAAGGTCCATAGCCCCATCCTCAATCCCTTCGGCAACGAACTCATCCTCCGCCTCGGGCGCAGCGCCCTCGCCGAGGGGCGCAAAAACCCCGCGGCCATGATCGATGCCCTCCCCGAAGACCTCGACCTCGACCGCGACGGCATCCCCGACAAGACCGAACTCCGGGAAGGCACCCTGCCCACCGATGAAGAGAGCGGCCGATTCTGGCGCCTCTTCCCCCACCGTTTCAAGCAGAACCTATTCCATATCGGGATGGGCGTGCTGGCCACCTTCTTCCTCCTCTACGGCCTGGAGAACCTCCTGAAGGCCTTCAAGTCCCGCTACCGCCTCCAGCACCGAAGAAGTTCCCCGCCCCAGTAGGACAACCCATGGTGCTCATGGACCGGCTCGGTCGACCCCACGATTACCTGCGGCTCTCGCTCACCGAGCGCTGCAATCTCGCCTGCGCCTATTGCCACCCCGTGGGCGGGGAGCAGATCGTCCCCGAAGAACTGACCTGGGACGAGATCCTCTTCGCCGCGCGCGTCCTCGTGGAACGCGCGGGGGTACGAAAAATCAGGCTCACCGGCGGGGAGCCGCTCGTGCGGCGGGACCTCTCCGGAGGCCTTTCCCGCCTCGGCGCGCTGCGGCGGGAACTGGGGTTCGAGCTCGCCCTGACCACCAACGGGGTGCACCTTTCCTCCTGGCTCCCGGCCCTCGAGCGGGCGGGGATCCGATCCCTCAATGTAAGCGTGGACTCCTTGAATGCCCAGCGCTTCAAGGCCATCACCCGGGTGGACGCCCTCCCGGGCGTTCTGGAGGCCGTGCGCCAAGCGGAAGAAGCCGGGCTTAAGGTCCGGCTCAATATGGTGGTGCTGCGCGACATGAACCTGGATGAAGTGGACGGGGCGGCCGCCTGGGCCCTGGAGAGCGGGCGCCACCTGCGCTTCATCGAGTACATGCCCTTCGGTTCCAATGGCTGGCGCTCCGGCCGCCTCGTGCCCTATGGCGAACTCCTCGCCCGCCTCCAGGCGAACCATCGCCTCGAGGCCCTGGCCGCCGACCCCCACGCGGTGAGCATGGACTACGCCTCCCCCGGGAAGCCTGGGCGCATCGGGTTCATCGCCAGCATGACGCGCAGTTTCTGCGGGGGCTGCAACCGCCTGCGCATCACCGGCCGGGGGCGTTTCCGGCCCTGCCTCTTCTCCAAACCGGGGGAAGAGGTCGATCTGCGGCCCTCCCTCGCCGCGCGCGATGCGGACGCCTTCCTCGCGGCCATCCAGGGATCCCTCGACCTCAAATCCCCCGGGCATGAGAGCCCGCAGGATCTCGCCACGCGGATGACGCGCCCCATGCAGGCCATCGGAGGATGACCATGAAGAACCCCAACGCCGTCGGCCGAGTCGTGGCCGTCTCCATCAGCGAACGCAAAGGCATGCCCAAGGTCAATTGCGAACGCATCGAACTCATGACCGAGGCCGGCATCCGCCACGATGCCCACGCGGGCCCCGGCCACCGCCAGGTGAGCCTCCTCGCCATGGAGAGCATCGCCAAGGCGCGGGAGAAGATGCCCCGGCTGCGCCCCGGCGCCTTCGCGGAGAATATCACCAGCGAATTCCTCTCGCTCCCCGAGATCCCCGTGGGCACCCGTTTCCGCATGGGCGCCGAGGCCCTCCTCGAAGTCACCCAGATCGGGAAGGTCTGCCATAAGCCCTGCGCCATCGCCTTCCAAACGGGCGATTGCGTGATGCCGAAGGAGGGCATTTTCGCCCGCGTCCTCCACGGCGGCTTCGTCGTTCCCGGCGATCCCATCGAATTGCTTCCCGCCGCCTTGGAGGCCCACGGGCAAACCATCGGCGTTCCCCAAACCGCGCCTTCTCCCCAAGGCGTGAGCGTTTGATAGATGGCGCGTCCCGAGCGGCATTCCCCGACACGGTCGCCCCAAGCGTGGGGCAGTTGAGTTCCATCGATGCGGTAGGCGCGATCCTCGCGGGGGGGCAGAGCCTACGCATGGGGCGCGATAAGGCGCTCCTCCCCCTCGGGCGCGGCTCATACGCCACCCGCATCGCCGAAACCCTCCGGGAACTTTCCTGCGAGCCCATTCTCATCACTAATCGCCCCGAGGCCCATCGCATCCTCGGAATGCCCATGGTCCAAGATCTGCATCCCGGACGCGGTCCGCTTTCCGGCATCGAGGCGGCATTCGAACGCACCCCCGCCCGGGCGATTCTTTTCATCCCCGTCGACATGCCCCATTTCCCGTCGCGCGGCCTGCGAGCCCTCTGGGACCTCAGGAAGAGCGGACAAAACGCGTGCTACCGACTGGAAGGCCGACTCGAACCCTGGCCCTGCCTGCTCACGCGCCATTGGTGGGCCGGTATCCGCGAGGGCCTCTGGGTGGAAGGTCGCTCTCCGGGGCTCAAGGGCCGACTGGAGGCCAGCGCTCCCCGATGCCTCGACGGCCAAGCGATCCTGGACGAGGAACCCCTCGCCTTCGAAAGCGCCAACACGCCCGAACTCGCCGGACTCCTTGAGGAACGCCTTCACGCCCGGTATTCCCTTCCCTCGGACCCCCGCGCGCGCTGAAGCGAGGGCTCAGATCGCGATCATCTTCACGCCCGCGATCACGAGCACGAGGAAGAGAACGCTCAGGATCGCCCGCCGGTCGAAAAGGGTGCTTCCCAAGCGCGAACCCATGAGCCCGCCGACGAGGACCGCGACCACGGCGAGGAACAGTGCCCGGCCATGGGGAAGGCCTCGGCCCGCCTGCCCGAGGAGCCCGGCGATGGAATTGACGAGGATGAAGACCGCCGCGACGCCCGAGACCTTGCGCGCCTCGGCCCACCCGAAATAGAGCAGGAGGGGACTGAGGAAGATGCCCCCGCCCACGGCGGTGAGCCCCGAGATGAAGCCGATCGCCCCGCCGCCGAGGAGGCCGATGGGGATCGGCGGCGGACCCACCCTCTCCCGGGGCCGAAGGAAAGCGCGCACGAGCATGAGGCAGGCGGAGGCGAGGAGCACCACGCCGATGGCGGCCTTCAAGCCATGGCCGGGGAGCGCCACGCGGCCGCCGAGGTAGGCCGAAGGCACGGCGAGGAGCGCGAACGGAAAGAACACGCGCGCGTCGAAGCAGCCCGCCCGGAGGTATTGGACGCTCGCGACGCTGGCGACGACGATATTCAGGATCAGCGCCGTGGGGCGGATGGACTCGGGCGCCGCCGAGACGAGCGCCATGACCGCGAGGTAGCCGGAGGCCCCCGCATGCCCGACGCTGCTATAGAGGAAAGCGATCCCGAAGAACAGCACCGGCAATAGGACCGCATGGGAATCCATCTCGCGTCCCCCGGGCCTACGAATCGAAGCGATAGACCGGGATGATCTCACCGGCTTCGAGGCCCTTCTTGCCCGCCGGATGGCGAGCGATCCCGGTCGCCGAGACCAGGGCGCGCACGTCGCCCGAGCCGTTCCAAGGCACGCCTTGCACCCGCCCCTCGGACGTGTCCGTGACGGGGAAAAACTCGTCGAAGGGAGTCTTGGCCGTCCGGGCCCCCGAAAGGGCGAAGGCGGCCCACGGCTCGGGCATCATCCCGGAGAAGGCGGCCATGACGCGGTCGACGAAGAGGGCGCAGGCCGCCTGCACCGCGTAGGGGTTTCCGGGAAGGGCGAGGAGGACGCCGCCATCCTCCCGTAGGCCGAAAAAAACGGGTTTCCCGGGTTTGATGGCGACGCCATGGAACACCCGGCGGTATCCGGCGGCCTGGGCGAGATCCGGGATGAAGTCGAGATCGCCCGCGGAGACGGCGCCGCTGGTGAGAACGAGGTCGCGATCCCCCTGGGACTGGAAATAATCCAGCAAGTCGTCGCGCCGGTCCGCCCGCCGCTCGAGGCGTGGCCCATGGATGGCCCAATGGGCCCCCAGATGGGCTTGGAGGGTGTAGCGGTTGGAATCACGGATCTGGAAGCTTGAGACCGGTCCCTCGCCCTCCGCAACCTCGTCGCCCGTGGAGAGGATGGAAACCCGAGGCAGGCGCGCGACCCTCGGCCGCAGAACGCCGCAAGAAGCCAGCGCCCCGAGATCCATGGCGCGCAGGCGGCGTCCCGCCGCAGCCACGACGGCCCCTTTGGCGAGGTCCTCGCCCCTTCGCGCGATATTGGCGAAGGGGCGCGGGGGATCGCAGGTGAACCGAACCGCACCGCCCTCGACGACGCAATCCTCGATGCGGATGACGGCGTCGAGTTCGGGGGGCACACCGGCCCCCGTCATGATGCGCAGGGCGGCCCCGGCGGGGACTCGGTCCCTAGGTTCGCCGCCGGCGGGGAGGAATCCCGCGTCGGGGAACGAACGGCTCCCGTCGGTGAACTCGGCGCTGCGGATCGCGTAGCCGTCCATCGTCGCCCGGTGGAACGGAGGAAGGTCGCGTTCCGCGACGGCGTTTTGGGCGAGCACGCGGTGGAGGGCCGCCTCGAGGTCGACCGCTTCGGCGCCCAAGGGTTTCACTTCCCGGGCGATGAGATCCCAGGCGCTTGGTAAGGGGAGGAGGTCCTTCGCCACCGCATCCCCCTTTAACGGACGGCGATCCCGAATTTCCAGGCCTCGAAAATCTCGAGCACCCTTTTCTGTCGATCAACCCCGCGGCCGAGGCAATCGAGGAAAAGTCCCGCGGAGGCGGGCGGATCGCCGCCATCCTCGGCGCGCAGCCAGATCTTCGACGGGAGGGGGGCGTCTTTATGGCCTTCAACCAGGATAACGTCATAATCGCGTTCGAGGCGCGCGAGGCACGCGCCGAGATCTTCGCCGGGACCGTGGCGCCGCGAGAAGTTCTCCCCGGGACTGCGGAGCCAGACATCGGCCCCGGCACGGAAAAAACGGTCGGAATCCTTCCCCGGCGCATCGACCGAGGGCGCGTGGGCGTCGTGCTTCACCACGGCCACGCGCAGATCGAGGCCGCGGAAAACGGGGACCAGGCCCTCGATAAGCGTGGACTTCCCGCTTCCGCTGTACCCGCAAATGCCCAGGACGAAGGGGCCCTTCGCCCGCGGCTGCGCCGCCCCGCCGCCGCGCGGGGGCCCGCAATCCGCGGGGTCGCCCTGGAGTTTGGCGATGCCGTGGGCCAAGGCCGGAAGGATCGCCTCGAGATTCTCCACCGCGCTGCGCTCGGAGCCGGGGAGGCTGACGAGGAGGGTTTGGCGGCGGATGCCGGAGACGCACCGGGAGAGCATGGCGCGCGGGGTTTTCTTGAGGGATTCGGCGCGCATGGCCTCGTCGAGGCCCGGGGTGAGGCGCTCGGCGACGTCGCGAACGGCCTCGGGGGTCACATCCCGGGGGGAAAAGCCCGTGCCGCCGACCACCGCGACGAAATCGGCCAAGCCGCCATCGCAGACTTCGATGAGCCGCCGGGAGAGCGCCGCCCGTTCATCGGGGAGGATTTCAATGGGCGCCACGGCGGCGGAGAGACGGCCTTCGAGGATCCGCGCCACCGCCGGGCCGGCGGTGTCGACCGTTTCGCCGCGCAAGCAGCGGTCGCTCATGGTGAGGACAACGGCGCGAAGCGGGGCCGGGCGCTCGGGGCCGTGGGGGCCTTTCATTTTTCGGCCCGGAAGGTCCCCGACTTGCCGCCGGTTTTTTCGAGGAGGCGGATGGCGCGGATGACGAGGCCCTTGTCCACCGCCTTGCACATGTCGTAGACGGTGAGGGCCGCGAGGCCCACGGCGGTGAGGGCCTCCATCTCGACGCCCGTGGCCCCGCGGCAGGAGGCCGTGGAGGTGAGGACCAGGGAGGAGCCCTTCCAGTGGCCCTGGACATCCACATGGTCGAGGGGCAGGGAGTGGCAGAGGGGGATGAGTTCGGCGGTTTTTTTCGCGGCGAGGACCCCGGCGACGCGGGCCGTATCGAGGACGTTGCCCTTGGCGCTGCGGCCGGTGCGCCGAAGGGCGCGGGCGAGCGCGGGGGTGAAATCGACGATGGCCTCGGCCCGGGCCGTGCGCGCGGTGGGCGATTTCGACCCCACATCCACCATGCCGGGGCGCCCCTCGGCGTCGAGGTGGGAAAGGGTTGGTGCAGGTTTTTTCATGGGTTCCGAGGAGACCGGTCATCGCTGGCTGGAGCCGAAACTATATTCCTCGGATCCCGATATTACAAATTCCCGCCCCCTGGACAGGGATAGCATACTTGAAGATCCCTGTCGGGATTCGCCCGCCCGGGCGCAGCTTCACGGCGCCAATTGGTAGACCGCCAAACTGCGCTTGGGCAGTTTGTCCTTCAGTTCCCCCTTGAACGCCGTGGCGGGCCCCGCCACGTAGAGCGGCCGGTCGGCGGGGGCGCGGGAGATCGCTTCGTCGTAGAGGTAGCGCGTGCTCAGGCCCTTGGCCATCCCCGTCTCGGCGACGAGACCGACCTCGCCGTAGGAGAGGTTCACCACGAAGAGGAATCGCCCCTCGGGACCCTGGGCGAGGATCGATGTCACCATCCCCTCCCCGTCCTTCACCTCGACCTGGGAGAGGCGGCTGCCCCGGGCCATAAAGCGGGAGAAGAGGGAATACGCGTACCAAACCGGCCGGGGTTTCCAATTCTCATTTTTATATTCCCACAGGCCGTAGTCCATGAAGTTGAAGCCGGGATAATGGATGCGGTGCAGGCACCAGAGGCTCGCCCCGTCGATGCCGAGGGCCGCCTGCTCGAGGCAGACGGCCGCGATGCCCAGGCCGCAATCGAAGGTGCGCATGTAGAGGTTCGCGCGGTCGGTAGTGGCCGGGCCATGGATGCCGAACTCCGCCACGAAGAGCTTCTTCTTGGCCCATTGGGGGTCGTAGGCCTTCATCACCGCCTGGCGGTCGCGTGTGCGCTCCGCAGCCTCTTCGAGATTGTCGTATTTCGAGTAGTGGTGCGTCGCGTAGCCCTCGACGCGGTCGGGCATGCGCTTGGCGGTCTCGGTGAACCAGGGCAGGTCGCCCGAATCGTCGCTGCCGAGCATGGCGAGGTCGAGGCCGCGGGCCTTCCATTCGGCGCGCATGAGGTCGTGGATCTGGATATAGCGGTCGAAATCGTAGCCGAATTTCCGCCAGGTGTGGTTGGGCTCGTTCCAGGCCTCCCACCACTTGATCCGCGTGAATCCGTGCTGCTTCACGAGGTGCGACAAGAGTTCGCCCCAGGCGCGGGCGGCCGCCGGCGGATCGTCGTAGGGCCGCTTCCCCCATTCGACGCCGCAGAGGATGACGTCGATGCCATTCGTCTGGCACAGGGCGAGGGTCTTCATCAGGCTCTGCATGCCATCGCTCTCGAAATCGAGGGTCACCCGGTCGCCGGAGGGGTTGAAGATCGCCCATTGGATGAAGATCCGCGCCAGGGGCAGGCGCATTTGAACCACGCGGGAGGCGATGAGTTGGGCGTCTTCTTCGCCCACGCCCTTGGAGCGGTTCTCCGCGTTCCAGAGCCAGGGGTCGATCTCGGCCCCGAAGCCGCCGAAGGATTCCTTCACCACGACGCCGGTGGGCCGCAGGCGCACCGAGGCGGCGGCGAGCTTGGGTTCGGCCTGGTAGCCGTCGTTGCGCTCGAGGACGACGTCGTCGAGCCAGACCGTGCCCGCGCCGTAGAGGATGAGCCGAAGTTTCAGGGAGGCGGCCCGCTCGGGGATGGTGGCCTTCACGAAGAGGCGCGTCCACTCGAAATCGCCCGTGGGCATGGCGCTCGAGGCCACCGAGACCCGCTTGCCGGCGGCGTCGAGGAACTCGAACGCCATATAAACCGAAGTCGGGTTCATCCCCATGCGGCCGCGCACCCAAGCCTCCGCCTCGTAGCGCTGCCCGGGCACCACCGACTCGACCACCTGCTCGAAGGCGGGCCACGAGCGCTTATTGGTGAGTTCGGTCATCATCTTGCCCGAGGCGGCCCCCGAGCGCTTGACGGAGGGATCCCGGGAGAAGACGCACCCGACGCCGGAGGACTCTGTCATCCAACTCTCGGGCGTTTCGCCGCCCGCTTCGAATCCGCCGTTTTTAAGGACGCTCACCCGACCCCCGGCGGGAAAGAGGGCGGTGATCACGACTAAACCCGCGAGAAGCATTTTTTTCATGGGGAGTCTCCGCCCGGAGCTTGGGGGATTCCGTGCCCGACTACTTGGACGATCCCGGTGCGCCTCCCCTTTCCGCTCCCGCCGCCTGATTTGGCCGTAATGGAAACGGTTCTCAACGTTGAACTCGGCCCCACGGGCCCCGCCCAGGGCCCTCTCGTTTATGGCGACTCTCTTTTTGGATCCAAAAAACATCCCCGGAACGGCCTCCATTCGATCGATGAATGGGATCCCAAACCCATGTCATTTACCCATACGGGATGCCGCCCAGGCTCCAATCACATCCCACCCATCGGTCCACGGTGGGTGGGGCGGCATCCAGTTCAAGGATTCGAAATACAGCGCCATAGGCCGGGATTTACCGTCTATTCAAACCCGATCAATTAGAATCATTCTATTTTAGAATAATGCGATATTATATAGTAGAATTAACCCCTTAGTTATTTTCAGGAGTCGCGTATGGCCGCCCCCGTCGTCAATCACCTCGAGCTCTATCGCCTGCCGTGGAGCCTTTCCGACAACATCATCAATTGGCTCGAACCCACCAAAAAATGCAATATCTATTGCGAAGGGTGCTATAGCCAGAACAACCCGACCAGCCATAAGACGCTGGAGCAGGTCCAGAACGACCTCAATGTCTTTATGCGCAATCGCAAGAGCCATTCCGTCTCCATCGCCGGGGGCGACCCGCTCACCCACCCCCAAGTGGTCGAGATCGTGAAGATGGTGGCCAAGACGGGCATGCAGCCCATCGTGAACACCAACGGCCACGCCATGACCGAAGAGATGATGCGCGACCTCAAGGCCGCCGGCGTCGTGGGGTTCACCTTCCACGTCGATAGCCTGCAGCAGCGCGCCCCCGAATGGAACGGCAAGAACGAGATCGAACTCCTCGAACTGCGCCTGAAGTACGCCAAGATGGTCGCCAAGGTCGGCGGCATGGCGTGCTCCTTCAACGCCACGATCTACGACGAGACCCTCAAGTACGTCCCCGACCTCGTGCGCTGGGCCACGAAGAACGCCAAGATCGTCCACTCCATGGTCTTCATCGCCTTCCGCGCCGCCATCCCCGACAAGTACGTCTACATGAACGGCTCCAACGAGATCCCCACCGAGAAGGAACTCGTCTACGGCGAGCACAAGGGCCGCAAGATCACCATCGGCGCCGACGACATCATCGAGCAGATCCGCATCGCCGACCCCCTCTACTCGCCCGCCGCCTACTTGAACGGCACCGAGGACCCCACCGCGAAAAAGTGGACCTTCGGCGTGCGCCTCGTCCAGCCCGGGAAATCCTTCGGGGCCGTGGGCCCGAAGTTCATGGAGTTCGCCCAAGTCGCCTACCATTTCTTCTTCGGCACCTATATGGCCTACACCAGCCCCTTCGGCCTCGCCCGGGGCCGCGTGTGGATGGCCCTCGCCTGGCTTTGGGACAAGGGCATGCGCGCCGCCCTGGGCCGCAACCTGCTCTACACCCTCCTGCGCCCCTGGACGCTCCTCTCCCCCATCCGCATGCAGGGGATCATGATCATCCAGCCCGTGGACACCTTCGAAGACGGCCGCCAGAGCATGTGCGACGCCTGCCCCGATATGACCGTTTGGGACAATCGCCTGGTCATGTCCTGCCGGCTGGAGGAGCAGATGTCCTACGGGCGCTACCTCCAGGCCGTGCCCAAGAAAGAGGTCGCCTCCGCGCGCTGAAGCCCCCCAAAGAATCCCCGGAAATGGCCGAGTTTCCGGGGGTTTTTCGAAAAGTTCACCAAAAAAAGCCCGGCCGTGCCCGGGCTTTTTTTATGGATTTGGTGTAGGATTTAAGGACGCTCCGATAGGATATTCCCCGAGATGATCCCGCTCCGTGACCTCCCCATTTCTTGGGACTCCGCGCGCAAACGTAAACGTTCCCACCCGCGCCGCCCCGCGGCCCCGGCCCGCGAGTCCCGCTCCCCCCTGCGTCCAATTCCCTTCCCGTAAAAGGCTGGTGCCCATGGAAATCGCGAAGTTCGATGCCTACGGAAATTATTCCCGATTCTCGACCCCGGAGGGGCTGGAAGAGACCTTCCTCGTCCTCCAGAGCCGCCCGGGGCTCGATTACAAGGAGTCGCTCGACGACCTCGACGAGCGCTTCGTCCTGGCCCAGAAGAAACTCATGCTCCCGGTGCGGGGCCTGGCGTGGACGCGCATCTATCTGAGCGATATCGCCAACCAGCGCGACCGCCTCCTCGCCTCCAAGACCTTCCTGCGCTGCACCACGGGGGCGGTGTCGATCATCGAGCAGGCGCCCCTCGACGCCAGCCACCTGCGCCTCATCTGCTATTTCGTCGACCACGGCGAGGCGGCGCCGGTGAAGACCCTCTCCCATCCCCTGGGCGACCCGTGGCAGAGCCTCGTCTCGCTCAAGGGCCGCCATTACGACACGCTCATCGCCGGGAACCTGGTCGGGAAGAACTCGATGGATTCCCACCAGCAGACCACCGAGATCTTCAACACCTACACCGCCATCCTGCAGGAGCACAAGCAGACGCTCCTCGACAACGCGGTCCGCACCTGGATCTTCGTGCGCGACATCGACAACCACTACCAGGGCATGGTCGACTCGCGCCGCGAGTTCTTCGACCGGGCGGGCCTCACGAAGGACACGCGCTACCTGGCGAGCACCGGCATCGAGGGGAAATCCCGGGAGGTCGACACCCTCGTCTCCATGGACGCCCTCTCCGTCTCCAACCTCAAGCCCGAGCAGATCGTGCGCATGGAGGCCCTCAAGTACCTCTGCCCGACCCACGCCTACCACGTGACCTTCGAGCGCGGCATCCGGGTGAAGTTCGGGGACCGCTCCCACCTCTACCTCTCGGGCACGGCGAGCATCGACCACGAAGGGAAGATCGTCCACGAGTACGACCCGGTGAAGCAGACGCGGCGCACCCTCGTGAACATCAAGGCGCTCTTCAAGCCCCACGGCATGGACTTAAACGACCTCGCCTACCTGATCATCTACCTCCGCAACCCCGCCAGCTACGAATCCGTGATGAAGGTCATCCGCGATGAAGTGCCCAGCCACTTGCCCATCATCGCCGTGAAGGGCACCGTGTGCCGGCCCAAATGGCTCATCGAGATGGAAGGCATCGCGATCAAGGCGGAGAAGAATCCCTATCCGCCGTTTTTGTAGGGATCAGGCGGAGGGGGGGAGCTCGGCATTCACCTCGAAGCGGCCTTCCTCGATCTCGCGCGACAGACGTTCGACCTTGGCGCTGTCG
>JAFLEE010000028.1 GCA_017302015.1 Spirochaetota bacterium | reverse complement strand
ATAAGCCTGTTATCCCCGGAGTACCTTTTAGCCGTTGAGCGATGACCCTTCCACTCAGAATCACCGGATCACTATGTCCTACTTTCGTATCTGTTTGACTTGTATGTCTTACAGTGAAGCCCATTTGTGCCATTGCACTCGTCGCACGATTTCCATACGTGCTGAATGGACCTTTGAACGCCTCCGTTACCATTTTGGAGGCAACCGCCCCAGTTAAACTACCCACCAATCAGTGTCTCCCTTTCGGGATTAGAATCCTAGAGAAGTCAGGGTGGTATTTCACCGACGACTCCCTCAGGGCTAGCACCCTGAGATCAAAGTCTCCCACCTATCCTACACAGACATCGCCAGAATTCAGTGATAAGCTATAGTAAAGGTTCCGGGGTCTTTCCGTCCAGCTGCGGGTAATCAGCATCTTCACTGATCTTTTAGTTTCACCGAGAACACTCCAGAGACAGTGCCCAAATCGTTACGCCATTCGTGCAGGTCGGAACTTACCCGACAAGGAATTTCGCTACCTTAGGACCGTTATAGTTACGGCCGCCGTTTACCGGGGCTTCGATTCGACGCTTCGCCTTGCGGCTGACATCTCCTGTTGACCTTCCGGCACCGGGCAGGCGTCAGACCCTATACTTTTCCTTACGGATTCGCAGAGTCCTGTGTTTTTGTTAAACAGTCGCTTGGGCCCTTTCACTGCGGCCCCTCACCGGTTGCCCGGATTGGGGCGCTTCTTCTTCCGAAGTTACGAAGCTAATTTGCCGAGTTCCTTTGGAGTGTTTGTCTCGATCGCCTTAGAATATTCATCTCACCCACCTGTGTCGGTTTGCGGTACGATCTGAGTGCGCACATACGGACCTATTTCTTGTCAGCGTGACTCGCTTCCCTTCGACTTCCTTGCGGTCGTCTCGTATTCCAAGCCTGGCTAATCCCCATCTCTTAAACGGAGCATACCTCACTTGTTGAACCGGTATATTCGTTGACCGGCGGAAACTAACCTTCTGCGTCAGTCCATTTTAATCGCACCCAGGTGCAGGAATCTTGGCCTGCTTCCCATCGGTTCACCTCTCGGCTTACCCTTAGGGGTCGACTCACCCAGGGAGGATGACCCTTGCCCTGGAAACCTTGGGTATTCGGCGGAGGGATTTCTCGTCCCTCTATTCGTTACTCATGCCTACATTCTCACTTCCAATACCTCCAGCAACCCTCGCGAGTCACCTTCGCAGGCATATGGAATGCTCTCCTAACCCCCTATCAAACCTTGCGGCAGGATAAGAGTCGAGAATTCGGTATATCGCTTGAGCCCCGTTGAATCTTCGGCGCATAGGCACTCGACCAGTAAGCTGTTACGCACTTTTTAAAGGAATGGCTGCTTCTAAGCCAACCTCCTGGCTGTCTGAGTGTCTACACATCCTTTTCCACTGAGCGATATTTAGGGACCTTATTCGTCGATCTGGGCTGTTTCCCTTTCGACCATAGAGCTCATCCCCTACGGTCTGACTCCCAAGATGTGGAGTCGTGATATTCGGAGTTTGATTGGATTTGGTATCCGGTTAAAGACCCGCACCCATTCAGTGCTCTACCCTCACGACTGAACTCTTGAGGCTAGCCCTAAAGCTATTTCGGAGAGTACCAGCTATCTCCACGTTTGATTAGCCTTTCACCCCTATTCACAGCTCATCCAAGACTTTTTCAACAGTCATTAGTTCGGTCCTCCATTGGGTGTTACCCCAACTTCAACCTGGCCATAAATAGATCACGTGGTTTCGGGTCTACTAGACGCTACTGTGTCGGGCTTTTAACCCTCGCTTTCACTGCGGCTCCATGCCTTAAGGCACTTAACCTGGCAACGTCTAGTAACTCGTAGGCCCATTCTGCAAAAGGTACGCGGTCACCCTTGCGGGCTCCCACTACTTGTAAGTGGCAAATTTCAGGTTCTATTTCACTCCCCTCCCGGGGTTCTTTTCACCTTTCCCTCGCGGTACTCGTACGCTATCGGTCACTATCGTGTACTTAGCCTTGGATCGTGGTCGACCCGGCTTCACGCTGAATTTCTCGTGCTCAGCGTTACTCAGGATACGCCTAGTCCATGCTTCGATGTCGGATACGGGATTGTTACCCTCTTTGATCGGCCTTTCCAGAACCGTTCTCCTACCGTCACATGATCCATATTGGCGTCCTACAACCCCCAGCCATGCTGGGTTTGGGCTATTCCCCGTTCGCTCGCCGCTACTAGGGGAGTCTCTATTGATTTCTATTCCACCGGGTACTGAGATGTTTCAGTTCCCCGGGTTTGCTCCCTTTCGGGTGCACGACCATTCCGCCGTGCGGGTTGCCCCATTCGGAAATCCCCGGATCAAAGCCTGTTAGCGGCTCCCCGGAGCTTATCGCAGCTTACTACGTCCTTCATCGCCAGATAGTGCCATGGCATCCATTTGCCACCCTTTCTTCATTAACCATACCTTTTGACAGGTGAGCTGTCATTTGTATCAAATGTTCGACACGTCTTCCCAGTGAAGATCGTTGTTACCTTGAATCAAGTCTGAATGTCAAAGAACATTTATCAAAAACAGACAGTGTTGAGCCCTCGGCGTACTCCATCCACGGAACCCGAGGGTTCCAAGGACATCTTTCAGCCGTTTCTCCAATAAAGGAGGTGATCCAACCACAGCTTCCGCTACGGTCGCCTTGTTACGACTTCACCCTCCTCACCAAACCCACTTTCGGCGCCTGCCCCCTTGCGGTTGGTACGGCGACTTCAAGTAGATTTGACTCGGGTGGTGTGACGGGCGGTGTGTACAAGGCTCGAGAACGTATTCACCACAGCGTGCTGATCTGTGATTACTAGCGATTCCAGCTTCATGGAGTCGGGTTTCAGACTCCAATCCGAATTGAGAGCCGTTTTTTGGGATTTGCTTGACCTTGCGGTTTTGCACCCCTTTGTACGACCCATTGTAGCACGTGTGTAGCCCTGGACATAAGGGCCATGAGGACTTGACGTCATCCCCGCCTTCCTCCCCGTTAACCAGGGCAGTTCCCTAAGAGTGCCCAACTAAATGCTGGCAACATAGGGTAAGGGTTGCGCTCGTTGCGGGACTTAACCCAACATTTCACAACACGAGCTGACGACAGCCATGCAGCACCTCGCATAGTGTCCCGAAGGAAGATCGGCTTTCACCGACTGTCACTACACGTTCAAGCCCAGGTAAGGTTTTTCGCTTACCATCGAATTAAACCACATGCTCCACCGCTTGTGCGAGCCCCCGTCAATTCCTTTGAGTTTCACACTTGCGTGCATACTCCCCAGGCGGTTCACTTAACGCGTTAGCTTTGTGATGCAGATAAATAAATACCCGCAACACTAGTGAACATAGTTTACAGCTAGGACTACTGGGGTCTCTAATCCCATTTGCTCCCCTAGCTCTCGTACCTGAGCGTCAGTCGTTACCCAGTGGCTTGCCTTCGCTATTGGTATTCCTCCTGATATCTACAGATTTCACTCCTACACCAGGAATTCTTGCCACCCATATTACAACTCTAGCCGGGCAGTATCCATGGCAGTTTCGAGGTTGAGCCTCGAAATTTCACCACAGACTTACCCAACCGCCTGCGTACCCTTTACGCCCAATGATTCCGAGCAACGTTTGGACCCTACGTATTACCGCGACTGCTGGCACGTAATTAGTCGGTCCTTATTCGACCGGTACCGTCATCGCCGACCCATTCCCTGATCGACTTATTCTTCCCGGTCAAAAGAGCTTTACAACCCGAAAGCCTTCATCACTCACGCGAGATTGCTCCGTCAGGCTTTCGCCCATTGCGGAATATTCTTAGCTGCTGCCTCCCGTAGGAGTCTGGGCCGTATCTCAGTCCCAATGTGGCCGTACACCCTCTCAGGCCGGCTACCTATCGTTGCCTTGGTGGGCTATTACCCCGCCAACTAGCTAATAGGACGCAGACTCATCCCGAAGTGCTGCAGACGCAGCTTTCAAGTTTCCTCAATATCCGGTATTAATCGGTGTTTCCACCGGCTATCCCAGTCTTCAGGGCAGATAATCTACGTGTTACGCACCAGTCCGCCGCTCTCAGATATTGCTACCTTTACCGCTCGACTTGCATGCTTAAGACATCTCGCCAACGTTCGCTCTGAGCCAGGATCAAACTCTTCGTTATGATTCCACGACCGAAGCCGTGGTTTCTACATCTCAGCGGCTTTTCCCGAAGGATCGGCTACCGAGACTTGAGTTTGTCCATCGATGATGGAGCGGTAAACCGCTCCATCGAGTAGGCTGAACCTGTGAACAGGCTCAACCAAACACACCTGATAATAATCAGGTCGACTCGAAACCCCGAAGGGTCGCGAGCCGCTTTTTTTAAGGGCTCTTCACTGTCTGTTATTGACAAAGAACGCGTCTCACAGATCTCTCTGTCAGAGCGAGAGGTATTTTCGTATGCGGGGCCCTAAATGTCAACGCTTGGATAAGAAATCGCCACATTTTTGTTTAAAAACTTTGTAAAACCTCAAATTTTTCATGAATTGCCATTTCGGAAGGCCTTTTGAGGGGTGAATTCGAATTTGAGGGGTCGGAGCGATGGGCTCTCGGGGCCGGAATTCAGCCACCCGCCATCGGCGAAAGCTGTGCAGGTTGCGAGTCGAAGCGTTATAACCCCGTTTTATTGGGCCTAGGAGTCTGTTTGACGTTTGCCCGTTGGCCGCCCTCGCCGCGAAGGAACCGCTCTATTTGGCATAAAACCACCGTTTAACGTCGTTCGATTATGATTTTGGCAGATTTCGAGCTTTAACCGACTTTGGCTTCCAGCGAACGATCCCCACGAATCGGGCTGACCACCAGGGACTTAGGGGATCCAGGTTTGGGCGAGAATTTCGTAATCTCCGACGGGATTCCACAGGCCCCACGATGCCCCTTGGACAGTTCCCACCCCTTGAATTTGGTTCTGGATATACCGAGGCCCGTAGTCTTTCGCCCGCCAAGAGAAGGCTTGGAGCCAGGGCCTGACGCTCGTGCCCTCCCAGAGCATTTGGGAGGCGCGGGCGACGCCGGTTTGAACTACGCGAAGTTCACGGGGGTCGGGGCCGTCTTGGAGGAAGGAATCGCCGAAATGGCTGGGATAAAGCATGGGACAGACGACATCCATGCCTTCGGAAAGGGTCTCGAGATCTTGGCCGATGACGTTTCCCATGCGGTAGAAGGCTTTATAGCCGTAGACATCGACGCTGGTGAGGATAGGAAGGTCGCGAATTCCGTGGACGAAGGCTTCGAGGGCATCATGGCGCTCGAAACCCGCTTTTCGATGGCGGAACTGGGCCCGGGAGACTTCGGGGTCGGAAGGGAGGCGGATATAGTCGAATTGGATCTCACGGAGGCCGAATTCGGGGGCTCGCGAGGCCAATTCACGGGCGGCGGCCAGGTTGTACTCGAGGACCTCCTGGGAATAGGGGTCGACCCAGTATTCGATGTCGTTCACCCGCCAAGGGGTATTTTTGACCGAATCCCAAATGGCGAGACGGCCCCCTTGATACTGGTGGAGGCGGAAATCTTTGAAAACCACCATGCGGGCGACAAGCCAGGGGCGATACGGGCGTATTTTCTGGAGAAAACCCGCGAGGCGGTGGTGGGTCATGGCCGACCCGACTTCGCGGGCTTTCGGCAAATTCGGGCCCCAGATGAGGTTCCCTGTGTCGTCTTTGAAATTGACCACGAGGGAATTCGCCCAGCCGTTTTTAAGGTAGCGGCACACGAGGTCGAGTTGGGAATCGCTGATGTAATCGAGGTTCACGAATAGGCTTCGAATGGCGTTGGAAGGACGCTCGGGGCGGCGCTGTTTGTATGGGAAAACCCGTGAAAATTGGCCCACGGAGGTGAACGAGCCGTTTTCGAAGACGGTTTGGCCGGAGACGGGGAGTGGTTCGGCCTGGAGGGCGGGCTTGACGTCGGCGATAGGGAAATAGGACTTGGATTTACCGATCAGATGGCATCGGCCGCCCTGGACATCGTGGATGACGGAGAGAATTTCTTCTGGCTGCGCCACCGGTACCCAAGAATTGCTGGACCAGAGCCAAAGGCGGCCACCCGGGATGCTCCGGCACCAGAGGGCTCCGTCTGAGACGAAAAGATCGGCGATTTCATCCCAGAAATACTCTTCCCAAGAATATTGGGCTTTGGGGAGGCCTTCCCGAGCCGGGGCCCAGCCGGGGTTCTCGGAAAGGACCCCGGGGGAAACGACCTTATACGGATCGGAACGGGTGGTGCGGTAGACGCCGTTGAAGGTGGAACCGACCCAGAGACTGCCTTTGTAGAAGGCGAGGGAGGAAAACCGGGTGCCGCCACGGATGCCTTGGGCGGATAGATCT
This sequence comes from Spirochaetota bacterium, assembly GCA_017302015.1. GTDB lineage: Bacteria > Spirochaetota > UBA12135 > COTS27 > JAFLEE01 > JAFLEE01. The sequence goes on along the minus strand of JAFLEE010000028.1, from coordinate 47,566 downwards.
TTCCAGCCGGCGCCCGCGTTCCCATAAACACGGGCCTTGGTGATGGCGAATGCGGGGCGGCCCTCGGCGGCATCGGCGGGCCACCATCCATAAAAGGGTCTAGGCGTTTGGGTGACCGGGGATTTGGGAAGATCGGCTTCGGGGCGCAGACCGGATGGCCCCAAGTGCCAAAGGCCTTCCCGGAGGGTGAGGAGGTGGAGGGTCGGGCCCTGTTGGATGATTTTCGAGGCGAAAAGGGGAATTTTTTCGCCCCCGAAGGTCGCCGAGCGATCTTCATCGAGTCGCAATGGGAGCGAAGCGGGCTTTTCGGGGAGGCTTTGGGAGCCCAGGCGGCAGGAACTTAGCAGCGAGAGCAAAAGTGTGGACCCCAATGCAAAGCCCAAGAATGCGCTGATATTGGGGTTCTGCATTGTTTTGGCGGGCGAAGGCCCTAATTTCTTCAATTTACCATCAGGGACCGGCGTCTGTGGGAGGGATTTCAAAACTCCATCTTCAGGGCCCCGATTCTTGCGCGAGGGATGCGCAGGGGAAGCCTGCCGAAAGGCCCTTCGGCATTCCGCGAAGAGCCACCGGAGGAATGGACCTTTTGCATGAAACCAAGCTTCTGGCAGGCCGAAGCGAAGCGGAGCCCGCAGCAGCCCGACCCTGCCCGGTAACTCGTGAAACGGAGAACGAGCGGCGCAGGGGCGCGCCCAAAAAGCGCAAGCCCCCGCCCATTGGCCGCTCCCCTACCCCGCCCCCCTACAAAAGACCTTCGCGGCGAAAACTGAACCAGGAGGCGCGGGCGACGACGACGTGGTCGATGAACTCGATGCCGAGAAGGCGGCAACCCTGCTCGAGGCGGCGGGTGAAGTGGAGGTCGTCTTCGCTGGGCTGGGGATCGCCGCTGGGGTGATTGTGGACCAGGATGAACCGGGAACCGTCGCGTTTCAGGAGGGGGGCGAGGATTTCGACCGGTCGGCAACGGGTGCGATTGGGGCCGCCGATGGCGGCGTCGTGGGCGTGGAGGAGGACTTGCCGGGAGTCGACATGGAGGACGCGCAGGACTTCGACCGGGGAAACGGCCAGGGACGCGACGGCCTCGAAGACCCGCGCCGGGGAAGACAGGACCGGCGGGTCTTGCGCGCGCAGGGTGTCTTGCCAGGTTCTAAAGAGTTCGCAAAGGGTGCGCATCTTGAGGCGGAGGGCCTCGGGGATGCTTTCGTCGAAGGCGAAGGCGGAGTCGGCGAAGGGGTCGGCGATGGCATAGGCGCCGAGCCAGGTGCTCAGGGCGGGTTGGGAGCCATCGCCCAGGCCGAGGAGGTCGGCGGCCAGGGCCACGGCATCGGGCGCGGGGGACGTTCGGGGTTTGGGGGAGGCAGAAAGGGCGGGCTTCATGGTCCTTCATACCCGCCGCCGGCCGCAAGCGCAAAAAAAAACGCCGCGGGGAGGGCGTGAACCCTCCCCGCGGCGCGGGGAACCTTCTAAATGATTCCCGCTTCTACTTCAGCAGGCTGAGGACCTGTTGCGTCTTCATGTTGGCCTGGGCGAGCATCGCCGTCCCGGCCTGGGAGAGGACCTGGTCTTTGATCAGGGTTCCCATCTGTTTGGCCATGTCGGTATCGCGGATGCGGCTCTCGGCGGCCTGCAGGTTCTCTTCGCCGATGTTCAGGCCCTGGATGGTGTACTCCAGGCGGTTCTGGTAGGCGCCGAGGTCGGCCCGTTGCTTGTTCACTTTCTTCAACGCGTTGTCCACCAGGCCGATGACCGAGTTGGCCTTGTCGGGGGTGGAGATGCTGATGAAGGTCGCGGTGGTGGCCATGCCGGTGGGGTTCTTGAGCCCCAGGCCCTGGCTGTTCATCGTGCCGATGAACACGCGCAGGCGCTGGTCCATATTGGCCCCGACATGGAACCACATGGAGGCGGTGGGCACGTTCGTGCCCTCGTAGCGGGCGAAGCGGCCGGTGAGGATATTGAGACCGTTGAACTGGGCGTGGCTGGAGACGCGGTCGATCTCGGCGATGAGCTGGCTCACCTCCACCTGGATCTGCATGCGGTCTTCCGTGGTGTAGATCCCGTTCGACGACTGGATGGCCAGTTCGCGCACCCTCTGGAGCACGTTGGTCGTCTCGGTGAGATAACCCTCCGTGGTCTGGATGAACGAGATGCCGTCGAGGGCGTTCTGCCCCGCGCGCGCCAGGCCGCGGATCTGGCTGCGCATCTTTTCGGATACGGCCATTCCCGAGGCGTCGTCGCCCGCGCGATTGATGCGCATGCCCGATGCGAGCGACCGCATCGAACCCTCCACATCCTGGTTCTTCCCTGCCAACACCCTGCCTGCGTTAATCGAAGACAGGTTGTGATTGATGATCATGGCGTCCTCCTTGAGCCTACCCGTTTGAATTCACCGGGTATCAACGTCCTTGTTGATTTGGATATCGGGATCCTGGAAAATCCCTTGAGCGTTTTCTGCGCGTTTGGCGACAGGCGCGGCGGGGAGCGCGCGGGAAAAAAAGGCTAAAGGAATTTCAAAACGTCCCGCGGGGGGAGGCGCTCAGGCGATGGGCGCGGTGGAACCTGGGAGAATCGAGTTTTGGAGGGTCCTGCTGCGTTCGCCGTGGCCGCCGAGTTCGCGGCGCAGGGCCGCGTTCCAGCGGAAATGGAGCAGCGGGTGGCGCGCGTTCCCCCGGACATAGCGGGAGAGCACGGCGCCGAAGCGGGTGAACTCGCGCTTCATCCAATGGACGCCCTCGAGGAGTTCCACCGGGGTGAGTTGGTGGGGACGGAAGACGACCGTGTCGCCGTCGTAATGCCGCCAGTCGAGGGTGAGGAGGCGCCCCTGGGCCTTGAGCGTCTCGTGGAGGCGCGTGCCCGGATAGGGGGTGAGCACGCCGAAGCGCGCGGTGGCGACGCGGTGGCGGGAGAGGAAATCGAGGGCCTCGGGGAAGGCGGCCTTCGTGTCGCCATCGAAGCCGAATAGGAGCGAGGCGTTCAAGTGGATGCCGTGGTCTTGGATGCGCCGGATGCCGTCTTCCAGGCCGCGGAGATCCTTCATCGATTTGGTGAAATTCTTCGGGTTCGACGGGGCGATGGTCTCGATCTCGCAATCGAACGCCACGCACCCGCTCTCGCGGGCGAGTTTCAGCAGATCGGGATGCCTCGCGAAGGCGATGGACCCCCGGGCGGACCACTGGATACCCAGCGGGATGAGGGCGCGGAAGAGTTCCCGGGCGTAGCGGGGATCGCCCACGATATTATCGTCGAGGAAGGCGACGGACCTCGCGCCGGACTCCCGCAGGTCGCGCACGAGATGTTGGGTGGGGCGGTGGCGGAGCTTGCTGCCGTAGAAATCGGTGACCGCGCAAAAATCGCAGTGGAAGGGGCAACCGCGGGTCGTTTCCATGGCGACGGCGCAGAGGAGGCTTCCCGGGGCGGCTTTCCGCCGGCTCATGGGGACGTAGTCGGTGAGTTCCGGCGTCGGCCCCTGGTAGGTCTTCTGGAGGAGCCCCTTCTCGGCGTCGGCGAGGAGGGCCGCCCACACGCCCTCGGCCTCGCCCCGGATTACCGCATCGCTATGCAGGAGCGCCTCATCGGGCCGCTTCGTCGGATGGACCCCGCCGAGGACCACCCGGCGCCCGCGCTGGCGGAACGCATCGGCGAGTTGGTAGGCCCGGGTGACGGTCGGGGTGGAGCAGGAGATGCCCACGAGATCGCAGGGTTCGTCGAGATCCACCCTTTCCGGCCCCTCTTCGATGAGGGTGACCTGGTGGGGCGCGGGGGTGATTCCGGCGAGCAGGTGCAGGGCGAGGACATGGACGGAGGGAGCCCGAGGCGCGCGACTTAATGGAGACGGAGCGGGGGCGATGAGTAAAATCTTCATGGGAATCCTTAAAATCCCCTCATTTTACGTTTATTCGCAGAAATTCTGGCAAATTCTGACTTTGATACCTGGGGAGAAAATCCCCTGAATGGGGTCTGAATTGACCCGCTCATTTCCGTGCAGGGCCGATAGGGGTTCTTGGGTTTTCCCGCCTTTGGGGAAGTCAGCGAGTTCGGTTGATTCCTAGAATGAACGAAACGCGAAATTTCCAAACGCGCCCATGCGTCGAGGCGCTTCGCTTTAATGCGCGGATGGGGACTTCACGAGACCCGAAAAGACCTCGATCACGCGGTCGACCTGGGAGCCGGTCATGCGCGAGTAAAGCGGCAAGGAGACTTCGTTCTCGGAGAGGGCCTTGGCCATGGGGAAAGCATCCATCTGCCACCCCCGCTCTTTCCAAGCGGTGTGCATCGGTAGGGGCAGATAATGGACGTTGAGGGCGACCCCCTCGGCCGCCGCGGCGGCAATGGCGCGGTCGCGGTCTTCGGGAGACCAACCCGCCACGTTGACCATATAGAGGTGGTGGGAGGCCAGTCGCGCGCCCACGCAGGCGGGGCCCGTATCGGCCTCGAGCATCCGCGGGCGGATGGAGAGTCGGGGGACCTCTGCGAGGGCCCGGTCGTAGCGTTGGGCGATTGTTTGCTTCGCCGCTTCGATCTCGGGGAAGCGCGCCAATTGGACCCGGCCCAAGGCGGCTTCGATGTCGGTGAGGTTGAACTTGTAGCCGGGGACGGCGATATCGTACTTCCAGGCCCCGGGGGCCATTTTTTCCAGGGCGGTGCGGCTTTGCCCGTGGAGGCTCCACAGCCGCAGCGCCTTTTCGAAGGGGGCGGTCTCGCCGTCGGGGAGGTTCATGCAGATGGCTCCGCCATCCGCCGTGCTCACATTCTTCACGGCATGGAACGAGAAGACGGCGAAGTCGGGGAAGGAGGCGGCGGCACGGAGGGGCCGACCCATGCGGGCCCCGATACTGTGGGCGGCATCCACGAGGAGGAGCGGGCGCCCCAATCTAGCGCAAAGCCCGGTGGGGGAGCCCCCGAGGAAAAGGCCCCGATGGGCCTCGAGGCAAGCCTTGAGGGCGACGACATCGCACGGGAGCCCGCCGAGATCGACGCCGATGACCGCGCGCGTGCGCGGGGAGAGGCACGGCGCGAGTTGGGCGGGCCCCAGGAGCGACCACCCATCCACATCCGCCGGAATCGGCGTCGCGCCGGCGTGCACCACCGCGGCGGCGCTGGCGGTATAGGTGCAGACCGGGACGACCACCTCGTCGCCCGGCCCGATGCCCGCGGCCTTGAGGGCCAGAAAGAGGCCCGCCGTGGCGCTGCTTAAGCAGACCACCGAGGCGTTCGGGGCGTCGGCCGGGAAGACGAAGGCTTTCAACTCTTGCTCGAAGGCGCGGGTCTCCGGACCGGTATTGATCCAGGCGGAGCGCAGGACGCGGGTGACGGCGCGAACTTCGCGTGGGCCGATATCGTGAAGATGGAAGGGGACGTCGATGGAGGCCGGATTTAAAGACCGGTTGAGGCGATTCCACAAGGCGCGCAAGGGGTTCAAACCCATGGATGGGCCCCCTCGATTTGCCGCGCCGCCCATGATGGACGGACAGGAAGGGTTACGGGAAACGGGCGCAATGCCATATTGTGCTAATCGCCCGGAAAGTTTACCATTCGCCCATGTTCCCATCCCCCAAAAGCGCCCCCGAGAACGCACCGACGAACGAACCGACGACCCCATGGTCCCGCCTATTTTTCGCGATGGGATTTCACCTGAGCACGGCCATTCCCATCTGGCTCCTGTTGTCGAAAGGGTTCGGCGAAGCTCTCCGTAGCCGCCTGGAGGCGGTCGTCGCCGCGCCTTCGGCCCTCACCGCAAAACTCCCGGGGGGATTTCCCAATCCTTCCGAGGCGGCCTCCCTCGGGCAAGGGGTCATTCTCCTCACCGCCGCGTTCATCGCCAGCGCGTTGCTCGCGGCGCTTCCCTCCCTCGTCTTAGGCCGGGCGACCCGGAAAACCCCGTGGTTCCCCGCCGAACGTTGCCCGTTCTTCATCTCCTACCCCGTCAGTTCCCTGCTCACGGCGTTGGTGGGCGCTTGGCTGGCCCTCCGGATCGCGCCTCCGGGCGCGCTCCTCCTCGCCGCGACGGTGGGGCTCAACGGGGCGCTCCATGTCGCCCTTTCGGGAACCGGCCTGTGGGACCGCGCCTATCGGCTTTCCCGATGGCTCCTGGGGCGCGATTGGTTCAAGTTCATGATCGTGGGCTCTTCGGGCTTCCTTATCCACTGGTCCTTGGGGACCCTGACGAACGTGCTCATCCTGAGGGGGCTCTCCGGCGGGAACCTCCCCGACCACGGCGTGCTCGGGAGCCTGAAAGACATCCTCGTCAGCGGAAAGCCCGCGGGGCTCCCCGACGCCATCGCCGTGGCCAACCGCATCGCCTACGTGGTGGGATGGTCGCTGGCCACCGTGTACGCCTTCCTGCTCAACAAGATCTGGACCTTCGGGAATCGGGACGGTTCGTTCGGCCGGCAAGGCGTGCTCTTTTTCCTGGGGCGCGCGGTCTCATTCGCCGTGACGTTCTGCACGAACATCGCGTTCGTGGAATACATGGGCATCCCGTTCGTGTTCTCCCAAGTGCTCAACGGATTCCTCAATTTCGCCCTCAATTACCTCTACGCGAAGTTCGTCGTCTTCCGCGCCGCGAGCGCGGGGCGTTAGGGCCGATCAGGGGTCGAGGAACGACGTCAACCCGGAAGCGCCTTCGCGGCCCGACTCATAGTGGGCCCGGCCGGCTTCGATCGCCTGGCGGAACGCCTCGGCCATCCGGGGCGCTTGCGTCGAGAGGGCAATGGCCGTGTGGACGCAGACGGCCGAGACGCCGAGCTCCATCGCCCCGGCCGCTTGGGACGGGGACGCGATGCCCCCCGCGAGGATGACCGGCACGCGGCAACGGACCAGGAGACGTTCCAGCATGGCCGGCGATTCCAAGCCGCCCAGGCTTCCCATGGGGGATCCCAGGACGAAGAGCGCCGAGGCGCCCCGGCCCTGGAGCGCGTCCGCGAGAATGGGGTCGGCTTGGATCATCGGGAACACGACGAAACCGCGATCGACCAGGTCGGCCGTCGCCTGAAAGGTCTCGATGGGATCCGGCAGGAGGAGACTGGCGTCGCCTTGGATGTGGACCCGCACCCAATTGGTCGAAAAGAGGTCGCGGGCGCGCTCCGCCACGGCCACGGCCTCGCGCGCATTGCGGGCGCCCGTGGTCGAGGGAAGGCGCATGACACCGTCCGTCGCGTCACCGCTTCCGGCGGTCGCCCCATCAAAATCACGGGCGCCGATGACCACGAGGCGGCTGCCGCTGCGCCTTCGGACCTCGGCGAAGATTGCATCGGAGGCGTACTTGCCGGTGGCGAGGATGAGGCGGGAGGAGATCGGCGTGGCGGCGAGGGAGAACGGCATGGAGAGAGATGAGGGAGGGGGTGATAAAACACAATTTCAGAGAATGTTCTCGGGAGGGAACATTCTCTGAAATTGTGATTTCGAAAATTCGATGGTACGACCCCTCAGGTCGTGTATTCCGCGTTGATCTTCACATAGTCGTAGGTGATATCGCAGGTCCACGCCTGGGATTGGAACTTGCCCATGCCCAGGGAGATGTTGATGTCGATCTCTTTGTTCTCTTTCAGGTAGGCGGCGGCCTTGGAGATGTTCGCCGTCTGCACCTTATTGAGCTTGAAGAGAGGGATCTTGCCGAAGTTCACCTCGACGTGCTCCTGCTTCAGCGGGAGGCCGGCGTTCCCCAGGGCGACGAGGATGCGCCCGTAATTCGGGTCGGCCCCGAAGACGGCCGTCTTGAAGAGGAGCGAGGAAGCGACCGCCTTGGCGGCCTTGCGCGCATGCTCGAGGGACGCGGCGCCCTCGACCTGCACCGTGATGAACTTCGTGGCGCCCTCGCCGTCGCGGGCGACTTCCCGGGCGAGGTGGGTGCACAGCGTGTCGACGAGTTCCTGCACCTGCTCGAGGCTCACGCCCTCGCCGACCTTGATCCCGCTGCGGCCGCTGGCCATCATGAAGCAGGAATCGTTGGTGGAGGTGTCGCCGTCGACCGTGCATTGGTTGAAGGACCCGGTGACGGCGTGGTCGAGGAGTTTCTGGCAATCGGAGCCCTTCATCACGAGGTCGGTGGTGATGAAGGCCAGGAGCGTTCCCATGTTCGGGTGGATCATCCCCGCGCCCTTGGCGCAGGCCGCCATGCGGAATTTCTTGTTGCCCGTGATGGCGACCTCGCAGGCGATGCGCTTCTCGCGCGTATCGGTGGTGAGGATGCCCTTGGCGAACTCGACGGTATCCCATTCCATGCGGCGGGCGGAGGAACCGGGCTTGCCCGTCTCGAGTTGGAGGGCCTCGACGAGCTTGTCGCTGACCTTCTCGTGGGGGAACTCGCGCCCCACCACGCCCGTGTAGGAGAGGAGGATCTCTTCGTCTTTGCACCCCAGGGTCTTCGCGATGGTCTTGGCGAGTATCTTGTTCGTCTGCTCGCCATGGGGGCCGGTGCAGGCGTTGGCGTTGCCCGAGAAGACCGTGAGGGCCCGGATCTTGTTCTTGAGCTTCTTCTGGGAGTGGTCGAGGCTCGAGGAGCGGAAGAGGTTCTTGGTGAAGACCCCCCCGGCCACCGCCCCCTCTTTGCAGAGGAGGATGGCCACGTCGGGCTTCTCTTTCTTGATGCCGAGGTTGAGGGCGAAGGCGTGAAAACCCTGGGCGTAATCGACGTCTTGGTCGTGGAGGTATTTCGCTTTTAACATCAGAGAACAAGCTCCTCATTGGCTTTCGGCTTTTTCGGCGGGAGGGGGGCCATCTTGGCTTCGGGTTTGGGCTCGGGGGAGGGGGCGGCCTTATCGGCCTCGGCCCGGGCCTTGGCCTCGGCGGTGGTCGGCTTGGGCAGGAGGGCGGCGGCGACCTTCTCTTCGACCTGCTTCATGACCTCGGGATGATCTAGGAGATACTGCTTCACGTTGTCGACGCCCTGGCCGATGCGCTCTTCGTTGAAGGAGTACCAGGAGCCCGTCTTGAAGAGGATCTCTTTCTCGGTCGCGATCTCGACGAGTTCGGCGATGCGGGAGACGCCCGTGCCGTAGATGATGTCGAAGGAGGCCTGGCGGAAGGGCGGGGCCATCTTGTTCTTCACCACCTTCACCTTGACGCGGCTTCCGTAGATATCGTCGCCCTTTTTGAGGGTGTCGGTCTTGCGGATGTCGAGGCGGATGGAGGCGTAGAACTTCAGCGCGTTGCCCCCCGTGGTGGTCTCGGGGTTGCCGAACATCACGCCGATCTTCATGCGAAGTTGGTTGATGAAGAAGATGCTCGTGCCGGTCTTGGAGACGCTCCCGGTGAGTTTGCGCAGCGCCTGGCTCATGAGGCGCGCCTGGAGGCCCATCTGGGGGTCGCCCATATTGCCGTCGATCTCGGCCTGTGGCACGAGGGCGGCCACCGAGTCGACCACGATGATGTCGAGGGCGTGGCTGGCCACGAGTTCATCGACGATCTCGAGGGCCTGCTCGCCGTTGGAGGGCTGGGAAACGTAGAGGTCGTCGGTATTGACGCCGATGCCCCGGGCATAGGCGAGGTCGAGGGCGTGCTCGGCGTCGATGAAGGCGGCCAGGCCGCCGCGTTTTTGGGCCTCGGCGATGGCGTGGAGGGTGAGCGTGGTCTTACCGGAGGACTCGGGGCCGTAGATCTCGATGATGCGGCCCTTGGGGAAGCCGCCGATGCCCAGGGCGGCATCGAGGCCGATGGAACCCGAGGGGATGGTCTCGACCTCGACGGCCGTGGCATCACCCATGCGCATGATGATGCCCTTTCCGTATTCCTTTTCGAGGCTGCGGATGGCGCCTTCGAGCACTTCTTTCTTTTTGGCGTTTTCGGTGATTTGCATGGTGGGGGTCCTTGATGGGATGGGCGATCGCCCTCACTCCCTTTATACACATCGGGAGGGACAAATTCTGGAATCGACCGGATCCCGACCGGATTCGGCCCAATTTTATCATCAGGGCCCCAGATCCCCCCAAAATCCTCGCCCGACCTCGCGATGCCCCGATGGGGGTCATTCACGGGCGCGACGGCCGAGAATGGGCCTAATTCCCCTTCATCTCGACGGGAACTTTCCCGGAAACGATCGCCCCTTCCTCACCCCGCTTTCCGGGATTTGGGGGCGGGGAGGCTGGTGTAATAATCCTTCAACCTGCGGTTTTCGAGTTGGAAGCGCTTGGGCGGCAATCCCACGACCTTTTTGAAGACCTTGGTGAAATAACTCTGGTCGGAGAACCCCGCCTGGTAGGCGACCTCGGTGGCGGTGAAGGCCGAGGAGAGGAGGAGTTCCCTGGCGCGCTCGATGCGCACCCGGCTGACCTGATCCCCGAAACTCGTATCCATCCGCTCCCGGAAGAGGTGGGCCAGGCGCGAGGGGGAGAGGCCCGCTTCCCGGGCCACGGTGGCGAGGGTGATTTTCTCCTCATAATGGGCTGCGATATAAGTGAGCGCCTTGCGGAGGGCGTCATGCTTCTTTTCGGATCGGCCCCGCACGACAGAGTTCAGGAAATGGTCGAGGGCCCGGCCCGCATGGAGGCAGACCTCGGTGGGGGTCGCCGAAGCCACCACCAGGGCCGAATGGGCCTGATTGATCCCGAAAATTTCCTGGGCGTTTCCCGCATCCTCCACCCCCGAACGGGACAGGACGATGAGGAGTTCGAGGACCCTGGCCTTGATGAGGGCGTCGTTGCCCGCATGGGCGAGCAGGATATTGCCGAGGATCTGGTTGAGGAGCCTATGGGAGCCCTCCCGGTCGCCCGCCCCCACCTTCGATAGGAGTTCGCGCTCCAACGGATACGAGTAGGCCGCCGTTTTTGGGGCGTTTTTCTCGCGGTGGATGATTTCGGCGATCTCGGATTGTTGGCGGTCCGCGAGGTATTTGGCCTCGAGGCTCGCGCTTTCCATGGGGATATGGCGTTTCACCAATTCGACGAATGTCCGGCTCGCTTCCCGGAACTCGGACGGGGTGACCACCGGGGTGTGGGCCCATGCCCGTTCGAGCACCGCCCTTTTGACCCACGGCGCGCTCCCGGCCGGCATCGGGTCTGTTCCCGTCTCGAACTCGGACCGAATGCGCACCTTCCCCATGAAGTAGGCGCCCTTCACCTGCCCTCCCTGCATCGCCGGGTAGACGCAGGTGATGAGGCCCGCATGGCAGAGCACAATATTTTTTTGGCCCGTCTCCACGGCGGTTTTCAGGGCGAGCCTGCGGTGGGCGACGCATTTCTCATACCCCTGCGGGTGGGAGGAGACCAGGCGGCAATAGGGGGAAAAGCAGGATTGGGATGCGTTGAAGAAACAATCTCCGGCGGCCGCTTCGATGGCGTAGGGGTGATTCTTGGAGAAATCTTGGCGAAGGGCTGAAAGGCCGGTTTTTTGCATTTTGGGGCTTTTTCGGGGATGAAACAGGTAATTCTAACAGAATTAAGACAGCATGATAATACCTAATAGTATAGTTTTTTTCCTAAACATTTCAAGTTCCCACGATTACACTCACTCTAGATTTAAGGAATTCTGGACCTCGCCATGAAACTAAAAAACGGCCCCTCCCCCGCCTTTCTGGATCGGCCCCTGAATTTCTTGGAATTTCCCGTTAAACGGCTTCTCTTTCATTGCCAGAATTGTGGATCTTGCCTCCTGAGCCAAACCCGGATGAAATGTCCGATGAATTGCCCCAAGGGGCTGCGCAACGGCCCCTGCGGGGGTACCCTCGGCGGCCTTTGCGAGGTCTATGCGGACCGCGCCTGCGTGTGGATGGAGATCCAGAAGGAGAGCGCTTGCGTGGCGGCGGCTCCCATCCACGCGCCTTTCGATCCCTCCCTACTCGGCTCCTCCAGTTACCTGAACCTCGCCACCAAGGCGGATGCCCCCACCCGCCTTCCCCTCCCCTTTCCTGAACTGCCCTCCAAGCCCCACGCCCTGCCTCCCGTCACCGCCAGCCGCCTCGAGCGGCGCCTCCTCTCGGGGGACCTCGTATTGACGGCCGAAGTCTGTTCGCCCCGAAGCGCCGCCGATTTCGGCCGCGTCGATCGGGAGGTGGCGGCCCTCATCCCCCACCTCGACGCCTTCAACGCCACCAGCAACCAGGGCGGCGTCGAGACCGTGAGTTCCTTCGAGACGGCCCTGCGCATCAAGCATTGGGGCGGCGAGCCCATCCTCCAGATTTGCGCACGGGATGTGGACCCTTCCCGCTTCCTCGACGAGGTCGCCCGCGCCCACGAAAATGGGATCATCAATATCCTCAGCCTCACCGGCGATTGGCCCGTGTCGAAGGTCCGCGCGCCCGTCTCGGTCAAGGAGACCCATGGCCGCGTCTTCCGCATGGATTCCTCCCAGATGATCTATGAACTCCAGGCGCTACGCGCCACCGGGCGGAGCGCTTTCGTCCCCGGGCGCCGCCTTCCGGGAGCCTCGCCCTTCATCGGCGGGGTCATCAACCCCTACTCCACGCCCCGCCACGTCGCCCTCTCGCGCCTCGCCCAGAAGGAAGCCTGCGGGATGGAGTTCGTCCAGACCCAGGTGGTGACGGATGCCGACGCCTACATCGACTGGGTGCGCGAACTTGAGGAGCACGGCCTTCGGGACCGCATCCACCTCATCCCCTCCATCCCCGTGATCACGAAGAAAAAACCCCTCGAGATCATGGCGCACCTAAAGGGGGTCTCCCTGCCCCCGGACCTCTTCGCCCAACTCGAGGCCGCCTCGGATCTCGAGGCGACCGGGATGGAATTTGCCCGGCGCCTCATCCGCCGCCTCGTCGAGACGCGCACGGCCGAGGGGTTCCACCTCACCCGCTTCGGGGCCAAGAACGAGCAACTCATCGAGCTCGCTTCGTATGCCCGCTCGCTCGCCGAAAAGAACAAAACCGTCCCCTCGAAAAATCCCATCCTGGAAGGTGCCCGATGAAATTGGCCAACATGATCCTCCGCGGCAAGGCCCGCGAAGTCAACATCCATCCCGAACTCCCCACCGTGACCATCGGGGAGCGCTGCAACGCCCTCGGCTATAAATCGGTGCGCGAAAGCGTCGAGGCCGGCGAGTTCGGGCCCGTCGTCGAGCGCGCCCTCGCCCAGGTCGCCGCGGGCGTCGACATCGTGAACGTGAACATGGTCGGCATGAAGGTGAGCGAGCGCGAGGCCCTCCCCCGCGCCGTGGAACTCATCGCCCAGGCGGTGGACGTGCCGCTCTCCCTGGATTTCGGCGACCCCGAGGCCCTCGTCGCCGCCCTCAAGGTGGCCCCCGGCCGCCCCCTCATCAATTCAGTCAATGGCGAAGAGCGCAAACTCGGGCCCATCCTCGAGATCGCCGCCCAATATCGGTGCCCGCTCATCGCGCTTCCCAGCGACGAGAAGGGCGTGCCTGACACCGCTGCGGGGCGCCTCGCCTGCGCCGCGCGCATGATCGACCGCGCCGCCTCCTTCGGCATCACCACCGACGACCTCCTCTTCGACGGTATCTGCATCGCCGTGGCCACCGACATGACGGCCGCCCGCACCACCTTCGAGACGATCCGCCTCATGCGCAAGGAACTCGGGCTCAATATCACCCTGGGGGCCAGCAACGTCTCCCATGGGCTCCCCAAGCGCAAGACGCTGGATTCCTATTACCTCGCCATGGCCGTCATGGCCGGGATGAACGCGCCCATCACCGACCTCACCCTGCCCGCCCTCAAATGGGCCATCCTCTCCGCCGACGTCTGCGCCGGCACCGATGAGTACGGCATGCGCTATATCGCCGGTTTCCGCGAGGAAGAGAAGGCCAAAGCCGCGGCCCTCGGGGTCCCCGCATGAAGTTCCCCCAAGGCGGCACCTACCGGATCCTCTGCGACCACGTTTGGAGCGGCGCCGACGGCGCGACCGAGGCGCTCTCCATCCGCGTCACCGACGGGGTCGTCACGGAGCGCCTCCCCTTGTCGGCGGTCCCCTCGGCCGACGCTTCGGAGAGCCTCCTCGACCTGCGCGGCTTGGCGCTGCTTTCGCCCCTGATGGACACCCACGTCCATGTCTATATGAACCCCTGGCCCCTCGCCCCCTCCGCCCGCGTGGATCCCGGGTCCGAGGGCTTCTCCATCGAATTAGAGGCGGCGCTCGCCCGGCTTCGCGAGGCCCACGCCGCGGGCGTCGGCTTGCTTCGCGATCTCGGCGATCCCTTCGAGATCAACCTCGCCGCCGCGAACCTCACCTCGGGCGACTCCTCCCTCCCCCGGCTCCTCGCCGCCGGCGCCGCCTGCTTCAAGGAAGGCCGCTATGGGCGTTTCCTCGGGAAGCCCGCCCGCGACCTCTCCTCCCTGCTCGATGCCATCCGAGACGCGGCCTCCGACCCCCGGGTGCACCTCATCAAACTCATCCCGACGGGCATCATCAATTTCAAAAAGGGGATGGTGACCACGACGCCCCAATTCACCGCCGAGGAATTCTCGCCCGCGGTCGCCCTCGCCCACGACCTCGGGAAGAAGGTCGCCGCCCATTGCAGCGGCGAGGAGGGGGTGCGCCTCGCCGCCGAGGCCGGCGTGGACTTCATCGAGCACGGCTACTTCGTCTCCCGCGGCACCCTCGATCTCATGGCGAAGAAAGATCTCGTATGGACGCCGACTTTCGCCCCGGTCCACGCCCAGTGGCGCCACTTCGACACGTGCGGTTGGGACACCGAGACCCGCGACCACCTGCGGCGCATCCTCGACGCCCACGCCGAGAGCCTCCGCTACGCCCGCTCCATCGGCGTGCGCCTCATGGCCGGCTCCGACGCCGGGGGGGTGGGCATCTCCCACGGGGGCGGAGTGCGGTTGGAACTCTCCCTCATGCAGGAGGCCGGCATCCCTCCCCTGGACCTCCTCCAGATGGCCACGCGCCAGGGGCCCCTTTGGACCGGCGCCCTGCCCGCCCGCGTCTTCCCGGCCTGCGGCGCTCCGGCGGATTTCATCGCGGTCGATGGCTCCGTTTTGTCGGATGTGCGCAAACTCTCCGGACTTCGCCTCGTCGCCCGCGATGGGCGCATCCAGGAAGCCCGCAAGCCGCTCATGGAAGCGGACGCGAACGCGGCGACCTACGGCATTCCCGCAGCGCGGACCCAACCCGTCTCCGAAAACGCCTAAGCGATTCCCATGGCCGCCCGCATCATCGATGGGAAGGCGCTCGCCGCGGAAATCCGGGAGGGCCTGAAGCCCCGCATCGACGCCCTCCGACTAAAGGGCGTGCACCCCTGCCTCTGCGTGATCCTCGTCGGGGATGATCCGGCCTCCCGCGTGTATGTGAGGAACAAGGGGAAGGCGTGCCAGGAAGTGGGCATCCTCTCCCGCGAGCATCGCCTTCCCGCCTCCGCATCCCAGGGAGAACTCTTGACCCTGGTCGAATCGCTCAACCGCGATCCCTCGGTGCACGGGATCCTCGTCCAACTTCCCCTCCCCAAGGGGATCGACCCCAAGCCCGTTCTCGATGCCATCGATCCCGCGAAGGATGTGGACGGATTCCACCCCGTGAACGTGGGACGCCTCATGATCGGGGAGCCGCTCTTCCCCCCGTGCACCCCGGCGGGCGTTCTGCGCCTGCTCGAGCACGCCGGCGTGCCCCTCGCGGGGGCGAACGCCGTGGTCGTGGGCCGCAGCAATATCGTGGGGAAACCGGCCGCCCTGCTCCTCCTCCAGAAGGACGCGACCGTCACCCTCGCCCATTCCCGAACCCGCGACCTCGCCGGCCTCTGCCGCCGCGCCGACATCCTCGTCGCGGCCATCGGGAAGCCCCGCTTCATCACCGCCGACATGGTACGCCCGGGGGCCGCGGTCATCGACGTGGGAATCAACCGGCTCCCCGACGGCAAACTCGCGGGGGACGTGGATGAGGCACCCTGTGCCCAGGTGGCGGGATGGATCACGCCCGTCCCCGGCGGGGTCGGGCCCATGACGATCACGATGCTTTTAGAAAACACCCTTCTCGCCGCCTCCCGCTGATCCGGGCGTTCCCCGAGGATCGAGTCGGTGGCGAGAAAGATGGGGGATACATCCCCCCGATACAAAGCGCCCACGGTCCCCGTCCACACTGAGGTGCCCAATAAAAAAGCCCCCCGCCGCGTTTCGCGACGGGGGGCTTTCGGGTGCCCGCGGGCGGCCCTTATTTCTTCAGTTTCGCCCGGATCTCGTCGAGGGTGCCGGCGGAGCCGAGTTTCACGTTCTTGGAGGCGATGAACTTGGCGTATTCGGCCATGAACACCTTGCCCGGGTCGCGGAGGTCGAACTTCTCCGGCTTGTCGCGGAAGTACTCGCGGTGGACGCGGGTCCACACCAGGCGCCCGTCGGTGTCGATATTGATCTTGGTGACGCCGAGGGTGGCGGCCTTCTTGAACTGGTTGTCATCGACGCCCTTGGCGCCGTTGATCTTGCCGCCCGCCTTGTTGATGCGCTCGACCTCGTCCGCGGGGACGGAGGAGGAGCCGTGCATCACCAACGGGAAGCCGGGCACGCGCTTTTGGATCTCGGTGAGCACGTCGAAGCGAAGCCCCTGGGAGCCCGAGAACTTGAAGGCGCCGTGGCTCGTGCCGATGGCGCAGGCCAGCGCGTCGCACTTGGAGCGCGAGATGAACTCTTTGGCCTGCTCGGGGTCGGTGAGTTTCGCGGCGGACTCGGCCACGGAGACGTGCTCTTCCACGCCGCCGAGCATGCCGAGTTCGGCCTCGACGGCGAGGCCCTTGGCGTGGGCCATGTCGGAGATCTTCTTGGTGATCTCGATGTTCTTGTCGAAGGTCTCGTGGCTGGCGTCGATCATGACGCTGGAGTAGAAGCCCGAGTTGATGCACTCGATGGCCGTGGCCTCATCGCCGTGGTCGAGGTGCACCGCGAAGATGGCGTCGGGGAAGACCTCTTCGGCGGTCTTGATGATGGACTCGAGCATCTTCTTGTGGGTGTAGCTGCGCGCGCCCTTGGAGATCTGGATGATGAAGGGCGCCTTGCTGTCGATGCAGCCCTGGAAGAGGCCCATGGTCTGCTCGAGGTTATTGATGTTGTAGGCGCCGATGGCGTACTTGCCGTAGGCAAGTTCGAACAGGGCCTTGGTCGTGACGATCATGGGGGGGTCCTCCGAAGGATTGTTTTTAGTTGACGCCGCCGATCATCGGACGCCCGCGTCATCTAAATTTGCCATGAAAATCGGACATGGTCGAGAGGAATTTCACCTATCGGACGGAAACCCGCTGAATTTCAATGAAATTTGGGCCGCACCCCTCGAGCAAGGGGATGGAATTTCAGCCGGACGCGCGCGTCTTGGGCGAGGACATACGGCACCCGACACCGAAAACATCGAGCGGTTCCGTCCGTTTCCCGGACGGATCTCGCCTGTTTTCGCGCGGCGCCTCCGTTTACGATTTCTTCCCGATCGACCTCCCGGGCATTCGATCTCCTCGATCCTCGATTCGACGGGGTTTCCAGAGGACGTTCGCGATTGTCTTTGGACGACTCCCCCTTTATAATCATCCGGCACGACCCTGAGAACTTCAAAAGGCGCTCCATGAAACGACTCTTCCGATATCTACTCCGCTACCGCGCCGGGGAGATGGTTCAATTCTTGCGGAATGAACGCCGGGGGCCCAAGGCCTGCGACGCCGACCTGAAGGAAAAAACCGTCGTACTGAGCGGCGCGACCTCCGGCATCGGCCTGGAAACGGCGCGTCTTTTCGCCTCGCGCCGGGCGCGTCTCATCCTCCTCAATCGCGATCCCGCCAAATCAGCCGCGCTCGAGGCCGAGCTGCGAAAGGCCTTCGCCGCCGAGGTCCGCACGGTCGGGGTGGATTTCTCCTCGCTCCAGAGCGTGCGGGAATGCGCGCGGCAACTCCTGGAGCTGGCCGACCCCATCGATGTGCTCATCCACAATGCGGGGGTCTACCACACCGAGTTGACGATGACCCAAGACGGCATCGAAACGGTCTTCCAGGTCAACCATCTCGCGCCGTTCCTCCTCAACCACCTCCTCATGCCGCGCCTCAAGCGCGAGAATCGCGCGCGCATCCTCCACGTCAATTCCGAGGGGCACCGCTTCGCCCTGACCGGGGTCCATACGGAGGATCTGGCCTACCGCAATCACCGCTACACCGGCCTTAAGAGCTACGGGGCCGCCAAGACCGCCCAACTCCTGACCCTGCAGCGCTTCCGGGACGCCTTCGCCGATGGCGCCGTGACGGTCAATGCCATGCATCCGGGGAATGTCGTCTCCAATATCGGGAACCAGAATGGGCCGGCATACCGGGCGATGAAGGAGCGATGGATCCTGCCTTCGGCCAAGGATCCCGGAATTTCCGCCCAGGCGCTCCTCTACTTGGCCGCATCCCCCGACCTGGAGGGCGTCAGCGGGAAATTTTTCAACCTGACGGCCGAAGAGATCCCCGCGCCGCACGCCCGCGACCTCTCTGCGATCGGCCCGGTGTGGAACGCCAGCCTGGCGCTATGCGGCCTGGCGTGAAGCCTCCCCGCCGGCGCGTGCTCATCGTCGGCGCGGGGATGTCGGGCCTCACGGCCGCCGCCTACCTGCTCCGCGGTGGCCAGGAAGTCACGATCCTCGAAAAATCCGCCGCCATCGGCGGGCTCGTCCACTCCTTTCTGCGCGAAGGATTTGTCTTCGACACGGGGCCCCGCGCCATCGGGAATGCCGGCATCCTTCGGCCCATGCTCGCCGACCTCGGGATCGAATGGCCCCTGGTGAAGGGCGAGGTTTCCCTCGGCATCGAGGGGGAAACCATCCATTTCGAATCGGGGCGGAACTTAGGCGATTATTTGGCCGCCCTCCAGCGGCTCTTTCCCGACGCCAAACGCGAAATCGCCGCGATCGGCGTCCAGATGAAGCGTTTTTCCCGAAACGCGCGCTGGCTCAACCGCGTGCCGAACCCGCTCTTCAAGGACGTCCTCTCGGACCTGCCGTTCCTCTTCACCCGATTCCTACCGTTGATGCCCGGATTCCTGCTCAGCGTCCTCCAAACCAGCATGAATCACGAGTCCATGGAGCGCGCCCTCCTCGCCCCATCCCCGGGCCAGGCCTCCTTGAACGACATGGTGACCCAGCACTTCTTCAAGGGAACGCCCGCTCCCTTCGCCTTCGGTTACTTCGAAAATTTCCAGGATTATCTCTACCCCCTCGGCGGGACGGGGAAACTTCCCCTCGCGCTCTCGGGGGCGATCGAGAAATTCGGAGGGGAGATTCACACCCAAACGGAAATTGTGCGCGTGAACCCGGCCCGAAAAACGCTCCACGACCGCCGGGGAGTGTCGTGGCCCTATGACGCCCTTCTTTGGTCGGCCGACCTCAAGAGCCTCTACCATCGTCTCGACCCGGCGGGCCTTCCCCCTTCGATGCAGCATCGAATATCCGTGGAAGGGAAACGGTACGGGTCGGTGAAAGCGGGCGAGTCGGTGTTCACCCTCTTCTTGGCGGTGGACGAGAAACCGGAATATTTCGCAGCCCGATCGAAGGGGCACTTCATTTACACGCCGCTCAAGAGGGGTCTGGGAGACCTCCACCGCGGTGCGCTCGATCGCCTCAAGGCCGCCTTCGGGCGACGGTCGAGGTCCGAGCTCTTGGGATGGTTGGGCGATTATTGCCGCTATAATTCCTACGAGATCTCCATCCCGGCCCTGAAGGATCCCCTCCTCGCGCCGAGGGGCAAGACGGGCCTCGTCGCGAGCCTGCTTTTTGACGGCGAACTCTTTTCCCTCGTCAAGCAGGCGGGATGGTATGACGAATGGAAACGAGCGTGCGCCGGCTTCATGATCGACAGCCTCGAGGCTTCCATCTACCCGGGCCTGCGGTCGAAGATCCTGTTCCAGGATGTGGCCAGCCCCGTGACCCTCATGGAGCGCTTCAACACCGACCAAGGCGCCATCACCGGTTGGAGCATGGAGGAGCGCCCCCCCGTCCCCCACCAATTGACCGGCCTGTTCTCGACCCCGAGCACCCCCATCCCGGATGTGTTCAAAGCCGGTCAATGGTCCTATAGCCCTTCGGGCGTGCCGATCGCGATCCTCACCGGCAAGGTCGCCGCGCGCGCCATCCTTCGCCGCGTCGGATCACGACTGGTTTAGCCGGATGATCAGGTAGGCGATGAGCCCATAGGTCAACGCCGCGGAGAGGAGCAAACCCCGCAGCAGGGGCTTTTTGATCGCATCCCCGGTCATGGTCTTGAAGCCGGTGCGCCCAAGGAACGCCAGGATTTGCCCCTCCAGGTCGGCCTCCGTACGGAGGCTATTTTCGGCGAGGTCCTGCTTGATGATGAAGTGCTGGCTATAGGGGAAGACCGCCGCGCAGAGGGGATGGTCCGCATCGATGAGCCCGGGGAGATAGTCGTTCTTCGCGAGGGCCACGCACTCGAGGGGGATCTCTTGGGCCCTGCCCATGAGCGCGGGATCGAAGATCAGGCTGAACGGTTTCGACGAAGCGACGGAGAGTTCCCCGCCGTAATCGACCGAGAGGTTCCCTACCACCCAAAGTTCCCGGTCGAGATCGCGCCAAGCCGCTTTTTCCAGCGACGCGGTGAACCGCAGCGCTTTCCCGCTCCGGATGCCGGCGAAGTCGACGAGCACCTCGCCATAGGGCGTCGTGGTGAGCACGGCCGGATCGGCGGTATAGCCCCCGAACCCGTTTTTCGGCTCGTAATTATTCGTATTCGTTTCGTAGTCGGCGATGATCCAGGAGACCATCCCCGTGTCCCGCTTCCGGGCGATGATGTAGAACTCGACGCGATTGCCGATGAAGGCGGAAGTGCGCACGGAGAATGCCCCGACGATCACCAGGGGGCCCGCCGGTTGCCCCTCGAAAACCCTGGCATCGGCCAGCTCATAGCCCGAGGGAAGCATGGCCTGGGCCGCCGCTCGGTCCGTGATCCGATAGGCCAGGAAGAAGCAATACGGATCGACGATGAAGCCCATATAGGGGATATCGATGCTCCCTCGCTTCATGACTTTGCCCTGCGCGCCCACGGGCAGGAGGCGGTTGAAATCGCCGAGGAAACTGATGGCCGTCACGTCCTTCGGCCGAACCAAGGACTCCGTCTTGGAAATGAATTGCCGGTTGGCGTCCCTGTCCATCGTGATCCCTCCCGACCCTAGCGCAGAAGCAGCAGCGTCAACAACACACCGGAGAGAACCGGGAACACCACGAGGCTGATGTAGAATAGCACCCTCAGATACTTCGTGGAGAAGGTTCGAAGCCCTCGCATCCCGGCGATCCGGTGGTAGGCGCGGACCATGTCGTCGGTGTTCTTCACGACGGTGCGGCAACCGGGGCTATCGGCGATATAATGCTGGGCATAGGGGAAACAGGCGACCTTGGCCAACTCGGCTTCCGCCAAGCCGGGGAACAGCGTATTCTCGGCGATGCGCACGTTTCCCACCGGGATATCGAAGGCTTGGGAGACCTCCGAGGGATCGAAGATAACGGCGAAGGGGTCTTCGCGCCTTCCGGCGAGGTGCACACTATGCGCGATGGAAGTGTTCCCCATCACCCACAGATCTTGGTCCGGCTTCCGCAGCGTGCCCCCTTGCAGGGAACAGGATAATTTTAGGCGACGTTCGGAGTTCCTTTCATGCATGTCCAGGTAGATCTCGCCCCGAGACGTGGTGGTGAAGAGCGCGCGGGAGCAGTTCGCGTCGGCCACGCCCCTAGAAGGGAGGGCGATGAGGGTATCGCTCAAGATATCGATGAAGATCCAGGAGAGGAGCCCCGTCTGCTTGTCTTCGGCGATGAGGTAGGACTCGTGCCGGGTCCCCCAGAAGGCGCTGGCTCGGGCGTTGAAGACCCCCATGCCGAGGTAGGTGTCCGGTTCGTCCTCCTCGAAGACCCGAGCCTTGCGGAGTTCATAGCGCGGCGGCAGGTAGGACTTCGCCCTCTCGATGTCCTTGAGTTTGAAGAAGAGGAAAAAACTATAGGGTTCGATCACGAAGCCCATATGGGGCGTCTTGCGGGAGGTTCGGGCGAGGGCCCACTTGAATAGGGCGGGGGGCAGCAAGCGCTTGAATTCCTGGAAGAAAAAGAGGCGGCTGACCTCGCCGGGCTCGATGAGCGATTCCACATTCCGGATGAACGGTTCGTCGTCTAGGATGGGATCAGCCATGGCGCTCTCTTCGTGGGGTGGGTGATGTGGCAGGCGAATCGAAGTTTGGCGACCGGGTGGCCCGGCTCAGCCGAACCACCAGAACATGATCCAGCGGTAGAGGCGGCCGACCACGGGGAGATGATCGAAGATATCGCCCCAGAGGTCGTAATAGTCGCGCTGCTCGATGATTTTCCCGGCCGCGTCGAGGGTGATGCGGCTGGAGCCGTAGACGGAAGATTTCGGCAAGTTTTTATACCGCAGGGTCATGATCCATTCGAGGAAAATCGTCTTTTCCGACTGGGCGATATTGCGGATATCCATCTCGAGGGTCGCGGACCGCCTGGCCAACCGCTCGGTCATGGCCGTGAACTTCTGGATCCCGCGGATCGTCTGCACCGAATCGCGGAAGAGGATCTCGGGATGGTAATAGGGGATGATATGCGACCAATCGGGTTTTTTCCCCGGATGGTAGACGAGGGTCCAAAGGTCGCGGACCTGCTCTTTGGTGGTAATCACTCGATCCATGGCATTACCGGTAGATTTTCACCCTAGACTTCCATTCCGTCAATTGGCCCACCAAAACCGCAGGGACACGGTCGCATGGGCCTGCCTGACTTCTGGATGCACCTATAAGACAATCTAATAGAAAATCTGGGGCCAATCAAGGGGGCGCGGCGATCCGGTTAGATATCTTCCTGCTATCCTGCCGGATCGCTCATCGCGCCTTCCGGGCGCGGCGATCCGGTTAGATAGCTTCCTGCTATCCTGCCGGATCGCTCATCGCGCCTTCCGGGCGCGGCGATCCGGTTAGATAGCTTCCTGCTATCCTGCCACCACCCGGTAAATGTCCATGGTGGCTTTGCTTTTGTTGAGGGTGTAGAAGTGGATGCCGGGGGCGCCGCCGCTGAGGAGGTCGATGCATTGCTGGATGGCCCAGGAGACGCCGGCCTTGTAGACGGCCACCGGGTCGTCTTGGATCGGCGTGAGGCGATCGAGGAGCACTTTGGGGATCTCGGCGCCCGAGAGTTCGGCCATGCGCCTAATCTGCTTGAAATTGGTGATGGGCATGATGCCGGGGAGGATGCGGGCGGCGATGCCGGCGGCCCGGGCCCGTTTCACGAAATTGAAATAATGCTGGTTCTCGAAGAAGAGTTGGGTCACGATGAAATCGCCCCCCGCATCGACCTTGCGCTTCAAGTGGGCCAGATCGGCCTCCGCGGAGACCGCTTCCCCGTGCTTTTCGGGGTAGCCCGCCACCCCGATGCAGAAGTCGCCCATCGCCCGGGCCTGGGCGACGAGCTCGTCGGCGTGGGAGAAGCCGCCCGCGACGGTTTTCCAGGTTTCGCCCTTCGGGGCGTCGCCGCGCAGGAGCATCACGTTCTTCACCCGGATGGATTTCAGGTATTCCAGGCCCTCGCGCAATTGGGCCGCGTCGGCCCCCACGCAGGTGTAGTGGGCCATGGCCGGGATCTCGAGGCGGTCCTGGATGTAGCGGCAGACATCGAAGGTCGTTCGCTGGGTGGACCCGCCCGCCCCGTAGGTGACGGAAATGAACGAGGGCTTCAGGTGCCGCAATTCGCCGATCGTGGCGCCCAGGGCGAGGGCGTCGACGTTATCCTTCGGCGGGAAGAACTCGAAGGAGAAGGTGTGTTCCTGGACCTTGAAGACGTCGGTGATGCGCATGGGCCATTATAATATCGGGCCCCGCGCCCGGCCCTAGAGGCGCTTGTCGACCTCGAGCCCGTGCTTCTTCATCTTCCTCAAAAGGGAGAAGATCGTGATGCCCAGGCGCTTGGCCGCCTGCGTCTTGTTGAAGTCGCAGGCGCGCAGGGCCTCGGAGAGGGCGCGGCTTTCCTTGGCGGCCAGGTCGCCGCTTAATTCCCCCTCAGGGGCGATCTCGGCGGAAGCCAGGGGAGCCGCGGGGGGATGGGAAAAATGCTCGGGCAACAGGCGGTCTCCCTCGCAAAGGATGACCGCGCGTTCGACCATGTTCTTCAGTTCCCGGATATTGCCCGGGAACGGATAGGGGGCCAGGGAGGGGGCGACCGCCGCATCGATGGCGGGCACCGGCCTCGCCAGGCGCGCGGCGAACGCCTTCACGTAGAACTCGAGGAGCGCGGGGAGGTCTTCCATGCGCTCGCGCAAGGGGGGCACCTGGAGTTCCAGGGTGGCCAGGCGGTAATAGAGGTCTTCCCGGAATTGGCCCTCCTTCACCCTCTGGAGCAGGTTCCGGTGGGTGGCGCAAACGACGCGGAACTCCACGGGCAGGTCGCGGCTGCCCCCGATGCGCCGCACGACCCGGGTCTCGAGCACCCGCAGGAGTTTGGATTGGGCGGGGAGGGAGAGGTCGCCGATCTCGTCGAGGAAGAGGGTGCCGCCCTGGGCGTTCTCGAAATAACCCGCCGCGTCCTCATGGGCGCCGGTGAACGCGCCCTTCTTGTGGCCGAAGAACTCGCTCTCCACCAGGGTCTCGGGGATCGCCGCGCAATTGACGGCGAGGAAGGGCCGGTCGCCCCGGGTCGAGGCGAAATGCAGCACGCGGGCGAGGAGCTCCTTGCCCGTCCCGCTCTCGCCGGTGATGATGACCCCGGTGTCCGGGCTCTTGGCGGCCCGCAGGGCCAGATCGACCACCCGGCGCATGGCGGCGCTCGCCCCCACGATCTCGCCCACCTGCTTCACCACCTCCCCCGAGAGCCCCGCGTAATTGGCCTCCAGGGTGCGCACCTGCCCCTGGAGGAGCAGGAAGCGCTTGGTGCGCTCGATGGCCGCGAGGACCTCGGGGCCCTCGATGGGTTTCTTGAAGAAGTCGGAGGCGCCCAGGCGCAGGGCGGCCACCACGGTCTCCATGTCCCCGTGGCCGGTCATCATGATCACCTCGAGTTCGGGCGATTCGGATTTGAGGCGGCGCAGCACCTCGATGCCGTCCATCTCCGGCAGCCGCACGTCGAGGATGGCCACATCGACCTTCTGGGCGTCGAGCACGGAGAAGGCCCGGGAAGGGGTGGCCGCCTCGAGGATCTCGAAACCCGCGTCGGCCAGGAACTCGCCGAGTTCCCGGCGGATGACGTCCTCGTCGTCGATGATGAGCACCCGGAACGGGTTCATGGCGAGCGCTCCCCGTCGTGCGGGTCGGGGCCCGGGAACGAGACGACCACCCGGGTGTACTCCCCTTCGCGGCTCTCCAAGCGGATCTCCCCGCCCATATTTTTCACGATGCCGTAGCTCACCGAGAGCCCCAGGCCCGTTCCCTCGTTCACCGGCTTGGTGGTGAAGAAGGGCTCGAAGAGCCGGTGGCGGACGGCCTCGGGGATCCCGGTGCCGTTATCGAGCACCTCGAGTTGCCGATCGCCGCCGACGGCGAGGGTCTTCACCGAGATCGAGCGGCGAAAGCCGTCCCCCTCCGCCTGGGCGCGCTTTTCCACCGCGTACTTGGCGTTCGAGAGCAGGTTGAGGACCACCTGCTCGAGGGCGTAGGCGTTGCCCCGCACCGCGAGGGGGCGCTCCCCGCAGTCCACCTCCAGGGAGATCTGGTGGTTCTCGTATTGGGTCCCCGTGAGCGAGACGGCCCGCCGCACGCTCTCGCGCAGGTCGAAGAGTCCCCGGCCGTCGTCGCGCCGTTCCCGGGAAAAAGTGCGCACGTGCTCGATGAGATGGCGCACGCGGTCGACGTAGGTGCCGATGTCGTGCAATTTCTTCGCGAAGCGTTCCGGTTCCATCGCCCCCGATTCCGCCTGCTTGAGGAGGAGTTGGGAGGCCAAGGCGATGCCCGAGAGGGGTTGGGTGATCTCGTGGGCCAGGCCCGCGGCGAGCTCGCCCAAGGCGAGGAGTTTGTCGGCCTGCATGAGCCCCTGGGCCTGCCGTTGCCGCGCGGCCTCGGCCCGTTCGCGCTCGCTGGCGTCCGCCAGGCTGATGCGCACCACGAGCCCCGGTTCGGGGGGGAGGTGGACCGTGCGCACCTCGCAGGGGATGCTGCGCCCCCCGCTGTGGAGGATGCGGCTCTCGAATCGGTCCCGCGGTTCGAGGACGAAGCGTTCGTAATGCTCGGCGAGGAACCGGTCGAGCCCGCTCGGCGGCGAACCCGGCGGCGGGAGATCGGCGCCTTCCCCCGCCGGCAGCCCGAAGAGGGCGAGGGCCTGCGCGTTGATCTCGAGGATGCGGCAGGCGCAGAGGTCGAAGATCACGAGGCCATCGGGGGCGTTCTCCAGAAGAGTCCGGTACCACGCCTCGTTGTGCCGGGCCTCGTCGTAGAGTTGGGCCTTCTTGAGCGCGATGCCCGCGATGGAGGAGAGGAGCGGCATGATGTTCCGCAGGTCTTGGGGCACGCCCGCGGCCTCGCGGTCGCCCGCGTAGAGCAGGCCCAGGCAAAGGTCTTCGAAGACGATGGGGATGGCGAAGAAAGAGCGCACGCCGTCTTTCAGGGCGCTCTGCCTTTCGGCGGGATGGAGGCCGGCTTCGCGGTCCACCTCGTCCACCGACATCGGTTCCCGGTGATCCATGATCCGCTTCTGGAGCATCCCCTCGAGGCTCTCGACGGGCAGTTCGCCCGCCGTGAACGCCCCGCCGACGAGGGTGTAGCGCCGCGCCAACCCCTGGGGCCCGAGGACGATGGCGCGCGCCACCGGCACGAAGCGCGCGATGAACTCCAGCGTGAGGCGCAGGATCCCCATCTCGTCCTGGAGGAAGAGCTTGTTCTGGAAGACGGCCAGGGACTGCATGAGGCGCCGCTGGAAGTCGAGGTCGCCTTCGCGCCGGCGCAGGTCGGTGATATCGCGGGCCGTGGTGAGGATGCTCACCAGGCGGCCCCCGGCGTCGAACTCGGGGACGAGACGCCAATTGAAATGGCGCGTGAGCTCCCCCCTTCGGACGGAAAAATCGACCTGGTGGGGTTCGCCGGTTTCTCGGGCGTGGCGCAGGGCCCCCTCGTTGAGGCCGAGGTCGTCGAACCCCATGCCCATCTCCGCCGCCGTGCGGCCCAGCACGTCCTCCGCCTGACGGCCCATGAAGCGCAGCGCGGCGGGGCTGGCATAGAGGAGGCGGTGGTCGAGGGAGAAGCACGCGATGAGGTCGGTGGTATGGTCGGCCAGGGTCCGGAAGCGGGCCTCGCTTTCGCGCAGGGCCTCCTCGATCCGCTTGCGCTCGGTGATATCGCTCAGGACGATGAGCAGGCAGGGTTCCCCGGCCAATTCGATGGCCTGGGCCGAGAAGGACCCCCAGAGCCGCTGGCCTGATTTCGTCGCCAATGGGAGTTCGAAGCCGCTCACCCGCCCCCGCTCCCGAAGAACCTCGAGGATCGCCTCCCGAGCGGCGGGATCGGGGATGAGGCCGAGCTCGAGGATCGTGCGGCCGAGGAGTTCCTCCTTGCCGTAACCGAACACCGCCAGGAAGCGCTCGTTCGCCTCGAGGAGGGCGCCCCCTTCCCCGCGGCTGATGGCCATGAGGACCGGACTATTCTGGAAGGCGGCGGAAAAAACGCGCTGGCTATGGCGCGCCCATTCGGCCGTCCGCCGCCTTTGGAGGGCGCGGTGGAAGGCGTAGGCGAGCAGGGCGATGGCGACGAATCCCGTCAGCCAAAGCCAGAGACTCCCCGGGGGGCTATGGAGGAGCGGTTGGGGCCAATTCATCCGGCCATCCGATGCCCCATTAGGGCGACTGGATGATTCCCGCGAAGCATCCTCTATTATAAACCTGGAAAAGGGCATTGCCGATCATTCTCCCAAAAATCCCCCAAGCGCCCCGGAATTCGCCGTTCGGGCGGGCCATGTCAATCCTGATTGCGGTCATGTCGGCGCTTTGCTCCATGCAGGCTCCAAGGAATAGGTAAGCCAGGCGCCAGAATAACTTCCACCAAGGGAGTCGGCGAAGCCGCGTCCTCCCACGGAAAGCATTCCCTAAACCCGCGGAGGTCGGCTTGCCTATGGGCCGTTCCAGGGGCATTTTCTCAGGATGAAACCGATGCACGTTATGGCGCTCAGTTTTCTTCTATCGTCTGCGCTCCTGGCCCAGCATTTGGAAGTGCAGATCCGCGGGATCCAAACCAATCGAGAGGGGCCGCTCCTCGTGCTCCTCTGGAACGATTCGAAAAGTTTCCCAAAAGCGCGCCTCGCCCTGAAGACGATCAAGACGACTGCGGAGGCCGGGGAGAAACGGGTCGTTTTCTCCAACCTGACGGCGGGGCCCCATGCCGTCGCCGTGTACCACGACGAGAACCGCAACGACAAACTCGACTTCAAATTCCTCGTCCTCCCCACGGAGGGCGCCGGATTTTCCGGGGAGAAGACGCCCATGGGCCCTCCCCAATTCCGCGATTACCGGGTGGAGGTGGGGCCCAGCGGCGGCCGGGCCGAAGTGCGGGTCAAGTACCCCTGAGCGCCCGGCTCAGTCCAAACGCCAATCGATCGTCCCGAGGCCGTGGGAGGCCAGGTACTCGTTCGCGATGGAGAAATGGCGGCAGCCGAAAAAACCCCGATGGGCGGAAAGCGGCGACGGATGGGGCGATTTGAGGACCAGGTGGCGCCGGGGGTCGATGGTATGGGCCTTGTTCTGGGCCGGACCGCCCCAAAGAAGGAACACGAGGTGTTCCTTCTTTTCATTGAGGATCTCGATGACCCGGTCGGTGAAGGCCTCCCAACCCCGATTCGCATGGGATTGGGCCTGGTGGGCGCGCACGGTGAGCACGCTATTGAGCAGCAGCACCCCCTGCTCGGCCCACGGGGTGAGGTCTCCGGAGATCGGCGGCGGGATGGAGAGGTCGTCGGAAAGTTCCTGGAAGATATTGCGCAAGGAGGGGGGATGGCGGATGCCCCGGCGCACCGAGAAGCAGAGGCCATGGGCCTGGTCGGGGCCGTGGTAGGGATCCTGGCCGAGGATGACGGCGCGCACCTTCTCCCAGGGGGTCGTGTTGAAGGCGTTGAAGATGAGGGGCCCCGGGGGATAGACGGGGCCCTTCTTCATCTCCTCCACGAGGAAGGCGCGCAGGCGCTCCATCGGGGGCGTCTCGAACTCGGGGGCGAGTTCGCGCAACCAACCCTCGCCGAGTTGGATCTTCCGATCGCCCATCCCTAGCCTTCCCCCATGAGCAGTTCGAGGAGCGCCTTCTGGACGTGCAGGCGGTTCTCGGCTTCCTGCCACACGTGGCTGCGGGGGCCGTCCATCACCTCGCCCGTGACCTCCTCTTCCCGGTGCGCCGGCAGGCAATGGAGGAAGATGGCATCGGGCTTGGCGGCGGCCATGAGGGCCCCGTTGACCTGGAAGGGTTTGAAGATGGAGAGGCGCTTCTCCTTCTCCTCCTCCTGGCCCATGCTCACCCACGTGTCGGCATACACCACATCGGCGCCCGCGACGGCGGCCCGGGGATCGGCGGAGACGGCCATCGACGGGGCCAGGCGGCGCACGGCCTCGCCCGGGCCGTAGCCCTCGGGGCAGCCGGCCGAGAAGGCGATGCCGAGCTTCTCGCAGGCCACCGCCCAGGTATTGGCGACGTTATTGAAGTCGCCGACGAAGGCGATCTTGAGCCCGTCGATCCTCCCCTTGACCTCCTGGACGGTGAGCAGGTCGGCGAGGATCTGGCAGGGATGGTTGTAGTCGGTGAGCCCGTTGATCACCGGCACCCGGGTGCTCTTGGCGAGGTCGAGGACCTCGTCGTGGCTATAGGTGCGGATGACCACGGCGTCGACGTAGCGCTCGAGCACGCGGCCGGTGTCGGCGACGGTCTCGCCCCGGCCGAGTTGGAGGTCGCGCTGGGCCAGGTAGATGGGATGCCCCCCGAGTTGGACGATGGCGGTCTCGAAAGAGACCCGGGTGCGGGTGGAACTCTTGTTGAAGATGAGCGCCACCGTCTTGCCGGCGAGGGGCCGCGGGCCGCGCCGGCCCCGCGCCTTCACCACGGCGCTATGGGAGAGGAGGAAGCGGATCTCGTCCCCGCTGGACGCCTCGAACCCGATGAAGTCTTTCCGGTCGCGCAGGGCCTGGGAATGGGTGCTCATACGGAATCCCGGATCGCCTGTTCGAGGATGGCGAGGCCCTTGTCGATCTCGGCCCGCGTGATGACCAGGGGGGGGATGATCCGCAGGATGTGGTTGTGGATGCTATTGACGAGGAGTCCCTTCCCCCGGCACGCCAGGCGCACCTTGTCGGTGGAGACGGAGCCGGGCACGAAATCCACAGCGAGCATGAGACCCCGCCCCCGCACTTCCCGGGCGGCCGGGAACCGGGCCCGAAGCGTCTCGAGGCCGTGGCGGAGGTCCTGGCCCCGGGCGACGACCTGCTTGAGGAAGGCGGCCTTGCTGTAGGTCTTGAAGGCCTCGAGGGCCACCGCCGTGACGAACGGCCCGCCGCCGAAGGTGCTATTATGGTCGCCCGCGGCGAAGACGTCTTTATAGGCCTCGGCGGCGGTGAAGCAGCCGATGGGGAGTCCGCCCCCGAGCCCCTTGGCCAGGGTGAAGCCGTCGGGCGCGACCCCGGTGTGCTCCCAGCCGAAGAGTTTGCCGGTGCGCGCGCAGCCGCACTGGACCTCGTCGTAGATGAGCAGGGCCTTGTGCCGGTCGCAGAGTTCCCGGGCCTTCTTCAGGTAGGCCTGGGTGGCGACGTGCACCCCGCTCTCGCCCTGCACGGGTTCGAGGAAGACCGCGGCGGTCTTCTCGTTCACCGCCGCCTCGAGTTCGGCGAGATGGTTGAAGGCGACGAAGCGCGCGTTCCCGGGGAAGGGCGCGAAGGGATCCTGGTACTTCGGCTGGCCCGTGAGCGACAGGGCGCCCATGGTCCGCCCGTGGAAGGAATCCTTGGCGGCGACGATTTCGACCTTGTCGGTCCGCAGCATCCGGCCCCGCTTGATGGCGAACTTGTAGGCCGCCTCGTTGGCCTCCGCGCCGCTATTGGCGAAGAAACTGCGCCCGGGGAAGGAGTGCTTCTGGATGAGGGCCGCCAGTTGCGCCTGGTCCGGGATGAGGAAGATGTTGGAACTATGCCAGGGCTTCTTGAGGGCGGCGGCGGCGGCCTTGGCCAGAGCGGCGTGCCCGTAGCCCAGGTTGTTCACGGCGATGCCGGAGAAGAAGTCGACATAGCTCTTGCGGTCGCAGCCGACGAGGGTGGCGCCCTTGCCCCCCGTGAACCACAGGGGGTCGCGGCCGACGGTATGGAAGATATGGTCGTTGAATTGTTGGAGGGTCTTTTTCGTGCTCACGTCGCGTATCCTTGGGGCCGCGGGCCGCTCCCGCGCGGGGAGGGGCCGTGGCCCGGGTTGCCCCCGCACCGCGTCAGGGGATGAATTGGGTTCCGATGCCGGCCTCGGTGAAGAGTTCGAGCAGCAGCGCATTGGGGATCTTGCCCCCGATGATGTGCACGCTGCGGATGCCCCGGGAGAGGGCCTCGATGCTCGACCGGATCTTGGGGATCATGCCCTTGGAGACGAGGCCCTTCGCTTCGAGGGCCGGCGCATCCTCGGGCCGGATACGCGAGATGACGGAATCGGGGTCGCGGAGGTCGGAGAGGACGCCGTTGCCGTCGGTGATGAAGATGAGTTTCTCGGCCTTGAGGGCGACGGCGATCTCGGTGGCGGCCGTGTCGGCGTTGATGTTGAGGCTCACGCCGTCGCCGTCGCCGCCGATGGGGGACACCACGGGGATGAAGCCCGAGCCGTCGAGGGTCTCGAGGAGGCCCGTGTCGATGGCCGTGATCTCGCCCACCTGGCCGATGTCGACGCCCGGCTTCACCATTTTTTTCGCCCGGATGAGGTTGCCGTCGCGGCCCGAGACGCCCACGGCCCGGCCCCCTTCCCGCTGGATCATGGAGACGATGTCCTTATTGATGAGCCCCGAGAGGACCATTTGGGTGACGTCCATGGTCTCCTTATCGGTGACCCGAAGGCCCTCCACGAACTCGGCCTTCATATCGAGGCGCGCCATGAGTTGGGTGATGTGCTTGCCCCCGCCGTGGACGAGGACGGGCTTGATGCCTGTCCAGTGCATGAGGAGGACGTCCTTCACCAGGAGGCGCAGCATCGCCTCGTCATCCATGATGGATCCGCCGATCTTGATCACCATGGTTTGGGTCCGGAATTGCCGGAAATAGGGCAGGGCCTCGATGAGGACCCTAGCTTTTTGGGAGGCTTCGCTTTGGGGCATGGGAAAACCGTAATTTTTCTGTATCTTCTATTACATGGTCGGCAGAGGGGGACTCAAATTATACGATTTCTGCCCTGCTCTTTCAATGAGTCGGATCGCCAAGATTCGCGCAAATTGGGGATATTCGGCCTGTTTAGCTTGCGAAATCGCAATCTTTTGCGGTATAACTGGGGACGCTTCCATAAAAGGCCTGCGCCACCCCTTGTTTCCATATTCACTGTCATCCAACATTTACACATTGACCCGAACTCCAGCCCTTTTTCTCCAAGTAGCTGGCATGATTCATGCTCCTCTTTTCCATAGGAATAGGGGGCCACATGGAAACCATCCGCCATGAAAACCATCAGGTTTGCAGCCTTTGCGGCGCGCGGGCCCATCCCCTCGCCGGCTATTTCCACCAAGAAGACCATACCCATGCCGTCTGCTTCTCTTGTTTCACCCGTCTCCTCAAGCAGGGCGTTCCGGCGGAAGCCCGGGTCGAGGAAGACGGATCCCACCTGTTCCATCGCCAAGTCATCCGCGAAGCCTGCTGACCGACCCCGTCCATGAAACCCCGCTCGGTCCTCATCCTCACCGCCTGCGGGGCCCTCCTGGCGCTCGCCAGCGCGCTCCTTCCCCATCCCGGGCTACGCATCGGCGCTGCGGCGCTCGCGCTCTTATGCTGGTTCTTGCCCTTGCCGCCCCTGTGGCGCCGCCTTAGGGAAAAAGAACGCGAGACGGCCGCCCTCGGCCGGGAAATCGACGGCCTCATCGAGAAGGAGCGCCTGCGCCAAGCGCAGCACCAAGAGGAACTGAGGCGGCAAGCCGATGAATTCGAGAAGCGCCTCGAACGGGCGAAAGCGGAACCCCTCTCCCGCATGGAGGAACTCACCCAGGCCCTGGAGCGCATCCCGCCCGACCTGCGGGGCAAGACCCTCGGCCTCGGCGTGCTCCTCTCCCAGCTCGCCTCCGTGCGCAGCCAGATCGAGACCACCGCGGCCACCATCGGGGCGGCTTTCTTCGAGATCCACGCCAAGGCCAAGAGCCAATCCGCGAAGACCGAGTCGGTCTTCGCCTCCCTCTCCGGCGACGAGTTCGGCGGCGGGGGGAACGTCCTCGACTCCACCAAGACGGCGCTCAACGCCCTCGTGGCCAACGTGCGCGAGGCCGGCGACGTCAGCCGGCGCAACCTCGACTCGGTCGGGCGCATCATCCAGCAGTCCGAGCGCATCGGATCCCACCTCCACTCCATCGCCGAGATCGCCGACCGCACCAATGTGCTGGCCATCAACGCAGGCATCGAGGCCGCCCGCGCCGGCGTCCACGGCAAGGGCTTCAGCGTGGTGGCCCAGGAGGTGCGCAAACTCTCCCAACTCACCGAGCGCACGGCCCACGATATCAAGAGCATCCTCTCCGACATGACGGCCACCGCCCGCGACATCCACCGGGAGATCGAATCGGGGGCCGCGACCGTGGCGCGCCAGGCGGGCGACGCGGAGCACCTCTTCGCCAGCACCGTGGGGCGCATCAACGGCGTCATCGAGTCGATCCGCGGCGAGATGGAAGGGCTGCGGCGCGACGCCGAATCCCTGGCCAAGAACACCAGCGAGGCCGTCATCTCCATGCAGTTCCACGACATCATCCGCCAGAGGGTGGAGCACGTGCTCGAGCCGCTGACCCAGGTGCGCGCCCAATTGGGAGAACTCGGCGCGGGCCTCGAGCCCTACGCCGGCAACGCCGCCCCCCAATCCAACCGCGACGCCATCGCCGCCTGGCTCGCCGGCTTCTACACGATGAAAGAAGAGATGGACATCCTGAAGGAATCCCTCGGGGGCCAGACGCCCCCCAAGGCTTAGGAGCAATCATGGGCAAGCAGATCCTCATCGTCGACGACTCGCCCTCCATGCGGCAGATGGTGAACTTCACCCTCTCCGAGGACGGCTACGAGGTGGTGGAGGCCGACGGCGGCCAGGCCGCGCTGGCGAAAATGGGCGACGCCCTGAAGCTCGTCATCACCGACATCAACATGCCCGGGATGACCGGCATCGAACTGATCAAGGCCATGCGCGCGGGGGAGAAGACGAAGTTCATCCCCGTCGTCGTGCTCACCACCGAGAGCGACGCCGGCAAGCAGGCCGAGGGCAAGGCCGCCGGGGCGACCGCCTGGCTGGTGAAGCCCTTCACGCCCGATAAGCTCAAAGAGACCGTCAAGCGCGTCATCGGCTGAACCGGGGGCCCCCATGCTCGAGATCCGATCCGAGTTCGACGGCGAGACCGCCACCCTGACCCTGACCGGCGAAGCCGACATCCGACAGGCGCGCGCGCTCCGCGACGCCCTCCTCGCCTGCGCCGCCCGCGCGAAACGCCTGCGGCTCGCGTGCGAGGGGGTGACGGCGTGCGATATCTCCTTCCTCCAGATCCTCGAATCGGCGCACCGGTACTTCCAGCGCGAGCACCGCACCCTCGAATGCGTCAACCACCGCCTCTCGGCCGCGGTGCGCCAGGCCGTCGAACGCTCCGGGTTCTTCCGCCGCGCGCAGTGCCCCGGGTCCACCACGGCCTGCCCGTTCCACCAGCCCTCCGCCGCCTAGGAGCCCTCCATGGCCTTGGATCCCGCCAAACTCGCCGAAACGTTCCGGGAGGAAGCCCACGAGCTCGTCGAGCGCATGGAGCACCTGCTCGTCGACCTCGAGCGCGCGCCCCACGACCTCGAGACGGTGAACCAGATTTTCCGCGCCCTGCACACGCTCAAGGGGTCGGGGGCCATGTTCGGCTTCTCCGCCCTCTCGGGGTTCGCCCACGAGTTCGAGGCGCTCTTCGACCGCATGCGCAAGGGCGAACTCAAGGCCGACAAGGCCATCATCGACCTCACCCTGGCCGCCTGCGACCATGTGGCGCTCATGCTCGAGCCGGGCGCCGAGGTCCCCCCCGAATCGACAAGGCCCCTCGTCGAATCCCTGCGGAACGTGGGAGGCGCCCCCTCCGCGCCTCCCACGACCTCCCCCGCTCCCGCGCCGGGCCCCGCCTCCCCCGGCGCGCCCCTGGAGGCGGCCAAGACCTTCCTCATCCATTTCATCCCGAAAGAAGACCTCTTCCTGCGCGGCAGCAATCCCCTCGCCCTGTTCGAGGAACTCCGGGGCCTGGGAGACCTGCAGGTCTTCGCCACCCCCGAGGTCGGTCCCCTCGATTCCTTCGACCCGGAACGCTGCCTGACCTCGTGGTGCCTGGTGCTCCGCACCGACCGCGGGGAGGACGCCATCCGCGACGCCTTCATCTTCGTGGTGGATTTCTGCGACCTGCGCATCGAAGCGGTCGACGGGGAACTCACCTCGGGCGATGGGGTGCGCCGCATCGGCGATATCCTCCTCGAGCGGGGCCACCTCACCCGGGAAGCCCTCGAGGAGATCCTGAGGGACCGTAAGCGCTTCGGCGAGATCGCCCTCGAGAAGGGGCTCGTCGAGAACGCCCACCTCGCCCAGGCCCTCACCGAACAGGAGGCCCTGAAGGCGGTCCACGACCGCCGCCGCGAGGAGCAGAGCCACGCCAGCATCCGGGTGAAGAGCGAGAAGATCGACGCCCTCGTCAACCTCGTGGGCGAAATCGTGACGCTCCACTCGCGCTTCCACCAGACCGCCGCCCGCAAGGCCGACGGCGATTTCCGCGCCCTTTCCGAGGCCCTCGGCCGCTTGAGCGGCGACTTGCGCGATACCGCCATGGGCATGCGCATGGTGCCGGTGGAGGAGATGTTCCGCGGCTTCCACCGCCTCGTGCGCGACGTCTCCCACGAGGTGGGGAAGGATGTGAACCTCGTGCTCCGCGGGGCGGAGACCGAACTCGACAAGAACGTCATCGATGCCCTGAAAGACCCCCTCATGCATATCCTGCGCAATGCGGTGGACCACGGCATCGAAGACGCTCCCGCGCGCGCCGCCGCCGGGAAGCAGGCGGTGGGAACGGTGACCCTCTCCGCCGAATACGAGGGCGCCCACGTGCTGCTGTCGGTGGAGGATGACGGGGGGGGCCTCCGTCCCGAGCGCATCCTCGCCAAAGCGGTGGAAAAGGGCCTCGTGAAGGAGGGGGCGGAACTGGGCGAACAGGAGATCATCCAACTCATCTTCCTCCCGGGATTCTCCACCGCCGCCAAGGCGACGAGCGTTTCCGGCCGCGGGGTGGGGATGGACGTGGTCAAGAAGAACGTGGAGCGCCTGCGCGGGACCGTGGAGGTCTCCTCCAAGGCCGGCCTGGGCACACGCATGGCGCTGCGCATCCCCCTCACCCTCGCCATCATCGACGGCCTCCTCTCCCGCATCGGGGGCGACTTCTACGTGCTCAACCTGAGCGCCGTCGACGAGTGCGTCGACCTCACCCCGGCCATCCTGGCCACCGGCAACGGCAGCGAGGTCGTCGACCTCCGTGGGGACATGGTGCCCTATATCCGCCTGAGGGAGCATTTCGCCATCGCCGGGAACCGCCCTCCCATCGAACGCATGGTGGTCGCGCGCATCGGCGGACGGCGCATGGGCGTGGTCGTCGACGACGTGCTCGGTCAGCACCAGACGGTCATCAAGAGCCTGGGCGCCGCCTTCGGGCAGACCGACGAGGTGGCGGGGGCCACCATCCTGGGCGACGGCACGGTCGCCCTCATCCTCGACGTGAACGCCATCGCCCGCCACGCCATCGCCGGCGAGCGGGCTAAGACCCCCACGCAGGTGCTCCCATGAAACCACAACGCCTTCCCATCCTCCTCGCGATTTTCCTGACCCTCCCGGCCTGGGCGGGCGAAAAGGGGGGCCATGCCTTCACCCTCGGGGTGGAATCGAGTTTCGGGGACCTTCTCACCTACCCCAGCGCGGGCTTCCAATTCTCACTCAAGCCCTACTTCAATTGGGACGTGGCCGGCTCGGGCTTCGTCCTTTCCCTGGCCTACGGGTTCCCCCTCGCGCCCTGGGGCGGCCCCACCCAATTGGAACTGATCGAAGAGTACGGCGTGACCCTCAATGAGAAGGCCAACCTCGGCCTGACCTTCGGAAACGATAATAGCCTCACTTTCGCCTCGCCCATCGGCCTCGGGGGGTTCGTCTACCTCAATGTGGGCCTCGGAAAATGGTCGCTCCAGGGCGAGTTCACCTACTTGGATTTCGGGGCCTTCGGCTTCGGCAAGGTCTCCCTGGTGCCTGGCTATACCTTCGAATGGGGAAAATGGAACCTCGGCTTGAAGTTGAAGTTCAACCTCGGCCTCGCCAGCGCCCCGGCGACCCTGGGGCTTGAACCCCTGGTCAGCATTGACTACACTTTTTAGGCATAATATTCATTCTAAGGAGATTGGCATGAGATTCAGCATCGGATTGAAACTCGCCCTCGGCTTTGGATTCCTCCTTCTCATCATGGGCGGGTTGACAATCTACAACTATACCCAATTCAAACGTTTCTCCGCGATGCAGGATGAGGGCGGTAGACGTACAAAAGATGGGGTGACCGCCCAAGAAGGGGCCGGCATGGGAAATAAAATTTATCGGGTCGTGGCCGACACCATCATCAACCGCGACTTCAAGGATGCCGCCACGCGCTGGGCCGCCGTCAAGAAGGAATGCCTCGACGATATCCAGGACCTCACTCGCATCGCCGACACTCCCACGGAGAAAAAATGGATCGCCGATGCTTCGGCTGCGCTCGCAAAAATCCTCTTCCTCTACGAGAACAAGATCCTCGCAGCGGCTATCGCTAATGACACCAAGGCGATCGAAACCTTGGACGGCGAAATGGACGCCCTTCTCCTCACTTATGAAGAACCGCTTAATAAATACACCCAATCGCTTCTCGCCGAGCAGGCGAAATCCGACCAGGAATTTGACACGCAAATATCACAGACGACCACCACCGGCATCGCCCTCGCCCTAGCAGGGGTGTTCTTGAGCCTCCTCTCCGGGATCCTCATCTCCCGCACCATCACCGTGCCCCTGGGGGCCGGGGTGCGCTTCGCGGGCGAGATCGCCGCGGGGAACCTCATGATTCGCCTCAATGAAAAGTACCGCAACCAAAAGGATGAAGTGGGCGATCTCGCCAAGGCCCTCGACGCCATGCTCCAGAAACTCACCTCAGTGGTCGCCGGGGTCAAGCAGGCCTCCGGGAACGTGGCCGCCGGCAGCGAGCAGATGTCCACCTCCTCCGAGGAACTCTCCCAGGGGGCCAACGAGCAATCGGCGAGCGTCGAGGAGGTGAGCGCCTCCATCGAGGAGATGACCGCCACCATCCGCCAGAACGCCGACAACGCGAGCCAAACCGAGAAGATCGCCACCAAGAGCGCCACCGACGCCAAGGACGGGGGCGAGGCCGTGCGGCGCACGGTCGCGGCCATGAAATCCATCGCCGACAAGGTCTCCATCATCCAGGAGATCGCCCGCCAGACCAACCTGCTCTCCCTCAACGCGAGCATCGAGGCGGCCCGGGCCGGCGAGCACGGCAAGGGCTTCGCCGTCGTCGCCAGCGAGGTCCAGAAGCTCGCCGAACGCAGCCAGCAGTCCGCCGGAGAGATCGGCGAACTGTCCAAATCGAGCGTGGAGGTGGCCGAGAAGGCCGGCACCATGCTCGAAAAACTCGTCCCCGATATCCAGCGGACCGCCGAACTGGTGGCCGAGATCAACGCCGCGAGCGCCGAGCAGAATAACGGCGCCCAGCAGATCAATA
Source organism: Spirochaetota bacterium (assembly GCA_017302015.1). Taxonomy (GTDB): domain Bacteria; phylum Spirochaetota; class UBA12135; order COTS27; family JAFLEE01; genus JAFLEE01. The sequence continues at coordinate 8,780 of JAFLEE010000028.1, read as the reverse complement.
ACGCCATGCAGCAGCTCTCCGGGGTCGTTCAGCAGAACGCCGCCGGGGCCGAGGAGATCGCCTCCACCGCCGAGGAACTCTCCTCCCAGGCCATGCAACTCCAGGAGACCATCGGCTTCTTCCGAATCGAGGAGGACCGCGCGAACCCCGCCGCCGCCCGGGCCCCCGTGGCGCGGCTTCCCCACGCGGCCGCCCGCCCCCAGGTCGCCCGCGCCAAGGCCACCGGGGGCATGACCCCCGTGAAACCCGGCGGCATCCAACTCGACCTCTCGAACCCCGGCGACCACGAAGACGGCGATTTCAAGAAATACTGAGCGATGGGAGACCCCATGGACAAAGCGAAAACGAGCACCGAATCCAGGCAATTCCTCAGTTTCCTCCTCGACAAGGAACTCTTCGCCTTCGAAGTCCTCAAGGTGCGGGAGGTGCTGGAGGTCACGCGCATCACCAAGGTGCCCAAGACCCCCGCCTTCATGGTCGGCGTCATCAACCTACGCGGGGGCGTGGTGCCCGTGGTCGACCTCCGCCTGAAGTTCGACCTGCCGGCGACCGAAGCCACCGTCGACACCTCCATCATCATCGTGGAGGCGTCCCAGGAGGGGGAGACCTTCGTCATCGGCGCCCTGGTCGACGCGGTGAAGGCCGTCATCCGCCTCGACGGCGGCGAGATCGAGGAGGCGCCCAAGGTCGGCATGCGCCTCTCCGGCGAGTTCATCGCGGGGATCGGGAAGAAGGGGGGTACCTTCGTCATCCTCCTGGATTCCGACCGCGTCTTCTCCAGGAAGGAAATGGACGCCGTCGCCGAAGCGAGCGCGCAAAGCGACGCCCAAGAAGCCTGAGGGCGTCCCATGGCCCAGGCCGCCCCCGGGTGCTTCACCTTAAGCGACGAACTCCTCGCCCGCCTGGGCGAGTTCATCGAGGCCCAATTCGGCATCAAGACCCCCCCGAGCAAGAAGTCGCTGCTGGAGGGCCGGCTCTCGAAACGCCTGAGGGCCCTGGGGCTCGATAGTTTCGAGGCCTATTGGGATTACCTTTGCGGCGAGGTCGGGCGCGTCGAAGAGTTCCCCTTCTTCAGCGACCTCGTCTCCACCCATAAGACTGAGTTTTTCCGGGAGCGCCAGCACTTTGAAACCCTCACCGCCACGGTCCTCCCCGGACTCCTCGCCCGGGGTGTGGGGAGCGCCGCACCCCTCCTGGCGTGGAGCTGCGGCTGCTCCACCGGAGAAGAACCCTACACCCTCGCCATGGTGCTCGATGATTACCGCGCCTCGCGCGCCGTGCCACTTGATTTCAACCTCCTCGCCACCGATGTGTCCGAGCCCGCCATCCAAAGGGCCCTTCGCGCGGTCTACCACGAGGACACGGCCGCACCAATCCCCGAGGCCTTCCGCCGCCGCTATCTGCTTCGCGGGAGCGACGCGAAAGAAGGCCTCGTGCGCATCGCGCCCGCCCTGCGCGCCCAGGTGCGCTTCCGCGTGCTCAACCTCATGGACGAAGTCTATGCCGCCCCCCACGGCATGCACCTCATCTTCTTCCGCAACGTGCTGATTTATTTCGAGAAGGCGGTCCAGGAGCGCATCATCGGCCGCCTCAAAGAGCACCTCGCCCCCGGGGGCCACCTCTTCCTCGGCCACTCCGAATCGATCTTCGGCTTCGCCCACGGCCTGGAACAGATCGAGCCCACCCTCTACCGGAAGGCCCCATGAATCCCCGCATCAAGGTGCTCATCGTCGACGATTCGGCCGTGGTGCGCCAGACCCTCGAGGCCATCTTCCAGAGCGATCCCGAACTCGAGGTCATCGGCCTCGCCGCCGACCCCTACCTCGCCGCCGAGCGCATGCGCGAGATCGCCCCCGACGTCATCACCCTCGACATCGAGATGCCCCGCATGGACGGGCTGACCTTCCTCAAGAAACTCATGGCCCAGCACCCGATCCCCGTGGTGGTCTGCTCGAGCCTCACCGCCGAGGGATCCCAGACCGCGATGCGTGCGCTGGAACTCGGGGCGGTGGACATCATCACCAAACCGCAATTAGGCACGCGGCAATTCCTCGAAGAATCGGGCATCCACCTCATCGATGCCGTGAAATCCGCCGCCAAGGCCCGACTCGACCGCCGCCGCCCCCTCGGCGCGGTCGAACCCAAACTCTCAGCCGACGTCATCCTGGCCAAGGCCCAGAGCCGCGCCATGATCCAGACCACCGAGAAGGTCGTGGCGATCGGGGCGTCCACCGGGGGCACCGAGGCGCTGCGCGAACTGCTCACCGCCCTTCCCCTCGACACCCCGGGGATCGTCATCGTCCAGCATATGCCCGAGAATTTCACCCGCTCCTTCGCCGACCGCCTCAACGAACTCTGCCAGGTGAACGTGAAGGAAGCCCAGGACGGCGACTCGGTGCTGCGCAGCCACGCGCTCATCGCCCCGGGGAACCGCCACCTCCTCCTCAAGCGAAGCGGGGCCCGCTATTACGTGGAGGTGAAGGACGGCCCCCTGGTCAACCGCCACCGCCCCTCGGTCGACGTTCTTTTCCGCTCCGCGGCGCGCTACGCCGGCGCCAACGCCCTCGGCGTGATCCTCACCGGCATGGGCGACGACGGCGCCCGGGGCATGCTCGAGATGCACGAGTGCGGCGCCCATAACGTGGCCCAGGACGAGGAGAGTTGCGTGATCTTCGGCATGCCGAAGGAGGCGATCAAGATGGGGGGGGTGGATGTCGTGCTTCCCCTGGGGCGCATCACCGAATACGTGCTGGGGAGGGCGCGCTCGGCGTGACCCTCGAACCGAATCCCCACGATCTCGTCCTCGTCAGCGCCATCGCGCTACTCTTCGCGGCCATCGCCATTTCCTGGCGGCAGACCAGGCGCCTCCTGCGGAGCCAGACGGCGCTCCAGGAGGCCCATGCATTTTCGGAGCGCATGCTCGAGACCGCCGACGCCATGGTGGTGGGCCTCGATCTTGGGGGGCGCGTCGTTCTCTTCAACCGCGCCGCGGAGGAGATCACCGGCTATTTGAGGGGCGAAATGCTCGGGACGGATTGGATCCGGGCCGCCGTGCCTCCCGACCTCGCCCCCCGGGCTTCGCAAGCGTTCCAGAAGATCGCCCAGGGCGACCCGCTCCGCCATTTCGAGGGCCCCATCCAGACGAAGAGCGGCCAGATCCGAACGCTTTCCTGGCGCAATAGCCACCTCGTGCGGGAGGGAAAGGTCGTCGGCACCCTATCGTTCGGGATCGACATCACGGATCGGATCGCCGTCGAGGAACGCCTTCGCAAGCGGGAGCGCGACCTCAAAGCCCAACGCGATCTTCTCCAGGCGATTTCCCTGTTCCAAAACCGGCTCTTCTTACTGGACGAAGGGCAGATCGCCGGATGTATCCTCGAATTCCTCCAGAACTTCACCCCGAGGCCGGGGTGTCTCCTCCTGCGCGCCGAGACGGGCTCCTACCACTGCTTTGCCCGAAGCCCTGGCCGGGATCACCATTGCGCGGGCCAAAGGTCCGACCTCCGGGGCACGCCCCTTCACGATGCCATCCTCAACCGGGAGCCTTTCTATTCCTCCAATCTCCAGGACTTCCCCCCGATGGGCCAAAAAGGCTGCGATTGCCTCGACCACGATCCCATCCGCGCCCTTTTATGCGTGCCCATCGTGTTCGAGGAGGAATGCCTCGGCATCCTTTTCGCGGCCGCGGAAGAAGTCGACGGGATCACCGTCGAGTTGCGCGCCATCCTCCCCCTGCTGACCTCCACCGTCCGCCTCGCCATCACCAAAGCACGCCTGTACGAGAACTTGGTGCGGAACGAGAGCCGTTTCCGCATCCTCCTGGAATCGGCCCCCGATGCGATCCTCATGTTCGACCCCGAGAACGGGGAGATCCGTGACGCCAATCCCTCGGCCATCGCTCTCTTCGGCTACGGATCCAGGGAGGCCTTCGATGCCGCCTCCAAAAAGGACGCCCCCGGCTCGGCGGTGCGGGAGTTCCTGGCCAATTGCCTCGATGTGATCCTCGAGGAGCGGCCCGCCCCCTTCATCACCCCCATCCAGGACCGCCAAGGGGCCATCATCCCCTGCGAGATTCGTGTCGTCCGCCTGCCGGCCGTGGGGCGCGGCGTCCTGCGCTTAAGCCTTCTCGATGTCCGCGAACGCGAAAGCCTCGAGGCGGAACGCCGCCAGCACGCCACCCAGCTCCTGGAGAACGATAAAATCCTCGCCCTCGGAACCCTCGCCGCGGGGATGGCCCACGAAATCACCCAACCCCTCCAGGGCATCAGCATGGCGTGCGAAACGCTTCGAAAACGCTTATCCCGGGGCCCGGCCGACGGAGCGCTTTTCGACGGAAAACTCGCCCACGTGGAAGGCTACGTCGCCCGGATCCAACGCCTCATCGAGCACGTGCGCGCGTTCAGCCGGGAACGCCGGGGAGAGCCCCCGCGCCCCTTCGATCCACGGGAGAGCCTGGAAGGCGCCACCTCCCTCATGGCGGCCCAATTCGCGCGCCACCAGGTCGCCTTCGCGGTGAGGGCCGAGGAAACGCCCCTACGCGTCCTCGGCAACCCCTTCGATCTCGAGCAGGTCCTCCTCAACCTCCTCACCAACGCGAAAGACGCCGTCGAGACGCGCGCACGCGCGGGCGCGGTGGAATATCGACCGAGCGTCGAGCTACGCCTTGCCCGCGACGGGCAACGGGTACTCTGCGAAATCCGCGACAACGGCGTCGGGATCCCCCCGGCGATCCGCCACCGGCTCTTCGAGCCCTTTTTCACCACCAAGCCCGTGGGCCAAGGCACGGGCCTCGGCCTCGCCCTGTGCCAGGGCATCATCAAAGATATGGGCGGGACCATCGACATCGAGAGCGCGGCGGACGGACCGACCCTCGTGCGCATTTCCCTCCCGGAGGCGCCTTGAACCCCGCATCGCCTCCTTTTTGCGTGCTCATTGTAGACGATGAGGAGGCAGTCCGGCGCGAACTCGGGGAATACTTCCTTCTGGAGGAGTTCGCGGTGCGTTCGGCGGCGACCCCCACCGCTGCCCTCGAAGCCCTCGGGGAGGGCGGGGTGGATGCCGTCCTCTTGGACGTGAGATTGCCGGAGATGGACGGCACCGAACTCCTCACGCGCATTAAATCCGTTCGCCCCGATCTGGAAGTCATCATGATGAGCGGCCACGGGGACATGGATACCGTGCTGGCCTCCCTCCGCGGCGGCGCGAGCGATTTCTTCCGCAAGCCCTTCAAGGGCCGCGAGGCCGTGGCCGCCATCCGCCGCACCCGACGCTACCTCGCCCAGGCCTCACCTCCCGTTGTGGAAGGGACGGCGCAGGCGCCCTACCCACCGCAACTCCTCGAAAAAGTCGGCCCGATCATCGGGAAGGCCGCGGCGTTCCGCACCGCCGTTTCCAGGGTCGCGCGGTGCGCGGCGTCGCCCGACTGCTCCGTCATCCTCACGGGCGAGAGCGGCACGGGGAAGGAGATCATGGCCCGCTTCCTCCACCACGCAGGGAGCCGCAGCGGTGGCCCCTTCGTCGCGGTGAATTGCGGCGCGATCCCCGAGGCTTTGATGGAATCGTCGTTCTTCGGCCACCGCAAGGGCTCCTTCACGGGCGCCCATGAGGATCGCGCGGGATTCTTCGAACAGGCCCATGGCGGGACCCTCTTCCTCGATGAAGTGGGCGATCTACCGTTCGAGGCCCAGTCCAAACTTTTGCGCGCGCTCGAGGAGCGTACGGTGCGCCGCCTCGGGGATCCGCGGGAAATCCGCGTCGATTTTCGCCTCGTCTGCGCCACCCACCAGGACCTCGCCCGCCTCCGGGCCGAAGGCCGTTTCCGCGACGATCTTTTCTACCGGTTGGCCACCGTCGAGATCCGCATTCCTCCCCTTCGGGAACGGCCGGACGATCTCCCCGCCCTCGTCGCCCATTTCCTCGCCCTCGGGGCCGCGCGCATGGGGAGAGAGCCCCCGACGTTGACCGACGGCGCGTTGCAACGCCTCCGCGACCACCCGTTCCCGGGAAATATCCGCGAACTTCGCAACATGATGGAACGGGCATTGATTCTCTCCCCCGGTTCCCAGATTACTGCCGAAGACCTCGCGATCCCCTCTGTATCCTCCCCAATGGAGCCAAAAAGCGGGAAACGCGACCGGACCTACGATCCGGAACGCATTGCCATCGAAAACGCCCTGCGGGCCAACGCGTTCCACAAGACCCGCACCGCGGAAAGCCTCGGGATCACCATCTATACGCTCCTGCGCCGCATGAAAAAACTCGGCATCGAAATCGGGAAAAGCGTCTAAACAAGTCCGCGTTCTCTTCGATTTTCACTTTGCGCAATTTGTTGCGCCAAATCCGCAAAATGGCCCTATTTTTATCCGGGTTATCTTTAAAACCTCGGATGATGAGCCAAAAGGCAGGATGAAACCATGGCACGAAATATGCCCGTATTCTTGACACGGAATATCTATCGTTAATCGGTAATACTGACACAAAAACGATCGAATAAGGGGTGGCACATGAAACGCGGCATTGGCGCCAAAATACTCACCGGATTCATCTCAGTCGCTTGCATCGCCGCCCTCATCGGTGTCATCGGCAGCGTTCAAGTAACGCGCATCGACGACGCCGATACCTATCTCTACGAAAAATGCACGATTCCGCTCGTGAATTTGGCACGAATCAACGGATCCACCCACGAATTAATCGGCAAACTCGATGCGATGTCGATGGAGACCATACGAAAGGTCGTCGAAGAGGATCTGGAAGCGGTCCGGAAAGCGCAGACGGTGATCCACCAGGAGATGGCACGATATCAAGAGACCCTCGTCGACCAAAAAGATCGGGACCAATTCTCCCAATTCTCGAAGAATCTCTCGCAACTCGAGGATATCATCCCGGAACTGGGCCGATTATCCCTATCAAGCAACCTGAAAGCATCGAGCGACCTCTTCGATTTGCGAGGGCAGTCCCATGCGATGGACTTGAATGCGTCGCTCGAAGCGATGCTTTCAAACCGCGTGGAGGATGCAAAATCCATCTCCGAGGAGAATTCCCAAAGGGCCCACCTCGCCTTGAAGCTCGTCATCGCTCTCCTCGTTTTTGGGTTCCTGACGGCGATCGTTACGGGAATCCTCCTCACCCGGTCCATCATCCGTCCTCTCCGCCAAGGAGTCCTCTTCGCCGAAGCGATCTCGAAGGGCGACTTGCGGGTCCGAATCGACGGCCTCGCTCTCAAACGCGCCGACGAATTGGGCGTGCTCGCCCGGGCCCTGGACGAGATGCTGGGCAAATTGAAGGAGATCATCTATAGCGTGAAGGAGGCGGGGGCCAATGTGGCCACGGGCAGCGAACAGATGGGCGCCTCCTCCGAGGAATTGTCCCAGGGGGCCACCGAGCAGGCCTCCAATGTCGAGGAACTCTCCTCCTCGGCGGAGGAGGTCTCCACTTCGATGGAGGAGGCCTCCTCCTCCATCGAGGAGATGAGCGCCACCATCCGCCAGAACGCCGAGAACGCCCGCCAGACCGAAAAGATCGCGGCCAAGAGCGCCGCCGATGCCCGGGAGGGCGGCGAGACGGTCAAGCAGACGGTTAAGGCCATGAAGGAGATCGCCCACAAGGTCGCCATCATCCAGGAGATCGCGCGCCAGACGAACCTGCTCTCGCTCAACGCCAGCATCGAGGCCGCCCGCGCCGGGGAGCACGGGAAGGGGTTCGCCGTGGTGGCGAGCGAGGTGCAAAAACTCGCCGAGCGCAGCCAGTCGGCCGCGGGCGAGATCGAGGAACTCTCGAAATCCAGCGTCGAGATCGCCGAGGCGGCCGGCGCGATGCTCGGGCGCCTCGTGCCCGACATCCAGAAGACGGCCGAACTCGTGGCCGAGATCAGCGCCGCCTCGAACGAGCAGAATAACGGCGCGCAGCAGATCAACCAGGCCGTCCAGCAGGTCAGTAGCGCCATCCAGCAGGTCAGCGGCGTGGCCCAGCAACTCAGCACGGGCGCCGCCCAGAATGCGAGCAGCAGCGAGGAGGTCGCCGCCACGGCCGAGGAACTATCCGGCCAAGCCCTCCAACTCCGGGAGACCATCTCGTTCTTCAAACTCGACGCCGGAGAAAACGGGGCCGCGGCCATCGGGGCGACCCGCAAAGGCGTCTCCTGGTCGGGACACGTCCCCTCGCCCGCATCCGGCCCCCACCACCCGCCGGTCAACGGCAACGGGAAGGCGCCGGCACTCGGCGGCCCCGCCGGTGGGGCGAAAAACCGGGACATGAAATCGGGGAGCGCGCCCGCCGCCGTGGCGATGACCCCCGCGAAATCCGCCGGGATCCACCTCGACCTGCGCAATCCCGGCGATGCCGAAGACCGGGATTTCAAGCCCGAATAGGGGAACCCCATGAACGCCACCCCCAGCGCGGTCGCCTCCCGCCAATACCTCTCCTTTCTCCTGGGCCAGGAGCAGTACGCCTTCCCCGTGCTCGGCGTCCGGGAAGTCCTCGAGGTCGCCCGGATCACCCGGGTGCCGAAGACCCCTCCCTTCATGGTGGGGGTGATCAACCTCCGCGGAGGCGTCGTCCCGGTGGTCGACCTGAGGCTGAAGTTCGGCCTTCACGCCCGGGAGGCCACCATCGCGACCTCCATCATCATCGTCGAGGCGAGCGATGGCGGGGAACATTTCATCCTCGGCGCGCTCGTGGATGCGGTGAAAGCCGTCCTCCGCCTGGAGGAGACCGAGATCGAAGCCCCCCCACGGGTCGGCATGCGCCTCTCCGGCGAGTTCATCGCGGGGATCGGTAAAAAG
>JAFLEE010000027.1 GCA_017302015.1 Spirochaetota bacterium | reverse complement strand
CAGATGGGTGCGCGTTCCGGGTCCAGTTCAATCCAGTGCGCGACACGACCTTGAAGCTTTTTGACATCCTGAGTTGTACGTGCCTCAACATTGAGATAACCATCGGGCGCACGCCCAATATAACCACGCAGGCGTTCCGGCGCCTGGCCGTCGAGGCCGAGGTAGGCGATGCGCCGGCGTCCCACGGAGAGTAGGTGCTCCATCGCTCGGCGGCCCCCGCCGTAGCTGTCGAGCACCACCTGATCGAACGGGAGTTCCCCGGCGAGGGGGGCCATGGGATGGATCAAGACGAGGGGCGGTTTCCCGGCCCGCGCGAAATTCGCCAGGGCCTCCCGGTCGCCGGGGAAATGGACCACCACCGGCGAGGCGCCCTTCTGGCATTCGAGGATGCGCCCGGGCAGGCTCTCATAGCGGTGGGCATAATCATGGACCCGAAGTTCCATCCCCTTCTCGCGGAAAATCCCGCTCATGAGGGAGGCCAGCCCGGCGTAGAAGGGGTTCACCAATTCCGCCACGAAGAAATCGGCGATGGCGGAGGCGGAAGCCGCCCGGGCCCGGCGGCGCAGGAGCCGGTGCCCCCGCCCGGCTTCGCTCGCCAGGAGCCCCTGGTCCGTCAGGAGGCGGAGCACCCCGCGCAGCGTGGTGCGCGAGACCGCGAAGCGCTCGCAGAGTTCGCGCTCGCTGGGGATGAGCCGGCCGACGGAGTACTCCGGGGATTGGAAGGCGTCGGTAAGGGCTTTTTCGAGGAGGCTGGAGGCGCCGGGGTTTGGCATACTGGTATGATACCTGTATTATAACCCATCCCCCGATCATCGGGAAAAAAGGAAGGGCCTTCCGCAGGCGTGGATAACCCCCGGATGCGCCACGCCCATCCCCCCTCCCCCACGCCGTGCCCTCGGTTCGCCGGGCCGCATCCGCATGCGGCGCGCCTCCGGGAAACCGTCAGCCGAAGACGAGGGCCACGGGCCCCTGGATACCGGATTCCACCCTTTTCCCCTCGATGAGGTTCTCGAGGGTATTGGCCGCCTCGATCTCCAGCACATTCCCGCCCGCGACGAGGTATTCGCCCACCTCGAGATGGTAGGGTTTGGTGTAGAGATGGCCTGCCTCTTTCCCATTGACCCAAATTTTTGCGAACGAACCGGGGTTCGCCAATTCCAAGCGGCAAGGTCCGGGGCCCGGGGCCCGGAACTCGGTGCGGTAGCGGACCATGCCTGAATAATAGGGCCAGCCCAGGGCCCCCCACGCGGGCAACGCTTTTACGGTTTTCCGTCGCTCGCATGCGACCAAGGCGCCGGAGGCCCCCCCGGAAACGTCGAACTCGCCAACGATGTAGATGAGTTCCTTGAAGCGGTGCACCACCATCTTCGGATCGAGCGCGGCGCGGCATTCCACCGTATTCACGCCGGACACCAGGTGTTTTTGCAGGGAAGCCCAGTGGTTGGATTCGTCGAAATACCGGCACGGTGAAAAACCGCCCAAGGGCTTTCCATTGACGCGGAAATCGAAATGCTCCCGGGTGAACCGATCCACGAGGATTCGGGGATTTCGAATCGCGTTTTCCGCCTTAAAGCGCGCGCGGAAGACGATGGGGGCGGATTTCCCTGGCTCTCCGTGCTCCATGCCGATCGCCCCCACGGGCAGGCGGATTTCCCCCGGGGATCCTTTCGGGCCGATGACCTTCCAGTCCTTTAGGGGAAAGACGTTCTCCTTGAGGCGCTCCAGGGTCCAAGCGGCGCGGGTCAAATCCACGCGAAGGTTCGTTTTCGCGCGTGGAACCGGGATGAGGTTCTTCGAGACCGGACCCGCAAGACGGCTCTGGCGCACGAGAAGCCCCTGCCCGGGCAGGAGCTCGAGCTTCGCTGAACCTCGGTGGATGGGGATCTGCTCGAAGCGGTCCACGTTCGCGTCGAGCCATTCGAGCCTGAAGTTTTCCGGGAGGTCCGCTCCGATTTGGGCGGGCTTGGATCCTTGATTATAGAAGAAATCAAACCGCTCTGAGGTCCCCCGGCTTTGGCGCACCGTGCAATGGGGCGGGAGTTTCCACCTCGCGGGAAAGGGATCCGGCCCCTTCTCCGATAATTTCATCCGCAGCGCCTGGGCGTCCGCGGCCTTCCAACGCTTCGCCCGGAACCCCTTGAGCGCGTCGCGCCCATCCAGCGCCCGCGGGGTCGGCCCCATGAAATAGACGGGGAATCCCTTGCGCATAAGCGCCCCAAGGCGCTTAAGGGCCCCGATGGAAAGCGCGGAAACGGCCGGAACCAGCAGGGCGCGGTAGCGGGCCCGGCCGATCTGGATCCGGTCCCCGACCGGGGGCGCTTGGGCGAACTCCAAATCATCGATGAAATCGAAGTCGAGGCCCATCGATGATAGGGAAAGCAGATCCCTCCCGATCGCCTGGCCCTCCCGATAGAAGGCCTTGTCCCAGGTATGGCGCGCGTGGAGATCCTCATCGGTGCGCGAGGCGAAAAAACTGCTGGGGTAGAGATAGGCGAGGGTCGCCCGGCGCCTCGTCCGCCGAAGGATACCCGAAACGCGGGCGATATAGGCGCTGAGCGCCTTGAAATGCGGCCAGTACGGCGCTTGGTAGAAGATCGAAGGCGGCGCTTCCCGCTTGCGCTCGGCGTCGAGGCTATAGAATTGCCCGTGCAGGCAGATGCGGTTGATGCCGAAGGAGAAGCACCAGTCGAGGATGCTCCGCATGCGCTGGCCGTCCAGATCCTCCCCCGAGACGCCGAGGGCCTCGACGAGGTACTCCCGGCCGCCCGATTGGGAGAGGGCGGACTCCCCCAATTTGGCGCCCAGGTTGAGCAGCGGCCGCTCGGCGCTTCCGGTGAGCGAACTGATGCTGTCGACGCCGGGAAGCCCGAAGGTTTTTAGAAGCGTCGTGAGGTTGGGCGTATAGACCTGCTGCCCGTAGGGATCCTCTTCGGGAGAGATATGCCCCGTGAAAAGGAGGCCGTTCTTCCGGCACCAATCCCCCAGGGGCCCCATGAAGTTCTCTCGGAAGAGGGCCCCGGTGGCCGCCCGGTACTGGCTGCGTATGGCCGGGCTCTCCGGCCCTAAATCGCGGAAGAGGTGGGGGAGCGAGGCGGGGAGATCGCCCCCGAACAGGCGTTCATAGCGCTCGGGTAGCGCGTCGTTCCAGGGGAATAGGGGCAAGAGTTTCGACTCGTCGAGGAAGATGCCGGGGATCTTCTTCCAATAGGCGGGCCGGATGCGCTTGCGGTAGGCTTCATGGGTGAGGCGGATGAAGGACCGGGTGGCCTCGGGGTTCATGAGGTCGGGGTACTCCCCCCAGACCCCGCCACGCCAGGGAACGATGGAGACGACGAGGAGTTCCTTGAGGCGGACCTCGGAACGGAAGAGGATGCGGAGGCCCGGATGGTGGCTCGCGGCCCGGTAATGGGCCCGGGCTTCCTTCAAATAGGGGGGGTAATAACTGCGGGGCCCGTGGCCGAGTTCTTCCCAATGGGAACGGACGGTACCGGCCTTGGAATCCACCCGGAAGTACGGCGTCGAGGCATCGGAGGGGCGGGACGGGATGGCGAAGATGCCCGCGAGCTTCGCCAGCGGGATCGTCACGTCGACCTCGCGCCCCCCGACGGGATAACGCTCGGCCTTGAGCACGCGGCCCGCATGGGCCGGTTCGTTCGCCGTCACCAGCCCCCCCGCCGCCCCGCTCGGGTAGGGATCCTCGTCGTAGAGCCATGGCTCGAGCCCCCATCGGATGCATTCCCCGAAGATGAGGTCGACCTTCTCGAACCAGCGGTCGGAGAGGTAGGGCACCTGGTTCCCCGCGCGGGCGTGGATTAAGAGCCCGGCGAAACCCTGCTCGTGGAGCGCGCGGATCTGGAGACGCAATTCGGTGTGGTCGAGGTGGTGGTTGAGGAAATAGAAGGCGAGGGGGCCGGTGGGGTTCGGCATGGTCATTCCTTTGCGGTTTTTTCCGTGGGCGCGCCGAAGCTCTCCCGCACCACAAATTCGTTCTGCAGCACCATCCCCGCCATGGGCCGGTACCCGGTCTCGAGCATGGAGAGCACCCCCTCTGCTAGGAGGCGCCCCAATTTCGGCAGCGGTTCGCGCACGCAGCTGATGAAATCGAGGTCGCTGGTCAGGCGCGCCGGGTCGTTATAGGCCAACCACGCCCACCTCGAACGGAAATCCACGCCGCGCAGGAGGAGGATATCGTAGAGGGCCCGGGTGATCGAGAACCCGACGGTGAAGACGCCCTCGATCTCGGGATGCTCCGCCAGCCACGCGGCGAGTTCGAGTTTTTCGCGGCCCGAGTCGGGGGAAAAATGCCTGAGGTACTGCGGATCCATCTTCGCCCCATTAGCCAAGAGCGCCGCCTCATAGGCGCGCGCCAAGGGCGATTGCCACACGCTCGTCCGGTCGCCGCAGAGCATGAGGATCTTGGTGCGCCCGCTCTTTTTCATCATGAAATCCAGCGCCCCGTAGACGGAGCGGTAGGAATCGATGGCCACCCCGTTGATTCCCTCGACCCCCAGGGGCAAGCGGGCCATATAGGGCACCTGCTCGCGGCGGCAGACCTCGATGGCCGGATCGTCATGGTTGAAGAACACGAAACCCTGCCGCGGGCCCCCGCCCAGCACGGCCTCGCGCAGGGCGTGGGGATCTTGTTCCTGCGGCCACATGAGGATGCGCGCCTCGAACGCCCGGGCGCCCGCCGCCGCGATCCCCTCGAGATAGAGGAGGCTGCTGACGCTGCGCATGAGCGCGAGGTTCTCGAAGGAGGAAGCGCGCATGACCAGATTCACCGTATGGCGAGGCGCGAACGTCTCTACCGGAAAGGTGCCCCGCCCCCGCTGGCGGCGCACGAGCCCTTCGGATTCCAGCAGATTGAGGACCTTATAACTCGTATTGCGGCTTATTTTAAACCGCTTCATAAGCCCGGCCTCGGTAAGGGGGATCGGCGAAGGATGGGTCGCCAATTCCTTCTTTAACTGTTCGAAGATGCGCGCGTAGATGACTTGTTTAAACATAGGTCTCTAGGGAATAAATTGTACCAACATATGCATTATTTGATGGTTCATTAAGATTAGTCCCGAATGATTGCTCTGTCAAGGTGACGCATAGTTCGAGTTACTGATTTCAAGCCATTTCTGGCCTAGCTCGCCCGACCGAGTTTATCCGACTCTCCGTTCATCGGCTCCGCTCTTCAGACTCACGGCGGAATCGCGGATGACAGATTTCGGGCCGCCAATGACGATGCGCCCAGTCTCCCACCATGCGTTTTATTTTTGGCGCCACGTCAAACCTTGTTCGCCTTAAATTCGGGGCCCGCATGAATGCGCCACAAGGCGATAAGTCTCAATACCGTCACAGAACCGGCGGTAGCCATGAAAGGCGTTTGCCCGGGGATCCGCCGCACACTCCTTACGACAAAAATGCGAGAATGCCCGGATGACAGCCGATAACATCCTCTTTTATACGGCCTCGCGGTTCACCCACTTTGGAACCGATGGTGCGAACTTCATAACGAACTTGACCCTCTGGTCTTCGCCGGCATGAAAATCGGCCTACAGTCATGGGGCAGCGCTGGGGATGTGCGGCCCCTGCTCGCGCTCGCGCAGGGCCTTCATCTTGCGGGGCACGAGGTCGATGTCGTGGTCTCAAGGGTCGACGCGAACGAGGCGACACAGCCCGACTACGCCGCCCTCGCGCCGTCGGCGGGGTTCCCCATCCGGCAAGCCGGTCGACTAAGCTATTCCAACGCGGCCCTGAGGGATCTCGTGAGCGAAATCCAAGGCACGAGGAGTCCCGTGCAGCAGCTCGAGCGGATGATGCGCGGGCTTTTCGACCCCATGTGCGGGGAGATCTTCGAGGCCAGCAAACGGCTGGCACGCGATAACGACGTCGTGATCGGGCATCAATTGATGTTTCCGCTCTGGCTGGCGGCGAAAAAAGCCGACCGGCCGTATTTCACCATAACCTTCCTTCCGTCCATGATCCCATCGGCCCACCAGCCCCCCAGCGGACTTCCCGACCTCGGCCGCTTCCTGAATCCCGCGCTCTGGCGCATCGCGGACTTCGCGATGCGCAGCGTCTTCACCGCGCGGCTCAACCGCCTCTGCCTGGCCGAGGGCGTCCCGTTCGCCCCGGATTTCTTTTGGAACGTGGCGAGTTCCCAGACGCTGAATCTCATCGCCGTAAGCGGAGAACTCGTTCGTGCCCTGCCCGACTGGCCCGCCCAACACCGACCCTGCGGCTTCCTCGATATGCCGACCGAACCGAACGCCCACCCGCTGCCGCCCGAGCTCGAGGCCTTCCTGGGGTCGGGACCCCCGCCCGTCTTCATGGCGCTCGGGAGCATGCTCCTCGGCGACTCGAAGTTCGAGTCGCTCACGGCGACCTTGGTGAAGGCCGCGGAACTCGCTGGTTGCCGCGCGATCGTCCAATCCGCGTGGGAGGAAATCACGACGATCCCCCAGACGCCGAACCTCTTTCGCGCGGGCAAGATTCCCCATGCGGCGGTTTTCCCGAGGTGCGCGGCGATCGTCCATCATGGGGGCGCGGGCACGTCCCACTCGGCCACCCGCGCGGGCCGCCCGTCCATCGTGGTGCCCTTCGCCTACGACCAGGGATACTGGGCGCGTCGCCTCCAAGAAGCGGGGGTGGCGCTCGCGCCCCTCCCCCGTCGCTCGCTGCGCGCCGATACGCTGGCCAAGCGGATCCGAGACACGATGGAAAACGGCTCGCTGAAGGCCCGAGCCGCGCGCGTGGGGGAAGCGATGCGGATCGAAAACGGGGTCGCGCAGGCGGTCCGGCTCGTGGAGGCCGCCCTCGTCGCGGGGGCAGCGGCCCTATCCTGACGTTTTAAAGCGACGGGAGATTTCCCCTTGGCGAAGCGATAGACGGCCAACCCGAAAAGGGGTGGAGCGCGGCGATATTGAGGCAATCCACGCCGATGGCAGAGATGCCGCCGTCGCCGAGCAGAATGGCCTGGATGACGAGGGCGACGGTGATCGAGATGGAGGCGGCCCAGGGGCCGAGCTAGCCATCCGGGATATGAATGGGAAGCCATATGAAAGCGGTCCATTGATGCGCGGGGGGGAAATGGCGTGTCCAGCAAGGGGAAACGCGCACTCGATCGAAAGGAAAACATTGTCCGCCAAAACCAGTTTGGTTATGATGATAAACTAGCCCATGTCGAGCCACGGTCAACGGTGTGCGAGCCGTCGAATTGCTTTTTGTCTTTTCATGCTGCTCGTTCCATCGGCCGGCATCGCCAGCGACCGGCTCCGAATCGCCGTCTATCAATTCGATTCCCGGGCTGGTCTGGATCCGGGCATCGCGATCAACGTCACCGATTTATTCCAGACGGAGCTCGCCAAACTCAATCGTTTCGACGTGCTTGAGCGCGCCAACCTCCAACGCGTGTTGAAAGAGCAGGCGCTCCAGGGGGCCGGTTGCGTCGAAAGCTCCTGCGCCGTGAAGATCGGGAACCTTCTGGGCGTGCAGAAGATGGTCGTGGGTGCGGTTTTCCGCATGGGCGGGGCCTATTTCATCAACCTCCATCTCGTCGATGTGGAACTTTCCCGCGTGGATATTTCCGAGTCTGCCTCCACGGATCAGGAAAGCGGCATCCCAGCCCTTGTCGCCAAGATCGCGCGCTCCCTCACGACCCGGATCCCGATCAGCGCGCGGGTCGTCAAGATCGGCGAAGGGCGCACCGCCGTGTGCAACCTCGGTCCCGATGACGGGGTGCGTGTCGGGGACCGCGTGCAATTGATCCGGTGGGGCGATGCGATCGTCGACCCATCCAGCGGCGCCTTGCTCGGTCGAGAACGCGTGGAACTGGGCCGTGCGACGCTCGTTTCCTTCCCGGGGCCAGCCCTCGGTCAATTGCAATCCGAAACGAATATCTCCTGGAAAGTAGGGGATCAGGTCGCCATGATCGGTGCGCCGGCTAACGTCGGTTCGACGGGCGACGGCTCGGCGGGTGGCTCCACAAAGCCCGGGGCGATCTCGCGTGAGGCCATGCCCGCATCCCAAGGGACCGGCACGCGATTCCAAGAACGCGATATGCGCAAGACCAAGACAAGCCTCTGCATCATGGGCCCGCTGTTTCTGGCGGGGGGGGGCGCGAGCCTTGGTTTCGGCCTCTATTTCCTGGATAAGCACCCCGCGACCGTCACCGCCTACAGCAACGCGACGGCCAACGTCGGCGAGGCCTATCGAGACATGGAATGGAGCTTCATCCGAAGCTTCGGCCTCACGGCGGGGGGGATCGCCCTGCTGTCCGCGGGCGCCGTGACATTGATCTCGGGGCTCGCCCTCCCCCGTGTCCTGAAAACGGCGATCCCGGTATCGGTTTATCCGCTTCCGGACGGCATCTGTTTCCGGTGGGTCGCGCAGTTCTGAAAGGATCCGATGATGGGCAGAAAAGTTTTCCTCCCATGGGCAGCCCTGCTTCTACTGGGCGCCTGCACCCTCGATGTGCCCGCTCATTACAACCCATTTGACCCGATGAACCCGAATGGGTTCCCATTCATCATGGTGGATCGATGGGCGGGGACGAACACGAGCACCAATAGCGGGGGATACCTCATCGTCTCGGGTTTCAGTTTTTCCAACGGTTTCTCCTTGTCGATCGATTCCCACGAGGCAATCTACGTCATCAGCAAGGCGCCCTACCCTTCCCAGCAAGGAAGTTACGTGGCGAAATATTCTGCCGCGGGGGTCTTCGCCTGGAAGACCATCCCGAGCGCCATGTATTATCCCCGTTACGGGGCCGTGGCCTCGGACGGGGCGATGTATTGCATGGATGGATTCGGTAATTTCGAGACCATGATGAGCGAGATCCGGGTCTTATCGACCAATGGCGGTTTCGTCAGGGCCATGCTGAGTTACGGCGCGCCCGACGCCAACCTCATGGGCCCTGGGCGGATCCTCGCCGATCGCGATGGCACCCTCCTGGTGGCCGACAACCGGAACCACAAACTGAAGCGTTTCCAGACGAATGGCACGCTCGTCGGCGTGATCGGAAGCAACGGGAACGGCCCGGGAATGTTCCTCAACCCGATCGATATCGTCGCGGATGCGGATGGGCGGGGATACTGGGTCTTGGAGCTCTCCAATTCGAGGATCCAGCACATCAGTTCCAATGGGGAGGGATTATCCCGGCTGGGCGACTCCCATACCAACGCCTCCAACAATCTGCTCAACCCGACTTTCTTCTGCATCTATTCAAATGCGCTGGTCCTCGTCGGGGATACGGGGCGTTCCCGCATCCAGTGGTACTCGACGACCGGGGTTCTCTTGGGCGAATGGTCGAAAAAAACAAACGCCAGATTCGTGATGCCCAACGACCTCGCGGTGGGGCCTTCTGGCAATCTCTACATGCTCTACAGCAACTATGTCGGGGTTTATCGACCTCGGAAGCAATTCGCCGAGATTTACATTACCCAACCCTAGGCTTTTCTGGCTGATGGGTCGTCGATACCCATTCAAGAGGATCGCGGGGGCTCATCCTTCACAGACAGCATGGTTGGAAAGGGGTACACCCGCCTTGCCATGCCCCCCCTCTTCATCACCGTGGGTGTTCTGCTGCTCCTCGTGATTCACGAAATAATAAATCTAAAGGCCGAAACTAGCGACGACGCCTGAAGTCGAGAATTTTCCGAGGCAGGGCGTGAGGAGGCCGATGCGGCTGTGGAGATAGGCCCCACCGAAGCCCCCGAGCTTGAAGGCGGCGAGTTGGCGCTTCAACTCGGCGGGGTCCAGCCGGTCATTGAGGGACCAGAAGGGGATCGATCGGAAAGCGGGTTGGGGATCCTTGGACTGGCGGGGGTCGAAACGGGTCTCGTTGGTTTCGCGCATGATGGATTCCGGGATCGGGGATGGACGAAGTGCGGGCCTTTCCGTCCGTTAGGTCTAGGCCGATCTTGACCTCTTGGGCCAGCGCCGGTCGGCGTCAAAAACAAGCCGGTGGAATACTGGTTCGGTGATCTTTTCGCGCCGGGGGCCGCCCGGGCCCCCGGCGCTATTTCTTTTCTTCTGCGAGGGCGAATCGGATGCCCGATATCCAGATCGATCCCTTCTCGTCGCGCTTTTTGGCGCTGAAATTGATCTTGAGCATGCGGCCGGCGAGATCGGGGTAGACGGCGAGGTCGCCGGGGATGTCGACGACGTAGGAATACTCGTTCCAATCGGGCCCGATTTTAAACGGGGTGCCCTTGTACCAATGGCCCCCGGAATGGCGGTACATCGACCAGCCGTTGAGGAAATTATTAAGCACCACATCGACGTCGGCCCTGGCCCAGAAGGTGAAGCGGAACGACTTGCCGGGGATCATGGGCAGGTAGGCGGATTCCATGGCGGAGGGCTTGCTCCCCGGATTGTCGAGGCTGAGCCGGATGCACTGCTCCCCGGCGAGGAAATCGGGGGCGGGAACGAGGCGGGCGGCCAGGTTGGTGTTCTCTTTGATGGGCTGGAAGAGGACCGGGAACTTCAGGGCGGCCAGGAAGAGCCCGTCGGGGACGAGGTTGTCGGCGAATCGGCCCGCCGGGATCTTTTCGAGGGAAAGGCCCCTCACCTCCAGGCGCTTCGCCGAAGAAGGCGCGGTCTGGAGCGCGTAGTCGATGCGGCTGGCCGAACCGCTGTAGAAGAAGAAGGAGTACTCGTTCCAGCCATCGGCGACGACATAGGCGTTCTGCGAGTTGCCGAACTCGCCGACGCCCACCAAGATGGAGGCCGAGGGCCGGGGGTCGTCGATGGATGCTTTCATGCGCCAGCGGATCTGGTAATAGGTTTCCGCTTCGACTTCGGCGCTCCCCTTCAAGGCGACGACGCGCGAGCCGTCGTGTTCAATGCGGAAGGCGTCGCCCTCCTTTTCCCAGGGGGATTGGGGATCGGCCTCGAGGCCTTTGGCCGCCGCGGGGAGAGCGAGGAGGAGGGACAGGAGGATGGGGAGGATGCGGTGGGGTTTCATGGGGGACGCTCCGGGGGTCATTCGAACCTGAGGAAGCCGAAGCCCAGGCGATTCTTATAGGCGTCGCCGCTGGAGTTCCAGAGGATCTGGGATTGGGCCTTCTCGGCCCCGACGGCGTCGTCGACGGCGAGGTCGAACCCTAGGAGTTCACCGCCCCCCTTGTCCGCCACTCCGAGGGCGGTCCAGGGGATGCGCACGGTGGCGTCGTACCCGGCGGGGCGCGCCGTCACGATGACCGAGATCTTCCCGGGGACGAAATCCTCCAGGTCTTTTTTCTGGCACACCACCTGCTTCCCCTTCGGCGCGTAGGGCAGCACGAAGAGCCGGGCCACGCGCCCGTGGTAGGCGTCGGGGGCCTTCAGGGCCGCCGCGGCGGGTTCGGCGTCGAGGAAGAACTCCAGGCAATCCTGCTCCCAGGGGTTGCGCGCTCCCGAATCCCCGGAGGGGGTGGCATCCTTGACTTGTACCGCCAAGACCAGCCCTTTGTCGTCGCGGCTGGCGAGGAAACTGGCCTTCACCGCGGGGCGCTCGCCCCGGCCCAAGCGCGCCAACTCCACCGCCTTGCCCGGGGTTCGGCCGACCACAACGGTCTGGCGCAAGGGCCCGAGGGCGACGGGGAAGTCGGTCATTTTTCCATCGGCCCACACGCGCACCCGCGCGGCGGCGGGCGGGCCCTTCTTGAACGCCACCGGGATCGCGAAGGAAGCGAACGCGCCGGGCTCCAAGGTGGCGCCCGCGATGGCCTCGGCCACGACGCCCTCGCCGGTGGCGCCCGCGCGAACGGGGAGCGGTTTGGACGATTGGTTGGCGACGGTGGCGGCCAGGGCCCAACCCCCGTCGGCCCTGGGGATCAGGTGGGCGGCGCCCAGCGACACCGTGGTGGGGGAGGTGATTTGCGCGGCGGAGAGCGCGGCGATGAAATCGTCGGGGCTCTTCCCCTTCCATTTCACGAACCATTGGCGCGAGAGGAGCGGCAGCGGCGCCGTCGTGAGCGGTCGTTTATTGCCGAATAGATCGTAGAGTTCGGCGTTCGCCTCGTCGAGGGGGAGTTTCACGGCCAGGTTCGCCAGGGTCCCGTAATGCCAGAACGCGGCCGTATAGGCCCCGTCCCGTTCGTAGACGTAGCAGATGCTGTCGTTCGCCCAACGGATCTTTTTGTATGGGCGCGAACCCTCGAACAGGCGCACGCAGGCGTTATAGACCGCGTACATCGGGCCGGGGAGGAACTCGGTCATGGACCCGCTATTCTGGAGGTATTCCGTGACCCGGTTCTTGAACAGCGACCGGTTTTCAATGGGGATGGATTGGGCGACGCCCTCGCCCAAGTCGGTGAGGTAGCGGTGGCCGGCGTACTCGCCCGAGGGGTTCGCCTTCTCGAAGGCGGTCTTGCCCGGCCGCAGGTAGTACATCTCCGTGTTCCAGATGGGGCGCTTCGCGCCGGCTTTCTGCATGAGCGCGCCCATGTCGGCGATGGCCTTGTCGGCCGGCATGAGTGCGGAAAGGTCGTACGAGTGGTACGGATGGAAGGAGACCGCATCGGCGTAATCGAGGCCGCCGAGGGCGAAGCATTCCTGGAGGAATTGGCTCATATTCCCGCCCAGATCGCCGGTGCTGCAGAAGCCCACGACGCGGTTGGAGGGATTGACCGCCTTGAGGGCCTTGTAGGCGGCTTTCAGGTAGGGCACGTATTCTTCTGCGGTGATGTAGATGTTCGGTTCGTTGACGATCTCGAAATGGGTGAGGCGGCGATCGTAGCGCTTCGCGATATTCCGGACATATTGTTCCCAAAGGTCCAACGGGGGGAAGCCCATGTACTCGATCCCGCCCTTCTTCCAGAAATCCGAGATCTCGGTGCGCTTGCGCCCCGCTTCCTTGACCCAGGCCGGCCAGCCGTTGGCCTTGAACTTGCCCTTGGGCGGGGTATCGCTGCAGAGGAACGAGGAATTGCCCAGCACGGGCAGGATGCGCAAGCCGTACTTCTCCCCGAGGGCGACCAGGAGGTCCGACTCTTCGTAGGTGAATCGCCCCCTCTCGGGTTCCGTATTCTCCCAACCGAAGGGCGCGCCCGTGTCCCACGCGCGCAGCAGGCGGCAACCCATCTCGGAGAGCAGGCGGATGTAATCCTCCTGGTTCCCCGCGCGGGCGGCGTACCCCGCTTTGCCGGCCCACCGGTAGCCCGGTTGGCCGATACCCCCGTTGACGCCGACGACGAGGGTGCGGTCGAGGTCGACGAGTTTCTTCTCGATCGCCTCGATGGCGGCGTAATCCCCCGGAATCGAAACGGCCCCGGGGACATCGACGGTCGCCTCCACCGTGAAACTGCCGAACTCGGCGGGCATGAAGGCGTAGGGCAGCGTCAGCCGGTCCCCGGGGCGCAATGAAAAGGCGAGGGTGGTCAATGGTTTGCGTTCCCGCGTGAGGTCATTGATCTGGTTGAGCGCGAGATTGCCTTTCGCCTCGCGGTCTCCCTGGTTGACGAGGACGGTGGCGACGGTGAATTTTTCTTCGCGGCCGGCGATGAACAGATTGCGGTCGCACACCGGGGCCAGTTCCAAGTCGGCGGCGGGGCGGTACTCGGTTTCCGAGCCCTCTTGCACTTGGAGATTGTCCACCCACAGGTCGCCGGGCCCGTCATTGGATTCCCAAGAATGGCGGATCATGAGGTTGTATTCCAGCGGGGTATTGGTGCCGGTGGTGAAACTGTACCGGTAACGCTTCCATTCGGTGGTGACTTTGAAGGTTTGCCCGTGGATTCGCCATTGGTCGGTGATCGAAAGGAAAATGACCGGGACGGAGGCGTCGGCGGCTTCGCTCCTCATGTCGAGCGAGATCGTGTAGCGCGTCGCGGGTTTGATCCGCACTTCTTTCACATAGATTTCGCACGACTCTCCGAAGCGATTGGGTACGCGCAGGCACGCCTTGCCGCCCGAGGCCTTGGCGTCGATGACGAGCCCCTCGTACACCATCTTGGGGTTCGTTTCCGGGCGGAGGTGCTTGACGAAGCCGTATCCGGCCAGGCCCAATTCGAAGCCCGAATTGAAGAAGAGGTTGCGCCCGGCTTCCTCGGCCATGCCGGGGGTCGCCAAAAATAAGGCAAAAAGCGGAGTCAATCGGACCGCGCGGGGAAGGTTTGCAAGTTGCATCTGGGCTCCGGGGCAAGGAAAACGTTTTATCTTACTTAAGAGTAACTCAAACCAAAGGCGTTGTCAACGAAGTTTGTATAAAATCACCTGGAACCCCTCAAGGCGGTATTTATGCAATGAAGAAAAGGATCGTGGGTCGCATCGGGGTGGCGCGCCCCACGTGGGTTGTTCCTTGCAACAGTTGCTCACCAACATCAAATGGCGATGTCGTCCAGCTGGCAGCCTTCAATGCTCCATCAAATTTCCTTAAGGGCGCTCAAACCGCCATCGTAAACCCGCTCGGGTAAGGCAACGTAGGGGATTCCGCTTCGAAGCCCTCGGTGACATTCGAAAGTGCGCAGACAGGCTTATCCCCGTAGATTTCCCGAAGCGCCTCAACCTCTAGATCCCGGGTGGACTTTGGCTCCCCGGCGCTGGCGCCCATGCGGACTTTTCGCGATGCCCAAGACCATTTGAAGCGGTAGGTGGCCTCGCCCGACGAATCTCAGGGGCCTCGCCTCTGGGCGGGCCGGGCGGCGCTTAAACCCCCTTCGGCCTCGGCATCGAGAGGTAGGAGGTGAAAAGGAGTCCCAAGGCGAGCACCGACCCGAAGGCATGGCCCGCGTCCTTGAAGGCGAGATGCGAGATGAAGGCGCTGATGAAAGTGAACGTAAACCCGGCGTAGGCCCAGTGCTTGAGCACCCTGGGCACGGGCGCGAGCAGGGCGATCACGCCGAGGAGCTTGGCCGGCCCGAGGATAAAGGGAAAATAGGAGGGGTATCCGAGGGCCGAGTAGCCCTCCTTCGCGTGGGTCATGAGCATGCCGAGGCCGGAGAGGACCATCATGGCGGAAATGAGGATGGTGCTGGCCCAGTAGACGATTTTTTTGGCCAGTGGAGTCCTACTTGATTGATGTATATACATCAATCAATGACTCGCATGAAGTCAACCCGCTGATCCCGACTCGTGTGCGACCTTCCGAACGCCTTCCTGGTCAAGCGGGCCGCGACGCGCTCCACCCGGATTGCGCCCTGTCTCGTCTCGAACGGCCGAGGTCGGAGCGCCCCCCGGGTTTCGAGGCGATAGCGGGGCGGCCAATCGTCTATCCAGTATATCCGAGCATGGCCTGTTTCATCTTGACATCAAGTGTTTCATGTCCAAAATTTACAGCGTTGTAATCAACGTGAACGCTTCAATCTCCCTCAAAGACGTCGCCCGGCTTGCCGGAGTCTCCTTCAAGACCGTTTCCAATGTGGTCAACCAGGTCGAGCATGTGCGGCCGCAGACCCGTGAAAAGGTCCTAAACGCCATCCGCGAACTCGGCTACCGCCCCAATGCCGATGCCCGCCGCCTCGTGCTCGGGGCCCGGGGCGGGATCGGTCGATCCCATAGCGGCCTGCGCATCGGGTGCATCCTGCGCGATCAGATCGCCAAGTACCAGTCTTCGTACTTCACAGGCGTCTTCGCGGGCATCGAGGCGGAACTCAAGGACCGGGGCCATTTTCTCGCCTTCATGGAATCCCGGGAGGAACTCGAGCGGAACCCGCTCCTCTTCAACGCGCTCACGGGCGAGGCCATGCTCGACGGGGTGATCTCCTTCGTGGGCACGCAAGAGCGTTCGTTCTGGAACCGTCTGGCGTCGGCCTACCCCCTCGTGGCCATCGGCGGCCGGGGAAAGGAACTTCGGGTGGATGCGGATAAGTCGGAGGGGGTGCGCTTGGCCGTCGAGCACCTTTCGGGCCTCGGCCATCGGAACCTCGCCTTCGTCGGGGGAGGCGCGGCGGATCTTGAAACCGCCGACATGCGGCCACTCGCCTTCCTCGCGGAACTCGCGGCGCGGGCTCTCCCCATCGAAGCGTCTTGGCGGGGCGGCATCGGTTTCGGTTTCGAGGTCGGCTACGAAGAGGGGAAGCGCCTCCTGGCGCTGCCCAGGCGCCCCGACGCCATCGTCTGCGCCAGCGACCTCACGGCCATCGGCGTCGTGCACGCGCTCCTTTCCGCCGGCGTCGCGGTGCCGGGGGAAATCTCGGTGGTCGGCTACGACGATATCCCCGAGGCGCGCCTCGTGCATCCGCCCCTCACCACGATCCACGTTCCCCTGGAGGAGCTCGGGCGCGAAGCCGTACGCCTGCTGCTTTCCCGCATCGCCGACCCCGGCGCCCCGCTGGCGGCGAGGCTCCTGCCGGTGGGGCTCATCCCCCGCGCCAGCACGGCCCGCAAGTCGGCCACTCCCTGATTGGTCCCCGAAGGAGGCCCCATGAATCTTCGCGACAAGCGCCGCATCCCCCGCTGCGCCGTCCTCGCCCTCCTGCTCGCGTCGCTGCCCGCGGGCCTATTCCCGGCGACCGGGGAAGCCCGGCGCCTCACCGTGACCCTCGACCCCGCGCGGCCTCTCGGCGAGGCGAGCCCGCTCCTCGCGGGGGCCAATACCAAATGGCTCTTCGCCGGCGAGGCCCACCACGGGCGCGACAACGGCCTCTGGAGCCGCAACGAGAACCGCGTCAACGCCTCGATCCACGATTGGCTCAAGATCTCCGGCCTCAAACTCCTGCGTTTCGGGGACGGCACCAACGGCGATTTCTTCTATTGGGGGTGGAGCATCCTCCCGTGGGAAGAACGCAAGGCGGACCGGGTGGCGACCCGCTGGGGCACGAACGACCAATACCTCTTCGGCCTCCTCGAGTTTTTGGCCCTCGCCGACTCCATCGGGGCCGAGGGCCTCGTCCAAATCAATTACCCCCTGGGCATCCTCAAAGCGTTCTACGATCCCGCAAAGGCCGGGGACTCCCGCACGAAGATCGAGATCGCCGTGCAGCAAGCGGCGAACCTGGTGGAGTTCCTCAACGCCCCCGCGGCCATGGGCGCCGATGCGGCGTATCCCAAGGCCTACCGTCCCGAGTATTCCCTCCAGAAGATGCCCAGGGGCTATTTCGCCTGGCTGCGGGCCTCCTTGGGCCGGCCGAAGCCCGCCGGGGTGAGGTTCTGGGAGATCGGGAATGAGGTCGATCTCTTCGACCGCGCCGGCGGCGATTTTTCCAAGACGATCGAAACGCCCGCGGCGGTGTCGTGCCTCGATTACACCCGCGATTGCCTCCGCTTCGCCCGAGCGATGAAGGAGATGGATGCGTCGATCAAGGTCGGGTTCGTGGAATGGCCCTGCGGAAAGCCGAAGCCGGAGGATCTCGATATCCAACTCAAGGTCGTGAAGGACCATCCCGGAACGCTTGATTTCTACATCATCCACGATTACGTAAGCGGCGGCCTCGCAGGAAGGAACCCGACCTTCGCCTTCCGCGGGTCCAAGCCGGTCACGCGATCGTTTTCCTGCGAAGGCGGGAGGCAGATCCTGCGCCTCCACGCCTGGGGGCGCGCCTATTTCGGGGATAAAGCGCCCCAGGAGAGGGGCGTGCCCTCGAGGCTTGAAGTGTCCATCGACGGCGGGGAACCTTCCCAGTGGACCATCGATCAGAACCTCCATGCCGACCATACGGATCTCGTGCCCAACCGCTTCGGATGGTACGAGCGCCCCGTCGATCTGGCCCGTGGGGAGCATACGCTGACCCTGCGGATGGCCAACGATTTCTACGACGGGTCCATGTCCGATCCCGACCGCCGGGGACGGGACGTCTTCCTCGATTCCGTGACCCTGGGTCCCGCCGGGGCGGGGCGCGAGATCTTCTACCCCGAGGGCCCCTACCAACTCTTCGCCGAGGTCGCGCGGATGGAGAAAAAAATGGCGTGGTTGAACGGAGCCTTCGCCCGGGCGAACACGCCGCTCTTCCTCGCCCAAACCGAGGGCGGAGTCTATCCCTCGACCACCGACTTGGGGGAGGCCCTCTGCAACGCGGCCATCCTCATGGCCGATGCCCGCCAGGGCGTGGCCCTGCGCGCCCATTTCCAATTATTCGGGGCCTGCGGCCGCGCGGGGATCCTCCATTCCGGCGGTGAGCGGTCCGATGCGTACCACCGCACGCCGACCTTCGACGCGCTTCGCCTCTTCGGAACCTATTTCGGGGAGACCCTCATCGCCTGCACGGCCCCCGCCGCGGAAAAGACCCTGGAAACCGCCTCCTCCGACCTGGATGCCCAACAGACCTCCACGATTTCCGTCGTCCAAGCCCTCGCGAGCCTCCGCGCGGGGAAGCCCGCGGTCGCGCTCCTCAATATGGACGGCCAGCGGCCCGCGATCATCACCCTCACCCGGGATGGGCGAACCCCGATGAGGGGAACGCTGCGCGTCCTCGCCACCGACTCCCCGAAGCGTTGGCTCGCCTCCAATGAAGAGAGGCCCGACTCGGTGACCGTGCGTACCCTGGCGTGCGATGGGACTTCCGTCTTCGAACTTCCCCCCTGTTCCTTCGCGGTCTTCTCAGGAGAATAACCATGCGCTTCGCGGTCATCGGCGATTTCCATTTCTGCAACGTCCCCCCGGGCCCCACGATGGGCGGGGCGGCCATCTATGACGATCGGCCCCGCTACCGGACGATCACCCTGCGGGAGGCCCCGGCCTTCCTCGATGCGGTGGCCGCCGAAAAGCCCGATTTCGTCGTGGGCACCGGGGATGTGGTGGAGGGCGGCCTCCGTGACGACGGCGCCTCCCTCGCCGAGGGCCGCGCCTGCCTCCGGGAGTTTGCGCGGCGTCAATTGACCCTCCTGAGCGCCGCCGGCACCCACGAGACGCCGCGGGTCATGGCGGAATGCGTCATGCCCGCCAACGCGAAGGCCGGCGTGAAGCGGGGTCCCGGGTACGCTTTCCAATACTCCCGCGATGATTTCCATTTTTTGTTCCTCGATTACCGCGCCTTCGCCCCGGGGAACCCCCAGCGCGATTGGCTGCTCACCCGCCTCGCCGCGATCCCCGACCGGGACTGGCTGGCGCTGGTGGCCCACGGCCCCCTCTATCCGGTGGCCCGGCCGTTTTTTTCGGAGATCGAGATGGTCTCCTTCCTGAAGCGGTCCCTTCGGGGCAGGAAGGCCGATTTCTTCTTCTGCGGCCACACCCATAACCAGACGCTCTCCACCCATCGCCTCCCCTCGCCGCTCCTGCAGGTAAAATGCTCCAGCATCGGCTTCGCCGCCGATGGGTTTCTTCCCCTGGAACGCGAGCAGGGCCTCCTCTTGGATCGGGGCTTCCACTGGGGTGTTGCCGAAAATAGCACCCCGGGTTTCTGGATCTTCGAACGCAAGGGGAAGCGCATCGAAGGCTTTTGGCGGGTGCCCGGCGCGCCTCCCTCCGCCCCCGGCGCGGCCCCCAAGGCCGCCCCGCGCGCCGCGGTCTTCGCCCGCTTCACCAAGGAACACGGCAAAGCCGCGGCGATGCTCCAGGTTCCCTCCGCGGCCCCGGCGCCCAAGACCCCCTTTGATCTGGCCCTCCTCCGCGAAGCCCGCTTGAACGTCTTCGGTTGGAATGTGCGCGGCGCGGAAGCGAGGATCTTCCTCAACGGAAGGGACCTCGGATCCCTCCCCCCCAATGGCGTCTGGGCGGCGCGGCGCCGTTTTATCCTCACGGAAGAAGACTTAAAGCGCCTTTCCCCGCGCAACACGGTGGAAATCCTCCCATTGGATGGCGGCGATTGGGTACTGGGCGGTCTCTGCTTAGTCGGGCATACCCTGGATGGCCGGGAACGACGGAGTTCCCTGGACCGCTCCATCTACGTGAGCGGGAACCGGTTCACGAAGGTATGGGGAATGCCCAGGGGCGGTGTGCGGCTACGGGAAGGGGTCCGGCGGCGACTCGTGCTTTCCTTCGATTCCCCGGGTCACATCGCCGCCACTTCCGTGGCCAAGGGATAGAGCGCGGCCTCATCCTCCTCGACGACGGGGAAGCGCCCGACCTCCTCGAAAAAACGATTGTCGCAGGTGTCGTCGTTGACGCGGCTGACCTCGCCCACGAGCACGCGCCCTGCGCCATAGAAGCGGTGGTAGACCCCCGGTTCCAGCGTGATGCTCTCCCCGGGTTCCAGACTAATCTTCTCCCCGGCTGCGACGGTCCTTTGGACGCCGTCGATCTGGAGGCGCAGAGGGGCGTCCAAACGCTCCCCTTGCTTGCCGGAGGGCCAGCAATGGAGGTGAAGTCTGCCGCCGCCCCGGTTGATGATGTCCTCCATTTTTTTAAAGTGGAAATGGCAGGGGGTCTCCTGGTTGTCTTCCACGACCATGATCTTCTCTGCGTAGGATTTGGGATGCCCGTTCTTGAGGTTCCCATTGCGGATGGTGAAGAGGAGAAGTCCCCGCTTGGTGAAATTTCCCCCGCCGAAATCCGTGAGATCCCATCCGAGGAGATTCTCCCGGATCTCGGAGATCGAATCCGGGTCTTTTTCGAGGGCCCGCCGCCACGCCTCGGGGGTCCAGGCCGCCCACGGGGGAAGGAAAAAATTCATCGACCGGAAAAACTCCCGGGCGGCCTTCATGCGCGCATTGATTTCGCTCCGTTTCATGGTTCACCTCTTCCAGAGTTTTTCGCGTTCGTCCCAAATCCAACCGTCCTTTCGCAGGAAGCCGTTGTCGCGGGGGACGAGTCTCGTCAGCGTCCTTTCCGTCTCGTTCCAGGAACCGATCCCCGAGAGGGCGTCGAAGGCCCGCAGGTTCATCCACCCGGCGGTATTGGCCATGCGCACCGCGTGCACGAGGGGCACCCCGCGAAGGAGCGCGGTGAGGAAGCCCGCGATGCTGGCGTCCCCGCTGCCGGTGGCGCTGGCAATTTTCTCCACGCGGAAGGCCGGGCACCAGAGTTCCCGGTCGGCCCAGGCCGCGGAATCCTTCGGCCGGGCGCGGCCGAGTTTGGCCAGGCGCGCGGCGCTCCCGCTGCGCACATACCAACCGTGGTAGCCGCATTTCACCACCGCGATGGCGGCCCCGAGCTCGAGGAAGCGCGCGCCCAGGTCGCGGACCTCCCGGGGGGCGATATGGTCGAGGAGTTCGGCCCCCCGATGCTTCTTTTTGCGCCTCAGGTACTCGCCCGGGTGCATGCAAAAGAAGGCCTCCTCCAAACTGGGCACGAAGACATCCACGTGGGGGAGGGCGAGGGCGAGGATGCGCCTCCAATCGGCCTTCCCGGCCTCGGAGGCCGGGTCGGGCAGGGACAGATCGAGGGAGCTCGTCGCGCCCGCGGCCTTCGCCGCGCGCATGAGACTCGCGGTCTCGCCCTCCCGGGCGCTGAAGGCCCCCATGAGGGTGGGGTAGCCGAAATGGAAGAGCCGGGCCCGCTTCACCAGCCCCCAATCCACGTCGCGGTGCGTGAAGCGGTCATTGGGACCCTGGTGGTGGAGGAAGATGCGGTCCACCCCCTCGGGGGCCAGCACCACCGAGTACGAACTGCCGCTGCCGCGGTCGACCTTGATCCCCTCGATGCGGCCGTGCCGGGCGAGGGCCGCCTTCGTGGCGGCCCCGAGTTCGTCCCCACCTACCCGGGCGATGAAACCCATTTCGAGGCCGAATTTCTTCATGGCGAGGCCCGTATTGCTCACCGCCCCGCCCGTTCCCATCTCCATGGCGCCCATGTGCACGAGGGTCCCCGGGCGGAAATAATCGGCGACGGCCTTCGCCCGATGTCGGAACACCGGGAAGAGGTCGATGCAGAGGTGTCCGGCGACCACGGCGTCGAGTTCGCCCTTCATGCGCGCCTCCCTATTGGCGGCCATCTCAGCCGAGCCCATTTTCCGCAAGCCAGGCCCGGCCCTCGTGGACCCAGGCGCAGACCTCGGTAAATCGCGCGGGGTCGAGGTGCGGGGCCCACAGGGCTTCCATGACCCTTTGGCAAGTGTCGCGGGATAGCCTTCCGTCCGCGGGCAGCAAGGCGGCGATTTCCCTAGGGGCGCCTTCGGGATGGAGGGCGAGTTGGCCGAGTCCGGCCGCCGTGGCCCGCCCGAAACCCCGGGGTTCCTTTCCTTCGGCGAGGCAGGTCAGCATGGCCCCCACGAGCCGGTCGCCCGGGGCGAGTTTTCGCACGGGGTCCCGGGAAACGCGCCCCACCTCATCCCGGAGGAAGGGGTTCGTCATGCGCACCAGGAGGTCTTCCCCGTAGGCTTCGAATCCCGCCCGGGTGAACAGGGGATCGCAAAGCGTCGGGTACCGGTGGACGAGGGCCCCGCCGATTTCCGCGAAGAGTTCCCGGGCGAACGCCATCAGCGGCGCATCGGCGCGCCAATCGCTCATGACCCGGTAGCCCCGCCGCGCGGCCAGGCAGGCCAGGGTGAAATGCACGGCGTTATGGCCGAAGAGTTTGGCCTCTTCGAAAGGGAGCAATTCGCCCTTCTCCTCGAACACCGCGATCCCGCGGTGGAACGAAGGGAAGGGGCACTTCGTGATGAGGATGCGGTTAAACGATTCCACCAGCACGGCCCTGGGGAGCTCGGGGGTGAGGGGTTCCAGGCCGAGGCGCCTGATTTCATCCCACCCGCGCACGCCGCCGCTCATCTTGCCGATGACCGTATTGAGGCAAGCGAAGCCGGGCAAGGGGGCCCCTCGCCGCCTACGGATTTTTTCCGACAGGATCTCGGCGGCCTCGTTGTGGTTCTCGCCGGCGTAGAGGATGCGCGGCTTATCATCGGGCAAACCGGCGAGGAGCTGCGCCACGCTGGGTTCCCCGCGCTCGTAGAAATCGACGCTGGGAAGCGCGGTGGCGAGTTCCTCGGCCGAGGCGAGGGCCTCGCGGAGGGCCGCCGCATCCTGCGGATCGGCGGGGTTCCATAACTCGAGGCGATCCAGGCGCTCGGTGCGCACCCCGTCCTCCCCGGCGATGTTGATGGAGACGACCCCCCGGTTGCGGCGCACCGCGGAGACCACTTCCCCGTCGACCTCGGCCACGGCGAAGCGGTCGAAATTCCCCGACTTCCAGGCCTCGAACAGCATGAGGCCCGACTGGATGGGGCCGAAACCGAATCCGAAGAATGATTTCATCGGGGACCTCTTTTCAAGGGGGGGATTGGAACCGCGGATCTTGGAAGGAGGCGCGTTCGCGCCAGAGGCTCGGACTGAGCCCGGCGTGCTTGCGGAAGAACCGGGTGAAATGGAACGGATTCTCGTAGCCCACTTCGCGGGCCACCTCGGCGATGCTCCGCGGGGTGGCTAAAAGCAGCTTCTGGGCCCGTTCGAAGCGCCGCTGCGCGGTGTACTGGGCGGGGGCCAGACCGGTGGTCTGGCGGAACCTCCGGCTGAAGGCGGAGACGGAGAGGCCGCAGCGTTCGGCGACCTCGCCGATGGGAGGGGGCCGGAGGGCGTTTTCCTCGAGGAAGCGGATGGCGGGAAGGAGTTCCCGCACCATGCCTTGGCGGGAGGCCGCGCCCTCATCGAGGGTCAGCAGGCCGCTGATGGATTCCAACCAACGGAACCCGAGGGCGTTGAGCCGGGCGGCGGCCGGGAGCGAGGAACGCGAGCAGGTCGCCTCGCCGACCAGGCGCGAGAGGGCCTGGACCGCATCCTGGGCGGAGACCCCGGCGAGGGAGTGGCGCGCGGGGCGGAACAGGCTGAAAAGATCGACGCTGGCGAAAAGGCGGAACTGGAGGTGGGCCCAGGTGATGCGCAGCCCCGCGGTGCACTGGATCTGGTGGGAGGTGCCGGCCGGCAGGACGAGGAGGTCGTTCCCGCCGATGCGGATCGATTCTTTTTTGGTGCGCAAATGGAAGGTGCCCCCGCTCACCATGACGGTGAGGAGACACGGCAGCGAACGCCAATCGCGGAAGAGCCCGCCGCGCACGACCTCATCCACCCCCGACTCCAGGAATTCGAAAGAGAGGTCCGCGGGCCTCAAAGCGAAGCGTTCGGTTGCGGACGGGTTGGCCGTGGGCATAAGGAGAGGATAGCCTACGGGGGAAAGGCTTACAAACCCGTGCGCCGATTTTGGGTAGGCCCCGAAGTCGATCGGGGAGGTCCAGGAGCGTTTGCCGGGGTGGGGCCTTCCAGACGATAATTCTTGATCTCATTCGGAGGATTCGATCCCATGAAAAAACTCATCGTGCTCGCTTTCGTTCTCTTTCTGGCCAGCTGCACCGCCCTGAAGAACGTCCCGGCTCCCACGGGCATCTGGTTGCCCGAGGGCAAATCCTCCATCGCCATGGTGAAGTCCGAGATCTGGGCCTTCAGCTTGGTCGGCCTCGTCCCCTTCGCCCCCAACGCCACCGAAAACGCCATCCAACTCCTGGTGGAAGATTCCAAGAGCAAGGGCGCAAAAGGCGTCATGATCATCGGCGCCCAGGAGAGCCTGCGCCATAACGTCTTCTCCGTGATCATCAACGTGCTCTCCATCCTTCCCGTGCAGTCGGCCACCGCGACGGCCATCTACCTGAAGTAACTCCTTCCCCCAGGGGCCGGGCTTTCCGAGGGCCGCCCGGCCCTTCCCGGCCCCTCCATCCCATGATCCCCCGCCTCGCCCCTGGCCTCCTGGCCGTTCCTTGGCTCTTGTTCGCGTGGTCCCGCGCGGACGATGTCGACAAGCTTCAAGGTCTCCTGAACGCGGGCGAAGCGCCTTCCCAATACCAGATCCGATTCGCGACCCGTCGTTTTGATCCCGCGGGTAAACTCCTCTCCGCGAGCACCAACGCCGCGACCTTCTCCCGGACCCCCTTCCTTTTGGTCTCGAGGCGCTCCCAGACTCCCGATGTGGTCACCCTCTTCACCTCCAATGCGGCCTGGGAACGCTTCGATGCCCTGGGCCTCCTGAACCGCTACCCGACCACCCCCGCGGGGCTCCAAAAGCACGGCCAAGGGCTCCTCGTCGCCCTGAGCGCGGCGCGCTTCCAGGCGTGGACCTACCCGGCGGCGTTCGCGCGCATGCCCATCGAACGCATGGAGCGCGGCCCCGACCGAAGCGATGCCATCCTGGGCTTGCCGGGGCGGAAGCTGGCCCTGCTTCGCTGCGACGGGTCGCTGAGCAAACTGTTGGGCATCTACACCTGCAAGACCGCCCCGGACCCATCGAAGATTTCCGAACGTTCTCCCGAAGTGCTGGAGGCCTACCTCTTCGGAAACCACCGTCCGGTGGCGGGCCTCCCCTATCCCCTCCCTTGGCGCCTCACCGGCTTCGAAGGCGGCCGCCAAGTCTACGAGGCGGAGATACTCTCCTTCTCCCTCGAGGCGCTCTCCGTGGACCAGATCTTGGCCTCCGAGGTCGCGGCGTACGAAAAAAAATATGTGGTCAAGGAACGCTAAGGCTGCGCGCCCCGCTTGGGGCCGCTTCCTCGCTTTCGCGGTGGCCTGCGCCTCCCTTTCGGTGAGCGGCCTCCCCGCTGCGGGAATTCCGCCGCCGATCCCGGGTCCCGTTCTGGAATCCCGCCGTTTCGCCTACCTCGCCCGCTATCGGCCCGATGGCAAGGCTCTCGCCTGGTTGACGGTGAGCGTGCAGGGCTACCTCCTTTCGCGCATGGAATGGGACGCCCGCGGAAGAGCCACCCTCGCCACGGCCGTCACGGGCCTGCCGCAAGAGACCGAGCCGTCCGCCCTCGTCTGGCACGGGGATGCCTGGTGGATCCTGGGCCTCGATGGCCGCCTGGAGGGCTGGAACGACCGGGGGATGAAGCGCGTGTTCTCCCTCACCAATCGGGTGGGGGCCAGTTCCCTCGCCCATCGGGGGGATCGGCTCTTGATCGGCTTCGTCGATGGGAGCCTCCTGGAAATCGACGGGCGCAGTTCCCTTCCCTTGCGTCGTCTCGATGCGTGCGGCGCCCGCCTCACCGCGCTCCAAGCGGAGGGGGATTCCCTCTTCGTCGGCTCTTGGGACCGCAGCGTGCGCCGCTTGGACCTCGACACATGGGAGCCCAGAGGACGTTGGGATTTTCCGGGTCGGGTGGAATGCCTGGAGGTTCGTGGCTCCCTCCTGGTCGCCGGCCTCTCGGCCGAAGCGCTCCTTCGCGACGAGGCGATGCACGAAGAGGACCGTTCCCGAAAATTGCCGCCGCCCGTGGCCTCCAATACCTTCGCGCTCATCAGGCTTCCGGATGGCGAACCGGTTCTCGGCCCCGCGTTCCGAAGGGGCATCAGTTCGGTGCGGATCCACCCCGAGGAAAACCTGATTCTCGCCGCCTCCTGGGATTTCACCCTGGTCGCCTCCGATCCCCAAGCCAGAATCCGATTCCGCTACAATCCGCTCGGAGCCATCGTGCGCGACCTCGCCATCGCGCCGGGAGGCGACTCGTTCGCCGTGGCCGGTTGGCACCCCGTCGGCACGTGGAGACCCACGGTGCGCCTCTATCGTTTCAGAAAATCCCCGTAATTCCCCGTTCCGCCATGTCCCGACTCGCCCCCGAACGCACCGGCCCGCGGGGATGCGCAAACGACCCCTAGAGCGAAATGCGTTTCACCAGAGTCAGCGAAGGAACGAGCGCGTCATAGCCGGCTTCGTAGGCGCCCCGCGATTGGGAGCGCCAAGAGGCGCTCTCGCGCCAGCTCGTATGGCGCCAGGCGAGGCTGGCCCCGAGGCTCACCCCGTCCCCGAGGTGGAAGAGGGCCCCGGCATACACCCAGTTCTCCCACGGAAGCAGGAGGTTCACGGGCTCCCCGATGAATCGGTAGGGCCTCCACCAGATTTCATACTGGGCGAACAGGGTGGCCACCGGATTTCGAAGCTCGCCCACTTGGACGGAAAGGCCCGGCCGCAATTTCAGGTCGTTGGTCGACTCGGTGACGTTCCAGACGGAGCCCGCCTTGATTTCCAGGACCCACCGGGCGGAGGGCTCCAAGGCGGTCCTCCAGGTGAGGTCGAGGGTCAGGAGGTGTTCGAGCCGGGTCGCCGAGCGCGCCCAACCCCAATCGGGGGCGGCAGCGGACCCGAAATTGCTCCAATCGCCGTCGTGCACGAGACCCCCGGCGAGGGAATAGAATATTCCCCCGTAGAGTCGGGGAAAGATCGCGATATAGGTGCCCGCCTTTAGATGCCAGGGTCCGGCCTCCATCCGGGAATTCACGCCGAGGCGGCTGGCGGCAACCGCTCCCGTTGCGAGCCCGTCCATCGAGCGGGAAAGATTGCCGGAGAGTTCGAGGAGGGGTTGGAAGCGGGCGGATTCGAAGAAAAGCCTCAGATTGACCTGGGGCTCGATCGCCGGGGCGTTGGTAAAAACGGGAACCGGGGCCGCCTCGACGGAGAGGAGCGAAGCCGCCAGGGCTCCCAGAAACCAGCCGGGGAGGCGCTTCGTACGGGGCACCCTCCCGCGCGTTCGGGGTGCGCCGGCCTTCCCCCTAGTCATAATGCGTCTCGCGCGCATCGCGATAGAGTTTTTCAAGGGGCGTGCGGTCGCGAACCTCCCCTTTTTCCGGCTCCATATTCCAGTTGAGTTTCTTCGTCCACGCGTAGGCCTTGGGCGGGGTCACCGTCTTCCCCTCGGGAACGACGATCCCTTCCCCCGCCTTCACCCTCACGCTCTTCTCGTCCGTGGCCTTCACTTCGACGGTGCCCTCGTTCACGCACAGCCAGATGTCCGCCGCGGCGGAGGCCCCCACCTTGCCCCCGAACGAGGTGAAAAACTCCGTTCCCCGCACGCCGGCGATGGCGGTGGCGGCCTGGAGCGAGAACTGGTCGCCCGCGCCGAGTTTGGCGACCTTGCTGAAGACCGAGCCCCCGAGGAGTTCCAGGGTCGTCTTACGCGCGCCTTCGACGAGTTTGAAAGCGGTCAATTTCAGGGTCGAGCCCTCGCGCACTTTGAGCCGGGAGCCGTCCTCCAATTCGATGATGGCGGCTCCATCCGCGCCGCTGCGCACGGTGTCCCCCTCCGAAAGGGGTTTCCCCTTCTCCGCCCGGCGGACCTTCCCGTCGGGAGAGTGGACCTCCACGCGGCCCTGGAGCCAGACGATGCCCGCTTCCCCGGCGAAGGCGGAAGGCATCAGGAACATGGTGAGCAGGGTGATGAGCCAGATCGGAACGGAACGCATATCAACCTCCGGGTTTTTCATCTAAGCTATCGCGGGGGCCGTGTAAATCAAGAATGCCAGACCGCGATTCCGGATAAAGGGCGGCGGTATTATCCCGGGATTTTCCGCCACAATCCTAGCGACGGCCTCCATCCTAAAAAAGTGCAGTGGGTGGAGAACGGGGAGCGCCGGGGGAGGAAAGAACGCGCCCATGCTAAACACACTCCATGAGGTGACTTAGGATGACGCCTGGCGACAAAAAATGGAGGGCCTCGTGGATCCAGGATCCGGCCTTTTCCGCCCTGGTTCCCATGGACCATGAGTACAAGCAACTTTCCCCGCTCCCGGCCCCGCCCCACCGCGACGACCTCAAGAACCGCCGCATGCTGGTTCGCCGCGTTTTTTCCATCGAACAAGTCCCCGCTGTCGCCCGTTTCGACCTGACCGCCGACGATTATTTCAAACTCTACGTGAATGGCCGCTTCGTCACCCAAGGCCCGGCCCCCGCCATCCCCTCCCATTACCGCTATCTCCGCCTCGACCTCGCCCCGTTTCTCGTCCCCGGGGAAAACCTCATCGCGGTGGATGTCTATTACCAGGGCCTGCGCAACAGGGTATGGAATAGCGCCGACCATCGCCAGGGCCTCATCGCCGAACTCTTCGAGGGAGAGCGCTTGCTCCTCGCCACCGATGCGCGTTGGCGCTTTCTCGTCCCGGCCCATGCCCAGGGCGAAACGATCGGCTACGAGACCCAATACCTCGAGGATATCGACTCCCGGAATTGGCCCCAAGGTTGGAACGAGTTGGGCTTCGATGATCGCTCCTGGGCGCCCTGCGCGGAGCATCCCAATGATGACCACATCCTCTTCCTCCAGGAAACCCCGGCCCTCGACCATTACGCGGTGAAACCCGTATCGATCCTCCCCCTCGAACCCGGGAGGCTCTTGGTGGACTTCGGGAAAGAATGGGTGGGCACCCTGGCCCTCGATGCCTACGGGAAACGCGGCGACCTCGTGGAGATCCGCCATGGCGAGGAACTCCTTCCCCAGGGCGGTGGGGTGCGCTGGGAACTCCGCTGCAATTGCAAATACCGCGAACGCTGGACCCTCTCCGGCCGCCAGCCCGATCGCCTCGACTTCTACGATTACAAGGCCTTCCGATGGGCGGAAATCCTCCATCCGGTGGGCGTGCGCCTCGCGGACATCCACGCGCGCGTGCGCCATTACCCACTCAGCGCCAAGCCCGGGAAGGAGGCGCCCAGAAGCGCCCAGGGATTCCCCGTCCACGCCGCGCGCCTGGATGCCTCCGATCCCTTTTTGAAGCCCGCATGGGATCTCTGCGCCCACGGCCTCATGGTGGGCGTCCAGGAAAATTTCTTGGATTGTCCGACCCGTGAGAAGGGCCAATATCTCGGCGACCTCAGCGTCTCGGGCCATGGGCATTTCTATCTCTCGGGCGACGGACGGCCGTGGGCCAAGGCCCTCGCCGATTTCGCCGACTCCACGAGGATCTGCCCCGGGATGATGGCGGTAGCCCCCGGCTCTTTCATGCAGGAGATCGCCGATTTCTCCCTCCAGTACCCCATGCAATTGCGCCGCTTTTTCCGCCTTAGCGGCGACCAGGCCACCGCGCGGCGCCTGCTCCCCACCGCCGAGGGCGTGCTTTCCTATTTTTCCGGGTATGCCCGCGCCGATGGCCTGCTTGAAAATGTGCAAGACAAGTGGAATCTGGTGGATTGGCCGGAGAACCTGCGGGACGGATACGATTTCAGCCTCGATCCCAAGGGGCCCGGAAAAGGCCCCCATGCCGTGCTCAATGCTTTCTATGGATCCGCCCTCGAAGAACTCGCCCTCTTGCGCCGCGAGTTGGGTCTCCCGGCGAAGGAGGGGGTGCCCCATTTTCGCGATTCTTTTCAGCGGGCCTTCTGGCGGCCGGAGCGGGGGCATTTCGTCGACCATGAGGCATCCGACCATGCCTCCCTCCACGCCAACGCCCTCGCCCTCTTCGCGGGACTAGCCCCCCAGGAAGGCCGAAATGGAATCCTCCAACTTATCCGCCGAAAGGGCTTCGCTTGCGGGGTTTATTTCTCCTACTTCGTCATGGGCGGGCTGGCCCGGGCCGGAGACCGCGAACTCCTTTGGGAACTCCTCTCCAATACCGGGGAGCATTCCTGGGCCCAGATGCTCCGGGACGGGGCCACGGCCTGCCTGGAAGCCTGGGGGAAAGACCAGAAATGGAATACCAGTTTCTGCCACCCCTGGGGAAGCGCGTTACTTCCCGTTTTTATCGAAGAAATCGCAGGGGTGACGCCAGCCAGCCCGGGCTTCGCAGCGATCGGGCTCAACCCGTGGGTCGGAGTGTCCCTCCCGGCCTATCGCCTTGAACTCGACCTGCCGAAGGCCAAGGTTCAAATTGGCTTTGATGGGAGCCGGGTGGAAATCCGCATCCATGCGGGATCGGATCCGGTCGAGCTGCACCTGCCCGATTCGACACGAAAGGGCGATCCAAAACCCCGTCTCGTGCTGTCCCTAAGCCCAAATGAGCGCTACATCTGGACGGGGGAAGGCCCGGCCGGTTCTAAAAACGGTTGAAAAGGAGAAAGGAGAGTCGAGAAGGTTTGAATGGGAAAAAACCGAATCGGCCCGCATCCGACTGGGAGGAGGGGGGTTAGCCGGACACGGGCCGATTCGGGCCTCAGAACTTAATCTGATGCCTTCAGTATAACCTCGGGGAAGGACAGAAACTGTCCCTTTTTTTCAATGAAAAAAAACGAAACTACTTGTTGACGGTCGTTTTAAGCATATTATAGAAGTAATATGAAAAAATTCGCTTCATAGGCTTGAGATTGCCTATTCTCTAATAATAGCCCATCAAATGAAACAAGAAAGAAATATAAAAATTATAGTGCAATTTCTATTTTATTTTTAAACACATTGAATTTATATTCAAATTATCACGATATTTTGAGATTTTTAATGATCCTAATCTAAAAAAGTGCGTCAATCGCTATTAAAACCTCATTAATCTGTGATTCTATATTTAAAAAATTATAAAAATCGCCAATTATAGAAAAATTTCGATTCTTAAGCGTATTTCAGACCGAATTCAAGCAAAAACAAGCGATCGCTCGGGGCTGTCCGCGAGTTCGAAAATTCCGATATTGGTGAACATGGCTTTCCGCTCGGGAGTGAGGCCCAAGAGGCGAAAACGCCCCTGGCCGAGCATGGTACGCGCCACCACGAGCACGCCCACGGCGGCGCTATCGATCATGGTGACCTTCGAGAGGTCGCAATCGACCCCCTCGTAGCGGAACCCCCCCTCTTGGGCGAGGCGCAGCCGCTCCGTGAGGATATCCTTGACCAGACTCGCATGCAGCACGTCGAAGGGACCCTCGATCTCGAGCATGATGAGCAGCTCGTCCACGTGCTGCTCGACCCGAAACTCGCCGGAAAGGCGGAAAACGCGCTGTCGTTCCGTGCCGTCTCCGGCCGTCAAACGATAGAACACGGGGAAGGTATCGGGTAAATCGAAATCTTTAAACGTTTCCAAGGATGTAAAGGGATTTTACGTCCAGCGGCCCAAAAAAACAAGCAGTTTTTCCAAAAAGATCCTTTGAACTTTCCCGCGCGAGGCCGGCGGGGGTTCTTTTGAAAGGAAATCTGGTTTATTCTAGAATGTTGCGGGGGAGCTCGTCCTCCCCACGACCTTCCCTTGGAGCCTCGAATGCCCGATTTAAAGAAAGAACTCATCGCCATGGAGTCCCACCGCTCCCTCTTCGAGGAGGCCATCCGCGGCCTCCAAACCCCCGTCCTTCCGGTCTTCCAGAAGGGGAGCGCCTTGGTGCCGGTCGCCTTCGATAAAGTAGGCGAAACCCTTACCGGCAAGGATGACGCGGCCGTGAAGGCCCTCTTCCCCCGCACGACCGCCGCCCATGGGAACAAAGTGCTCCGCATCTCCGGAGCGAACGCCAAGCCGATGAAGGGCCTGCGCGTCGCCGTGCTCTTCTCCGGCGGACCCGCCGCCGGCGGGCATAACGTGGTCACCGGCCTCAAGGCCATCCTCGGGAAAGAGAACACCCTCGTGGGCATCAAGGCCGGCCCGAAGGGCCTCATCGAGGGGAAGACGATGGAGATCACCGAGGCCGATTGCCGCCTCATCCAGAACACGGGGGGCTTCGACTTCCTCGGCTCCGACCGCACCAAGATCAAGACCCCCGAGCAATTCGAGGCCGTGCGCAAGACCTGCCGCGAGCAGCGCCTCGACGCCGTGGTCGTCGTCGGCGGCGACGATAGCAACACCAACGCGGCCGTGCTGGCCGAAAAACTCGGCCCCGATGGCGTGCGCGTCATCGGCGTGCCCAAGACCATCGACGGCGACCTCCAGGTCGCCTCGCTGCTCCCCATCTCCTTCGGTTTCGACACGGCCACCAAGATCTACGCCGAGATGGTCGGCAATATCCTCCAGGACACCCCCTCCTCCCGCAAATACTGGCACTTCATCAAGCTCATGGGGCGCGCCGCCAGCCACGTGGCCCTCGAGGTCGCCCTCCAGACGCGCCCGGCCCTCTGCCTCGTCTCCGAAGAGGTCGCCGAGCGCAAATACTCCCTCGCCGACCTGGTCGACCAGGTGGCGCAAGTCGTCGTCGCCCGGGCCAAAAAGGGCCTCCAGCACGGCGTGGTCGTCATCCCCGAGGGGCTCATCGAGTTCATCCCCGAAGTGAACGCCCTCATCGCCGAACTCAACGAGGTCCTCGCCCACCACGAGGCCGAACTCGGCGGCATGGACCTCGCCGGCAAGCGGGGCTTCCTCGCCGGCCACGCCTCCGAGGCCTGCGGGAAACTTTTCGCCACGCTGCCCGAGTACATCCAGGAGATGCTCCTCCTCGAGCGCGACAGCCACGGCAACCTCCAAGTTTCCCTCATCCCCACCGAGCGCCTGCTGATGGACATGGTCAAGGCCCGGGTCAAGGCCATCGACCCCGGGGTGAAGTTCTCCTCCCTCAACCATTTCTTCGGCTACGAGGGCCGCTGCGGCGTCCCCAGCCTCTTCGACGCGGCCTTCTGCTACAATCTCGGCCTCACCGCCGGCAGCCTCGTGCTCGCCG
The DNA here is from genome assembly GCA_017302015.1 of Spirochaetota bacterium. Lineage (GTDB taxonomy): Bacteria > Spirochaetota > UBA12135 > COTS27 > JAFLEE01 > JAFLEE01. The sequence continues at coordinate 24,726 of JAFLEE010000027.1, read as the reverse complement.
GTAAATCCGGCTATATGGCCGCCGTCACCGGTTTCGATCGGGGCGGAGAGGCCCTGGGCATCCCGCTCACCGGCCTCATCAACCTGGAACGCCGCCACGGCCAAAACGAAGCCGTGATCGAGAAGGCCCTGGTGAAGACCGGAAGCCCCGCCTTCCGATTCTTCGCGGAGCGCCGCGATTCCTGGGCCGCCTCAGACCTCTTCACCTCCCCCGGGCCGCGCCAACTTTGGGGCGAAGTCTCCCGGCAGGTCCCGATCTCCGTCGCCCTCAACCAGGGCTACGGAAGCATCGTGATGAACTTGGGCGGGAAACTCGCCAAAGCCACCGCGGCGAAGAAGGCCTCGAAGACCCCGAAAAAATCCCCGAAAAAAGCAGCCAAGAAGGCCAAAAAATCCAAGAAGAAGTAGGGTGCCCCGCCGGTTTGACTTAAGCGGGGCCGGGGAACCCCCGAGTGTCCCTAAATGCGGCGGATGGGCGAAATGGAAACGGTTTCATCATAGAATTGAATCCCATGAGGCTGAGCGTTTTCTGGTTAGCAGGCTTGCTGGTGGGCGCGCTCGCGGCGCAGCCGGCGGTCTATGTTCCCTATCGCGAGGGGAAGCTCTGGGGATACCGCACTCCCAAGGGCGCGGTCCTCATCTCTCCCCGGTTCGCCGAAGCGGGGCCGTTTAGCGAAGGCTACGCCTCGGTGCGGTCCAGCTTCCCCATGGGCGGCTCCGGTTGGGGCGTCATCGGCACCAATGCCTCCTGGGTGCTCCTGCCGATCTTCGAGAATCTCTACGACGTCAACGAGGGATGCCTCCTCGCCCAATCGGGCGGCCGCTGGGGCCTCATGGCCCTGAATGGGCAGTGGAAGATCGAGCCGCGCTTCAAGGACGTCTGGCCCTATACCGAAGGCCTCGCCCGGGTCGAATCCTACGGGCGTTGGGGCTTCCTCGACCTGCGCGGGCGCTTCGTCATCGATTGCCTCTTCGAGGAGCCCTGGTTCTTCAACGAGGCCCTGGGCGACTCCGCGGTCAAGCCCGGCGCCGACGGCGTCCTCCACCCCGTTTCCGGCGGTCGGTTCCAACGCCGCCAGCCTTCCGGCCCGGTGGTCCATACCGGCTTCTTCTCCGAGGGCTTGGCCCTCGTGAAAGACGCCATCGGCTACGCCATCATCGACCGCAACGGGAACCTCAAGAACCTCGTGGTGCCCTGACGGTCCCGTGGCGACCCCCGAAGAGTTCCCTTTCGAAGCGACCGACGGCGCCCTGGTGGTGAGGGTGAACGGCCCGCTCACCATGCAGAATACGAGCGAACTCAGGGCCCTCGCCCTCGACCAGCTCGCCTCGCAAGGTCCCCTTCGGGGCCTCATCGTCGATCTCTCCGCCTGCGACTACGTCGATTCCACCGCCATCGGCGCCTTCATCGTCCTGAAGATGCGCCTGCGCGATGCCCAGCGCTTCCGCCTCTGCGGGGCGACGAAGATGGTGGATAAGATCTTCCAGACGACCCGGTTCGACCAGGTGGTTTCGATCGACGCCCGCTTGGCCGATAGCCTGGCCGCCCTGCCCGCCGACGCCCAGGCCTAGTCCCGCCCTTCCCTATCTCCGGGCGCCGCCCTTGCCCGATTTCGGCTTGACGCGTTCGTCCAGGAAGCGCGGGAGTTTCTTCTCCTCGAGCAGGTCGTTGATGGTTTGGATGCGCTTGCGGGGGGCGTCTTCGGCGGCGCGCTCGACGAAGAGGATGCCGTCGAGGTGGTCGTACTCGTGCTGGAGGCAGATGGCGGTGAGCCCCTCGGCCTTCAGCTCCCGCTTCTTGCCCTCGAGGTCGGTATAGCGCAGCGTGACCGTCTTGCTCCGGAGCACGCGCGTGCGCACGCCGGGAATCGAGAGGCACCCTTCCTCGAAGGGGGCCTTCTCCGTGGAATGCTCCACCAGCTCGGGGTTGATGAAGGCCATGGGACCCTCCGTGCATTCAGGGATATCGACGACGAACATCCGCTTCTCTTCGCCGACCTGGATGGCCGCGAGGCCGATCCCCTGGCTCTCGTACATCGTATCGAGCATATCGGCGGCGAGCCGCCGGATCTCGTCGGTCACGGCGGCGACAGGTTGGCTGATGCGCCCGAGGCGGGGATCTCCGATCTTGAGGATGGTGCGGGTCATGCGAGTCTCCCGGTGAGTAGGGTGATGGCGCGTTGCGGGTCCAAGTGGCGCTCGGCGGCGCCCCGGATCCCCTCGCGCAACGCGGCGGGGGATTCCGGGAAGTGGGTTTCGTCGAAGTGGCCCCGCCAGCCCGCGCCCAGGCGCTCATGGGCGGCCAGGCCCTGGCATTCTTCGAGCCAAGCCTGGGCCGAGAGGCCCCGCGAGCCGCGCAGGACCGCCACGGCCCGCGCGAGTTCCGCGCCGTCGATGCGGCCCCGCTTCACCCGTTCGACGGAACGGGCGAACGCCGAGACCACTTTGGACGATTTCCGGGCGTTCGCCTTCCCCAAGGTGAGGGAGAAGACGAGGGCCGAGGTGTCGCGGCGCACATGGCGGCCGAACCCCACCTGGTAGGCGAGGGCGTCATCGCCCCGAAGGGCGAAGAGCGGCCCGCCGAGCCCGTTATACCACGCGGAGAGGAGTTCGAGCCAGCGTCCATCGGGGTGCGCGAGGCCCGGACCATGGAAGGCCCAATGGAGAAGGGTCTGGTCCTTGTCCATGCGGTGCGTAAGGGGCTTGGGGGGGATGGGGGGAAAAACTGGCGCCGCGGGAAAGGAAGGGCGCCCCGGCGGAAGGCGCCGCGCGAGGTCGGCGAGGCGCTCCGGGGAAACCGCCCCCGCGCAGGCCATGACCAGATTCCCCCCCCGCACGAATTTCGGGAACGCCTCCAGGAGGGCCCGGCGGTCGAGGCGACGGATGGAACCCGGCGTGCCGCAGGAAGGCGGGGCGTAGCCGTGGCGCCCCCAAAGGGCGCTGCGCAGGGCCTGGCGGGCCATATCCCCCACGCTCTCCTCCATCATCGCGAGGCTCTCGAGGCTGCGCGCGGCTTCGACCTTGAGGGCCCGGGCCGGAAAAGCGGGCGCCTCCAGGATCCTCGCGAGGGTGTCGAGTATTTTTCTCTCCTCGGAGGGGAACCAGGAGAGGGAAAGCCCGATATGGTTGGGGCCGCTATGGGGGAAGAGGAAGCCCCCGCGTCCCTCGAAGGCCTCTTGGATGCGCTCCGAACGAAGGCCGCCCGCGCCCTCGGGCATGAGGCGGATGAGGTGGTGGAAGAGCCCCGCCGTGGAACCGTCTTCGAACTCCTGCCCGCCGGCGAACACGAGGGCGAGGTGGGCCATCCCCGCCCCATCCCCCCGGTGCCGAAGGATCACCGCGCCGTTCTCCAGGGTCTCCCGCTCGATGGGCCGGGATTCGGGCTTCCCCTGGGGCGCCCTCTGCCGTCCCTTCAACTCGGGTGCCGAACGCCGGGCGGAACCCGGGAGTACCTTCGCGTAGCGCCCGGCCTCGCCCTTGGGCGCGTAGAGCACGGCGAGGGCGGCCTCGGGTTTCAGATGCTGCTCGACCACCCTCCGCAAATCGGCTTGGCCTACGGCGGCCATGGCGCCGAGGTGCTCCAGTTCCCACCCGTACCCCCCGCCCATGAGTTCGTTCATGGCGAGGTTCGAGGCGAGGCCCGGCGTGGTCTCGAGGGCCGAGACGGCCTCGGCGAAGACCTTAAAGCGCGCGGCCTCCAGATCGCCGGGGGAGAATTTCCGGTGAACCGAAGCGAGTTCGTCCAGGAAACGCCCCACCGCGGCCGCGGATTCGGCCGCCTTCCCATGGTGCAGCGTGAGGAGCACATCGAAGAGCCCGCGGAAAGACGGCGTCCAAGAAGAGACCTCCATGCCCGCGAAAGTCCCCCGGGCCATCCAGCCCTTCCAGAAGCGGCAATGCTTCCCCCATCCCAGCAGGGTCTCCAAAAGATCGAACACCGCGGCGTCCGGGTGGGACCACGCGCAGGAGGGCCAAGAGAGCCTCAGGCGCGGGCTTTCCACCGGGAGTTCGACCGTCTCCCGCAGCGAAGGGGGGGTTTCGCGCTCATCGCCGAAGGCGTCCGGCTCGGGGGAAGCTCCCGCCACCCGGCCGAAGGCCGCTTGGGCGGCATCGAGGGCGCGGTCGACCTCGAAATCGCCCACGAGCGCCAGCACCATGGCCCCGGGCACGTAGCGCCTGCGGTGCCAAGCCTCGAGATCCTCCGGCGTGAGCGCGTCGAAGCGCGCCCGGCGGCCGATGACGGGTTCGCGGCAGGGATGGGTCGGATAGGCACGCTCCATGAAATCCTGCGCCATGCGGCTGTCGGGATCGTCCTGATCCATGTCCATCTCGGCGCGGATGACCTTCTTCTCCCGCAGGAGGCGGTCGCGGCGGAACAGGGGATGAAAGACGAGATCGGCGAGGAGCCGGCAACCGGCCCTCAAGCCGGCGGATTCGACGGTGAAATAGAAGGCGGTATGGTCATGGGCGGTGTGGGCGTTCTGTTCCGACCCGCCCAAGCCCTCGATGGCCTTGGAGAAGGCCTCGGGTCCCGGCCGCCCCCGGGAACCGAGGAAGAGGCCGTGCTCGAGGTAATGCGAGAGCCCGCCGCCCAATTGGGAGCCCTCCATCATCGCCCCCGCGCGCACGGCGAGGTGGACGGAGACTACGGGTTGCCGGCGCACCGCGCGGGCGAGCACGGTGAGGCCGTTGGGCAGGACCCGCCGTTTCACCGGGGCGAAAAAGGGGTGGAGATCGGGGATCGCGGCGGACGTCAACGGGCGTTGTGCAGGGCGTAATGGCGGCGGATGCGCGGGTATTGGCGCTGGAGCGAGGCATCCCATACCTTGAATTGGTCTTTGCCGTGGTAAAGGGCGTCGTCGGCCTGCTTCTGGATGCGCAGGTAATCCTTCACCATGGTGCGGTGATCGATGGACTTCAGTTTCCGCGCCGCGATGCGGTACTCGGAGATGCCCGCGCTGATGGTGATCTTCACCTTCTCGCGTTGGTGGGGCACGTAGAAGGCGTGGATTTTCTTGAAGATCTTCTGCATGACCCGCGTGGCGCCCTTGGTCTCGGTCATGGGCAGCATGAGGTCGAACTCTTCGCCGCCGAAGCGGATATGCCAATCGGTGGGGCGGGTGTTCTGCCGGATGATCTGGGCCAGGCCGTGGAGCACCTTGTCGCCGAGGTCGTGCCCGTAGGTATTATTGAGGCGGGAAAAATTATCGATGTCCATGCGCACGTAGGCCACGGTGGCGTCCTGGTCCGTGGTGCCCTCGAGGGCGCGGCTGGAGACCTTGAGGACGTTCTCCAGGTAATTCTCGTTGTATTTGTAGAGGCCGGTCTTCAGGTCGATATTGGCTTTCTGCTCGATCAAATTGATCTTTTCGAGCAGGCCGAAATGCTCGAACTTGATCTGCCGCAAGGCGTCGACGACCTCGCTGACGAGTTCGGCATCGACATTATTGCGGACCAAGAGCGTCATGATGTTGACGCAATAGACATCGAAGGGATCCAGCTCCCTTACATGATCCATCGGCAATTCTAGCATTTTTTCCAAGAAGCAACAAAGAATTGGCGGTTTATGTAAACGATTCCATTTTTACACCCAGAGGGGGTTTTTGCCTCTCCTGGCCCGGAATCCGCGATTCGGTTGCGTGAAAATCGGAGTCACGGACCCATTATGGACATTAGCCCGAAATACCAGTAAGACAAAGGACCCCCCATATTCTGAAAGAAAACGATTGATTGTAAGTCGCACGCACCGGAACGAGATCGGGAGGCCCCCATCCACACAAACTCATCCTTCTCCAATGACCCCGCCCCGCCCAAAATCGGGCGTCTAGGGCCTCGTTCCCGGCGCCCTTTCGACTCTAGCGTCTCCGATGCGCCCGAATCGCCGGATGACGACGGACACATTCACCGGGGACACGCCGGTGAGAAATCGGTCCGACGGTCCAATCCGGGTGCGGGGGCGCGACGAGGGGCCAGCTAGAGCCCTACGATTTCAATTCTTCGAGGGTCACTTGGTCGTTGGTGTAAACGCAGATCCGCGAAGCGATCCCCAGGGCCTTTCGGGCGATCTCCGGGGCCTCCAGGGCGGTATTTTCGTAGAGGGCCAAGGCCGCGCTGCGAGCGTGGTCGCCCCCGCTGCCGATGGCCATCACCGGCGTCTCGGGCTCGATGACCTCTCCGGTCCCCGAAATGAGGAGCATGCGGTCCTTATCCGCCGCGAGGAGCATCGCCTGGAGTTGTCGGAGCAGCTTGTCCGTGCGCCAGGCCCTGGCCAATTCGACCGCGGCCCGGGGGAGGTCTCCCCCGCATTCCCCCAGGCGCTTCTCGAATTGGTCGAAGAGCGTGAAGGCGTCGGCCACGGCCCCGGCGAACCCGGCGATGATGCGGCCCTCGTGGAGCCGTCGGACCTTCCGGGCGTTCCCCTTGATGATGCTCGCGCCCAAGCTCACCTGCCCATCCCCCGCGATGGCGGTGGTGCCGTTGCGCCGAACGGCGATGATCGTGGTGGCGTGCATGGAAGGCATTTCAGGTTTCATGGGGGCTCCGGTCGGGATTCGAGGGCCGGCCCGCGGCGGGGCGAACGGGGGACTTCCCGGGCGCCCGCGAAGCCCCGGCCCGCGCGAGCCGTACGCGTCCAGGTCCATCGCCTTTCCCCGCGATCTGCGGGTCCTCGGGGGCCGAGGTGGGGCCCGCATTGGGGGCGAGGGGATGCTTGGCGAGTTCGATCCTGAGGTCGTCCCGCGTGAGGTGGGTGTAGATCTGGGTGGTGGCGATGGAAGCGTGCCCGAGCAGTTCTTGCACGTCGCGCAAGCCCGCCCCCCCCTGGAGCAGGTGGGTCGCGTAGGAATGGCGGAAGAGGTGGGGATGGAGGCGTTGGGAAAATCCCGCGCGCTTCCCGATATTCTCGAGGGATTGCTGGAAGGCGCGCGTCGTCATCCCCCGGCCGAAGCGGCTGACGAAGAGGTGCCCCTCCGAAGCCCCGCCCCTCACGGTCTTGAGGAAAGCCTCTCGGTAGGGCAGCCAGGCCTCGAGGGCCTCGGCGCTGCGCGCCGTGAGGGGAACGAAGCGCACCTTGTTCCCCTTCCCGACCACCCGCGCCATGCGATCGTGCAGGTTGAGGCGGTCGAGGCAGAGGGTGCGCACCTCGTCGACCCGCAAGCCGCCCCCGTACAGGAGTTCCACCAGGGCGCGGTCCCGGGCGGACCTGAAATCGGTGGCCGGGGGGAGCCTGGAGAGGAGTTCCCGCATCGCGTCTTTGTAGAGGACATCGGGCGCCTTGCGCCTCCAGCGGGGCAGCACGATGGAGAGGGCCGGATTCACCGCCATCCTGCCCTGGAGGACCTGGTGCCGGTAGAACGCCCGCAGGCCCGCGACGCGCCGGCGAAGGGTGGCCGCCGCCTGGCCCTGGTCGTGCATCCAGGCGACGAAGGCCCGCACGCGGTCTCGGTCGGCGGAGAGGAGATCGGCCCCGCCGAAGCGCTGGAAATGCTCCAGGTCGTCTCGGTAGGAATCGGCGGTGCGGGGGGAGCGTCCTCGCCCCCGCACGAGGCGGGAACAGAACTCCTCCACCAGCGCCCCGGTCACGTGACGGGCGCCTCGGCTTCGGCGGCGGCCTCGACCAGGGGCTCCTTGTGCCCGCAATCTTCGCGCTTGCACTCGAGGAAGAAGCCGTTCTTGCGGCTGCCGGTCTCGAAAAGCATGCTCTGGCATTTGGGGCAATTCTTATCGTGGGCGGGCTTGTCCCAGGAGATGAAATCGCAGGCCGGGTAGCGGCTGCAGCCGTAGAACTCGCGGCCCTTGCGGGTCTTCCGCTCGATGATCTTGCCCTTGCATCCCGGGCGGACGCAGGGGCCCAGCGAGATGCTTTCGGTGTACTTGCACGAGGGGAACCCGCTGCACGCGAGGAAATAGCCGAACTTCCCCAGGCGCTTCATGAGCATCTTGGCGCATTCGGGGCACACCTGCTCGGTCGGCTCGGCCAGCAAGCTCTTCATCTCGGGCATGTTCACGCGGGCGTGGTCGAGCAGGTCGTGGAAATCGGGCCAAAACTCGTCGAGCACCTGGGTCCACCGGATCTCGCTTTCGGCGACCTTGTCGAGTTTCTTCTCCATCTCGGCGGTGAAATTGACGTCGAGGATGGCGGTGAAGTACTGCTCCATGAGGCCGTTGATGGCCTGGCCCAATTGGGTGGGGACGAGCTGGCGCTTGGTGCGCTGCACGTAGTACTTGCGGATGAGCCGCTCGATGGTCGGCGCGTAGGTCGAGGGGCGGCCGATGCCCGACTCCTCCATGATCTTCACGATGGAGGCGTCGGTGTAGCGCGGGGGCGGCTGGGTGAAATGCTGCTCGGGGACGGCCTTCGCCACGGTGAGCTTCTCGCCCTGCTGGAATTCGGGCAGATGGACGCTCTTGGAATCGCTCTTGAGGACGTTGAACACCTCGGCGAAGCCCTCGTCGGTGACGACGCTCCCGGTGAGGGTGAACTGGGCCTCGTCGACGGCCAGGGTGACGCGCACATTGGTGGTGATCATGGGCTTCATCTGGCTGGAGACGAAGCGCTCCCAGATGATCGAATAGATCTTGTATTCCTCGGGGGAGAGGTGCTCCTTCACCTTTTCGGGGGTGAAGTAGACGGAGGTGGGGCGGATGGCCTCGTGGGCATCCTGGGCCTTGGCGCTGGTGGCGTAGAGATTGGGGCTCTCGGGAAGCTGCTGGGGGCGGGTCTCGGAGAGGAATTTCCGGACCTCGGTGAGGGCCACGTCGCTCACCCGCACGCTGTCGGTCCGCATGTAGGTGATGAGGCCGGTGGTCTCTTTCCCGATCGTCACGCCCTCGTAGAGGCGCTGGGCGATCATCATCGTCTTGGAGGAACTGAACGAGAGCCGGTTGGCGGCCTCCTGCTGCAGCTTGCTGGTCGTGTAGGGCGGCAGCGGCTTTCGGGTGCGCTGGCTCTCGACGACTTCGGCCACCACGGCGTCTTTGCCGGCGATATGCTCGAGGATGCGGTCGGTATCGGCCTTGACCTTCAGTTCGACCCGCTCGCCCCGGAAGGCGTAGAACTCGGACTCGTACTCCTTCTTATGGCCGGCCTTCTGGACGTGCAGCGTGAGCGTCCAATATTCGTCGGGGTTGAAATTGAGGATCTCTTCTTCGCGGGTGCACACGAGGGCCAGGGCCACCGACTGCACCCGCCCTGCGGAGAGGCCCTTTTTCACTTTCTCCCAGAGGATGGGGGAGATCTGGTAGCCGACGATGCGGTCGAGCACCCGGCGGGCCTTCTGGGCGTCGACGAGGGCCATGTCGAGATCGCGGGGTTGGCGGATGGATTCGCGGATGACGTCGCGCGTGATCTCGTTGAAGACGATGCGGTGGATGGGGAGTTTGGCGTTCTTGAGGCGCAGCACGTTCTGCAGGTGGAACGCGATGGCTTCTCCTTCGCGGTCATTATCAGGCGCCAGGAAGACTTCGCTGGAATCGGCCCCGTAGCGCTTGATATCCTGCAGGATCTTGCCCTTGCCCCGCACGGTGATGTATTGGGGCTCGAAGCCGTGTTCGATGTCGACGGCCATGCGGCTCTTGGGCAGATCGATGATATGCCCCATGCACGAGATGACCTTATAATCGCTCCCGAGGTATTTATTGATCGTCTTCGCCTTGGCGGGAGACTCGACGATCACCAATTTAAACGATTTTTTACCGTTTTTTCGGGGAGCCTTGGCGACGCGGGCGGGCTTAACGGCTTTTTCTTCGGATTCGGGCTTGGATTCCATGGGTTTTTGCTTCAATCTGCCAATACGGGTTGACGTTCGAATAGGGAGTCCGAGCGGCAGTACATATTAATGTAGATATCTGTATTTAATACATTTTATCCTGATTTTCAAGTCCAACACCCCTTTTTACCCCAATCCGGGTTTTTCCCGTGAACAAAAGGCGTCGTTCGGGCGCTCGGCCTTAGGTTTTCGCTTTCCTAAACCGCGCGACTTCCTTGGATAACGCCTTTTTCCAAGAGGAAGGAGCGGATAAACCGGAGCGCCCCCGACGGATCCCCCGCCCATTCGGGAGCGATGAGATATCGGGGGAAGGTGCTGGCCACCACGCGCTGAATCACGAGATCCGCCCTCAAACGCGGAAGGAACTCGGCCAGAAATTCGGCCCAGGCTTCCCGTTCGAGGAGGGGAAAAGGCTCTCTGCGGTATTGGGCCGCCATCACGGAACCTTCGACCACGTGGAGCTGATGGATCTTTAAAAACCGCGCCGGCGTCTTGTTGATGACGGAAGCCGTCTGGAGCATCTCCTCCCGGGATTCCCAGGGGAACCCGAACATCGCGTGGAGGCCGAGGCCGAGGCGCCTCCCGCGCAGGGCCTCGCAGGCCGCGAGGAAATCCGCGTGGGAGTGCCCCCGGTTCACCCGAAGGAGGGTGGCGTCGTGCATGGATTCGAGACCCAATTCCACCGTGACCGTAAGGCGCTCGGCGTAGGACTCCAACAGGTCGATCTTCTCGGGTTCCAGGCAGTCGGGCCGCGTGCCCACGGCCAATTCGACCGTACCCGGCGGGGCGGCGGCGAGGGCTTCCTCGAAGAGCGCGCGCAGCTTCTCCACCGGGGCGTAGGTATTCGTATTGGCCTGGAAATAGAGGATGAACTTCGCCCCGGGCCCGTGGCGCCTGAGGATCCCCCGGGCGCCGAGGGCCACCTGTTCGGAGATGGAGGGAAGGCGCCGCGCCGTGGCGGGGACGAACGAATCGACGTTGCAATAGGTGCACCCGCCCCGGCCTTTCGAGCCGTCCCGATTGGGGCAGGTGAAGCCCCCGTCGATGCTGATGCGGTGCACGGGGGCCCCGTAGCGCTCCTTCAGCCAGGGCCCATAGGCGTTCCAGGGGGATGATCCGGCGTGGGGCATCGGCGCCGCCTTTTTACCATCGATTGGGGGAGGGCCGTTGGATTCCATGATGCGGAAGGCGGAACCGGATGCCTATCCTCCAATGCCCGCCGTCTTTCCCATGGCGCTTAAACGTTCCACTCGGCCCCCGATCACGCGGGCTCGCCGTCAGGACGAAAAAAAACCGGGCTTTCGACCCGGTTTTTTTTCGCCAAAAAATTGGATTCCGTTAAAAGAGGAACTGGTAGGAAAGGCCGAAGAGGATGCCCTGCATATTGATCGTGTTCCCCCCCATGATCATGCTGGCCACGTCGGCGCTGATCTGAACCGATTTGGAGGTCGTGCCGTAGGTCGTCGGGACGTTCAGCGTGAGATTCGGGGTGATGGAAGGCATGAGGTCGTAGCCGACCATGAGCGAGAGCCGGCTATTATCCGCCACATTGAAGCCGACCGTGGCCTGGGCGGATCCGCCGAAGACGAAATTGGCGACATCGATGCTCGACCCGAGGGCGACGCCGGTGCCGAAGCCGCGGGGCGACATGGCGTTGTAGAGGTAGTCCCCCGCCTTGAATTGGATGGAACCGATGCGGCCGCCGAAATAGCCGATTTTTCCGTTGATGCCGATGGAAAAATTGAAGGCCCCGGTCTCGATGAGGTCGAAACGTAGCCCGGGATCGAAGGTGACGGTCGCCAGGGGGCTCGTGGCGACCACGTTGATCCGGCCCAGGAGGACGACCTTTCCGGGACCCCAACCGAAGTCGAAATGCACGAAGGGGGAGAGGCGGCTATTTCCGATGCCGATGCGGCTGCCCGCGAACGCGGCCTGGTCGGTGCCGTCGATCTGGAGGTAAAAATTGGTGTTGCCCGAATCGCCCGTATTGATGGAGGCGCCGCTGATCGTGGTGGAGGCCACGTTGACGCCGAAGGTGGTGAGGCCGAGGGCGAAGCCGAAGTGGACGTTGCGCACGTTCCACTCGATGGCCGTCATATTGGTGGTGAAGGCCGCGGTGAAGCGGCGCATGGAGCCGGTGGCGTTCGTCTCGCCGACCTTGACGATGCGCATATCGCCGGCGATCATGCGCAGGTTCTCGATGGCCTCTTCGCCGTACTCGTTCTCGATCTTCATGGGCACGTTATTGTAGACGCGGTAGCGCTGGAGTTTGGCGATCCCCGAGTTCTTGCCCCGGCTGATCTCGATCTTCCCGCCCTTCGCGGCCGTGATGTCGGCCTGGATGAGCATGAGGCTCTTGAGGTCGTAGGCCAATCGGGAACGGAACTCGGCGAGGGTCGAGGCCATGAGCCCCTCCCAACTGGCCAGCGGGGAGCCCTTGGCGGTGAGGCGGTAGCGCAGCACGCCGATGGAGGTCACCGTCTCGGTCTCGATGAGGCGCACGGTGATTCGGGCCTCGGCGTTCTTCAGGGGGAGCTTGTCGAGGGTGATGATCTGCTGCTTCACGTCGGAGAGGCGGGCGCGCATCATGTACTTGGCGCCGGCGAGAGTGGAGGCCTCGGCGAGCTCCTTGTCGGTGAGGTCGAGCCCGGCGTCCTTCTTGGCGTTGAGCTTGATCTTGGCCTTGATGCTCTCGCGGGTCATGAGGTCGTAGCGGCCCATCTTCGCCAATTGGGCCTGGAGCACGGCCTGGGCCTTCTCGGCATAGGCCTTGTCTTCGGGACGGTTGATCTCGATGTCGTCGATGAGCACGCGCACGCGCTCGGAACTCTCGAGGGCCGAGAGCGAGGCGGGCAGCAGCCCGGCGCACAGGAAGGCGAAGAGGAAATGCTTGATCTTCTGCATGGGTTTCTCCGGATCAGAAAGAGAAATTGAAGGAGAGGTTCGCCGTCACGCCGCTCAAATCGATGGGGGCGACGCGGCTGGTGTCGAAGAACTCGCTGAGGTTCATCATATTGCCTTCCGTATCGGTCCCCACCATCTGGTACTTGTTCATCGGAAGGTAATAGCAGTAGCCGACCTCGAACAGCATCTTGGTGTCGAAGCCGAGGTTGAAGCCGAGGTTCGCGGCGACCTCGCCCCCGGCGGTAAGGCCGAAGATGCTCAGGTCCGAGTTCTGCTTCGAGCGCGTGCCGGAGGAAGTCTGGAAGTACCAGGTGCTGCTCATTTTCCCCACCGGGACCCAGGTGGCCGCGGCGCCCGCGTGCACCGAGAAGCCGGCGGTGAACCAATCGCGGTCGAAGGCCGTGTACTTGTAGCCGGCGAGGAGTTTACCGCCGTAGGCGTCGAGGTAACCGAGCATCGCGGAGAGGCGGACATCGAGGGCGCTGCGGCCCGTCTTCCCGGCGTAGGAGAGGCTCACCTGGGGCACGTAGTCGAACTTCGACATGAGGAAGCCCGTCTGCGTGGCGAAATCGCTGAACCCGAAATAATTCCCGAAACTGACGTACGAACGGAAGCTGGCGAAGGTGCTGGTGTCGACCTTCATGGGGGCCACGCCCAGGAGGAGGTTGAATTGCCCGTCGCGGAGGTTGCGCTCCTTGAGCACGAAGTTCTCCTCGATCTTGCCCTTCTGCATGCGCATATTCCCGCGGGACACCGTGGGGAAGACTTCGTTCACTTCCATCTCGCCGACGGGGACGTTCTTCGCCTTGGAGTCGTACTTCTCGTAGGCGAAGTACTTATTGTTCGGGCGAACGCCCATGTCGGCGCCGAGGCGCATATAGGTGTCGCGGCCCTTCTTCTTCACGATGAAGGTGACGATCGGGAACATCTCCTTGATGGCGAAGCGCATCTCCGTCTCGAGTTCGCTGTCGAGCTTGTTCTCGGCCATCTTCTGGTTGTCCTTGTCGATGGCCTCGACGCGGATATCCTTCTTGTTCTTGACCTTCCCGGTGGCGAGGTCCTTGTGGATGAGGGTGGCCTCGACGAGGGCCACCCAGCGCTTGCCGTCGTCCTCGGGCGCCTTGATATTGCCGCCGGTGGCCACGTTGAGGAGCTTGCCCAGGAGCATGCCGGCGCCGGCGCTGGCGAGGGCCTTCCCGGTGGTGGGGATGCGGTATTCGACGGAATAGGCGTTGATGCGCGCTTCGATGATCTCGGTGGCGCCGACGACCTTGCCCATCTCGAGCTGCTTATCCTCGGGGATCACGCCGGTGGCGGAGAGCGCCATCTGTTCCATGGCCTTCTTCAGCGCCTTGCGGTCGACGACCTGGAACCGGCCGAGGTCGATGATGACGCCGCTGAGCACCTCGCCCGTCTTCTCCAGGAGCGAGGCGGGCACGGCGATGGGGGAGCGCGCCGGCAGGATCAGGACGGCCTGCTTCGCGGAGATCTTCTTCACCGCGGTGCGGCCGTCGGCCTCGGCCATGACGCCGGAGTTCTTCAGTTTCTGCTCTTTCGCCCGGATTTCGGCCTCGGTTTCGGCCTGCACCACGACGGGCCAAAGGAGCGCGGTGGCGATGAGGATGAGTCGCGTTCTGGAAAAGCGCATGCTGATTTCCTGCCTTTGGGCCCGGGCAAACCCGGGCGGGATGCGCCATTATAAACCTTTTTCCAACCCGGAGTGAAGTACGGGAAAAACCCGGACACGGGGCGGCGATCGGATCGCCCCGCGTCAATCGCCATTGACAGGGGAGGATGGCCCGGGACGGACCGCCCGGGTTCGGGTCAGTTCAGTTTGGCTTTCCGCTCGGCGACTTTTTCCGCGGCTTCGGACTTGGGAAACTCGTTTTGGATGAGTTTCAAGTAGCGCTTCGCTTCATCGCTGTTTTTTTCGCGAATGCACACATCGGCGGCCAGGAGGTAGCAATCGGCCAATTCTTCCGCATCCGGCTTGATCGTCTTCAGGTGCAGGAGGCGCTTGATGACGAGGTTCGCGCTGGGGTTTCCCAGGGCCTGGTGGGTCTTGATTTCCCCGGTGTAGATCTTGAAGAAAATTGTGGCCCATTCCACCGAGGATTTGACGGCGTACTTGCTATCCTTGAATTGGAAGAGGACCCGCTGGAAATTGCGCACTGCATCGAGGTAATTCTTCTGGGCGAGATAGACCTTCCCAAACATATAGAAGACTTCCGAGAGCACTTCGCGGTAGCCGTAATCCCCCGGGGCGTAGGCGGTGCGCACGATATCGATGTACTTCTTCAGTTCGATGATGGCGTTATCCCAGGATTCATCCCGCATCGCGTCGTAGACCACCTGGTATTGGGCCCCTTTCTGGGCCTTGGCGTCGGCGACTTCCTGGTCGGAGAGGTTATCGCGGATGACCTCGTACAATTTCTCATCGGCGATATCCACACCCCCCCGGGGGTCCCCCTTCACGTTGTCGAGGTTCACGAAGAGGGGCTCATCCCCTCCCTGGGCCCAAACGAGGGTGAGCAGGGTGAAAGCCAGAAGGGCGAACGGACGGATCACAAATTTCAAAGGAACCTCCAAAAAAACCCGGCGATAAGGCGCATTTTGTAATTATAAGTTGACAGTTTTGGCGATTTCGGAACAGACGATAGGCGATTTCGGAGGCCCCAATCGGGGAATCCCCCAACCAGATTCCCGTCAATACCCTCACCCGGGGACATAGACACTTTCATGGGCCCCGCCCGCTCCTTCGATGCGACCCGTGCCCAAAATTTCGGTGAAGGCATCGGCTTCGACCGGGCGGCTGAAATAAAAGCCTTGGATATAATCGCATTGCAGGCGCGAAAGGATCTCGAGTTGCCGGGCGGTTTCCACCCCCTCGGCCAGGACCTTCATGTTGAGATTGCGGCCCAATTGGATCATCGCCGTGACGATCTTGCGCGCGTCGCTATCGGTGTCGATGGGCTGGACGAAGGACTTATCGAGCTTCATCATGTCGAGGGGCAGGTCGAGGAGCTTGGAGAAGGAGGAATAGCCCGCCCCGAAATCGTCCAGGGAGATGTGCATGCCCATGGCGCGCAACTCCCGCAGGATCTCGAGGGCCCCGGTGCCCTCCCCCATGACGCCGCTTTCGGTGACCTCCAGGCCGAGGTGGGCGGGATCCACGCCCGAGGCGTCGATGATCGACCGGATGCGCCGGCAGAGTTCGGCGTCCTGGAATTGGAAGACCGAGAGGTTGACCCCGACGCGCACCGGCGTGAGGCCCGCGCGCTTCCAGGCCATGATCTGACGGCAGGTCTCCTCGAGCACCCAGTAGCCGATGGGGATGATCTGGCGGTTCTCCTCGATGATGGGGATGAACTCGACGGGCATGACCCCGCCCTCCTTGGTGGAGTTCCAACGCAGGAGCACCTCGGCGCCGATGAGCGTTCCCCGCAGGTCGACCTGGGGCTGGTAGACGAGGCGGAACTCGCGCCGAAGCAGGGCATCCCGCAATTCGAGTTCGAGGTGGGCCATGCGGTTGAGGCGCCGGTTGAGTTCGCGGTCGTAGAACTGGAACGTATTGCGGCCGCGGGTCTTGGCCTGCTTGAGGGAGAAGTCGGCGTTTCGGAAGAGTTCGGCGGTGTCGGCGGCGTCGCGGGGGAAGATCGCCACGCCGACCCCGGCGGTGAGGGGCGTCTCCCGGCCGCCGGCGAGGAAGGGCTTCTCGAAGAGGTTGAGGATGCTGTAGACGAGCCAGTGCACCTGGGTCTCGTCGAGGCCGGAGGCGAAGAGCAGGGCGAACTCGTCCCCGCCGATGCGCGACAAAAGGTCGTCGGGCCCGAGGATCGTCTTGAGGCGCTCGCTCACCGCCAGGAGCAGCCGGTCGCCCGTGTCGTGCCCGAGGGTCTCGTTGATCTGGCTGAAGCGATCGAGGCCCACCAGGATGAGGAGCATCCAGTGGTTCTTCTCCATCGCCCGGATCATCTCCAATTCCATGCGGTAGAACAGGAGCTTGCGGTTGGGAAGCCCCGAGAGCGGGTCGTAATAGGCCAGGTAGCCCGCACGGCTCTCGGCGCGCTTCTTCTCGGTGATATCGGTGAGGAAGAGCATGCCGGCCCCGGGCCCATTGGGCACGAGCACGATCTCGACGACATAGACCCGCCGGTGCAATCCCGTTAATTGGGCCTCGAGGAGCGCGTCGGAGGCGCCGCTGCCGCTTAAGATGCGCTGGAGGATGTCGGATTCGCCGGCGTGGAAGAAGGTCTCGAGCGGTTGGCCGAGGATGGCCTCGACCGAATCGGCCCCCACCAGGCGCAGGGCCATGGGGTTGGCGAAGGTGACGAGCCCCTGGCGGAAGCTGAGGATGCCCACGGGGTTGCAGTCGAGTAGTTCCCGGTAGCGCCGTTCGCTCTCGCCCAGGCGCTCGGAGGCGCGCCGCTGCTCGGTGATATCGGCGACGATCCACAGCGAGCGCCCGCCGTAGGGTTCGCCGAGGACGGGGACGCCGCGCAGGGGCGGCAGCGCGCGGCCGTAGAAATCGGCCCAGAAGACCTCCCCATCCTCCCGGCGCATCTCGACGGCGAAGCGGGTGGCCTCCCCGTGGGCGAGCCGTTCCCGGTGCGCCACGTAGTCGACGGTGTCGTCGCGCACGCCGTGGGCCGCGATGAAGCCGGGGAAGGAATGGCCCTTGAGATCGCCGGCGCCGAAGAGTTCGGCCAAGCGGCGGTTGAGGAGTTGGATGAGGCCGCCCTCGACCATGAGGATGCCGACGAGCGAATTGTCGAACATCGTGCGCTGCTCTTCGAGCAGCCGGCGGAGCTCGCGCTCCTGGGTGGCCTTCGCGGTCACGAGATCGAGGGTGATGGCGAGCTCGCGGAAATCCACGGGCTTCAGCAAGTAGGCGTAGGCCTCGGCGCTTCGGGCGAGGTCGAGGGCCGCCTGGTCGTGGCGCCCGGTGAGGAAGATGATGGGGATGGCGCCCAGTTCGCGCAGGCGCCGGGCGGTGACGAAGCCGTCCATCTCCCCCTGGAGCATGACGTCCATGAGCACGAGGTCGGGGATCTTCTCGCCAGCGGCCTTCAGGGCCTCCAACCCGGTGCCGGCCACCCGAGGCGTCGGATAATCCATGGCCAAGAGGCCTTGGGTGAGGATATGCACCAGTTCCGGGTCATCCTCCACGAGGAGGAGGTCCGTCTGGTTGGCGGTTCCCATCGGCTTGCATTATACCCCCGTTTCTGGGGGGAGGGACCCTTTGCCGGCGGGGGAATGCGGTGGTAAAATCACCGCGGTGCCCCCGCCGCGGGCGCCTGAAGAATACTGCCGCAGTGGCGGAATGGTAGACGCAGCAGATTCAAAATCTGCCGTGGGCAACCACGTGGGGGTTCAAGTCCCTTCTGCGGTAATCGAACAGCGCCCCTGAGAGCGGCCTCCCGCCTCTCGGGGGCGTTTTTTTTGCATCGGAGCCTATGGAAGCCCGCACCCGGCCTCGCTTCCCGGATCGCCGCGATGGTGAAGACGGGAGCGACGGACCCCGAAAGGGTGGCGTTTCCCGGCAATTTCCTACCTTGCCTGAAGGGGGATTCCAGCGGAAAATACGCCCATGGCGCACGCTCCCAATTCCACCAAGCACGGCTACAAAAGCGAACTCTCTTCCGGCCTTAAAAAGCGGTTTTGGATCGGCTTGGCGGTCTATGTGCTGAGTTTTTTCGTGCTTTGGTCCATCGGCGACAGCATCAATTCGAACGGGTACATGTTCCGGGCCTTCCTCGCCCCCTTCATGGTGGTCTCCGCCATCGTCTTCATTATCTGGAATTTCTACCGCAAAGACGAACCGCCCCAATCCTGAATCGCCTTCGCCCTTCCCTCCTTCCCCTGATCTTCCTCCTTGGGGCGTCCCTGTACGCCTACCGCGAGAACCCGTATACCCTCATGGTCAACGGCGCCCGCACCACCGCCCTCGGCGGGGCCTTCGCCACCGGCCTCGTCTCCGCCGATGCCCTCTATAATAACCCCGCCACCCTCCCGGTATTCAAGGGGGGGCTTCTCGCCTACGAATTCGATACCGAGGTGCGTTTCCGCGGCATCCGGACCGATTACCGCCTTCGTTTCGATTACATCTCCTGCTTCGGCGGCCTCATCCCCACGGCGAGCGGCAATTGGGGCGTCGCCTTCTACAGCCTCTTCCGCGGGTCTGGGGTGTCCAAGAACGACTTCACTTACCCGTTCATCGTCCGGAAACTGGGCGTCTCCCATGGGTTCGCGCTCCGGGATAATTTACTCATCGGGTTCAACGTCGGCCCCGCCATCGCCACCGAAGGGGTGCGCTGGGCCATCTTCCCCTCCCTGCAGGCGGGTGTCTTGTGGAAGCCCATCGAGAACTTGAGCCTGGGCGCCTACGCCCTCACGCCCAATTGGTTCGATTACCGCGCCTTTTCCGGCTCGGATATCCAAGAGTCCACCCCCCTCACGGCCCATCTCGGCGTCGGTTGGGAACCCATCGACCATTTCCGCATCCTCTCCGAGTTCTCCTACCAGGGATGGAACGAGGTGCGCTATCAGAAGGCCGGCGTGTCGCTCAATCCCGTCGCCGGAACTCTGGGCATCGACCCCGGCCAAAACCTTTTTTTTTCCCTGGGCTTCCTCCTCCAAAGCGACGGCGGCCGCCGCAGGCGCGAGGTGCAGGAGCGCGGCCTGCGGGACCAACTCGCCCGGCTTCGGGATGAGATCGACACGCTCCTACGCGACCCCGCCGCCGAGGCGGTGCGCAGCGAGATGGCGGCCCTCAAAAAGGCCGACGACGCGACCCGCGACCGCGCCTGGGAATTGGAGACCCGCCCATTGGGGCCCGCCGAAAAGAACCTGGCGCGCGAAGAGCGGCGCCTACTCTCCCAGAAGCAGGCCGAACTGCGCCAAGCCCTGATCGCCGCGACGAACGTGCGCATCCTGGTGGGCGCCCAAACGGAGATCGCCCGACGCCGCCTGCGCGCCCAGGAACTCAGTAACGAGATGGTCTCCCTCGAAGGCCGCATCCGCGACCGCACTCGCCGGGTACGGACCCCCGCGGAAGAGGACGAGTACCGCGACCTCCAGGCGGCGATCTCCAATTTCCGCCCCCAGATGGCTGAACTCCGCAAGAAGGAACTGGCCGCCAACGAAGAGCGCGAGCGCCGTCTCGAGGCGGCCCGGGAGCGTTCCAAGACCGGCGAATACCTGGCGCCCGCCGAAGACCTCCTCCTGGCCCGGGAACAGGCGGCCCAGGTGAAGCGGGCCGAGGCCGCCCGCCTGCAGGCGATCCTCTCACGTCCGCGCCCCGCCTCCCCCCCCAAGGGCGAATACTACCTCAGTTTCAACCACGAGGTGGTCTACCAACCGGACGGGACTTATCTGAAAATGGGGAACCTGACGGGGGGGTTTTCCTTCCGACCCGCCGGGATCGAGCGGCTTTACTTCAACCTCTGCCTGACCGACAAGAGTCTTTTGGGCCTGCTCGGCCTCTTCCCCGACAACGACCTGGTGGAGAGCATCAAACTCAGCGCCGAGTACCAATTCTAGAAGCAAATCCCCCGCGCATCCCCGATGCCTCCAGGAGCCCCCCATGTCCATGCCCATCACCCAAGCCGGCTATAGCGCCCTCAAAGAGCGGCTGCGCCTCGTGAAGATCGAGTTCGAGAAGATGCCCGAACTCATCGCCATCGCCCGGGCCAAGGGCGACCTGAAGGAAAACGCCGACTACCACGCCGCGCGGGAAAAGCAGGGCATGCTCAAGGCGGAGATGGACAAACTGAACGCCGACCTCATGGGCGCCCAGGTCATCGACCCGGCCAAACTCCCCGCCGATACCGTCACCTTCGGCAAGCGCGTGAAGCTCGAGGATCTGGACTCCAAAGAAACCCTCACTTGGCGCATCCTCGGCCCCGGCGAAGCCGATTCCGAGAAGGGCGAGATCTCGGTGACGAGCCAATTGGCCAAGGGGCTTTTGGGGAAGAAAGCGGGGATGGAAGCTGCCATCACCGTACCGGCGGGGTCCAAGCGCTACCGCATCCTCGAAGTTTCGCTCTAATCCTTTGCCCCTTCCCGGGGAGGGGAACGAACCTGCATTTTTCGGTTAACGTCCCCGATGGGCGCTCGCGACGGATCGAATTCGGAGATGGGGAACTCCGCGGAACGGCCCGATGAAGGAGCGCAGTCGCGATCCGAATGATCCGGGGCTTCAACTTCGGAGAACCCCGTTCGTCTCCATCCCGCGACCGCGACACCTACCTTAGGATGGAATCCCTGGTTTCGGGCTCTCCTTCGGTTTTTCCGATGGGATCTCCTCCCGATCGATCCTTTCGCCATCCTGGTATTCGATGACGTGGCCGCATTTCTTGCATTGTTTTTTCAGGTAATTTTTCTCATAAATCTCATTGACGACCCGGATGGATTTTGGCGTATAGCATTTCGGGCACCACTCGGGCGGCATTTTTTGCGTGAAGTCGTTTCCAGTAAAAAGATCGGAAAGGGCCCAGAGTCCGCCGACGAGGGCGATGGATACCGTCATATAGACAAAGAACGTAAAACCGATCAACGGTTCGGCCAGGGCGAACAACCCGATAAGGATCAGAATATACAGGAAACGACGAAAGGTTTTCATCATCTCTCCAGATCGCCATTATCGAATCTTTGCCCCATAGAAACCACCAAGAGGCCTCCACCCCCCGAAATATTCACGCGTGACTACGGGAGTGCCGCATCGCCTCGACCGTATCCGTTCTCTGCCGTCCTTCTTCCTGGTCTCACCCTCGATTTTCTTTCTTCGGTAATTCACGATCCCTTCTTGGCCAACCCCCGTCCCACCCACCAGGAATAGACAAAGAGGGTCGTGATCCCCGCGATCATCGGAACGATCCAGAACGCGGCGGCGATCGCTTTCCCCTCGAAAAATACCGAGGCGATGGCGCCCAGGCCCATGGCCACGAAGACGTAGCCGGAGAGGCGGTGGGTCTTGCGCCAGACTTCTTCGTTGGCGAGGGTCCATGGGGTGCGGATCCCGAAGAGGTAATTGTATTTTACCTGGGGCAGGAAATTGCCCATGACGATGAAGCCGAGGCCCATCGCCAGGGGGAGGATGAACGAGACCCGCACAGGGTGCCCCGAAGCGGCGGCGAAGATCGCCCAGAAGGCCACGGCCATGATGACGACGGAAAATCCCATGGTCACGAAGAAGGCGGTCTCGTGGCGGGCGTAATTCTCCCGCTTGGGATCCAAGCGCGGGACGAGGAAGGCCAAGCCTCCCATGAGCCCCGGGAGGAGCGCGAAGAGCCAGAGGAGCCATCGGGGGCCCCATCCATCGATGTGCCCTTGCACGTTCCAATGGGTCGGGACTCGCGGGGGGAAATTTCCCCATTGCCAGGCGACCGCGAGCAAACCCGCCAGCGTCAGCAAGGCGGTGAAGCCGTAGAACAGGCCCTTTTTCATGTGCTTCCTCCATCTTTTAATTTTTGGATCCAAAGGAGAATTTCCTGGAAGACGGTGGTATTGAGGGTGTAAATGACCTGCTGGCCCTTCTTCTGTCGATCGACGAGGCCCCCCTCCCGTAAGACCGAAAGGTGGTGGCTCACCGAGGCGCCGCTCATGGGGAAATGGGCCCCCAATTCCCCCGCGCTCTTGGGTCCACTCCCGAGAATTTCTAGAATTCGCCGCCGGGTGGGGTCAGAAAGGGCTTGAAATGGATTATTCAAGGACGATCCTTAGATATTTAGATTATAGTCTAAATATCTAATAATTCAAGAGTCTCCGCCGACGTTCCCAAGGAACACATCCCCATATCCTCGGAGGTAGAACGTGGAATTCCCTTTTCCCGAAATTCCCCAGAATGCCCATAAAATTTCTGTTTTCCAATTTAGCAAACCCTTCGATTTAACCCATTTTCCATTAGGCTCCTGTGTCTTCACGCGTTATTTCACCCACTGGAACGATCGATGGGGGTGAGTGAATCCTATTCATGGGCTTGATGTGGGGAAATCTGGGACCAGGGAAGGCCAGAAAAATTCCCCGTAAATCCATCCGTTGAGGACGTTCTTTTGGGATCAAGAGTGATTTGGAGGGGAGTCCCGCAAACAAGTTCCACGCGAGTCTTATCAACCCGGAGTGTCGTCTTTAAAAGACCCAATGAATTCCGATGTTTGAAGTCCGAATTTGAATGGTTGAGGAGGGGTATGATAAGATTGGGCTCACCGCTGGAGGGTTAGCCAAGCGGTAAGGCAGAAGTTTGCAAAACTTCCATGCACCGGTTCAAATCCGGTACCCTCCTCACGGTTTTCTCGGCCGAAGTGGCGGAACTGGTAGACGCAAGGGATTTAAAATCCCTCGGTCGCAAGGCCGTGCCGGTTCGATTCCGGTCTTCGGCATGGTATGACGGCACACTGCTTCGCGAAGGTCAATCTCTTCCTGAACGTGGCCGCCAGGCGGGTCGACGGGTTCCACGAGATCCGGTCGGTCTTCCAGACCATCGCGCTCTTTGATACGGTTACGGTTTCGGAGTCCGTCCGTTTTTCGCTCGAAGTGAAGAACGAGGCTCCCGGCATCACGACCGAAGAACTGGCCCAGGGCAACCTCCTCGAAAAGGTCGCCCGGCATTTTTCCGAGACGCGGGGCCTTCCCCCGCTGGCGGTGACGCTCACCAAGCGCATCCCGGCGGGTGCGGGCCTCGGCGGCGGAAGCGCCGACGCGGCGGGATTCATCCGCCTCATCGACCGCCAGTTCCGACTCGGCATGAGCCTCGAAGCCATGCGCGATCTGGGCGCCCGGTTCGGAAGCGACGTCCCCTTCTTCATCGAGGGGGGCGCCGCCAAGGTCACCGGGCGCGGCGAACGGGTCCAGTCCCTGGGGGGTTCGCTCCCCTTGGAATTGGTGCTCATTTGGCCGGATGTGGCGGTTTCCACCGCCTTGGCCTACCGGGAGTGCGTGGTTCCCTCTCCCCACGGGGGGTTCGATGGTTTCGTCGACCAGGCTTCGGCCATGGCGGCGGGGCGGCGGGATCTCGATGCAAAAGCGCTCTTCCGGGAAGGCCCGGTGAACGATTTCCAGGATCGGGTCGCTTCCCGGTTCCCCCAGGTGTCCCGGGCGCTTCAAGACCTCAAGGAGCGGGCGCCCGTGTCGATGATGAGCGGGTCGGGTTCCACGGTCTTCGGCATCTTCCCGACCAAGGAAGAGGCCGATCGGGCCTTCGGGGAACTCAAGGTGCGCTGGCGCTGGTGCTATCGGGCGTCGGGTTCTCCCTTCGGTTCCACCCTCGAGGATTGACTGCGAAACACACTGTATTCCCATTTAATGGGGCGTCGCCAAGTGGTAAGGCAACGGGTTTTGGTCCCGTCATTCCTAGGTTCGATCCCTAGCGCCCCAGCATACGTTCCGGTCCCAAGGCCGAGACCGTTTTCCAAGATCCGAAGGAGATCCATCATGGCCGAAGAAATGCTCGTCGTCGCGAAAAAACGCGCCCTCGGTGTGCGCAACCCGACGCGCAAGGGCAAGATGCAGGGCACCATCCCCGCCGTGCTCTATAACAAGCACAACCACACCGCCCTCACCCTCGAGCGCCACGCGTTCACCCGCATGTGGTCCAAGGCCCACTCCAACACGATCTTCACCATCGACGTGGAGGGCCAGAAGAAGCAGGCCTTCGTGAAGCAGGTCGACGAGGCCCTCGACCAGGGCAGCACGCTGCTGCACCTCGACTTCTTCGAGATCGAGGCCGGCCAGAAGATCAAGATCAAGGTGCCCATCAAGATCAAGGGCCTCGCCAAGGGGATTACCCAGGGCGGCATCCTCGACCAGCTCGCCTCCCAGGTCACCGTGCGCTGCCTCCCCGAGCACCTCCCCGAGGTCATCGAGATCGACGTCACCGACCTCGGCATCGGCGACCACTTCAAGATGCGCGACCTGAAGCTCGGCGACAAGGTCGAAGTCGCCGAGAACGGCATCAAGTCCATCATCAGCAGCATCTCCACCGCCAAGCGCGATAGCCAACTCGCCGAACTCGCCGCCGCCACGCCCGCCGCCGGGGCCGCCCCCGCCGCCGAAGGCGC
>JAFLEE010000026.1 GCA_017302015.1 Spirochaetota bacterium | reverse complement strand
GGGACCTGGATTTTACCACGGGCGGCGGCGGGACTCCCGGGGGGGCGGGCCCAAAAGAAAACCGCCCTTTCGGGCGGCTTTTTCGGGTCGGACGGCTTCCGGCGCCTATTCCTGGAAGTACTCCAGGTCTTTCTTGAGTTGCTTCACCCATTGGCGCGCGCGGGTCTGGTAGACGCTGTTGGGGTACTGGTTGATGAGGGTGTTGAAGGTCTTGTAGGCCTCGACGTTCTGCCCCATCTCGTAGTAGCTGAGGCCCGCCTGGTAGAGGGCGTCCTCGTCCTTCGCCTTGGTCTTATCGTTGAAGGCCGCCAAGTACCATTTCAGGGCCTCCTGCCAGTTCTCCATCGAGAAATAGCACTGGCCGATATGGAAGCGGGCGTTCTCGGCGTCCTCGCTCTCAGGGAAGAAGTCGACGATGCGCTTCCACACCTGGACGGCCTCCACGTATTTCTTGGCGTCCTGGTGGAGCTTGGCGAACTGGGCCATCTCGCGCAGGTAGTCGGCCCGCACCAGTTTGATGTTGGGGCTGGCGGGGAAGAAGTTGAAGAAATCCTCGTAGATGCGGAAGGCGGACTCGTACTGCTCCATCTTGAGGTGCGTCTTGGCCTGGCCGAGCTTGGCTAGGTCGCCGGCGCTCTCGAGGAAGCAGTTCATGGCCTTGCGGTGCTCGCCGCTGTAGAGGTACTGCCAGCCCAGGAGCATCCAGATCTGGTCCTCGATCTTGCTGTCGGGGTGGGAGTGGATGACGTCCTCGAGTTTGGCGGTGATGAAGCGGTCGTAGCGCTCCTGGCGGCGGCAGATGTCGGCGTAGCCGACGATGGCCTCGATGCGGAAGGCCTTGGGCGTGTTCTGGTTGATGACGTCGATGTAGCGGCGCATGGCCAGGGCGTCCTTCTCGCGCACCACGGAATCGGCGGCCTCGGGCTGCAGGCCGCTGACGTGGGCGGCCTTGTGGTCGACCGCGGCGGCGAGGAAATAGCGGGCCTTGGAGGTCTTTTCGTTGTCGTAGCCGTAGGACAGGTACTCGTTGAGGTTCTCGATGGCCTCGGCGTAGTTCCCGGCCTCGTAGCTGGCCACGCCCTTGTTGTAGGAGCGCTCGGGGTTCTGGAGGTAGAAGATGAACCCCACCCCGGCGACGCAGACCAGGAGGATGAGGATGGCGAAGGTGATGAAGACGGCGGAGTACCTCATGGCGTTGTCCTTGCTCAGGGTTCGAGGGATCGGGCGGGGGCCTGTTTCGGGGATCGGGTGTTATCGAGGGCGCGCTGGATCCAGAACAGGCCGGCCTCCTCGTCTAATTTCTTCAGTTTGAAGAAATAGGAGAGGGCCCGCGGCTTCTGCCCGAGCCCGAGCGCGCTGCGTCCGAGGTAGAGGGTGATCATCTTCTGGTTCTCTTCGTCCAATCCCTTCTGGTGCTCCAGGCTCGAGAGGCGGTCGATCACGAGGGCGAACTGGTCCTGGGCGAACGCGTCGTGCACCAGGGCCTTCACCGTTTCCTTCACCCTCTGGTTTTCGGGGTCGCTCTCCCCGGGCTTGCGGGCGGCCGCCCCGTCGGGAACGGGGGCCTTCCCTTCTTTGTCGGCCGGGGGGGCGTCCAACTTGACCGGGTACTTGATGTAATTGTCGAGCAGGCGGAGTTCCTGCTCGCGCAGGCCCTGTCCGGTGTCGATGAGGAGGGCGTACCACAGGTTCACCCCGGGCTTGGCCGCGGTGTCCCGCCATTCGAACTTCTCGCCGCGCACGCAACCGCGCTGCACCAGGGTCTCGGCGAGGAGCCCCTGGTCGACCAATTGGGCGGCCGAACTCACGGGCTGGAGGCTGCGGTAGATATTGAAGTAGAAGGGCTTCTCGACGTTCGTGGCCGCCTGCCACACGAGGGAGACCGCCTTTTCCTGGGGGAGGAGGGTGACCTGGAGGTTCATGACGTGGGGGGGCGCGGTCTTCACGGGCGGCGTAGGCTCGGCCGGCTTGACCTCCGCCTTGGGCTTCTCTTCCGCCGCCGGGGCGAGATTGCTCACGATGATCACGTTGGTGACGACCACCGGGGCCGCGGGCGGTTGGACGACCGCGGGTTGGACCGGCCGGGGCTCCTCCACCGGGGGGAGGATCTCGGGGATCGGCTGGGGCGGCTGCGGTTTCACCGCCGGGGGGACGACGGGCGCGGGCGTTTCCACCGGCGCGGGAACCACGGGCGCGGGCGTTACGGGAGCCGGCGGCGGGGTATTGGTTTTTTCGGGTTCGAGGGTGATGGCTCCCATATCGAGGGTTTTCGCCGGTACGGGCGCGGCGCCGTCGGCGGGGATGACCACGGGGCCCTCGGCGTTCACCTTGGTGACGAGGAAGGTCTCGAGGGAGGGGGAGAATTTGCGTTTGATAACCAGGGCGTAATGGTAGCTATTGCCGGGGGCGACGCTCGCATCCTGGTAACTCTCCTCTCCCTTCGGGATGACGGTGAGGGGCTCGCGGTTGGTGACCTTGTCGAGCTGGTCGAGGGGGCTGATGGCGCGGTAGAGGAGGATATCGAAGACGTCCTTGGTATCGGGGTCGTTCCAGCGGAGGAAGACCGACCGGAGCACCCGATTATAGAAGAACTTCAAATTGGAGACGTAGAGTTCCTGGGCCTTGAAACTATAGACGAGCGGGGTGAGGGTGCAGGACTGGTCGGTGAGGAAGACCTTGTATTCGATCCCCTCGAGTTCGCTGAGCACGGCGTAGAAATAGCGCCCGGGGCCCTCGAGTACGTCCAGGAATTGCTGGGTGCCCGCCTTCACCGTGCCGAGGAGTTTGGCCTTGGAGAGCGCCTCGGCGGTGTCGATGGGATCGGTGGAGCGGTAGACGTGGTAGCGCGCCGCCGCGTTCTCGATATCCATCCAGGTCACCCGGACTTCGGCGCTGCCCTTCTTGAGGGTGGCGTCGATGAGGCTGACGGCGAACTTGAGGTTGGCCAGCGTGGCGCTGGCGGCCTGCTGCTTCTTGCGGTTCTCCCGCTCGATGCGCTCCTTCTCGTCCTTGGTATTGCCCGGGCTGATCTCTTCCATCCAGGTCGGCCAAAGCGGGAGCGCGAGCAGGGCGAGCGCCAGACAAAAAGGGGTCCACCGGACTTTACCAGCCATCGTTAGAGTTTCGGCCTCCCTTACGGAAAGGTTAAGCGGCGGGAAAAGGGAAAAAAAGATGGGGGGAAGGGGAAAACAGCCCCGGAAGACCACCGAAAGCCCCGTTTGGGCCATGGTTGGGGGCCCGATCGGTGGCCCTAATCCGCCGGGGAGGGGTCGCGCATGAGTTTGGCGTAGGCCGAGGGCGAAATCCGTTCCCAGCGCTTGAACCAGCGCGAGAAATAATAGGGATCCTCGAACCCCTCCCCCCGGGCGATGGCCAGGACGCTCTCCCGCCCATGGGCCAATTGTTCCTTCACCCGGGCGAGTTTGAGTTGGGAAAAATAGGCCCCCGGGGGGAGTCCGGTCTGTTCCTTGAAGCGTTTGCGGAGATCCTCATATTCGATCCCTTCCCGGGCGCACCAGATGGGGAGGTCGAAATCGAAGGCCCCGCACCCCTCGGCCATGGCTTGCAGGACGCGGCGAACCGCCTCATCCCGGCCGTCCCGGTTCTGCCGGCCCGTTTGGAGCACGAGTTCATGGAGGAGGTCCACGATCCCGCGCGCGGCCGTCAGCGACCGGTCGGGGCCGCTTACGGCGAGTTGGCGCCAAAGTTCCGCGACCTGGCGGGCATAACGCCCCGGATCCGGAAGGGGCAGGATGGGTCGGGCCGGATTTAAAAGACCTTGTTCTCGCCAACGGCCCGCGAGGGCCCCATCGAACAGGAACCACCAACTTTTCGCGGGCGTCGCGTCGGGAGGGCCATAGCGGTGCCAGATGCCTGGGAAATTGAGGATCACGGTGCCCGAGCGGGCATCGCCTAGGGGCGAAGCGGCGCTCTGGTGGTAATGACGGCCGCGTTCGACAAAGACGAGTTCGTAGAGGGGGAGGATGCGGCGCTGGGGAACGCCTAGGGGAAAGGCGCTCTCCTGCCAACCGATAGAGAAGGGGCGTAGGCCCATGCGGTCGCAGAGCCCGAGGTCTTCCTGGAATCCAAATCGTTCGGAACCCATAGGTTTCGGCAATTATGTCGTGAAAGATGCCGAAATCCCATTCCCAAATTGTCCATCATTAATCCACCCCGTCCATGGGGCCGGCGGGCGCCCTGCATTAACCTTCCTCCGACAAGTCCACGGTATTCCAGGAGTTCCCCATGGCCAAAAAGATCGCCTTCATCGGCGCCGGTAGTTTCATTTTCACCCGCAATCTCGTGCGCGACCTCCTCACCTTCGAGGCTTTCAAAGACGCCACCCTGGTGCTCATGGATATCGACGACCGGAAGCTGGCCTTCAGCAAGGCGGCGGTGGACCGCATCGTGGAAGCGGGGAAGTACCCGGCAAAAGTCGTCGCCACCAAGGATCGGGCCGAGGCCCTCACCGGGGCCGACGGGGTGGTGATCACCATCCTCCAGGGCGGCGCAGAGACCATCGCCAGCGACATCGAGATCCCCATGAAGCACGGGGTCGACATCAACGTGGGCGATACTCGCGGCCCTTCGGGGATCTTCCGGGCCCTGCGGACGGCCCCCGTCATGCTCGAGATCTGCGCGGATATCATGCGCCTCGCGCCCCGGGCCATCGTGCTCAATTACACCAACCCCATGGCCATGCTCTGCCGGGCCATGCAGGGGGTCTTCCCGACCCTCTCCATCACCGGCCTCTGCCACTCGGTGCAGGGTACGGCGCGCATGCTCGCCAAGTGGATCGGGGCGCCGAACCACGAGATCACCTACCGTTGCGCGGGGATCAACCACCAGGCCTGGTACCTCGAATACAAATGGAAGGGCGTCGACGCCTATCCCCTCCTCAAAAAAGCCGTGACGGAGCGCAAGGAGATCTACGACGAGGAGCAGGTGAGGAACGAGATGTACCTGCACCTCGATTATTACGTGACCGAGAGCAGCGGGCACAACTCGGAGTACTGCGCGTGGTTCCGCAAGCGCCCCGACCTCATCGAGAAGTACTGCACCCACGGCACCGGCTGGAACCCCGGGGTCCACGGGCTCGGCCTCACCGGCCGGCGCAAGCGCGCCGAGGACTGGGAGAAGACGATCCAGGAGGAACTCGCGAAACCCGTGGCCCTCGCCCGGGGCGAGGAATATGCGGCGCCCATCTTCAACGCGGTCTTCGGGGACCGCACGCTCTTCGAGTTCAACGGCAACGTGCGCAACCACGGCCTCATCGAGAACCTGCCGGAGGGCTGCTGCGTGGAGGTGCCCGTCTTGGCCTCCCCGCGGGGCTTGGACGCCATGCACGTGGGGCCGCTTCCCGCCCAACTCGCCGTGCTCAATAATATCAGCGCCCGCTGCGAAGAACTCGCCGTGGAGGCGGCTCTGGAGGGGGACCCCCGCAAGGTCTTCCACGCCTGCCTCTTCGATCCCCTCACCTCGGCGGTCCTCGGGATGCAGGAGATCAAGGACATGGTGAACGAGATGTTCGCCGCCAGCGCGGGCGACCTCCCCCAATTTAAGGGAAGGTTGCGCGCCTAGGCAGCCGGTGCGGTTCGGGTCTTTCTTCTCCCTCAATGGGTAGAACGACCCATCGGTGGCCCCACGCGATGACGGACGTGCCCTTCGGGCGGCTCCTGGAAAGCGATGGCCACCCAGTCGAACAGGCGTCCCGCAGTCGATGAGCGCCGACGATGGCTACCAGCGAACCCCGGTCACCGCGAGGAGGATCGGGGTCTGGGGTCCGCCGGCGGAGATGAAATCGAAGGAGACGAGGGGGATTTCCTGCTTCGGGTTCTGCCATTCCCAGACGCGCACGTAGCGCCAAGCGGGCTTGCCGGCGGCGGTATTCGTGGCGCGGATGGCCACCGGCTTTGCGCTTTCCTGCTTCGCCCAGCCGTTCCACCAATTATGGGTGTTCCCCGGGATGGTGAGGTCGGAGACCGCGGTGCTCCCGTCTTCGTAGTGGAACCGGTACTGGCCGATCGTCCCCGGGGTACCCCATCCCGCGGCTTGGAGGAAGTAGAGGCAGCGGACCTTGCCCCCGATGGGGATTCCCGGGATGGCCGCGGGTTGCGAGGGGGTCGTGGCCTTCCCCTTGAGGACGAGGATGGACCGCCCGCCGTTCTTGGCCGGCTCGAGGATGCGCAAGGGAACGTTGTAGTAGCGCTGGAATCCGACGGGCATGGCGCGCAGGTCGTTGAGCGGGCCCTCATCGGTCCAGCCGCCCTTCCCATCCCCGCCGATCTCGTCGGCGAAACCGAAATTGGCGAAGGGCGCGAGATCGACGAAGAAGGTCTTCGCCGGCCCGGCTTCTCCGGCGGCCACGAAATCGGGAAGCGCGGGGAGATCGGGGCGATCGGTCTCGATGGGGGCCGCCTCGATTTTGCGCGCGACGGACTGCAGGCGGGCATGGCGGAAATGGGCGAGAACCGCCGTCGCCTCCCGGGAAACCCGGAGGAACACGGGCTCCTCGCCGATCTCCAGGCGCGCGGCGGCGGGCTTGGGGGTACCGAAGAGATCCAAGGCCGCGGTGAGGCCATCGGGCGCCTCCAGAACCACGCGGTTCCCGTCCTCGCACCAGAGGGCGGCCAAACTCCCGCCGGAAGGGGCGCGCCAGGCGAACGCCCACAGCCCGGCCTCGGGCCGCTTCACGTACGGGCCCACCGGCACGGCCTTCGCGAGGAAGGCGTCGAGCACGGCGCGGGTTAGGGCCTTGGGGCGCGGGGCGCCCGTGTACTCGAGGGTATCCACGTCCTCGAGCACCGAGGGCTTCATCGGGGTCTGGAAATAGAGGAAATGCTTCTCGATCCCCATGGCCTGCATGAGAATCTCGCCCTGGACCACGCGGATCGCCCCGAGTTCCGCGCGGACCTGGTCGGGCAGGGCCTCTTCGATGGGGGCCGTGTCGGGGTCGAGGTCCGAGAGCCAGGGGGAATCGGAGATGCCGGTCTCCGAGTTCCAGATGGGGAGCGGCTTCCCGGTGGCCCCGTACTGGGCGGAGAGTTCCCGGAAATGGCCGAGTACGGAAGCGAACTCGCGCTCGTTGGCCTCGGTGCTCTTCTTGGCGTTATAGGTGAGGTGGATCGACACGACGTCGCACCATTTCCAGGCGCCCGCCTTGGCCGCCCGTTCGTGCCAGACCCAGGGGGGGGTGGTGTTCCCCGCGGCCATGACCAGACATGCCGGATCGGCGGCCTTGGCCTCTTGGTAGGCGATGCGGCAGTACTCGGCGAACTCCTCGGGGGAGCCGCGCCAGAACACGCTCACCTCCGGTTCGTTCCCGATCTCCCAATGGGAGATCCGGCCCTTGTAGTGGGAGACCGTTTCGCGCACATAGCGCGCAAAATCGTCCCAACGGGGCGGCAGGCCGGTATAGCCCTTGGCCCGGGGCAGGGGGGAGGCGGCGGCCCAGGTCGGGGTTCCGAAGAGTTGGCCGAGGATCGGCATGCCGTGGCGGTCGAGATACTCCAGGTTCTTCGAGGCCTGGGCGAATTGGAAGGCGCCGGGCTCGGGCTGCACCTGGCACCACCAGGTCGCTTGGAGCATATTATGGCCGCGCATCCATCCCTGCCCCAACCGGGCGGCCTGCTCGATATAGCGTCCGTCATACCAACTATTGACGTGGTGGCCGAAGAAGCTCTCCCGGTTGGAGGGGCTCGCCGGCCCATCGAGCACGGCGAAACTCCCCGCATCCCGGCGCCCATTCGTGCCCGGTCCCTCCAGGTCGGCCACCATCTTGAAACTCCCGTTGCGCGGGGCCTTCCACGGGATGGATTCTTTCTTCCAGGCGCCCGGGGCGAGGTCGACGGCGAGGTCCTGCCGCGACGCCTCCCGATCCCAAAAATCCACGAGGCGCAGGGCGAGCCGGGCGGCCACCCGCGCGCCGCTTCGGTTGGAGACGAGGATCGGCAGGAGGACCGATTGCCCCGGCTTCACGACGGTGGCGGCGGGGTCGTCGGCGAAGGGCAGGGCTTCCACGCGGAGGGCGGGGAGGATTTTCTGCGGCGGGGCGGCGAGGCGCTTCAGTTCAGCCGTCGCCTTGCCGCCGCCTTGGGCGAGGAGGGCCGCTTCGGCGGCGGAGATCACGCGGTTCCAAGCCATCCACTGGGCGAAGGCCGCGGGGAAACCGGATGCGCCCAGGGACATGGTCTTGTTCCCGGTGTACTTGGGGTTCATCCATTCGGTGCGGGTTTCGCTGACGAGCTTGCCATCGAGGTAGAGTTGCTTCACCCCCGCGTCGGCGTCCCAGGTGAGCGCGACGTGGTGCCAGGCATTGGCTTCCCAATTCCAGGCCTCCTTCACGGCCGCGTAATTCCACTTGAAGCCGACCCCCTCTTTCGTGGTGCCGGTCATGAAATGGAGGACTCGGGAGGGCGCGTAAAAGCGCAGACGGATATGGTCGCTGCCGAAGAAAAGATCCGCGTCGGCCGTGAGTTCACGGACCTCTTTGGCGGGTCGCACCCAGAATGCCGCGCTCCCCGCCTGGGGGGTGAGGTTCTTCACCACCGGGGCGCGGATGGCATCGCCCTCCATCTCGATCCCTTGGCCGCAGGGGGCGTCCACCGTGCGGCCACTGACCGGGGCGGGGAGCGCCCCGGTCGCGAGGCGCGCCTTGCTGGGGTCGGAGAAATCCCAGTAGAAGAGCAGGCCGTCATTCAGGCTTTCGGAGGCGGCCAAGGCTGGAAGAAACAAGAAAAGGCGAAGGAGAATCCTGAGGCACATGGTGACTCCAATAGATTTATAGTAACGTTGCTATTCTAAGTAATTCGCTAGAACTTGTCAAATTCGCCTGCGCGTCATCCTTAAGAAGAACGGGATGTGAAAGCGGCTTCTCATCGTTTCGAACTCCCTTCATTAGTTCTACTCAGGGGGGGATTACTCGCTGCCAATACGCTTGTGGTTCATAGGGGCGAAATCCATCTGCAATGCACAAAAGGGTCGATGATGTCATGGGCAAGGGGGGTCTAGGGGGAGCCAATCGAGAAGCGGGCCTGAAGTGCACGATCGTGATCGATGGGTATGCATTTAGGGGCCCGGCTCGGGCTCATCCGCATCATCCAAAATGTTCCAGGGGCTCACGACTGGGCGCTGCGGCGCGCCGTAGGGATTCCCTGCCTGCCGCCGGGGGCCAGGGTCAGAAGAAAGTTTACAGGGTCTTTATGGAAATAGGGCAACGGGCTCCAAGGCGCATTGGCGTTTCGAAGTAGTAGACGCTCGCGAAAGTTTGACAATTGTTGGATGGATCCGGTAAACTGAAAAGGACGTGAAATACTTGGCCTTCCTTTTTTCAATTATTTTTCTAGCGCAGGTCGCGGGATCGGTGTCGACCAATTGCTTGGAGCCTCCCGCGGACTCCTTCGCTGCGGACTCGAGCACCCATGAATCTTGCCCGAGCGCCGATGAGGGCTGCCATTGTTATTGCCTCTGCACGGCATTCTCTCTCACGCCTCCCGATTCCCAGGCCGAGCCACGGCGTCTTCACGCTTTTGGGAACATCGTGGCGCCCGCCTATCTCCACCCCGCCTCCGCCTTCCACGAAGTACCTGTTCCACCGCCCTGGTTGAACGCCTGAAATCCGGGCGGTGTATCCGCCCTCCGTTCCCACCCCGTGCCTTCCGCCGCCAGTCGGCGTGAAGTTTAGGCCGCCACGGACCGTTCTCGCGATGCGAGGGTCCCCCGGCGCGTCAGGATGCCCATCGCTTACGCGTGCGTGCATCGACTAAGGAGTTTCCCTTGGCTATCCGCCCATTCCCCCTATTGGGGCTCGCCTACCTCGCTGCGGTATCCAGCGGACTTTTCGCGGACCGATTCGCCTCCCATGCCCATCGCCATCAGGCGGCCCTCATGGCCGATACGAGGGGCGCCCGTACGAATTTCACCGACGAGAAGGACGCCTGGGTCTGCGCCCAAAAATCCCTCGAGGAACTCCGCAAACTCGAGAAGGCCAAACGCCTCTGCCGCTCGGCGGTCCCCGCCGAAAGTTTGATCCGGTCGCTGGATTTTTTGAAATCCGCACTGGGCGCTTCGTCCCCGGCGGAGGGGGCGCGCTTCGACCGGGCGATCCAGGAGGCCCGATCCTACCGGGAGACGGCCCTTCAGCTCGATGCCGAGGGTGCCCCGGGCAGGCAAGCTGCGTTAAGGAAGGCGATCGATGTGCTGCCCAGGCCGAGTCCGTAGGGGTCTGCAAGTTCCTCCGCCAATCGGAGGGTAGCGGCACGCAAGCCGGACGTCTAGGCAAGACACGGAGGATTCAGATGGGATGGCTTGGATTTCGGTCATGGGGGCCCTGCGCTCGCGCGGTGGGAGGCGGGTTTTTCGCGTTTTTCGCCGCCCTGTACCCGGCGGACAGGCCTGATGCTTCGCCCCAGCGGCGAAATGATTCACTGGTCGTGGAAACTCCCCGGCTTACTTGGCGCGAGGTGGTGAAAGCCGTCGATCGCCATCCCCGCTTGTCGGCCGCGGCCCACCAAGTGGCCGCCTCCCGGGCGCTAGCCGGAGCTGTGGAGGCGCCCGCGGATCCATCGATCGAATGGAACACCGCGTGGGCCCAGGCGCGGAACACCGGCGATTCGCGGGTGGAATGGGGCCTCTCCCTCCAATTTCCGTTGGGCGGCCTCCTCCAACACGGGGCGAGGTTTGAAATGGGCAAGGCGGCGCTGGCATCGAGCCAGGTCGAGGCCATCGTGCTCCGTCGGGAAATCCTCCTGAGGCTGGGCGACCTCTTCTGGGACCACGCGGCGGCCGAGGCGCGGGTGGAAACCCTCGAGGAAGGCCTCAAGCAAACTGAGGCCTTGAGAAAAATCGTCCAAACCCGGGTCGCCCAGGGCGAGGCGCGCCCGGTGGAGGCCATGCGGCTCGAGGTGGAGTGGGAAAAGATGCGCGCCGATTTGGAGGCCGCACGCCTGGCGCTGGGCGGTTCGAGGGGGCTTCTGGCGCTCTGGTTGGGGGCGCCGCCGGGAGCGGGGCTGCGCATCGAAGCAGATCTTCGCGCGCTCCCGGAATTGCCGACCGAAGAGGCGGTGGCGCGAAAAATCAGGGCCCAGGATCCCGCCCTCCTCCTGGAAAGGGCCCGGCTCCGGGAACGGGCGGCGGAGCTCGAATGGGAACGCCGGGCGAAGGCCCCTTCCCCCGCGGTGCGGGTGTTCACCGCCCAGGAATTGGATCGGCAAGCCTACGGGCTCTCCTTGAACCTGGAGTTTCCGGTCTGGGCCTGGAGCGGAAAAAAACACCTCGCCGCCAGGGAGCGGCAGGCCGCGACTAAAAATTCGCTGGAGGCCCTCGAGTTTGAGGCCGGGGCGGAAGGGCTGGAATTGCTCGCCGCCTGCCGGGCGCAGCATGGGATGGCCCAAAGCTACCGGGAGCGCATCCTGCCCCGCGCGGAAGCGGCGGCCCTCGTGGTCGAGAAAACATGGCGCCTCGGCGAGGCGGGATTGCTGGACCTCATGGACGCGCGCCGCACGCTCCTGGAGACGCGGCGCGTGGCGTTGGCCTCGTACATCGAGGCCCGTTCGAATATCGCGAAATTGAAAACCCTAATGGGAGAAGAATGACATGGACCCTCGCAAAACTGTTCGCGTCCTGATCGGCTTGCTCTTGTGGCTCGCTTCCTGCACGGGGGAAAAAGCGGGTCCCCATGCCGCAGCGGGGGATGATTGCTGCCCCCCCGGAACGCAGGCCCAAGGTACGAAGGGAGCGCCCCAAGGGCATGATCATGAGAGCGAGCACGGACGGGCAGATGAAAAGCCATCCGACCTCGACCGGAGCGCGGAGGATCTCTTCGCCCTGGAGTGCGAACATAAGGTGAAGACCCACGCCTGCGATGAATGCCGCTACGAGGTGGGGGTCGTGAAGGCGACCGAGCGATTGGTGAAGGACGGCCTCTTCAAGGTGGTGAAGGCCCAGAAGCGCCCCGTGACCCGGAGTTTGGACCTCAACGGCGAAGTGCAATTCGACGAACGGCGCGTGGCCCATATTCGGGTGCCCGTGGAGGGCGTGATCCGGCGCGTGCGCGTGAACCTGGGCGACCGGGTGGCCCAAGGCGAGGCCCTCTTCGATTGCGAATCGACGGCCGTCGGCGAAGCCCAGGCCGGGATCCGGGAAGCCCAGGGGCTGGTCGCCGTGGCGCGCCGGAACCACGAGCGGCTCGCGGCCCTCCAGAAGGAAGCCATCGCCTCCGAGAAGGAGGTCTCCGCCGCGCGCCAGGAATGGGAGAGCGCCGAATTGCGCCTGGCGAAGGCGACGGGCCGCCTCAGTCAATTGGGGGTGGCCCCGTCGGAGGCCGCGGGAACGGCGGCCGACTCGGCCTCCGGGCATTTCGCCGTGAGGGCCCCGGTCGCCGGGATCATCCTCGACCTGCACGCCGTAGCGGGAGAAATCCTGCGCTCGGAGGAGCCCTTGGCCACCGTGGGCGATCCCTCTTCGCTGTGGATCTGGGCCGATGTCTACGAGCGGGATGTGGCGCTGGTGAGCGAAGAGCAGGGGCGCGGCCCCCTCGCCGCCTTGGTCTCGGTGCAGGCCTATCCGGGGCGGGAGTTCCCCGGGGTCGTCGATCTCGTCGGACCCAGCATCCATCGCGCCACGCGTACGGCGAAGGTCCGCCTGGTGGTCGCGAATGAGGGGACGCGCCTCATGGCCGGGATGTTCGCGAACGTGAGGCTTCTCCTCCCGGGGAATGCCCAGGTCCTCGCCCTCCCCCAGTCGGCGGTGCTCGCCGACGCGGGACGGCTCTTCGTCTTCGTGCACCGCTACGGGGATTATTGGCTGAGGCGGCCGGTGGAGATCGGCCGGAAATTCGCCGGCTTCGTGGAGCTCACCCGCGGCTTGCGCGGCGATGAATCCGTGGTCGCCGACGGCGCCTTCCTCATGAAATCCGACGTGCTGCGGTCCAAGATGGGCGCAGGCTGCGCCGATTAGGGCGGGCCCCATGCTGCAGATCCTCCAAATCATGCTGCGCCAGCGCTTGCTGGTGCTCGTCACCGCGGCCGCCCTCGTCCTCCTGGGGGTGTTCGCGTGGATCCGCCTGCCCATCGACGCCTTCCCCGACGTGAGCAATACCCAGGTCATGATCCTCTCCAAGGCCCCCGGCCTGGCCGCCGTGGACGTGGAGCAACGGGTGAGCCAACCGGTGGAGCAGGTGATGCGCGGCTTGCCGCGGGTGCGCGAGGTGCGCTCCCTCTCCAAGGCGGGCCTGTCCCAGGTGGTCGTCATCTTCGACGACGGCGCGGAGACCTATTGGACGCGCCAGCAGGTGTTCGAGCGCCTGGCCATGGCCCGCGCCGAATTGCCCGCGGGGGTCGAGCCCGAACTCGGGCCCATCAGCACCGGGCTCGGGGAAATCTTCCAGTACACGCTCGAGAGCGACCGGCACGGGGCCCTGGAATTGCGCACGATCCAGGATTGGCTGGTGGCGCCGCGCCTCAAGCCGATCCCGGGGGTGAACGAGGTCAATAGTTTCGGGGGCTACGTCAAGCAGTACCAGGTGGTGGTGTCCCCCGAGAAACTCCTCAAGTACGGCCTCACGGTCGAGTCGGTGGTGGCGGCGGTGGAGCGCAATAACGCCAACGCCGGGGGCGGCGTGGTGGTGCGGGGTTGGGAGCAGTACTACCTCCGCGGGGTCGGGCTGCTGCGCGACATCCCCGACCTCGAGCGGATCGTGCTCAAATCGGAGAACGGGGCGCCCGTCATGGTGCGCGACGTGGCCGAGGTCGTCATCGGCTCCGAGCCCCGCCAGGGCGCCGTGACTCGGGACGGGCGCGGGGAAGTCGTCGCCGGCATGATCATCATGCTCAAGGGCGCCAACTCGAAGGAGGTGGTGGACCGCGTCAAGGACGTGGTGGGAAGCGTTCGCGCGAGTCTGCCGGAGGGGGTGCGCCTGGGCGTCTTCTACGACCGGACCTCCCTGATCGAGGCGTGCCTCAAGACGGTGAAGGATGCGCTCCTGGAGGGCGGTCTCTTCGTCATCCTGGTGCTCTTCCTCTTCCTGGCCGAGTTCCGCCCCGCGCTCATCGTGGTGCTCTCCCTGCCCCTCACTTTCCTCGTGAGCTTCATCGTCATGGGGG
Source organism: Spirochaetota bacterium (assembly GCA_017302015.1). Taxonomy (GTDB): domain Bacteria; phylum Spirochaetota; class UBA12135; order COTS27; family JAFLEE01; genus JAFLEE01. The sequence goes on along the minus strand of JAFLEE010000026.1, from coordinate 44,599 downwards.
CCGTCGGGGTTTCCTCGAACCTCATGAGCCTGGGGGGGCTCGCCTTCTCGGTGGGGATGGTGGTGGACGCCTCCATCGTGGTGGTGGAGAATATCCGCCGCCATCTCTCGGTCTTGGACAGGGACGACCGGAGGCTGGGGGCCGTCGCGGCCGCGCTCCTCGAGGTGGCGAACCCGGTGGCCTTCTCGGTGCTCATCGTCGCGCTCATCCTGCTCCCCCTCTTCACCCTCCAGGGAATCGAAGGGAAGATGTTCGCGCCCTTGGCCCTCACCATGCTCATCGCCCTCCTCGTGTCGCTGGGGATGGCCTTGACGGTGGTTCCGGTGCTCTCCCAATGGCTCCTGAAGCCGGGCCCCGAGAAGGAGTTCCCCTTCATCCGCCGCTTCCACCAGGGCTACCACCGGGCCCTGGATCGCGTGCTGCGGCGGCCCAAGACGACGGTGGCCGCGGCGGTCGCGGCCCTGGCCGTCGCGTTGGCCCTCGTTCCCCTGGTGGGGACGGAGTTCATGCCGCCCCTGGACGAGGGCGCGATCGCGGTCAACGTCGTGCGCCTCCCCAACGCCTCCCTGGGCGGGTCCGTCGAGGTGGCGACCTACATGGAAAAACGCCTCGGGAAGTTCAAGGAGATCGCGATGGTGGTGAGCAAGACGGGCCGGGCCGAGATTTCGGAGGATCCGATGGGGCCGGAGCAGACCGACTTATTCATCATGCTGAAGCCTTCCAAGCAGTGGGGGACCGGGCGCAGCAAGGCCGAATTGGTGGAGGCGATCCGCCGGGATCTCTCCGAGATCCCCGGCTTGCGGCTGTCTTTTTCCCAGCCGATCGCCCTGCGCGTCAACGAGCTGATCTCCGGCGTGAAGAGCGATCTGGCGGTGAAGATCTTCGGCCCCGACCTCGAGGTCCTCAAGAAATTCGCCGACCGGGCGGGCGCCCTGGTGGGCGCGGTGGAGGGCGCGCGGGACGTGAAGGTGGAGCAGATCTCGGGCATGGAACAGATCGATGTCGCCATCGACCGGGAAGCCGTCGCCCGATGGGGGATCAACGTGTCGGACGTGAACGCGGTCATCGAGACCGCGGTGGCGGGGAAGAAAGCCTCGACCCTCATCGAAGGCCAACGGCGGTTCGCCATCGTGGTGCGCTTCCCCGAGTCGGCCCGCAGCGATCTCCCCGAACTCGAGCGCCTCCTCATCCCGGCGCCCGGGGGCGAGCGGGTGCCGCTCTCCCGGTTGGCGCGCCTCGAAGTCCGGGAGGCCCCCGCGCAGATCAGCCGCGAGAACGGTATGCGGCGCGTGGTGGTGGAGGCCAACGTGCGCGGCCGCGATCTGGGGGGGTTCGTCGCCGACGTGCAGTCCACCCTGGCCGGGCTGGAGAAGGAGTTGCCCCGCGGCTACCACGCCGAGTACGGGGGTCAGTTCGAGAACCAGAAGCGGGCCATGCGCCAACTCGGGATCGTGGTGCCCGTGGTGCTCGCGCTCATCCTGGTGCTCCTTTACCTCGCCTTGGGGTCCGTCGGGCATTCGCTCCTGGTCCTCCTGAACTTGCCGTTCGCGCTGGTGGGCGGGGTGGTGGCGGTGGTGATCTTCCGCATGCCGCTGTCGGTCTCGGCGGCGGTGGCCTTCATCGTGCTCCTCGGGATCGCGGTGCAGAACGGGGTGGTGCTGGTGGCCTTTTTCAGGCAATTGCGGGAGAGGGGGCATTCCGTGGCCGAAACCGTGCGCGAAGGATGCGATCTTCGTTTCCGGCCGCTCGTCATGACGGCCCTCACCAGTTTCATCGGGCACCTGCCCATGCTCTACGCCACGGGGTCCGGGGCCGACATCCAAAAACCCCTGGCGGTCGTGGTCATGGGGGGCCTGGTCACCTCGACGCTCCTCACGCTCCTCGTGCTGCCCGCGCTCTACGTGCTCCTTTATCGGCGCGAGCCCCCGACCGCGGGCTCGAGGCCGGCGGCGCGGGAGTCCCATCCCGCCTAAAGGCCCGTGCGGGATGGGAAGCGGAGGCGGCCCGGTAAGGAGACGGAAGCTGCCGAGCGGCCCCGGTGGCCGAGGCGCTCCACGAGCATCTCCACCGCGCGCCTGGCCACCTCTTCCCAAGGGATGAATTGCCCGTACCAGTCCAAGTCGCCCCAAGCACCGGGGGGCGCATCGAACGAATAGAAGGGAAGCTCCATCGCCCCGACTTCCTGGAGGAAAAGCGGTGCGAGGAAGGGGTGGGAAAACACGACGCCATCCCATGGCGGCGCGGGGTCGCGGAGCCCGCGCAGAAGATCCCTCCAGGCCGCCTGGCCGCGGGCCCAATCCCGGTCCATCGGCGTGAGGCATTCCGCCCAGGCGCCGCTGCAAGCGGTGAAGGAACCCTTCAGCCCGGCGTAGCGCAGGCGGGAAGAGAAATGGGCGTGGGTCGGGGCGTGGCCGACGTAGAGCACCCGGCGATGGCCGGCCTCCCAAAGGCCGCAACCGAGGCGCTCGCTATCCCCCCGTTCGTCGGGAAAGACCGCGTTCATCGGCCGATCCTGGTTGAACCAGACGAAGGGGATGCCCGAGGCATCCAGGGCGCGCTCCATCCCGTCCATCTGCTCCCCGGTCATCCCGGTCTGGTTGAGGAGGATCCCGTCGAAATAGCGCCCCTTGAGGAAGCTGGCGCCGTCGGGGGCGAGGGCCTCGGGCGGCACCGGTTCCAGGAGGAGTTCAAACCCCGCCTCCCGCGCCGCTTCGGGGAGGCTTAGGAGGATCTGCTGGTTGAAGGTCGCCCCGGCCCCCCGCGAGAGGACGAAGAGGAGGACGCCCGTGCGGCCCTTCACCAATTGGCGGGAGAAATGGTTGGGGACGTACCCCACGGCGCGCGCCGCCGCGTGGACGTCGGCGACCGTCCCGGGGGCGTAGCGTTCCGTTTGGCCCCGCAGGATGGTGGCGACCGTGGTCACCGACATGCCGGCGCGCTTCGCCACATCCTTCAGGGTCGCCATGGGGTGGATTGAAGCATGGATGGCCGGACGGCTCACCCGGGGAGGGGCGGCACCCTACCCCAGGAACGACACGAGGAGCATGACGTTGAGCCCCGTCACCACCGCGGCGATGGCGTAGAGCGTGATCTGATCGAAGCGGGAATTGGCATGGCTGCCCATGACCTTCTTCGAGGAGGTAAGGTAGACGAGCATGAAGATCGTGAAGGGGAGCTGGAGGCTCAGGATGATCTGGGACCAGATCAGGCCCTTGAACGGCTCGGAAAGAAAGAGGATGAGGAGCGTGGCGAGGCCGAGGGAGATGGCGACGCCCATGCGCGAGTGGCTGTCCTTGATATCGTAGGGTTCGCGGTAGAGGCCGGCGAAGATGCTCCCCCCCGCCATCCCGGCGGTGACGCTCGAGGCGAGCCCGGCGCACAGCAGCGCGATGGCGAAGACGATGGCGGCCGCGGGGCCGACGATGGGGCCGAGCATGGCTTGGGCCTGCTCAAGCGCGGTGATCGGCGCCTTCTTGGAGAAGAAGACGGCCGCGGCCACCAGGATCATGGCGCTATTGATGGCCCAGCCGATCACCATGGAGAACAGGGTGTCGTAGAACTCGAAGCGGAGTTGGTGTTTGATCACCTTCTCGTCTTTGAGGTTCCATTGGCGGCTCTGGATGATCTCGGAATGCAGGAACAGGTTGTGCGGCATGACCACCGCCCCGAGGACGCTGATGAGCACGGGCAGCGAACCCGCCGGGAATTGGGGGCGGACCCAACCGACGAGGGCCTCTTTCCAGGAAATGTCGATGAGGAAGAGTTCGATGAGGAAGGACAGGCCGATGATGGAGACAAACCCGATGATGAACTTCTCCAGGCGGCGGTAGGAGTTGGTGAAGAGGAGCATCGCCACCACGCCCACGATGACGAACACGCCGACCTTGATGGGCAATTGGAAGAGCATCTTGAGGGCGATGGCGCCGCCCAGGATCTCGGCGAGGGCGGTGGAGACCGCGGCCCCCAGGGCGCTGGCGAGGAGGAGCCGGGAGACGGGCGTCGGCAGGTGGGTCGAGGCGGCTTCGGACATGCAGAGCCCCGTGGCGATGCCGAGGTGGGCCGCGTTGTGCTGGAGCAGGATGAGCATGATCGTCGAGAGCGTCACCATCCAGAGCAAGGCGTAGCCGTAGCCCGCCCCCGCGGCGACGTTCGAGGCCCAATTGCCCGGATCGATGAACCCGACGGTGACGAGTAGGCCCGGACCGAGATAACGAAACATCTCCAGGGCGGATTTTCGGGGCTCGTGGCGGCGCCCCCATTGGCGGATGGAGTCGAGGAAATTTTTCACGGCGATGGTCCCGGGGGAAGGTTCGGCGCACGGGGCCCCGTTTCCGGTCGGCTGGGTCGGGGCGGCGGGCCCCCGCGCAGGAGGCTCGCCTCAGGTTTTACCCTGGCCGGCGCGAATGATCAAAACAGGGATCGAGGTGCCGTGGCGCACCTCATGCACCGTGCTCCCGAAAAAGAGGTCCCCGAGGAGCCGGTGGCCGTGACTTCCCATGGCGATGAGGTCGCACCTCTGGCCCTCGGCGATCTTGAGGATCTCCTTCGAGGGCTCGCCCATGGCGAGGTGGGTGGAGACGGCGAGCCCCCGTTCCCGGAAGCGCGCGGCGACCTCCTCGAGATAGGCGCGGTCGGCCCTGATCTCCTCCGATTCGGCGAGTTTGAGGTGCTTGAAATTCCGGGCCCCGAAGCCGTCGGCGACGTGCAGCAGCAGCAATTCGGAGCGGAAATGCCCGGCGAGTTCCCCGACATGGGGGAGGAGGCGGCCGTCGGCGACGGTGTTTTCGAGGGCGACGAGGATTTTTCGGTACATGGGACCTCAGAAGATTTTCGCGATCCGGTCCCAGGCGCCGGAGAAATCGAGGAGGAATTTCGCGTTCAGGATCACGATGATCCCCGTCGCGGACCAGGCGAGGGCCCGGATCCACCGGGGATTGACGAACTCGCCCATTTTTTTCCGGTCGCTGGTGAACACCACGAGGGGGACCACGGCGAAGGCCAATTGCAAGCTGAGGACCACCTGGCTCACGATGAGGAGCTTCATGGTGCCGCCCTCGCCGTAGATGACGGTGACGATGATAGCCGGGATGATGGCGAGGAGGCGGGTGATGAGGCGGCGTACCCAGGGGCGCAGGCGCAGGTTGAGGAAGCCCTCCATGACGATCTGGCCGGCGAGGGTCCCGGTGAGGGTGGCGTTCTGCCCCGAGGCGAGGAGCGCCACGGCGAAGAGGACGCTGGCGACCCCGACGCCCAGGGTCGGGGAGAGGAGCTTGTAGGCTTCCTGGATCTCGGCGACCTCGGTGTGCCCGCGGGTGTGGAAGGTCGCGGCCGAGACGATGAGGATGGCCGCGTTGATGAAGAGGGCGAACATGAGCGCGATGGTCGAATCGAGGGTGGCGAACTTGATGGCCTCCCGCTTGCCCGCCGGGGTCTGCTCGTACTTGCGCGTCTGCACGATGGAGGAGTGGAGGTAGAGGTTGTGGGGCATCACCGTGGCGCCCAGGATGCCGATGGCGATGAAGAGCATCTCGGGATTCTTCACGATCTCGGCCTTCGGCAAGAAGCCCGCCAGCACGGCGGAGACATCGGGGCGCGAGAAGACGATCTCGGCGAAGAAGCAGCCGCCGATGAGCAGGATGAGCGACAGCACCAGGGCCTCGAGGTAGCGGAACCCCTTGTTCTGGAGGAAGAGGATGATCATCACGTCGAGGGCGGTGAGGCAGACCCCCCAGATGAGCGGGATCTTGAAGAGCAGGTTGAGGGCGATGGCGGAGCCGATCACCTCGGCCAAATCGCAGGCGGTGATCGCGGCCTCGCAGAGGAGCCACAGCCCGAAGGCGATCGGCGCCGGGTAATGGTCGCGGCAGGCCTGGGCCAGGTCGCGCCCCGTGACGATGCCCAGTTTGGCGCAGAGCGACTGGAGCAGGATCGCCATGAGGTTGGAGAGGAGGATGACCGAGAGGAGGGTATAGCCGAAGGCGGAGCCGCCGGCGAGGTCGGTGGCCCAATTCCCGGGATCCATATAGCCCACGGCCACGAGGTAGCCCGGCCCGGAGAAGGCGAGCAATTTCCTCAGGAAGCCGAAGGATTTCGGCACGACCACCGACCCGTGCACTTCGGGGAGGGAGGCGCCGCCAACGGGGCGACGCCAGGCGGGTTTTTCCATCGCGGTTCCTTTCGGGACCCGGGCTACTCTCAGCGGATGGCTAAAAGCACCGTCGCCAGGAGGGTTCCCCCCACGGCGAGCAAGGTCGAGAGCCCCACCAGGGGATGGCGCAGGAAGGCCGGTGCGCGGGCCAGATTTCCAAGGGCCAAGATCCAGCCGCAAACGGCGGTGGTCCCGAAGAAGACGGCGCCCATGACGAAGCTAGGGTCAAGATGATACCGCCGGGCGGTAAAGGCAAGTGCGAGCGCCGCGAGGAGCGAAACGCCGGGAAGCGCCCAGTGGAGCGGGCCCGGCGTGAAGGGCGCTGGGCTCCCGCGGGTTTCGGGTTTAAGGCCAGGCAAGGGGTCGGCCCGTCAACCGCCCAGGGCTTTTTCGATCTCGGGGCGCACTTTGGGGAGGGCGTCGAGGTCTTTCCCGCCGGCTTGGGCGAAATCGGGGCGTCCGCCCCCGCCTCCGCCCGTGAGGAGGGCGGCCTTCTTCACCAGATCGCCGGCTTTGGCCTTGGAGAGCGCCTCCTTGCCGACGCCGCAGACGAAGACGAGTTTCCCCTCGGTGGCGCTGGCGAGGAAGACCACCGCGGCGGGGGCGGCGTTCCGGATCCGGTCGACCTGCTCGCGCAGGGCGTCGCCGCCGACGTCCTTGAACTCGCCGTAGATGAACGCGAGGCCCCCGATGGAAAGCGTCGGGAGGGCGTCGACCTGGTCCTTGAGGCCGGCGCTGGAGAGGGCCCCGAGTTTCTTCTCGAGTTCCTTCCGCTCGGCGAGGACGGCGTGGATGCGCTGGAGCAGGGCCTCCCTGTCCGCGACCTGGAATTGCCGAGCGAGTTCGCGCAGCACCCGCCGGTCCTCGTTGGCGTGGGCGAGGGCATGGCGCCCCGTCACCGCCTCGATGCGCCGGATGCCCGACGCGCTGGAGGATTCGGAGAGGATGCGGAAGGAGCCGATCTCGCCGGTGGCCCCGACGTGGCTGCCGCCGCAGAGTTCCACCGAATGCCCGCCCCCCATATTGACCACGCGCACGACCTCGCCGTACTTTTCGCCGAAGAAGGCCATGGCGCCCGACGCCTCGGCTTCGGCCTTCTTCATCTCGCGGACGTCGACGGGATGGTTGGCGAGGATGGCCTCGTTGACGAGGGCCTCGACCTGGCGGAGTTCGGCCTCGGCCACGGCGCTGAAATGGTTGAAATCGAAGCGCAGCTTCTCCCCGCCCACCTGGGAGCCCGCCTGCTTCACGTGCTCGCCCAAGACGGTGCGCAGGGCCTTCTGGAGCAGGTGGGTGGCGGAGTGGTTCTTGCGGGTATCGCGGCGGGTTCCCGCGTCCATCTCGAGGCGGCAGGCCTCGCCGCTTTTCATGCGGCCCTGCTCCAGCACGCCGAGATGGAGGAAATAGCCCTCCATCCGCTTCACGTCCTCCACCCGGAACCGCCCCTCGGGGGAGAGGATGCGGCCGCGGTCCCCGGCCTGGCCGCCGCTTTCGCCGTAGAAGACGCTGCGGTCGAAGACGAGGGCGGCCTCGTCCCCCTCGGCGAGGGCCTCGACCTTCGCCTTGTCCTTCACGATGGCCAAGAGTTTCCCCTCGCAGGCGGTTTCGGTCTCGCCCAAGTACTCGGTTTTCTGGGGGATCTGGGTGAGGATCTGGGTGAGTTCGAAGGTGCTCTCGGTGACCTTGGCGCGGCTGCGCTCCCGCTGGGCCTCCATGCTGGCCTTGAAACCGGCCTCGTCCACGGAGAGCCCCGCTTCCCGGGCGAGGAGGGCGGTGAGATCCCAGGGGAACCCGTAGGTGTCGTAGAGGGTGAACGCGTCTTCGCCGGAGACGGCTTTCCGCCCCGCCGCCTCGGCCTTTCGCCGCACCTCGGAGAAGAGTTCGAGGCCGCGGTCGAGGGTCTTGATGAAGGCCTCCTCCTCGGCGAGGAGCGTGCGCGTCACGAGGGCCTTCTGCTTCACCAATTCGGGGTAGGCCCCGCCCATCTCGCCGGCGAGCACGTCGACGAGGCGGTGCATGAAGGGGTCCTTCAGTTCGAGTTTCCGCCCGTAGCGCAGGGCCCGGCGGAGGATGCGGCGCATGACGTAGCCGCGCCCCTCGTTCGAGGGGGTGACGCCGTCGGCGATGGAGAAGGAGAGGGCGCGCAGGTGGTCGGCGATGACCCGCATGGCGATCTTGTCTTCTTCCTTCGCGTAGGGCACGCCCGAGAGCGATTCCACCGCCCGGAGCACGGGGGTGAAGACGTCGCTGTCGTAATTGGACGATTTGCCCTGGATGATCGAGGCGATGCGCTCGAAGCCCATGCCCGTGTCGACGTGCTTGCTCTTGAGGTCGTCGAGTTTTCGGTCGGGGCGACGGTTGTGCTGCATGAACACCAGGTTCCAGATCTCGCGGTAGCGGGGGCTGCCGCTATTGACGGCGGCCTTGGGATCGGGGTCGACTTCGGGGCCCAGGTCGATGTGGATCTCGCTGCAGGGCCCGCAGGGCCCCGTCTCGCCCATCTCCCAGAAATTATCCTTGTCGCCGAATTTCAGGACGTGGGCCGGGTTGATGTCGGTGGCCTTCTTCCAGAGGCCCATGGCCTCGTCGTCGGTGTGGTGGACCGTGGCGTAGAGTTTGTCCTTGGGCAGGCCCCAGACCTTGGTCAGGAGGTCCCAGGCCCAGGTGATGCTTTCTTCCTTGTAATAGTCCCCGAAGGACCAGTTCCCGAGCATTTCGAAGAAGGTGTGGTGGTAGGTATCGACCCCAACCTCTTCGAGGTCATTGTGCTTGCCCGAGACGCGGATGCATTTCTGGGAATTGGCGACGCGCTTGTGCTCGGGGGCCCGGAAGCCGAGGAAGATGTCTTTGAACGGGTTCATCCCGGCGTTGGTGAAGAGGAGGGTGGGGTCTCCCTGGGGGATGACCGGCACGCTGGGGACGATCTGGTGCCCTTTGGAGCGGAAATACTCGAAAAATGACTGGCGAATTTCGTTGGCGGTCATGGGAAGGCCTTTTTGGAGGGATGGGAGGGGGGTATTGTACCCTCGGGAGGGGGGGAACTCGGGCGATCCATCCACCCGGGCCTCACGAGGTCGCACCTTGCCATCAACCGTGGCGGCCTTTTCCCGAGGTTCCCGCCCTCGGGGATTCCCCGAGGGCCGCCGCGAAGTTGCAAGCGCGGGGCTTGCTTCCTGCAGTCGGGCCGCCATCTTATTATTCGACTCGAACCCTAGGAGGACGAATGGCCAAGAAGAAAGCCGTGAAAAAAGGCGCCGCGAAGGCCCCGAAAAAACCGGTGAAAGCCGGGGCGAAAGCGGCCGCGCCCAAGGGAAAAAAAGCCCCCGCCAAGAAGGTTCCCGCCAAAAAAGCCGCCGGGAAGGGTAAGTCCGCCGCCCAGAAGCTCCGCCTCGCCTCGCCCCTTCCCCACGCGCCGAAAGCCGCCGCACTGGCGGGAAAAGCGCCCAAGGGCGCCCCATCCGCCCGGGCCTTCGTCGTCCCCGTTTCCCGCGGCCTCCTTTCCAAGGAGCCCCGAACGCTCTCCGAAAATTACGACGAGTTCCAGCACGACCACGAAGTCACCGCGATCATCCAGGCGAATCCCCACTCCATCCTGCGCGTCGATATGGCCCACTGCAATCCCGGGAGCGGTTTGGAGGACGGGGACGGCCCCGAGACCATCGACTTCGCCAAGAAGCAGCTCGCCGAAATGCGCGGGCTCTTCACCGAACTGCGCGATTTCTTCTACGTCTACAAGATCACCGTGAAGGGGCGCCCCGGCGCCGAGCAGATCGGCCTGGGCGCCCACGTCGCCACCGCGGCCATCCACGACCCCCAGACCAACCCGGGCGGAAAGATCATCCGCAACGAGGCGATTTTCGTCCACAAGGCCGAGGGGCGCGCGCGCCTCATCCAGGGCCTCGGGGCGGTCATCGGTACCGTGAACCTGTGCGCGCCCGACCCCGACCGGGCCCTCCAGAAGGCGCTCCAGAAACTCTCCTCGGGGCGCCCCTGCGATATCGGCGGCGTCGACCGAAAGGGCGACCGCCACGAGGTGTGGGTCGTGCGCGAGAAGACCGACCTCGACGCGCTCACGGCGCTCTACGCCGGGCGCGAACTCTTCGTGGCCGACGGCAACCACCGCAGCAAGGCCTCGCAGCTCATCGGGCTCTCCCATTTCCTCGCGGTCATCTTCTGCGGCGAGACGATGAATATCGATCCCTACCACCGCCTCGTGGCCGATATCCCCTTCCCCCCGGCGGTGTTCGTCGCTGAGCTCCAGAAGCGAGGCTTCAAGGTCACCCCGCTCGCCCAGAAAACGCCTTTCGCCGCCACCGAGCCCCATCGGGTCGGGCTCTACATCGGCGGGTCGTGGTACTTGCTCGAGCCCCAGAACCTCTCCGGGCTCGACGCGCGAAGCCGCATCGACGCCCAACTCATCGAAGACCGCATCCTTCGCGACCTCCTGGGCCGCGACCCCGGCGACAAACGCATCGCTTATGTGGGCGGGGACTATAATCCCGCCTACTTGCAGAAAAAGGTGGACGACGGCACCTACCAGGCCGCCTTCTCCATGCCGGCTATGACAATGAAAGAGTTCTACGCCATCAACGAGGCCCGCCAGCTCCTGCCGCGCAAGACCACCTGGTTCACCCCGAAGATCCGTAGCGGCCTGGTGATCGGCCTCCTCGACTGAAGGCGGGCGCGGCCGTCACCACCGGCGGCCGCGGAGGATCGAGAAGAGCAGGCCGAATCCGATGAGGCCGGCGAGGGCGAAACCGGCCACCCCGATGACCGAGATGCCGTAGACCACCGGGGGCGCCCCGGCGTGGAGCACGATCGACGAGCCCACGATGAGGGCGGCCAGCACGATGGAGAAGGAGAGGCGGTTGACGAGTTGGTCGCCCTTGGAGAGCACGGGCGCGAGGCCGCGGTGCTCGAATTGGATGCGCAGTTCCCCCGCCTTCACCGCGCGCACCAGGTCTTTGGCGTCGCTGGGCAGGTCGCGCAGGAGCGTCACGAGGTCCGTGAGGGCGAGATGGGCCTCGAAGGGCAATTTGCGCAGGTCGGGCGGGGCCAAGACATGGCGCGTGATGAAGGGCGTGATGTGGGCCACGAGGTTGAAATCCGGGTCGAGGCGCTGGGCGACGCCCTCGATGGCCACCAGGCTCTTCACGAGCAGGTAGAATCCGGGGATGATGCGCAATTGGTGCTTGAAGACGATATCGGCGAAGCGGCGCAGCACCTCCCCCACGCGCAGGTTCTGGAGCGACGAGGTGGAGTAGTCCTCGATGAACTCGGCGACCTCGTGCTCGAGGTCGCCCAGGTTCCCGTGGGGGCGCCCCGAGAGCTCCAGGAGCACGCGCACCACCCGGCGCGGGTCGCGCATGGCGACGCCGAAGAGGATGAGGCTCAGCTGCCGCCGCGTCTCGGGGGTGAGGAGCCCCATCGCGCCGAAATCGAGGAAGCAGAGCCGCCCGTCGGCGAGGACGAGCAGGTTGCCGGGGTGCGGATCGGCGTGGAAGAACCCGTGGTCGAAGAGTTGGGTGAGGATGAGCCGCGCCCCGCGGGTGGCGAGGGCGGGCCCCTGGAGGCCCAAGGCCTGGAGGGCGGCGAGGTCGTTGATGCGCGGGGCATCGATGAACTCGGTGACGAGGAGGCGCTTGGTGGTGAGGTCCCGGTGAAGCTTCGGGACGAGGATCTCCCGCTCGCCCCTGAAATTGCGCCGGAAGGTCTCGATATGGGCCGCCTCCACCTCGAAATCGAGCTCCTGCATGAGCATGCGCTCGAACTCGTCGACCAATTGGCGCGGGCGGAAGGGCTTGGCGCGCTCGACGTTGCGTTCCACCAATTGGGCCAAAGTGCGCAGGATGCCGAGGTCCTGCGCCATGGTCTCGCGGATGGCCGGGCGCTGCACCTTGAAGACGACCTCTTCGCCCGTGACGAGGCGGGCGCGGTGCACCTGGGCGATGGAGGCCGCGGCCAATGGCTTTTCCTCGAACGAAGCCACGCGGGCGCCGAAGCGGGGCCCCAGGTCTTTGAGGATGAGGGCCTTCGCCTCGTCGGCCGGGAAGGGGGCGACGGCGTCGTGCAGTTTCTCGAGTTCCTCGATGTAATCGGCGGGGAGGAGGTCGGGGCGGCTGGCGACGAATTGCCCGAGTTTGACGAAGGTCGGCCCCAACTCTTCGAGGGCCCGGCGGATGCGCTCGGGGCGGCTGGCGGCCTCCCCGTCGCCGACGGCCTTGCGCACCGAGCGGAACTTGCGCGCGAAGCCGAAGTACTTCTGGAGCGGGAGGGCGGCGAGCACGTCGCCGAAGCCGTACTTGAAGAAGACCCCGAGGATCTCCCGGGTGCGGCCCAGATGAAGCGGGAGTTTGAGCCTCCGCCGGGGAATCTCGGCGGGCATGGGATCAGGCGCCGCCTTTCTGCTCCAGGCGGGCGAGGCGCTCCTCGAGGGCGCGGACTTCGGCGCGGGTGGGCACGTCGAGTTTCTTGAGGGCGGCGTCGACGCCCTCCTTCACCTTCTTCTCGACGGCTTCCTTCGCGCCTTCCGAGCGCTTCTTGAGGTCGTCCACGAAGGCCTTGCTCTCGGTCTCGGAAAGCTTGGCCTCTTCGGCGATCTTCTTCCCCATGGCCTCGAGTTTCTCGCCGCCCAAGCTGGCGAGTCCGGCGCTCAGGTGGAGCATTTTTTCGAGCTGTTGGAACATGGGGGCCTCCTGGCTCGGGAACGCGAAGCGGTCGGCGCGCGGGTCCCGGACTGGATTCAGCGTACATCGGCCGGAGAAAAAAAGCAAAAGCGAGGCCCCGCCGCCCCCGTGCTCCCTATTCGTGCGGGGGGCGTCCCGGCGAAACTCATGGGGAGAGCTCCGCCCACATCCCAGCCCGCGTCCATTTCTTCTCCAATTCGGACTTGATGAACAGGGTCTCCCCCCCGGAGAGGATACGGCCGTAGACGATCACCTCGGCGATGTCGCCGGAAAATTTCGAGTTTTCGGTGTGCATCTCCCGGCCGAGGCGCAGGCCCCGGGTCTGCACGCCGGAGAGGGACTGCATATGGACGCGGGGCGGGAACGGGTTGGCTTCCTTATCGAGGGCGATGCACCAGGAGGGCGCCTTCCAGTCGGCCTGGTTGGCGATATAGGCGGAGGCCAGCCGGGCCTGGGGGTCTCCCCCCTTCACGGGCTTTTGGGCCACCAGGAAGACGGTGAGGCCCTCCCGGGTGGCGACCCCCGGCACGTCGATATAACCGCCTTCGGAAATCCGCACGGCCGCCTTCCCGCCGGCAAGGCGCACGAGGCGCGCTTCGCCGACGGCCGTTCCATCGCATCCCGCGCCCGAAAGGTCGAGGAGTCGTAGACTTCCGGCGCTTTGGGACAGGCCCTTCGGGTTGGAGGCATCCAACCAGAGGGCGAGGCCGTCCATCGGCATGCGGTCGATCCGCGCGAGGGCGCGGGCCTTGGCCGGGGGGGGCTGGTAGCGGGCGAGCATGGCCGCCAGGGCATCGAGGCGGTCGGTGTTCGTCCGGCCGCCCTCGCCCCAGGTCGGGCAGAGCCAGCCGCCCTCATCGTGCTCGTTCCAGGCGTACATCACCAGGCTTTGGGCGGGCACGAGGGCTCGGTTCTCCGAGGCCCAGTCCAGGGCGGCCTTCACGTGGTCGGCCAATTCGGCGGGCGTGGGTCGGGTGAAGGGGTTGGCTTCGGCGTCGGCGACCGCCTTGATGCCCCGGTCCCACGGCGTCGGGTTCTCGTCGCGGCAGCGCCGATCCCAGCCGCAACCCGCGAAGGGGATGCTCTCGAGCCCGATACCCGCGGCGGCCTCCCAATATTGATTGCGGATGTCGGCTGCGTAATCGACGAAGCGGTCGTGGCCGGTGATCCCCTTGGCGTAGGCGGAGAACGCGTCGAATTGGAACTCGGAGATCGGGCCGTACGCCTGCAAGGGGTTCCAGCCCATCCAGGCGAAATAGGGCCGCTTGAGCCCCGCGGCCTGGGCCGCGGCCGCCAAGTCCTCCACCCGTCCCTTCATCTTCTGGACACCGGATTCGAAGGCGAAGATGATGGGCCGGCCGTCGGGGGTCTTGTGGTAATAGGGCTCTTTGAGCCAGGAGACCACCAGTTTCACCTCGTCGGGCCAGGAGGTCACCATCGACTGGTGCATGAGCAGGCAGAACTTCACCTGGTCGCGAAGGCGGCTCGCCCTGTGGTACTCGAGGCCCCGATACATCCCGTCATTCGTCGGGTAGGTGCAGTAGGCGAAATAATCCACGCCGCCGGCCTTCGCATAGCGGAGCTCCTGGTCGAAGATTTCCTGGGTATAGGTCGGGAAGGCCACGCCGCCCGCGGCGGTCTTCACCCCGAAGAAGGGAACCCGGAAATGGTACTTCGAGGGGCTAAGGGTTTTCTCCACCGCCCGGGTCACATTGCTTCCCTGCATCCACGCATCCCAGCGGATGGCGCCGATGGCGGGACGGGCCTGGGCCGTCGCGGCCAAGGCGAGGATCAGGGCGGCGGCGTTCAAGATTCGGCGCATGGGTACCCTCCGGGGTCCGATCGGACCTGGGCCTTCGTGGCGGCCCTTCTTTGGCTTAGGGATTCTACTCCGCGGGGGCGCCAGGGGGGCAGGCTGCGCCCGGTTGGGATCGGCTTTTTTTCGGGTCCCCGGCGCCATCGATTTTCAAACCGTGGCCGGGCCGCACCCCGAAAGCGGGGCGGGGCACCCTAGACGCCGATTTCCCGAAGAGTCTACGGGGTTTTTGGAGGATGGAAATCATCAGGGCACCGCCACGCGCCAGACGGCCCGCTTCCCACCCGCATCGCTGGTGAAATAGATCCACCGATCGGTGGGATCGAAGACCGGGTGGGGATGGTTATCCTGCCCTTTCCACGAAGAGCCGTGGCGGCATAGGGGGGTCCATGCCACCGAACCCTTCCCCCAGTCGACCTCCTGCAGGCTGATCCAGGCGCCGCCCCGCGCCTCGGGGTCATCCGCTTCCTGGTAATAGCCGTCGGAGACGAACCGGTTGCCGCTTCGCGAGGCGGTGAAATGCCCGTAGCGGTGCCAAGAGGCGGGCAGCGCGGCTTCGGTGGGCCCCTTCTCTCGGGTCCAGCGCCCGAGGTAGGCGGCGCCCCCGTCGGCGTAGGCGCCGTGGTAGAGCACGCTGGCCCCGCCGTCGGCCCACATCTCGTGGCAGGTCCAATCCCGCCGCGACCTCCCCTCCCCCTCGGTGCGCAGGGGAAGGTGCGTGCGCCCGTCCCAAAGCCACATGCGCCGGATGCCGCAATCCCCGGGCCATTCGTGGTTGTAGAGGATGAGGGACGGATCGGCGGGGGAGAATTGCACGTGGGTTATCCATGCTCGGGGTATCTCGGGGCAGGCGAGGAGCGCGCCGGTTTCGCAGTCGTAGACCCGAAGCCAGGAGCGCAGCCCCTCCTCTTGGACCCGCTTGTCGATATCGTGGGCGGGTCGGCCGTCCTTCAGGGGACCCTCGAGGGCCCGATCGTCGGTGGTGGGCACGCACAGGCGCTTGCCGTCGGCGCTCACGTGGGTGAAGGCGCTGACTTGCCCCCGGGGCAGGGTCGCGATCGTACGGGTTCCTCCCGAGAGGTCGATGCGCCGGAGTTCGAGGCCCTGCAAATGGTAGATCCGGCCGCGGGCGGGGTCGAGGCTTACGCTGGCGCGGCCGAACCCTTCTTCGACCCGCCCGTCGAAATAGACGTAGGAGCGCAGCCAGCCCGATGCATTCTCCGTGAGGAGCCATTCCCGTCCCGTGGCCAGATCCCGGGCGACCAGATTGGGGTGCCCGGTGCGGTCGCTGATCATCACGAGGGTCCGCCCATCCTCGAGCAGGCTCGGGGAGGTGAAATAGAGCAATTGGTTGTTCCCGGGCGAATCGGAGGTGAGGCATTCGGGGGCCATGGTCGACTCCTTGGGGTTCAGGCTCCCGCATCGGGGGAGCGGATGTCTCGTGGGTCATTCTCGTGGCGGCGACGGCGAAGTTCGAGGGGGGCCATCCCCGAAAACTTCCGCACTTGCCGTTCGAAGTGGGTGAGATCGCCGAAGCCGCTTTGCCGGCAGACTTCGCCCACCGGGGCGCGGCCGTGCTCGAGGAGATGCACGGCGTAGCGCAGGCGCCGCTCCACGAGGTACTGCTTGAAGGTCTTCCCCGTGGCGCTGCGGAAGAGTTCGCTCATATAGGGAGCGCTGAGGCCGGCGAGGCGGGCGATGGCGCCCAGGCTCAAATCGGTGGTGAACCGGGCATCGATGAGGGCGAGGACGGGGAGGATGCGGGAGGCGGCCTGGGGCCGCCGATTGGCGGGGTCGCGCCCCAGGATCCTGCGGCACAGGGTGAGCGCCTGGAGCACGAGCCCCGTGACGGAAAGCCGCCATCCCTCGCCCATCTTCCCGTATTCGCCTAAACCCGCGCGCAGGAGGCCGGCGAGTTCCCGGCGTTCGGCGGGTTCGGGCCGGCCGATTCGATGGGGGAGGTGGAACGGGAAGAGGATTTCCTCCTGGCCCAGGCCCTGCCCCAGGGTGGCCGGATAATGGGTGGCGAAGATGCAATTGAAGAGGAGGAGGTCGCCTTTTCGCGAGGCGTAGGCGTGTCGCTCGAACGGATTGAGGAGGACGAAATCGCCGGCCTCCATGGAGGCGGCCTCCTGGTGCTCGAACTCGTGTACCAGGCTCCCGCGTTCGAGGAAGGCGACCTCGTAGAAATCGTGGGAATGGAGCGGCACCACGGGCGCGGGGGATTCCCCCAGGTAGAGGGGGAAGCCGGGGCGGACGTAATCGGAGAGGAGATAGCGCTCCCGGATGGGCATGGGTCATTGTAACCCATGTGCCCGCCCGGCGGGGCCCTTGTCAGCCGCCGAAGACCCGCTTCACCGCTTCCAGGTACCCGTAGCCGAACAGGCTGCACGGCTGGAGGTAACTGGTTTCCGTCCACTCGTTCCAACTATTGATGGTGATGAGGGGCGCCTGCTTGGGCCGGGCATCGGCGAACGCTTTGGCGGCGAGAAGGGCCTTGCCGAAGGCTTCGGGGGTGTTCTTTTTCACCACGCCCGGGCGGAACATCTCGTAGCGGGGGTTATTGTCCCACCCGATGGAGACGTGGGGATAATAGGGGATGCTGTAGTCGCGGGCGAGTTCGGCCCAGACTTTTTCCGCATCCGCCTGGATCTCGGCGTAGTCGCGGTCGACGTCGGTGAAGTGGACGTACTGGTAATGGGTGAGGCTGTCGAGGCCGAGTTTGGCCACCAGGTCTTTCTGGTCCATGGCAGGACCACCGTCCACGCCCGACAGGTTCAAGGACATTTTGCCCCGGATCGTGTACTGGATGTCGAGATCCGGGAAGCCCGCCTTCCGGGTTTCCTCGCGGAACCAGTCCAGGGCCCGGCGGGCCTCCTCGACCCCGCCCAGCCCCTCGACCAGGGCGCGCAGGTCGTAGATCGAGAAGCACGGCTTGCCCCCGATGCGGTAGTACGAGGGATGGGGGAAATAGCGCTCGATGACGCGCCGGGCGATGGCCTTGAATTGGGAGAGGTCTTGGGCGCCGCGCCAGATGAGGGATTTGGGGTCGACCTTCCCGGCGTTGCGCTTGTCCCAGGTGGTGTTCACGTCGTGGTTCGCCCACATGAGGTAGAACTTCACCCGATCGTTATTCTTCGCCTTGAGGTAGCCGTCGTCGAGGCAGCCCTCGAGGAAGGGCAGGCCGTCGTACCAATACCAATCGTAGATGAAGACATTCACCCCGTGGTCGGCGGCGGCGTCGATCTGCATCTGCATCACGTAGGGGTCGGCTTCATTGACGGGGCCCCAGAGCGGCAGGCGCGGCTGCTCGTGGCCCTCGAACTTGGGCCCGTTTTTGAGCACGGTTTCCCACTCGCCGATGCCTTGGGGCCAGAAGATCCTGGCGCGGGGATCGTGGTGGTAAGAAGGCCACACGTAGGCGGCGACGTCGTATTTCTGGCTCAAGGAGGGCTCCGTGGTTGTAATGGGTGTAAGAGGCGGGGCCGGTGAAGTCGGCGAAGGTCCCCTTCGTTCTTGGATTATAATCCCCCCCGGGCGCGGCGTACGGGCCGAGGCGAGAACCATTCGGCTTTTTTTCGGATTCCGCACGGTGCTTCGCCGCCCAGCCGGCCCAGGGGGAATGCATGAGCCTCGACATCGCTAGGATGGACGTCTCGGACATGGAAGCGGTTTCCGCCCTATGGCGCGAAACCGAAGGGATCGGCGATGTGCCTTCGGCGGGGGCGTTTTCGGCCTTCCTGGCGCGCAATGGCGGCTTCTGCCGCGTGGCGAAGGAGGATGGGGTCGTGGTGGGGGCCCTGCTGGCCAGTTTCGACGGCATGCGCGGGTATTTCTACCGGCTGGCGGTTTCCCGGGCGTTTCGCCGGCGGGGGATCGCCGCGGGCATGGTGGCGGAGGCGACGCGGGCCCTTCGGGAAGCCGGGGCGGATCGGATCAACCTGCACGTCTTCGATTCGAACGGGAGCGCCAAGGCGTTCTGGGAGCGGCAGGGCTACCGGACCTACGAGGGGCTTTCTATGCTGACCCGCCGCTAGACGGGTGCGGTTCTTGCTGAGGGCTTCAGGGCGCCTGGAAATAGGCCTTCGTCTTCTCGAGTTTGGCCAATTGGCGGTCGATGACGCGGCGGTAATCCAGTTCGCCGCTATCGATGCGCACCAGGAGGTCTTCGGAGAACTCCATGTCGGGGACCCGGGCGAAGCGCGCCTTGGAGAGGTCCCGCTTGAAATCGAGCACCACGGCCCAATAATTGCGCGCGCATTCGTAGTGGTAGCGGGCGTATTCGAGGGACTCGAGGATCTCTTTGCTGTATTCTTTATTGAAGAAAACCGGCTCGTGCTTGTCGTAGCGGGCGGCGAGGAGCACGCAATTCTGCGTCATAAGGTAATGGATATGCATGCGAAGGAGTTGCTGGTAGCGCTCGTACTCGGCCGGCGTCTTGCAGATGACGAGGGCCTGGATCGGGGGGGCGAAGGGGGCCTTGAGGGCGGTCTGGAGCCAATGGAGGTTCTGGTTCAGGTTGTCGTTGTCGAAGAGTTGCGGTAAATAATAGAGACGATAGAATTCCTCCAGGTAGGCGAGGGGCCGGGAGGTCTCGATCTTGAGGGGGGGCATTCCCGCGAGGGGCGGCCCCATCATCCACACGACCGAAAGGAATATGAGAACCCTTTTCACGCATTCTTGTTATCGGCCCGAAAACGCCCGCCCCTTACCCTTTTCATGCCCCTGAAACTCCTCTCCATCAACCTCGATTTCCGCAATCCCGGGAATCGGGGCGAACTTCCCGCCCTCGCCGGGGCCCTGGACCCCGATTTCCTCCTCCTCATCGAGAGCCTGCCGGGGGACGCCGAGCGGGTCGAGGCTCGCTACCCGCACCGGGCCACCAGCCCGGGGAACCCCGCCTGGGGCCATGGATTGGATATCCTCTCCAAATACCCCTTAAGCGGTATACGGGCGCTGCGGGCGGGCGACGGGATCCCCATGCTCCTGGCGCAGGCGGATACCCTCGACGGAGGGGTCGAACTCATCGCGGTCCACCTCAATCCCACCACGCCCCACGCCGGATTGGGGGATTTTCTCCGGAGTTCCAGGCAGCGGCGAGCCCAATTCAGGCTCCTGCGGCGGGAAGCCGGCCGGCTGCCCGGCATGAGCCTCATCGCGGGAGATTTCAATTCCACTCCCTGGATGCCGGGGATGCCCCGATTGCGCCGGCGCTACCGCGACCTGGTGAAGGAGGCCGGCGCCGATGAGCCGACCTACCGCTACGTCGTTCCGCTACGGCTGGACTACGTCATGGGCCGCGGAGTGCGCCCCGTGCGCGCCCGAACGCTCGAGACCCCTTGGACGGACCACCGGGGGCTCCTCGTCGAATTCGAGGCCGAAAGCGCCCCGGAGGCGGAAATTGACCCTCGCCTTGGTTCCGGGGTAAACTACGCCATGGACATCCGCACCGAGAAGAAAGGCAAATGGTATGTCGTCCACATCGAGGGGCGCCTCGACGTCATGCTCTCCCAGCAACTCGAGAGCATGGTCTTCGACGCCATCGGCAAGGGCGAACTCAACGTGCTCTTCAACCTGGCCAAGGTGGAGTACATGTCCTCCAGCGGCCTGCGCGTCTTCATCTCCACCATGCGCAAGGTGGGCGAGAAGCAGGGCGAGATGCGCCTCTGCCACATGAGCGATTCCGTGCGGAAGATCCTCAAGATCGTCGACCTCGAGGGCATGTTCAACATCTTCCCGACCGAAGAAGAGGCCGTGAAGTAATCCTCGCCTCCGTTCCCCGACCGCCGCCGGCGCCGGGGCGCCGGCTTTTTTTTGCCCGCCCCCGGCCCTGAAGACCACTATGGAAAAATTCATCGATGTCATCCGCCTCAGCCTCGGGGCCGGCCACGGGGGGAAGGGCGCCGTGTCCTTCCGCCGCGAGAGCGGCGTGCCCTTCGGCGGGCCCAACGGCGGCGACGGCGGCCGCGGCGGCGACGTGGTGCTCGTCGCCGACCAGTCGCTCTCCTCGTTCGCCCACCTCTACTCGTTCCACGAGGTCCTCGCCAAGGACGGCGAACCCGGCGGCGGCAATAATTGCCACGGCTCCGACGGCGAAGACGCCGTCATCAAGGTGCCGGTGGGTACGGTGCTCAAGGATACCGCCGACCGCGAGATCCACGACTTCACCGTAAACGGCGACGCCTTCCTCTTCCTGAAGGGCGGGCTCGGCGGGCGCGGCAACGCCCGCTTCGCCACCTCGGTCAACCAGGCCCCGCGCTACGCCCAGAAGGGGCTCGAGGGCGATCGCGCCGACGTGGTCCTCGAGATCAAGCTCATCGCCGACATCGGCCTCGTGGGCTTCCCCAACGCGGGCAAGAGCACCTTCATCGCCGCCATCACCAACGCCCGGCCCAAGATCGCCCCCTACCCGTTCACGACCCTCACGCCGAACCTGGGCATCTACCGCCTCGACGGCGAGCATTCCCTCGTCATCGCCGACATCCCCGGCATCATCGAGGGGGCCCACGAGGGCAAGGGCCTCGGCCTCGAGTTCCTGCGGCACATCGAACGAACGCGGTTCCTCTTCTACCTCATCGATTGCACTTCCGATACGCCCGCTGAAGATTTCGAGGTGCTGCGCCGCGAACTCGCGGCCCATAGCGAGGCCCTCGCCGCCAAGCCCTTCGCCATCGGCCTCAGCAAGGTCGACCTGCTGGGCACGGCCGAAGACCGCGTCCTCTTCGAGGGCGACATCACCTCCAAATTCCCAGAGGAACTGAAGCCGCACCTCGTCTACTTTTCCAGCGTCGCCCACGTGGGCCTCGAGACCATCCGCGAGCTGGGGTGGAAGATCCTGCGCGGGGAACGCTAGGGTCGGTTCCGCCGAGGCCTCGATCGCCCCCGGCCCTATCAAGGGCCCGGTGGCGCGAACTATTCGATCGGCCAGGCGAACGCCGCGGGGCAGGCGTTGAGGAACTCTTGGGTCGACATCTCGCGTTTGCCTTCGCGCTGGAGGCTCGTCACGCGGGCGTGCCCATCGACGAGGCGCAGGCGCAATTCTTTCTTGCCCGCGCGTTCCAGGACGGGCGCGTCGGCGGGCTCCGAGACGGGGTGTTCGAGCCCCGCGATGCGCAGGCGGCTTCCCCCGGCTTGGAGGAAGATACCGGGCCAGGGATCGAAGGCGCGCAATTTGCGCTCGGTCTCCTGGAGGGTCGTGGTCGGGAGGATCCGGCCGGAATCCTTGTGGATCTTGCGGCAGACGGTGGCCCCGGCGGCGTCTTGGGGCACGAGCCGCGCGGCGTGCCCGTCGGGGTCGGCGAAGAACGCTTCAAGCAGGGGCAGCGCATGGCGAAGGCTCTCGGCGAACACCTGCGGCGCCGAAAGGCCGGCGATGTGAAACGGGACTTGGGCGGCCACCTCGCCCGTATCCAATCCTTCGTTGATTTTCTGGAGCGTTACCCCGGACTGCGCATCGCCGGAGAGGATCGCCGAAGGCACCGGGGACGCGCCGCGCCATCGGGGGAGGAGCGAGAAATGGAGGTTATAGGTCCCGAGGCGGGGCACCTGGAAAAAAGAGGGTTTCAAAAGCTGGCCGAAGGCCACCACCAGGGCGAAGTCGAGGCGGAGTTCGGCGAGGGCGGCCTCGACCTCGGGCACCGAGACGCGCTCGGGGATATGGACGGGCACGCCGCGGGCCCTCGCGACGGCCATGAGGCGGCTTTCGGGATTCTCACGGCCGCGTCCCCGGGGCTTCGGGGGCTTGGTGAATACCGCGGCGCACTCGCCCAGGCCCCGGTCGAGGAGGGTGGCGAGGAGTTCCGCCGCGAAATCGGGCGTTCCGAGGAAGGCGAAACGCGGCTTCAGTGGGAGGAAGTCTCGCCGCTTTCGATTTTTTTTCCCTTGAACTCGGGGAACGTGCCGGGTTGGAGGGATTCGGCGATCCCCTTCAGGGCCGCCTCAATGTTCTTGATTTCGCCGGTGTGCTGATAGCGGATGACGCCTTCGCCGTCGATGACGAAGAGTTGGGGGAGCGTCTTGTCGGCGCCGTACTTGCGCCCCGCGTTGAAGGCGTTGAGGTCGACGAGCACGGGGAAGGTGTACTTCTTCTCGGTCTTCACGTAGCGCCAGATATCCTGGCGCTTGTCGTCGATGGCCACGGCGAAAAATTGCACGCCCTTGGCCGCGAGGTCTTTATGGATGCGTTCGAACTCGGGGAGTTCGCGCATGCACGGCTTGCACCAGGTGGCCCAGAAATCGAGGATCATCAGGCCCTTCTTGGCCTTGAGTTCCTGGATCTTTTCCGCCATGACGAAATTATTGTATTCGAGGGATTGGATGGCGAAAAGCGGCGCCTTGGATCCGACCTTGGGGATCGGGGCGTCTTGGGCGAGAAGCGGGAATAACAGCAGGGAAAAGAAGGGGATGAGAATCGACTTTTTCATTGGGTGGGAACCTAGGTTGGAAGGGCTGCCAAGATTTTATCATCCTGCCCCCATCCCCGATCCGCGGGATCGGGATTTCCTCCATTTGGATAAAGAAGTGTTTAAAAGTATGATTTAGCCATTCGGGACGGAATGCCGGCGAACCGGTCGACTTGAATCCCGCGAGGTTGCTCTATGAAACGAATGGCCCGCTTGTTCCTGGTGTTTTCCCTGGTTTTCGTCTCCATCGCGCCCGCCGCCGACAAGACGCGCATCGCGGTGATGAGCCTGGTGGCGAAGGCGGGGGTCGACCCGAACACGGCCGCGACCATCACCGACCTGCTCTCGGGCGAGTTGGTCTCGCTGAAGAAGTTCGACGTCATCGACCGTGCGAACCTCGACAAGGTGATGCGCGAGCAGGCGCTGCAGCAGAGCGGGTGCTCCGACCAGGCCTGCGCGGTGAAATTGGGGAATATCCTCAACGTGCAGAAACTGGTGGTGGGCTCGGTCTCCAAACTGGGCTCCAAGATCATCATCACCATGAGTTTCGTGGATGTGGAACGCAGCCGCATCGAGATGTCCGACAACGAGACGGCGGCCAACGACGACGAACTCATGCCGCGCATCAAATCGCTGGCGGCGAAGATCGACCAGAAGATCAAGATCACCGGCCGCGTGGTGACGGTGAAGCCCGACGGGTCGTGCCTCATCAATATCGGCCGGGATGACGGCATGGTAGCGGGCACGATGGTGACGGTGCTCCGCTACGGCAGCGCCATCATCGACCAGTCCACCGGCGATTTCCTCGGCCGGGAAGTGGCCGAATTGGGCCAGGCGAAGGTCACGGCCGTCGATGCCGGCGGCTCGCTCTCGACCATCCGCGGTCAGAAAGATGCCCAGCCGTTCAAGGACGGCGACCGCATCACGCTGGATGTGGCCTCCGGTTCGGCGAGCGCCTCGGCTAGCAAGCCCGTGAAAACGGCCCCCGTACGGGCCCCGGCCTCGGCGGCTTCGGGCGATCGCAATGTGATCAAGCCGGTGCTGATGTTCGGCGGCCTTGGCGTCGGGGTGCTCGGGGGCACGCTGACCCTCGTGAATTACTTGCAAGCCACCGCGACCTACGGGGACTATAAGAATTTGGGCGCGGGGACCACCGCAGCCCAATTCACCGACAAATACAACCTCTACCGCAACCAACTCTCCCAGATGACCCCTTGGATCATCGTCGGCGGGGTCGGGGCGGCTGTCTTCGTCACCTCGTTCTTCTTGCCCACCTACAAGAAGACGGCGATGTTCTATCCCAACTTCGATGGCGAGCGTTTTGCCGTCCAGTATTTTTCGCGGTTTTGAGGACTTAGGAGTCGCCCATGAAAATCCAGATCCCCGCCCTATCATCGGCAGCGCTGGCCGTCCTCATCGCCCTCTTCATCGCTTGTACCCCGCAAGAACGCAATAACCCGCTGGATCCAGGGGGGTCCTTTTCGAACTCGGCCATTAAATTCGCCACCGGTAACATCCTCCTCACCCCACCCGCGAATGCCTGGGAAAAGGACCTCGGGATCGCCTGGCCAGCGGCCCAGAGCGCCACCCTCTACCGGGTCTATGTGACGACGAACACGACCCGTCCCGCCAACGCCTCCATCGATAATCTGACGAATACGAATGCGATCGCGAGTCTTCTGGGTCCTGGCAGCAATTTCATCTGGGTCGAGGCCGTGGGGGGCGCCGCGAGCAATTTGTCCGACTTCCTCCAGACGAATTTCATCGTCCCTTCCGGATTCAAGATCGATACCGGGGCCGGGTTCCCGGGCAGTCCGAGCCTTCGGTGCGTCAACGTGCCGCCGGGAGCTTTCCGCGCCATCAAGTTCACGTTCGCCTCCCCCACCGCCGGGGACAACGCCATGAACTGGTCGAACGCCTTCCAGTACACCAACTGGAACGGGGGTACGCTCTCCTATTCCGTGAAGGTATGGCAGGATACGATCCCGGCGACCTTCATCGAGCGCGGAATGGCCGTGACCGGAAATCATGCCGGTTGGACCTTCCAGAATTGGGGGATGCAACCTGCGAGCCTCGCCATCGGAAATTGGGTCTACCTGATCACGGTGACGAACGCGGGCGATTCGGATGGAATGAACGCCTTCTGGATCGACACCATCAGCATCAAAGGTCCCTCCTTGCTCAATGAAATGGTCTTTACCAATATGAGCAGCGCGGATTTGGTCCTTCCATAACCGAATCGAAGGAACAGGGGTGCCCCTCGGCGAACGGCACCCACCCGGACCCGATCGGCCGGCAGAATTGGGGATAATTCCCATCTAGTTAGGCATCATAATCGGGCGCTGTTCGACCCGACTCCTGACAAATCTCGCACTATAATCATTCCGCGGCGTTAGATACGGATGCGGTGATTCGGGCCTGCTGCCGCCCGGCCGGTCCCGGGTTTGAATTGCATCCTCGGGAATCACGTCGACATTCAACGTCCCAAAAAGTCCTTCCAGGAGTTTCGTACATGCCTAAACGCGCCCTCTCCCTGCTCATCGCGGGGCTCCTTCTCACGCTCGTCGCGCCCGCCGCCGACAAGACGCGCATCGCGGTGATGAGCCTGGTGGCGAAGGCGGGGGTCGACCCGAACACGGCCGCGACCATCACCGACCTGCTCTCGGGCGAGTTGGTCTCGCTGAAGAAGTTCGACGTCATCGACCGGGCGAACCTCGACAAGGTGATGCGCGAGCAGGCGCTGCAGCAGAGCGGGTGCTCCGACCAGGCCTGCGCGGTGAAATTGGGGAATATCCTCAACGTGCAGAAACTGGTGGTGGGCTCCGTCTCCAAACTGGGCACCAAGATCATCATCACCATGAGTTTCGTGGACGTGGAACGCAGCCGCATCGAGATGTCCGATAACGAGACGGCGGCCAACGACGACGACCTCATGCCGCGCATCAAATCGCTGGCGGCGAAGATCGACCAGAAGATCAAGATCACCGGCCGCGTGGTGACGGTGAAGCCCGACGGGTCGTGCCTCATCAACATCGGCCGGGACGACGGCATGGCCGCAGGCACGGTGGTGACGGTGCTGCGCTACGGCAGCGCCATCATCGACCAGTCCACCGGCGATTTCCTGGGCCGGGAAGTGGCCGAATTGGGCCAGGCGAAGGTCACGGCGGTCGATGCCGGCGGCTCGCTCTCGACCATCCGCGGTCAGAAAGATGCCCAGCCGTTCAAGGACGGCGACCGGATCACGCTGGAGGCGGCCTCGGGTTCGGCGAGCGCGCCGGCCAGCAAGCCAGTGAAAACGGCCCCCGTACGGGCCCCGGCCTCGGCGGCTTCGGGCGATCGCAATGTGATCAAGCCCGTGCTGATGTTCGGCGGCCTGGGCGTCGGGGTGCTCGGGGGCACGTTGACCCTGGTGAATTACCTCCAGGCCAACGCGACCTTCGGGGAATATAAGAACCTCGGTGCGGGGACGACCGCGGCGCAATTCACCGACAAGTACAATTTGTATCGCAATCAACTCGGCCAGATGACGCCGTGGATCATCGTCGGCGGGGTCGGGGCGGCCGTCTTTGTGACATCCCTGTTCCTTCCGACCTATAAGGGCACGGCCTTCGTCGTCCCGTCCTATGATGGCGAGCGTTTCGCCGTCCAATTCTCTTCGCGGTTCTGAGGAACCAGGAGCCCACCATGCAAGCCTCCCGCATCGTTTCATTCATCCTCACGGCCGCGGCCGTCGCCGCGCTCGTTGCCTGCACGCCTCAAGATCGGAGCAACGTTTTGGATCCCCTGGGGGCGGGTTCGAACGCGTTGGCGGATAGTTTTTCGACCCAGAAACTGACCCTGACCCAGAATGCTCTTTGGGACAAGAATCTATCCATCGCCTGGACAACCACGGCCTTGGCGACCAATTTTCGGGTCTATATCTCGTCCACACCCACGCGACCCACCACCGCTTCTGTGGACAACGTGACGAACACGAACGTGAGTGTCGCCTTAGCCGGGTCGGGCAGCAATTTCATTTGGGTTGAGGCGGTCGCCCTCACGGCGAACTCGGTTTCGGCGTTCCTGACCACGAACTTTCAAGTGCCCTCGGGTTGGAAAATCGACGGGTCCACCGGAGCGGCTGCGAGCCCGTCCGTTCGCTGCATCAATGTTCCGCCTGGCCAGGCTCGGGTGATTTCATTCCCGGCAAACGTGAACGTCGGCTCGGCGATCACAGGGGGGAAAAGTTTTATGAAGACGATCAGCGTCACCGGTAGCCTAGAAGTTCAGTTCTTCGTCACGAACAACATCGCATGGGGGGCGTGGTGGACGAATAGCGTTGGGAATGTAGCGTCCTTTACGTTATTCTCGACACCGGGGGGGAACGTTGCCGCAGCCGGAACGGGCATTTGCGCGATTACGGTAAAAAATATCTCAGATACGGATGGATTTAACGCCATTTGGATCGATGATCTCGCTCACGATGGGGCCCCGGCAAATTACCAGCAAAACTTTGGTTCACTCCTCGATGCGAATTTAACTGGGGACAAGGAAAAATAGGGGAAATTTCCGGCGTTCCTCGATCGCACTCGGTTTCCCCCCTCCGCCCGGCACGCTTGAGACCACCGAAGGTACCTCCCCCGTCACCTTTCAGTAAGACCGGATTAGCTTTTCGATCGCCTTCGCCGCCTGACGGTGCGCCGCAGGCATGGCGAGGGTGCGAAGGTCCGCTCGGGATCGCCAGGATCCCGAGGCTCTCCCCGCTTCGGTACTATTTCGTAGGGTCGCAAGCCAGAATCGGGTCGTGACACGCTCGTTCATGATTGCGTGATTGATTTTTGCGAGTGCCACCACGCGCGCGCCGGAGGCCCCCAAGCGATGTATTAACCGGGCCAAAGGCGCTTGGGAAGCTTCTTCGCCGCTGCATTCCATCTCCGGGAATTCCCAGAGACCGCCCAATCGGCCGCCCTCGCTCCTCTGCCGGACCAGGAAGGTCCCCCGGCATTCGAGGACGATCGCCACCCGGTAGACCCTGGTCACTTGTGCTCTGGCCTTTGGGCGCGGGATTTGGTTGACCGAGCCCATTTTGAGGGCGTTGCAGTAACGACGAAGCGGGCAAGCGACGCAGCCGGGCCGGTCCGAGGTGCAGATCACCGCCCCCAATTCCATGAGCCCTTCATTGAAGGCCCCCGGCTCCATGGTGGGTATGAGCAAAGCAGCGAACTCCCATAATTGCCTCTTGATCACGGGAGAATCGGGGTCCCGGCCATCCCCAAGGAGCCGGAGGAAGACGCGCTCCACATTGCCGTCGACCAGGGGGTGGGGAAGGCCGAAGGCCAGGCTTGCGATGGCCCCCGCGGTATAGGGTCCCACGCCCGGGAGGCCGAGGAGGGAAACGTGTGTGGACGGGAAGGCCCCCCCGAGTTCGCCCACGATTTTTTTGGCTCCCGCGTGGAGATAGCGGGCGCGCCGGTAATAGCCCAGCCCTTCCCAATGCTTCAAGACGACGGCCAAGGGGGCTCGGGCGAGGCTTTCGACGTCGGGGAATCGCTCCATCCAGCGGAGGTAATACGGGATGACCGTGGCCACCTGTGTCTGCTGGAGCATCAGTTCGGAAACCCAGACCCGGTAGGGGGTGCGCCGGTGGCGCCACGGCAGGTCGCGGGCGTTCTCGCGGAACCAGGCAAGGAGGCGTTTTTGGAGTACGCGTCGATGGGTGACGAGCAGCGACCAGGCTTTAGGGAACCCGGCCGGGCCGCGGGAGACGGAAGGAGAGCTCATGGGGTTGCGCCGATCAAAAAGGACGGAGTGAACTTCAGCGATTTTTAATGGATTTCTTCGGCACGAGGTAATGGAGGCGCTTCGGGAGGACGGTGAGTTCGAGGAAGTCAGTCGCCTTCACCGGGTCGCCATCGATCTGTAGCGTGAGGCGGCCCCGGACCTGGAGCGTTTTGGCCCGGATGTCCATATAGCTGAAATTGTCCACCGGGTAGAGGCTCATGTTCTGGGGCTGGAGATTGAGGAGGAAATTGAGGTTCTCATGGAAGAGGCGGATATCCATGCGCCCGTCGTCGATGAGGGCTTTGGGGGCCGAGGTAAGGAGGCCGAAATAGGGGCCATTGGCGATCATGATGCTCGATGCGAGGACGGAAAGTTTGGTGCCGCCGTCGATCTTGAGGATGAAACGCCCCCGGCGGTGGGCGAAGAGTTCCCAGATGGCCGCCAGCACGTAGCCGGCCGCCGAGAGCCATTTCGCCCATTGCCGGGTATGGACGATTTTTCCCTCGAGGCCGATGCCCGCGGCGAACACGACATAGGGGCACTCTGCGAGGTTGGTCGCGAGCACATCGGTCTTGCGGTGCGGGGTGTCTTCGGCCAGGAGGGAGAGGCCTGCCTTCGTGCTCTGGATGCCCAGCATCGCGGCGGCCGCGTTGCCGAAACCCCCGGGGATGATGCCGACGCGGACCTTCCCCTCGAGATGGTTTTGGAGGAGCGCCGTCACGAGCCAATTGAGCGTGCCATCGCCGCTGCAGATGAAGACCCGGCGTCGGGCCCGGATGCGATCGAGGATCCCGGGCTCCGAGAGGCGCTGTCCGGGTTTCAAGACGATCCGTTCGCATGCCTGGTAGAGCGCGCGGATTTCCCGTGGACTCTCGCGGGCTGCTTTTTCCAGGGTCTGGAGGGCGCGGCCATTATTTCCGGCCGGGTTGATGAGTAGGAGATTGGGGGCGGCCACGCGCCGACATGGTACGCCTTGATGCCCCGGAATGCAACATGAGCGGCAACCTCGGATTTTTGGAACCGATTGCGGTCTATCGGATGAAAGGGCGAGCGTGGCCTTCGGGGAACGGGGTTTGGCCGAGAGGGTCCTCTGAATCGCTTTCCCCGAGAGCCCGGGAGAACGGGCCCTGCGGTCGTCGGGGTCGCCTGCGGGTGCCCGGTCGAGCGGCCCATCCCGCGCCCGTTGAATCTTCGGATAGGCGAATGGGCGAAACACGGGCTAAAATAAGCCTAAGCCCCACGAGCCCCAGGACCCCGATATGAGCGATGCGCGATCGAACCTCCCCCGGAATCGGGACAGCATGAAGTGGGGCGTCCACGCCCCCGATGTACTTCCCCTCTGGGTCGCCGACCTCGACCTGGCCCCCCCCGATTTCGTGAAGGAGGGGCTCCACCGGCTCATCGATGGGGACGATCTCGGCTACACCAATATCCCCCCGGATTTCCGAAAGAGCGTGGCCTCCTGGTACCAGCGCCGCCACCACGCCCATGTCACCGAGGAAATGGTGGTAGCCCTGCCGGGGGTCGTGCCCGGCATCTACGCCTTTTTCCTCGCCCTCGGGGAGCGCGGGAAGAATTTCCTCACCCATACCCCGGTCTACCCGTACTTCCTGAACGGAGGGAGAACCGCGGCCATGGCGTGCGTGCAGGTGCCCCTGAAATGCGACGATCGCCTCTACGCCATCGATTTCGATGCGATGGAGAAGGCCGCGACGCCCGACACCCGGGCTCTCCTGCTCTGCAATCCCCACAATCCTTCCGGCCGCAACTTCGGGCTCGAGGAACTTTCCCGCGTCCTCGAGTTCGCCAAGCGGCGCAACCTCATGGTGTGCTCCGATGAAATCTGGGCGGACTGGCTGCTCGACGGGAAACCGTTCATCCCCTTCTTCGAGTTGGGCGACGAGGCGGCCCGGCGCACCGTGGTGCTGGGCGCGGCGACGAAGACCTTCAATATCCCCGGCTTGACCGCCGCCTGGGCGATCATCCCCAACGCCGAATTGCGGGAGAAATTCCGCCAGACCATCCTGGGGCTGCTTCCCTCGGCCAATTACCTGGGGCTGCGGGCCACGACGTGGGTCCAGGAGCAGGGAGAGGCCTGGTTCGACTCCGCGCGCCGGCTCGTCATCGAGAACCGCCGTTTCGCCGAGGGTTTCATCGCGGACCGGTTTCCCCAGGTGGCCGTGACCAGGAGCGAGGCGACCTATTTGATGTGGCTCGATTTCCGGGAGACCCCTTTCGCCAAGCAACCGGCGGGCGAACTCCTTCGGCGCGCACGGGTGGCCCTCTCGGAGGGCGCCCTTTTCGGCGCGGGCGGGGAAGGGTTCGCCCGCATCAATCTCGGCACCAGCCGGGAAACCCTCGCGGACGCCCTGGAGCGGATCGCGAAGGCCCTGCACGGGGCGTGAAGCCGGTCAGGCCGCGGCTCGTGCGGCCTTCTTGCTACGGCGGTAGCGGATGAGGGCGATGACCGCGGCGGCCGCCGCCGCGAGCAGGCAGAGGCTGAGCACCGGTCGGTAGAAGAACCAGGCGATGGCGATGGTGAGGAGCGAGAGGACGACGGCGATGAGGAAGGTCACGATGCCGATGCCGAACTCGGCGAGGTTCTTGAGGAAGGGCAGGAAGGCGAGGAGCATGGCCAGGGGCGCCAGGATCATGCGCAGGCCGATCCACATCATGAGGAAACCCACGAGGCGCAGGATCCACGCGAGGGTCTTGTTCTCGCTCTTGGCGTTGGCCACCATGGTGGCGGAAGGCACGATGCCGTTCTCGAGGCGGCTGACATCCACCCCGCCGATCTTGTGGATGCCCACGCCCGCGCCGGTCTGACCCCCGAGGACGCTCACGGGGGTCCGGTTGGGGACGTAGGTCCAGGACAGGCGCACGGCGCCGAGGACGGGCGCAGCAGGGTCGCAGGTCACGACCTGGTTCTCGACGAGGCGCGCCTCGGGGCGCCTCAGTTCGGCGGGCATCGATGCGAGCGCGCCCTGGGAGAGCGGGAGCGGCTGGGACGGCCCGATACGGGAGAGGAACACCTCGCCGAGCGTCAACTCGCCGACTTTCACCGGGCGGGCGGTGAACGTTTCTGCCGGCCACGGGAGGGCCGGGTTTTCATGCCCCTCCGGGGTCTTGAATTTGGAGGAATCAAGGCGCCCCGTCTTCCAGGCCTTCTGGTATTTGTAGGTGGTCACGGTTTCGGTGCCGCCGCCGATCTTTTCCTTGGTGGTGGATTCGGATTTTTCCTCCCACTGGTACATTTCGACCGAACGTTCGACGCGCAGGGCATCGGGCTTCAACCCGAATACGGCGTCGGCGGCGCAAAGGTCCGCCACGGCCGGGCCGCTGAAATGGACGAGTTTCCCTTCGTTGGCGGCGGCGCAGACGGGGGTGGAGAGGTCGACGACTTCTTTGGCGGCCTTCCCGAGGCTGCTGGCGGTCTTCACCGTGCGGCCCTCGTTATACCAAAGCAAGCCGAAGGATCCGAGGAAGAGGAGCAGCCCGAAGACGGCGCCCCCCAGGCTATTCTTGATTCGTCCCAGGAAACCCGTGGACGAGACGACGCTTGTTTCATCGGCCATGGAAAACTCCATTCGCCGCCCTGTACGGGCCCGCGACCCCGCGTTCCACGGGGTGGGGGGATTTTACGCGGCCCGGGTCATCCCCGCAAGCTAGGGCGAAGGCCGTCCCGCGAGATGAAAGTCTCCCGCCCGGGGTGGAATACCGGCCCATCGAGCGACCGAAGGGGAAGCGCCCCCAGGGAAAAGAAAGGCCCAGACCTGCCCGTTTTTTGGACGAGATCGGCCGTGGGGGTTCTCACCCCATCTCTTGGTTGGATTTCTTGAACACGGTCCAGGTGAGGAAGGCCAAAAGCGCCGTGGAAACGAGGAAATGCCCGGCCTCGAACCAAAGGGTGAACGCGGCGGGATTCACGGCGGCCATCGGGCCCTCGGCCTTGATCCCCAGGAGTTGGTCCGCGATGCCGCCCATATTCCCCACGTGCGGGAAAAGGAGATAGAAGGCCAGGCCGATCGCCTTGAAGAAGCCCAATTGGTTGAAGAGTTCGGCCAGGGGCTTGCCGCCGATGAACCAGTCGGCGATGAAGGCGAAGAAGCCGACCATGGCCGAGAGCACGAAACCGAGGAGCTTCGGCAGCAGCAGGGAGAGCATCACCCCGAGGAGGACGTAAACCAGCACGCTGAGGGAGGTGAAAAGGAGGCGCACGAGGATGGCCCATTCGAAGGCCATGGTGCCGTTGCGCATCGAAAAATAGAGGAGGGCAATGAGGAGCGCGCCCACGTAATAGAGCACCACCAGGAGCCAGGCGCCCAGCACGCGGGCGGCGAGGTAATCGCGCTTGTGCAGCGGGAAGGAGAGGATCTGGGAGATCACCCGGCTCTCGTAATCGGTGCGCACCGCGTTCACGCCGATGAGGGCGCCGAGCAGGCCGCTCCACACGGAGATGACCATGTAGAAGGCGTAGAGTTGCCCCCGCACGAGTTTGTTGAAATCGCTCACCATCATCGTGCCCGACTTCGAGCTGACCCAGGTGGTGATCGCGTGGACGCCCTCGTTGAGGATGAGGATGAACAGCACCGTGAGGATGGACAGGACCAGGAAGCCGCGGTTGCGCCACTCCTTCTGGAAGGTGTTGAACAGGAGGGTGGTGAAGGCCTTCGAGCGTTTCATGGGCGGCTCCCGTCGGCCTTGGAGAGCGTGGCGAAGAAGAGCTCCTCGAGGCTTTTGTCCTGCTTGAGCGCCTCCAGCGGCCCCTGGGCGAGCACGCGGCCCTCGTGGAGGATCGCGACCGCGTCGGCGACCTGCTCGACTTCGGCGAGGATGTGGGAGTTGAGGAGCACGCTGTGCCCCAGGGCCTTGAAGTGCAAGATGAGATCCTTGAGTTCGCGGATGCCCACGGGATCGAGGCCCGAGAAGGGCTCGTCGAGGATGAGGAGTTTGGCGTCGGAGAGGAGGAGGTTGCTGAGGCCCACGCGCTGCAATTGGCCCTTGGAGAGCGTGCCGATCTTCTGCTTGACCAGGTCGACGAGTTTGAGGGTTTCGAGCACCTTGCCGATGCGCGCCTGGAAGGTCTCGTCATCGAGGCCGTGGAGTTGGGCGTAGAACCGGGTGGCCGCCAGGACCGTGTAGTAGGGGTAGAAGGAAAATCGCTCGGGCAGGTAGGCCACCGCCCGACGCGATTCGGGGAGGCAGGCATCGACCCCGTCGAGGCGGATGGCGCCGAGGTGGTAGGGGATGAGGTCGAGGGCGCATTTGACCAGGGTGGTCTTTCCGGCGCCGTTGGGCCCGAGGAGCCCGAAGACCATGCCTTCTTCGACGGTGAGATTCACCCCGCGAAGGGCGGGTTTGGCCCCGTATTGCTTGTGCAGGTTTTGGATGTCAAGGAGTGGCATGGGGGATTCTAGCATCCCCTCCGCTGCCCTTTATCCGCGGTCGCGCGGATGGGGCGCATTGCAACCGGCTCCCCCGTATCGGTGGCGAAACTCGAACCAAAGTTGCGCCCCCATATCCCGTTGGGACGTTCCGCTTCGCCGCAAGGACTTTGGGGAGGAAAAATCGGCGGGAGCGTCAAGGTTTCGTCCGGGGAATGAGGCGGGTATGTCGTTTGATGAAATCGATGAGAAACCTCGGGGCCAGGGGGACCACGCGAATGATGATTTGGGTGAGTAGGCCCGGTACGATCACGGGCTTCCCGGCGAGGAGGCCGTTCACCGCGGCCCTCGCGACCGCCTCGGGCGAGAGCATGAGGCCGATGCGCCGCGCGAAACCCGTGGGGATGCTCGAGCGGTATAGATTCGTGTCGACCGCTCCGGGGCGCAGGCTCGAGACCTTTACTCCGTATTCCCCCATTTCGCTGCGAAGGGATTCGGTGAAACTCTTCAGGTAGCTTTTCGTGCCCCCGTAATGGGCCAGACCGGGAAAATCCTTGTAGACGATCATCGAGGAGACATTGAGGATCCAGCCCGCGCGGCGGCGGCGCATTTCCCGGGCGTAATGGGCGCATAAAAGCGAGGGCGTGAGCGCGTGGAGGTGGAGCATCCGCCACACGCGTTCGGGTTCGATGTCGGGGACTTCCCCCCAGAAGAAGATCCCGGCGTTATTGACCAGGATATCCACCCGGGTCTTGCCCAGCCGGGCCGCCAGTTTTTCGGCGGCGTCCCGGCGGGAAAGGTCGAGAGGGATGGCGCGCGCCTTTGCGCCCCAGGCGCCCGGGGCCGCCGCGACGAGTTCCTTAAGGCGTGCGGTTTCGTTGCTCACCAGGATGAGATCCGCGCCCCTCGCGGACAATTCGCGGGCGATGGCCAGCCCGATGCCGGAGGAGGCCCCCGTGACGAGGGCGGTGAGGCCGCGGAGTTTCTTGCGATCCATGGGGAGGGAGAGTTTGCCCTGACCCATCGGGGATTTCAACGGAAACCCCCCCCGGGGGGCGATGGGTGGGCCCGGCGGGTTGCCCGGAACCCCGCGGCGGTCTATAATAAGCCCATGTGGAGCAATAAATACCTGTATTTCCTCATCCCGCTCGTCCTGATCGTCCTCTTGTCGATCAAGATGTGCAAACCCTCCGAAGACGCCGGCAAGGGCTCCGACAGCGAATACATGAGGTGAATCGTGGAATGGCGCGCGAGTCATATCCTGGTCAAGGATAAAAACTTGGCCAATGAGATCCGGCGGAAGATCGTCAACGGGGCGAGTTTCGCGGCCATGGCCAAGGAGTTCTCCACCTGCCCGAGCAAATCCTCCGGGGGCGACCTGGGCTGGTTTGGCCCTGGGAAGATGGTGAAGGGCTTCGAAGACGCCGTGAAGAAACTTTCCCACGGGTCCATGAGCCCCATCGTGTCGACCCAATTCGGGCACCATATCATCAAGAAGACGGGGCAGAAGGATTAACGTCCCGCTCCTCTCCCTCGGGAGGCGCCTGCGCTCCCGGCTCGTCGAACGCCTGCATCTCCCCGAGTTTCCGCTCCCCGGGCAGCTTAAAAGCCGCTCTTGGTGGGAGGCCCGCATGCGGGTGTGGGTCGAGTACACCCGCTTCCGCCTCTCGTTCGAGTACGGGTACCTGCGGCGCACGGCGGTGACGGGTGTCGTTTTTTTCGGGGGGTTTATGGCCCTCCTCGTCGCCTCCTTCCTCGTCGGCTCCCCGTCCCTGGGGCGGGCCCGATCCTGGATCCCCCAACACGCCTATGTGGCCCGTGGGAAGGCGCCCCCCCGGGTGGAGCGCCGCGTCGCCCGGCGTTGGGACGCGGCCTTCGTCCGCTCGCGGAGCCTGGCCTGGTCGACCGTGGGGGCCTTCGTGGTGACCGAAGATTCCCTGTTCTACCAGCATCGGGGCCTCGACTGGGCGGAGATGCGCTCGGCGCTGCACGACTGGATCCTCGGCGGCCAATCCCTGCGCGGGGCGAGCACGATCACCCAGCAACTCGTGAAGAACGCCTGGCTCTACCGCAACCGCACGCCGCTGCGCAAGGTCCGGGAATTGATCATCGCCCGCCGCCTCGAGAACGTGCTTTCGAAAGAAGAGATCATGGACTATTACCTGAACCTGGTCGAGTTCGGCCCCAACCTCTACGGGATCCGGGCAGCTTCCCGGGCCTATTTCGGCGTGGAGCCCCAGGCCTTGTCCGTGGACCAGGCCGCCCTCCTCACCTGGTTCTTGCCCGCTCCCACCACGCGGGGGCCCGCCTGGAGGCGGGGCGTTCCCGATGCCAGGCGGGACCAGCATATCCGTTGGGCGCTTTGGCAGATGCGGGCCCAGGGCTATTGGCAGGCCCCGGTCCCGGCCGCGGCGCCGGATGAGAAGCCCCCCGGCATGGAAGGCGCCCCCCCGGAAGAGTGAGGTCTTCGGCGCCGCTTAAGGTTTAAGCCACCGGACTTCGACAATGGGCCCGAGGCCCCCGTGAAAATAGCCCCCTTCTCCTCCCAAGATCTCCTCTCGCGCCTCGTGGAGCCGCGGGCGGACCGCCTCGAACTGGTCACCGGGAGCCTGCGCCAATTGGGCGTGCCCCACGAGATCCTCACCGCCGGCGACACCCGGCATGTGTGGGTGCATCCGGGCCGCCGGGTGCTCCCCGGGCGGCGCATCAAGACCATCGTGGCCCACCACGACCGCTACCCCGATTCCCCGGGCGCCAACGACAACGCGGCCGCGGTGGCCCGCCTGGTGGAACTTTCCGCCTCGCCGGTCTACCGCAAGGCCCAGAACCTGCAGATCCTCTTCACGGACCGGGAAGAGGTCGTCGCGGGCGATCGCCTGCGCGAACAGGGCGCCTGGAAGCTCGCGACCTGGCTCAAGGGCCAGCCCGACGCCAAGCGCTGGTGCTTCTTCAGTTTCGATGTTTTCGGCTGCGGGGATACCCCGGTCCTGTCGACCACGGGCGGGCTGCTCCTCAAGAAGCGGCTCCACGGGGCCGGCTTCGACCGATGGAAGACCCTCTTCCACGCCACCCTGCGCCGCATGGCGCGCTTCTCCACGATGGAGCCCCTGGCCACGCCCCTGTCCGACGACTGGAGTTTCACGGCCCACGGCTTCCCGTCGGTCCTCCTCACGGCGCTCCCGATGGCGGAGATCCGGGGCTGGAGGAAGCGGCGGGAGTACCCGAAGACCTGGCAGAGGATCAATTCGATCGACGACACGCCCGAAACCCTCACCCCCGCGAGCGAGGGCCTCTTGCACCGGGTTTTCCAGGCCATCGCCGGGATGGAACTCACCCTGCGCGATCTGCCGGCCTGAGCGGGGAGCGGCCTTAGCGGGCGCCGAGCACCCGGACCTTCATCACGCCCGCGATCTGCCCGAGTTTTTCGGCCAGGGCCGCGTCGGCGTTCCCGTCGACATCGAGCATCGTGTAGGCGACCTCGCCCTTGCTGGCGTTCACCATGTCGGCGATGTTGAGGTTGTGGCTGCCGAAGACCTCGCTGATGGTGGCGAGCATCTTGGGCACGTTCTTGTGGAGGATGGCGACGCGCTTGCCGTCGGCCTTGGGCTCGAGGTAGGCGTTGGGGAAGTTCACCGAATTGCGGATATTGCCGGTGAGGAGGTAGTCGCGTACCTGGGCGCAGGCGAGCACGGCGCAATTGTCCTCGGCTTCGGGGGTGCTGGCGCCCATGTGGGGGAAGGTGAGCACCTTGGGATGGTCGAGCAGGCGCGCATCGGCGAAATCGGTGGCGAGGGACGCGATCTTGCCGCCTTCCAGGGCGTCGAGCACGTCGGGCACCGACATGATCTCGGCGCGGGAGAGGTTTACCAGGCGCAGGCCCGCCTTCATTTTGGCGATGAGGCCTGCGTTGATGAGATTCTTCGTCGCGTCGACCAGGGGGACATGGACGGTGAGGTAATCGCATTCGGCGACCAGGCTTTCGAGGCTGGTGGCCTGCTTGACCTCCCGGGGGATGTTCCAGGCGTTCTGGACGGATATGCCGGGGTCGTAGCCGATGACCTTCATGTCGAGGCCCACGGCGGCCTGGCTGACGAGCACCCCGATGGCCCCGAGGCCCACGATGCCGAGGGTTTTGCCGGCCAACTCGGGACCGGCGAAATCCCCCTTCAATTTTTCGGCTTTTTTATCGAGGTCGGCGCGGTCGGAGATGGCCTTCAGGGCGGCGACCGATTCCACGAGCCGGCGGGAGGAGAGGAGGAGGGCGGCCACGGTGAGTTCCTTCACGGCGTTGGCGTTGGCCCCGGGCGTGTTGAAGACCACGATGCCCTTCTGGGTGCAATCGGCGACGGGGATATTATTGACCCCGGCGCCGGCCCGGCCGACGGCTAAAAGGGATCCGCCGAACTCGGAGGCCTGGAGTTTATGGGAGCGTAGGATGATGCCGTCGGGGTTCTTCTCGTCGGTGGAGCAATTCCACGTGGAGGGGAGTTCGTTGAGGCCGATCTCGGCGATCTTGTCATGCTTGCGGATCTTGTACACGGGAACCTCCGGAAAAACGGGTGGGATGCATCGTCCCCGCGGGCGTCCGCGGGCCGCCAATCGTAGTATGGGAGGGAGCCGGGCGGGAGGTGCCCCGCGCTTATCGCCCGGGGATCAACCCGACTCGCGGATCACCAGTCGGGTCGGTACGGTGCGGGATTCGACCGGGGGAGGGCCGCCTCCCCGGTCGATCCACTCGAGGAGCATGGCCGCGGCGGCCTCGCCCACTTCTCGGTTGGGCTGGGCCACGGTGGTCAGCGGCGGCCAGGCGAGCATGGCCATGCGCCGATCGTCGAAGCCCACCACCGCGATCTCCCGGGGCACCGTGCGTCCCGCATCGTGGAGCCCGGCGAGCAGGCCCATGGCCACCTGATCGGTATAGGCCTGCACCGCATCGATCTTCTCCGGGCGGTCGGCGAGTTCCCGGCCGAGTCGCCGCACCTCCTCCGCCGCTTCGGGGGCGCACTCGAGGTGGATGGCGGGGAGGCCCGCCTCTTCCAACGCGCGCCGGTATCCCGCCAGGCGCGAGCGCGATTGGGCTTCCCCCGGGCCGACGAAGGCGATGCGTTTGCGCCCGGAGGCGATGAGGTGGCGTACGGCCTCGTAGACGCCCTGGGGCCGGTCGATGCGCACCCCCGGGTGGTTCCCCGTGACGAGATCCATGAGGACGTAGGGGATGCCCGCCTTTCCGAGGCCCGAGGCCCCTTCGAGGCCCGCGGGAGGCAGGGCCGGGAGGAAGAGCACGCCGGCGGGTTTGGAGGCGTGGAGGTGCTTGAAGAGCGCCTTCCATTCGGGCGGGGTGCCTTGGCCCTCGAAAAAGACCCGGAGCCGGTATCCCGCCCCCCGCAATTGCCGCTCGGCGGCGGCCAGTTTGTCCATGTGGATCTCGTCGGCGGTGGGGACCACCACGGCGATCTCGAAACTGCGCCGGGTGCGCAAGGAGCGGGCGGCCAGATCCGGCTCGTAGCCGAGTTCGGCGATGGCCCCTTCGATGCGTTCCCGCGTTTTAGCGCCGACATAGCCCTTTCGGTGGACCACCCGGGCCACCGTGCGGATGGACGCCTTGGAGAGGCGGGCGAGTTCCTTTAAGGTCGCCATAGGGGGCCATTCTACAATCCAGGGAGCCCCTCCCCGCCATTCATCCCCCGGCCGTCCCACGGTACAATTTCGGGGTGAAACGCCATTACGCCTTGGCCCACATGCAGGCCGCCCATATCTACGCCCGCCTCAGTTATTGCAAGCGGCGCAAGGTCGGGTGCGTCATCGTCAAGGATGACCGCATCATCTCCATCGGCTTCAACGGCACGCCGCCCGGCTGGTCCAACGATTGCGAGGACGAGCAGAACAACACCCTTCCCGAGGTCTACCACGCGGAGACGAACGCCATCGCCAAGCTGGCCAAGAGCAGCGAATCGGGGATGGGCGCCTCCATGTTCGTCACCACCGTGCCCTGCATCGAATGCGCTAAACTCATCGCCCAATCGGGCATCCATACCGTCTACTACAGCGAGGATTACCGGAAGACCGACGGCCTCGATTTCCTGAGGCGCTGCGGCATCACGGTGGAGTACCTCGACCCCGGCGAATGGAAGAACGGGGCGGCCGACTCGCCCTGCTCGTGACGGCGATGGAACTCCTCCCCGCCATCCTCGCCCTCATCGGCGTCGGCCTGCTCGCCGGCTTCCTCGCCGGGCTCCTCGGCATCGGGGGCGGGGTCGTCATCGTGCCGCTCCTTTCGATGGTGTTCGAATCCCTGGGCGTGGCCCACGAGCGGGTCCTTCCCCTGGCGTTGGGCACCTCCCTCGCCACGATCCTCCTCACCTCGGTCTCCAGCGCGCGCGCCCACCACCTCCGCGGCGCCGTCGATTGGAGCGCGCTCCGCCGCCTCGTGCCCGGGATCCTGCTCGGCGCCGGGGCGGGGTCCTTGGTGGCGCCGCGCATCCCCGTTTTCGCGCTTCGTCTCTTTTTCGCCTGCTTCCTCGTGTTCGTCGCCGTGCAGATGGCCCTCCCCAAAAAATCGGGGGCGAAAGAGGCCAAGGCCCTCCCCTTGGGGGGGTGGATCCTCGGCGGCCTCGCGATCGGCCTCGTGTCGAGCCTCGTGGGGATCGGCGGGGGAACCCTCACCGTTCCCTTCATGATTTTCGCCGGGGCCGCGGCGACGGTGGCCGTGGGAACTTCGGCGGCGGCGGGCTTCCCCATCGCCTTGGCGTCGACCGTCGGCTACGTCGTCGGGGGTTGGAAGGCGACCGATCTGCCCACCTGGTCCTTGGGGTTCGTCCACCTGCCCGCATTCGCCTGCATCGCGGCCTCAAGTTTCGTCGTCGCGCCGCTGGGCGCCCGGCTCTCCCACCGGCTGCCGGTGGCGGTGCTGCGCCGGCTCTTCGCCCTGTTCATCGCCATGATGGCGGTGAAGATGTTCTGGGGAATGGTCCGCTAGACCCCCGAATGGGGCGTTCATGGGCGCCACTCGAAACGACCGGGTTGCGCAGACGCCCTCCCACAGAGCATCCGTCGGGATCGATCATCGCTTGGCCGTGGCGGGAAGCGCGACGGGGGGCCGAAGCTCGGTTCAGTGGCCGCCGATGACGTCTTCGACGTCGGGGCTATGGTCGGTGAGGAGTTTCGCCTTGCGCGCGCGGATGGCGGCGAGGTAGGGAAATTCGGCCTGCATGGCGCGGAAAGTGGCCCCGTTGACCACCTGGAGATTGTAGAGGCGGCGCAGGCGAATCTTCTCGTCGATGACGTCGGGGGCGATGTCTTTGAGGTTCCAATGGTCGCTGGCCACCGCCACGCACCACTGGACGGCGTACATTTGGATGTAGAGGTAGAAGGGCGAGACGTGGTGGAAGACCAGGCCCAGGGTCTGGAGGATGCTGTTGAAGGTGCGCGGCCGGCTGATGGGCGACTCGGCGTGCATGGTGAAGAGGCCCTTGGCAGGGTCGCGGAAGGAGGCCTTCACCGCCTCGAAGTACTCGCGGGTGTAGAGCATCTTGGCGGGGCCGAAGGGGTCGGTCATGTCCATGAGGACCACGTCGTACTGGCCCCGGGACTTCTCGATCCATTCGCGACCGTCGGCGGTGATCTTCTTGAGGCGGGGGTCCCGGAACGCGCCGCCTGAGACCGACGGGAGGTGCTTCTCGGAGAAGGCGTACACGTCGCCGTCGATGTCGACTTGGTCGACCCGGCGCACCGAGGGGTGCTTGAGGACCTCGCGGGCGATGCCCCCGTCGCCGCCGCCGATGATGCACACGCTTTCGGGCTCGGGGTGGGCGAGGAGCGCGGGGTGCACCATGGGCTCGTGGTAGAGGAACTCGTGCTTCTCGCCGACCTGGGTGATGCCGTCGAGCAGCAGCACCTTGCCGAACTCGGGGGTCTTCACCACCTTGAGTTCCTGGAACTTCGTCTTCGTTTGGGCGAGGACCTTATCCCAGGTATAGAAATACCCGAAATGGGGGTTGAGGAATTCCCGGACGAACTTCGGGGCGGCCTTGCGGGCGGCGGGCTTGGCCCGATTCGCGCCCTTGGCGGCGGCCCGCCGCGGGGTTTTCTTCTTTTTTTTCATCTTCGGTCCCCGCGGCTCATTGCTCGTAGGTTTTGCGGCGCTGGGTATTGCTCGAGTAGAAGATGTCTTCCATCTGCTTCTGGATGAGGCGCTCGACCTTCTCGCGGCTCTTGTCGCTGATGTTCTCCTCCCGGCGGAAGAGGTAATCGTCGATCTTGAAATCCTTCAGGATCATCTTGGCGTGGAAGAGGTTGTCCTGGTAATTATTGGTCTCGTAGTAGCGGTAGCGGTTGAGCACCGAGTCGCCGATGAAGTCGAGGATGGAGAAGATGCTGTGGTCGATGAAATGCTTGGTGCCGTGCACGTCGCGGGTGAACCCGCGCACCTTGTAGTCGAGGCTGACCACGTCGCTGTCGAAGCAGCCGATGAGGTAGTCGAGGGCGTTGAGGGGCGAGATCTTGCCGCAGGTCGCCACGTCGATGTCGACGCGGAAGGTGGAGAGGTTGGTGTGCTCGTCGCTCTCGGGGTAGGTGTGGGCGGTGACGTGGCTCTTGTCGAGGTGCATCACCGTGTTGCTGGCGCGCACGGGCTCTTCGCTGATGAGGATGGTGGCGCTGGCCCCGAGGGGGTCGTAGTCTTGGGTGGAGGTGGAGATGATGTGGGCGCCGATGATCTCGACCACCTTCTCGAGGATGCCGTAGAGGCGCTCGCTATTGTAGACCTCGTCGATGTACTCGAGGTACTCGCGCCGGGACTGGGCCGAGGGGGTGTAGGAGATGTCGTAGATGTTGAACGAGAGGCTTTTCGTGAGGTTATTGAACCCGTGGAGCTTGATGCGCTTGCGCTTCTTCTCGTAGAGGCTCTGGGAAGACTTGGTTTCGCTGATTTTTCTTTTTGCGCTGGCCATGGCCGGAAATCCCGCCCAATTCTACAATTGGGGTCCCCCCATGGAAAGAGCCGCCCCGTTCCCTTCCCCAGCCTCCGTCCCCGGGCGGGCGGCCCGCCGCGGTGAGGACCGCTAGCCCATGGCCAAGCAAAAGCCCGAAAACCTCCAGGCCGCCGGGGCCGCCCGGCCCCGGCAACGGAAATCCCTGGCCAAGAACCGCAAGGCCTACCACGAGTATTTCGTCGAGGATAAATTCGAGGCGGGAGTCTCGCTCATGGGGAGCGAGGTGAAGGCCGTCCGCCGCGGCGATGTCTCCCTCGACGATTCCTATATCCACCTCGACAAAGACGGGAATCCGGTGTGGATCAACGGCCATATCCGGGAGTACCGCGAAGCCAACCGCCTCAACCACGAGCCGCGGCGCACGCGGCGCCTGCTCCTGCGGCAGGCCGAGATCGCGAAGATCAAGACCGCCGTGACGCGCAAAGGGCATACCGCCATCCCCCTCGAACTCTACCTCGACGGCCCCTGGATCAAGCTCCAATTGGGGCTGTGCCGGGGGAAGAAATCCTGGGACAAGCGGGAGGTCCTCAAGGAGCGGGAATCCAAGCGGGAGATCGGCCGGACCATCCGAAAGTACGTTTCGTGAAACGCTCGGACATGTTACCGTTGCACGTCTCCATGGCCCGCCTCCCCCTCCTCGCCCTCTGTGCCCTGCTCCTGGGCGCCTGCGCCAGTTCCCCCGTGCTCCGTTCCCTCAAAGACGTCCGCGAGGCCTACCGCCCGGGCGAGTGGGCCTACATCGACGCCCTCCTCGACGCCACGACCCAACCCAACCGCGACGTGCAGGCCGCCAGCCTCGAGCGCCTCTTGCGCTACCACGAGGCCCTCGTCGACCTCGACCCCTCCTCTTGGCCGCTCGACCCCGCCCAGGCGCGCGCCCTGCGCAACCCCGATCGCAAGAAGGAGCAAGCGGCCCTCCTCGCCGCCAAGCGCCAAGCCGTCGCGGAACGGAAGGAGAAGATCGAGCGCGAGTTCGAGAGGCTCTTCGCCCTGTCCACCGATTTCAACATACGGAACCTCTGCCTCTGGGCGCGCTCGCGTTGCGGCGACAGCAACGTCGCCCCCTTCTTGGCCAAGGCGATCCTCGACAACGACCCGATCTGCAGCGATCTCGCCCTGAGGCTGCTCCGCCCGCAT
Source organism: Spirochaetota bacterium (assembly GCA_017302015.1). Classification (GTDB taxonomy): domain Bacteria; phylum Spirochaetota; class UBA12135; order COTS27; family JAFLEE01; genus JAFLEE01. The sequence goes on along the minus strand of JAFLEE010000026.1, from coordinate 276 downwards.
CTCAGCGGCACCTTCGCCTTGTCCGCGACTTTCGATGTCTTCGCGCGGGCCGATTTTCCGGTCTTCTCCACGGCCTTGGGCAACCTGCTCCTGTATCCTCCATCAGAGGCGACCCGGGTGGCCCTGGCCAATTACCGCGATCTCACCAAGGATTCGGCCAAACGGCGCCTGCTGGCCGATGCCCTCGCCGGCTATCCGAAGGGCGAAGCCCTCCCCGTGGTGACAGGTGGGTCGAACGCGGCGCCCTCGGCCGGCGCATCCAATGCGGCACCCGCC
>JAFLEE010000025.1 GCA_017302015.1 Spirochaetota bacterium | reverse complement strand
GGCGGGGACGGCGGGATGGTCGAGGGACCTGGAGATGACGATATGGTCGCGGCCGAAATCCCAGAAGCCCAGGCGGCGCAGGGAAGCGCGCTGGCTCCAACGCAGGGTGGCCGGCTGCATCTGCGATTCGAAGTACCGGGCATTCACGCCGTCCCAGAGGGCGGCGAGGTCGTGGTAGCGGCCGGCGACGGGGCGGGCGGGCTCGGGCGCCAAGAAGGGGACGACTTGGGCCGGGGCGGCCGCCCGCTTCAGGAACGTGTAGGCCTTGCGTTGGGAGGGGGCGAGGTCGTCCACTTCGATGCGGGATTGGGCGAGGATGCGCTCCACGAGGTCGATCCCGCGGCGCACCCGCAGGCGGAGCACCTCGTCGAGGATGGCGTCTTCCGCGCGCAGCAGCATGCGGGAGATCTCCCGGGCGAAGCCGGAAAGGCCGCGGATGCGCAGGGGCTTCTTCATTTGAGGAGCCGCTCCCCGGGGATCCAGCCCTGTCGGCCGTCCTCCAGGCGCACCTGATCCCATTGGTCCACCGAATTGACCGTCTTCACGCGGGTTCCCTCGTGGAGTTCGAGGGCCACCGGGGCATCGGGCCTCGGCTCGGTGCGGAGATCGGCGGTTTCGGTGCGGATCCAGGCGCGGTCGTCGAGGCGGGTGGCGCGGTGCTTCACGATGGCCGAGGCGAGGAGGATTGCCCAGAGGCAGGCGGCCACGAGGAGGACGGTCAGGCTGGCGGTGCGGAGGGCTTCTCGGTCGGCGGAGAGGAGGATGCGCGCGGCGGCGGCCGCCCCCGCGAGCAGGAAGGCGATGGCGGCGAGGAGCGCCAGGGTCGGTACCGTGGCCAGGTAGTAGTAGAAGAAGAGCGCGAAGAGGAGCGCGTTGGGTTCGGGCGCCTGGATGCGGTCAGAGACCAGCCGGCGGCTGAACTCGAGGTTGAAGGCGACATCCTCGTCGGAGGGAGAGAGCCGCTTGGCCCACTCGAAATGGCGGATGGCGAGGGCCAATTTCCCCTCGCGATTGGTGGCCGTGGTATCGCGGTAGACCTGGAACGCCGCGTTCCCCGCGTTATAGAGGAGGTCGCGGCTGGGGCCCCGTACGCGCAAGAGGTCTTCGTAGATGCGCAGGGCCTCCTGGTATTGGCCGCGGCGGTAATAGCGGTTGGCCTCGTCGAGCGTGCGCGCATCCGCTTCGTCGCGGGAGGCGGCGAAAACGGGGGCGAGCAGGGCCACCGACACGAGGAGGATGCGAAGGCGGCGGGTCATGGTTTGCCTCCCTTCTTTTCGCCCCAGAGGCGGTCGATGGCGCGCAGGGTCGCCTCGGCGCGGTCGGACTTCCCCGCATCCGATCCGCCCTCGGACGGCCGGGCATAACGCGCCGCCTGGCAGGCGCGCACCAGCTCGAAGAGACCGGCGAGTTCCTCGCTCTCCCCGAACTGTGCGACCGCGAATCGGCGCACCTCGGTCAGGGGCATCCCGGCGGAAACACCCAGGCGGTCCTGGAGGTAGCCCTGGAGGGCCGCCTCGAGGTGCCGGTGGAACGCATCCGAATCGCCGCGGTGCTTCACGCATTGCTTGAGGCGCTTCTGGGCGCGCTCCAGGGCGTGGCTTGATAGACCGAGGCCGCCGTGGCGTCGGAGCTCATGGATGCGCCGAGCGGCGAAAGCGCCCGCGGCCGCTATAAGCGCGAGGGCGTGGAGCGCGATGAACCAGGGGCTTCGGAAGGGGCCGCTTGAGGCCGACCGGAGACCCGCCGTATGGATATAGCGGATATCCTCGCGCTGGGTCTCCACTTCGCGGGAACCATTGATGGTGACGGAGGGACCGCCGTCTTTGTCGGCCTTGGTGGCGGTGAGGGTGAGCGTCGGCGTGCGCAGGGTGATGTAGGCCGCCTTCGCCGGGGAAAAATAGGACCACTCGACCCCGGGGAGGGTGTAGAATTTCTCGCGTTCGGGGATGAGCATGTACTCGGCGGCGAGGGTGCCTTCTTGGCCTTGGGGGGTGAACTTCACCGTATCGCGCACGGCGGCGCGGCGGCTGGCGAGGTCGGGGTCGCGCAGGCTGGGGGCCGGAAGGGTGGTGCCCCTGAAATTGCCTTGGCCGGAAAGTTCATAGACGAGGGTGGCCGCGTCATGGGCTTTCACGGTTCCCGCGCTGAGGCGGGCCTTCAAGGCGAACTCGCCGACGGCCCCGCGGAAGGTCGCGGGCTTCCCGGCATCGGGAAGGGGAGAGACCGTGAGGGTCAGATCGGGGACTTTGACGTTGCGCGCCGGACCGCCCCAAAAGCCGCCGCCCTTCTCGAGGCGCAGCACGGCCCCCTTGATGGTGGCGTTCCCGGTGAGAGTCGGGGTGAAGAGACGTCGGCGGAGGACGATTTTCTGGTAATTCTGGCCATTGAGGGTGGCGCGCGCGCTCTGGGGCTGGAAATCATTGACGGGTTCCACCGAGAACCCGCTCGCTTCGTCCTCCTTCGCGAGGCGCGGTTGCTCGATCACAACGCGTGTGTAGAGTACGGTGTCGACAGGGATGGTCTCTCCCAACCACACCTGGGTCTTGGGGACCTCGTTGCGCACGAGAGCCTCATCTTCGCCGAACTCGGCGCGCCGCTGGGGCTGGGGGGCGCCCCATGGGTTGCCCCCGAAGAATTCCTCGATGGGATTGCGCGCCTGGGCCGGGGGCGCCTTTAGGCGCCCGGCGACGACCTCGATGGCGACGGGCCCCTTGGTCTCCTTGCCCGCGGCGACGGAGAACGAAAGGGACCCGGTGCGCATGGGCCCGAGGTCGAAATGGTAGATGGTGCGCTTGGTGACGGCGCCGTTGATGATCTGGATTTGGGAGGACCGGCTGGAGCCGCGCATCTCGAAATCGGCGGAGCGGATTTCGGGCTGGGCCTCTTCGCCCTCCAGGATCACCTCGACGCCGAGCGTGTCCTCTTGGCCGATCTTCTCGGCGTCCACCTGCACTTCCATGGAAGCGAAGAGGGGCGCCAAGGCCGCGAGGCAGGCGATGGGGAGGAACCGGGCGGCACGCACCTTCACCAATCCTTCCCGCGCGGGGTATTGGGCATGGCCTGGTCGGGGGTAAAGGGGCGGGGGGCGCGGTTTTGCTTGTCTTGCAGGGCCTGGAGGAGTTGCTCCGACTCTTCCGGGGTGAGGCGCCTGCTTCCCACCGGGGTTTGTCCCGCGCCGCCGCCGCTTCGGGCCTTGTCTTCGGGCTTGCCGCCTTGGCCCTGGCCGCCCTTACTCCCCTGTTGGGGGGAGGCTTGGGGAGACTCTTGCCCGGGTTTGCGGGAATCGTGGGGCTGGTCGAAGCGATCGGCGCCCTGTGTTTGGCGCTCGCCGCCCGACTCGTTGTGGCGGCTGCCGTTGGATTTTTTATCTTGGGTCTGCTGGTTCTGCCGGTTTTGCTGCTTTTGGGATTGCTCGCGCAGTTTCGTCCGCGCCAATTCAAGGTTCCATTTGGCGTCGCGATCTTCGGGCGCCAGGCGCAAGGCTTCGACGTAATGCTTGATCGCCTCCTCGTAGTTCTCGCTGCGCATGGCGTTATTGCCCAGATGGTAGAGCACCCGGGGTTTGAACGCGGGCGGGGCGGCGGCGAGGGCCTTCTCGAGGTTTTCCTTGGCCTTCTCGAAATCGCCCTTCAGGGACTGGGCGGACCCGAGGTTGTAGAGCAGGACGGGGTCGGCGGGGTCCTCCTGGAACGCCTTGGCGAAGAGTTCCACCGCCCGGTCGAACTTCCCGCGCTTAAGCGCTTCGAGGGCCTCGCGGCTCTGGTCGCGGATCGGGTTGAAGAACGCCCAGAGCGGCGCGAAGCCGAGGGCGAGCGCCAGAAGTGCGGTCTTCCGTTTCACGCGCCCTCCTCTTCTTCCCGGCGGCGCGGGGGGCGGGCGCGGTCGAGGAGGAGGTATTCGCCCACGAGCAGCAGGAGCAGCGCGGCGGCGAACACGGCGTAGCGCTCCTCGAATTGTTCGATCTTCTGGGAATCCAATTGGCGCTTCTCGATGGATTGGAGGCTGCGGTAGATGCCGGCGAGGTCCATATCGCCGTAGGGGCTGTAATCATACCGCCCGTCGGTCTTCTGGGCAATCTCGGAGAGCATCTTCTCGTCGAGGCGCGAGACGACGATCTGGCCCGAGGCGTCTTTATGGTAGCCGACGATCTTCCCCGAATCGTCCTTGACGGGGATGGGGTCGCCGTTGCGGCTGCCGAAGCCGATGGTGAAGATCTTGATGCCGTCCTTGGCGCAGGCGGCGGTCTCGTCCCGGGTGGCGGGGTTGAAATCTTCGCCGTCGGTGAGGAGGACGATGGCCTTGTGCTTGCCGGCCCCGTCGACGAAGGTCCGCCGGGCCACGCGCAGCGCGTTGCCGATGTCGGTGCCCTGGCGGGCGACGATGTCGGGGGCGAGCAGGCCGACGAATTGCTTCATGGCGTTATAGTCGTGGGTGAGGGGGCAGAGGGTGAAAGCCGACCCGGCGAAGGCGACGAGGCCGGCCCGGTCCCCGGCCAGGCGGTCCATGAACTGGTCGATCTCGATCTTGGCCTTCTCGAGGCGGCTGGGCTTGATATCCTCCGCGAGCATCGATTTACTGACGTCGATGACGAACACGATGTCGATGCCGCGGCGTTCCACCGTGACCGAATGGCGGCCCCATTGGGGGCGCATGAGCCCGATGGCGAAGAGCCCGAGGGCGAGGGCCAGCAGCGACCATTTCAGCCACCGTCGTGGGTAACTCACGCCCCGGGAGAGCACGGCGAGGAGTTCGGGGTGGAAATGGAGGGCCAGGTCGCGCCGCTTGCGACGCTCGACCCACCACGCGAAGAGGAGCGCCAGGGGCACGAGGGCGAGGAGGGGGGCGAAGGCGGGTTCGGCGAAGCGCATGGGGTCTCGTTCAGGGAAGTTTGCGGAAGCGGGTATGGCGCAGGCCGGCCTCGAGGAGGAACAGCAGGAAGGCGGCGAGGAGCCAACCCCCCGCCTGCTCGTTGACGTCGAGGTACTGCTTCGTGGTGATCTCGCTCTTCTCGAGCTTGTCGATTTGGCGGAGGATCTCCGCGAACTTGCCGGTGTTCTGGGCGTTATAGTACGCGCCGCCGGTGGCCGCGGCTAGGCCTTGGAGGGGCTCCTCGAGCATCTCGGCCATGATCGCTTGCTTGGTCGGGCCAAAATTGGGGTCGGCGACGGTCACGAGTACCTGGTGCACCCCCGGTTTCCCGATACCGATGGCGTAGACTTTCACCCCCTGGGCCTTGGCCAGTTCGGCGGCGGTGGCGGGGTCGATCTCGCCGGCGTTATTGGCCCCGTCGGTGACCAGGATGACGACCCGGCTCTTGGCCTTCGATTTCTTGAGGGCGAGGAGCGCGGTGGAGACGCCCATGCCGATGGCCGTGCGTTGGGAGATCTCGGGGATGAAACTCACCTTGTTCAGGAAACTGAGGAGCACCCCGTGGTCGAGGGTGAGGGGGCATTGCAGGAACGCCTCGTTTCCGAAGAGGACGAGCCCGATGCGGTCGTCGTGGCGCTTCATGATGAAGTCGGCGGTGACCCGCTTGGCCACCGCGAGGCGGAAATCGGGCTGCAAGTCTTCCCCCCGCATGCTCTCGGAGATGTCGAGGGCGATCATGATGTCGATGCCTTCGCTGCGGATCAGGCTATTCTTGCGCCCGGTCTGGGGCCGGGCCAGGGCGGCCAAGAGCAGGAGGATGGTGAGGAGTCGCAGCACGAGGAGGCTATGCCTCCAGCGCAGGGTCTTCTGGGGGCCGAGGGCCGCGAAGGCCGAGACGGAGGAATACGGGATGGCCGCCCCGCGCTTTTCTGCGAAGGCGAAATGCCACACGATGAGGATCGCCGCGACGGGGGGGAACAGCAGGAACCAGGCGGGATCCTTGAAGGCGAAGAACCAATCGGGGTGCAGCATGGGCCTCAAGCCTTCTTCAGTTCACGGGCCGCTTCCACCCGGGCCGCCTCGGCGGCGATGAGGCCGCGGAGTTCCGCAACGAAGCGCGCGGTATCGGCGGGCTGGGCGGGTAGGCGGGCGAACTTGATGCGGTCGGAATAGGGGAGGAACTCGGCGAGGAACGGGGCGAAGGGAGCCGCGTGGGTGGAGAGGAGTTCGAGGCTTTGGCGGGTGGTGAGGATGGTGAGGGGGAGCTCGGGAACCGTGGCTTCGATGAATGCCCGCAGGATTTCCGAGAGCCGGTAATAGAAGAAGCGGTCGCGTTCCCCTTCGGGAAAGGACTTGGCGAGGAGCTCGTTCAAGTCGCGCTGGGCCCGTTCGTGGGGGAGCAGGGGGGGGATGCGCCTTCGGCGCCACCAGCGCCAGAAGGCGCGGCCCGCGAAGAAGAGCCCGATGGCGAAGAGGGGCGAGGCGAGGTAGAGGAAATAGCGCAGCGGGACGCGGCCGGCGGGGACTTCGAGGGCGCGGTCCGGAGAGGGCTCGAGATTGCTCCGTCCGGCGGCGAGGGAGCGCACCTCGATCTTAATGGGTTCGGTGAGGATCTCGACCTCGCGGCCGTCGATGAGGGCCGAGGCCCGCATCGCGGGGACGAGGAAGGATCCGGTTTCGTAGACGGCTAGGGTGTAATCGGCCCGGTCGACGGCGACTTTCCCCTCGAGGCGGGGCGGTTGGAAGACGTAGTCCTTGATCTCGAAGTCGCCTAGCCCGGCGCCGGGACCCGGTTTACGGACCTTCAGGGTAGGATCGAAGCGGATGACGATGCTCAGGGTGATGGGGTCGCCGACGGTGACCACCGTGCGGTCGACGGTGGCCCGGATAGAGAAGGTCGGGGCCGCCGCCAGGGTGGCTAGCAGGAATAGGCTCGCGGCAAATCGGGGCATGGTCCTCATCGCGGGGGGTGGAAAAATGGGAAAATGGGGGGCCTTTCCCTCCTCATAGCATCGACCTTTCCGGAAAATAAATGAGCGACCCCCGTCCCGCGAAGATCCGTATTTTACCAGAGGCCGTGGCTTCGCGCATCGCCGCGGGGGAGGTCATTGAACGGCCGTCCTCCGTGGTCCGGGAACTCGTGGACAACGCCCTCGACGCCGGGGCGCGGCGCATCCAGCTCCGACTAGAATTGCCGGGAGCCGGGGCTTCGGATGCGGATTTTTGGCGGCATTTCGCCCTTAGCGTCGGCGATGACGGCTGCGGCATGCACCCGGAGGACTTGGAGCGCGCCTTCGCCAAGCACGCCACCTCCAAGATCCGCGATATCGAGGATGTCTTCACCACCCCGACCCTCGGATTCCGGGGCGAGGCCTTGGCGGCCATCGCGTCGGTGGCCAGGGTGGAGGCCCTCAGTTGCGACGGCGATTCGGGGGAGGGGTGCCTGCTGCGGGTGGAGGGGGGGGCCCTCCTCGGGCGCCGGGGGGCCGCGTCGCCCCGGGGAACTCGGTTGCGGGTCGCCGATCTCTTCTACAACGCCCCGGCGCGCCGGAAATTCCTCCGGTCCCCCCAAGCGGAGCGCTCGGAGATCCGCCGGGAGTTCCTCCACCGGAGCCTGGGGCATCCGGGCGTCCACTTCGTCTTGGAGACGGTCCAGGGGGGGGAGAAGCCCGAGATCGACCTGGAGATCCCCGCCACCCTCGATCTCCGCGGGCGCGTGGAGCGGTTCTGGGGCGCGGAACTCGCGGCCAATCTGCTCCCCGTGGAAACCGGCGAGGGCCCCCTACGCCTGACGGGCTTCATCACTTCCCACCGCCATCGGGCGCGCAATCGCAGCACCCAATTCTTCTTCCATAAACGCCGGCCGATCGTGAATGCCACCCTCTCGGCCGCCCTGTCCCACGCCTACTTGAACCTCCTCCCCTCCAGGAATTATCCCGCTTGCTTCCTCGCCCTGGAGTTCCCAGACCACGATGTGGATGTCAACGTGCATCCCCAGAAGCGCGATGTGCGCTTCCGGGATCCCGATAGCGCCTATCGCCTGGTGCACGGCGCGGTGAAAGACGCCTTGCGCGCCTCTCTCGAGGGGAAGGCCACGCCGGGCGCCTACCGAGGCGAGCCCGCGGGCGCGAGCCGACCTAATATCTTCTCTTTCTCGGACCGGGGGAGCGGGGCGGGGTTCCCATCCTTCCAAGCGGGCTTTGGCGTCCCCGAATCGCGGGCCGGTTCCCAGCCGGTCCAAACGGTCTTTGGCGGCGAAAACGCCGCGCCCTTTTCCGGGAAGCGGGTCCTCGGGCAGGTGGACCATCTTTTCATCGTCTTCACCGATGGACCCTCCCTGATCCTCGCCGACCAGCACGCCCTCCATGAGCGCATCCATTTCGATCGACTGCGCCTCAAGATGGAAGGGGGTTCCGGGGCCACCCAGCCGCTGCTCTCCCCCCTCATCTACGCCCGTTCCCGCAATCAGATCGAGACCCTGATGCTCCACGCAGACGCCCTCAAGGCCATCGGCTTCATCCTCTCGCCCTTCGGGGAAGGCGCGGCCCAGATCGAGGAGATCCCGGCTTGGATCCCGGTGGACCGGGTGGAGGGGGTCGCGTTCGAGTTCCTCGACCAGTTCGTCGAGAATCCCGCCATGGGCCCGGCGGACCTCCGGGAGCGCGCGATCGCCACCACCGCCTGCCATCTCTCGGTGCGCGCCGGGGAACCCCTTTCGTTGGGCGTCATGCAGGACCTCATCGATTCTTTCTATCGTGGCGGGTATGCGGACGTATGCCCCCACGGGCGTCCCTTCCTCTACCGCCTCGGCGGGGAACTCTTGCGGCGCCATTTCGACCGCCCTTCCTGCGGCCGCGGGCTGGTGGACACGGGGGATCTTGAGCGCCGGGGGGATGGGGAGTATAGTTGACCCGCGAAAGCAGGGGGGATTCCCATGGGCCTTCACATCGAAATCAGTCCCTGGGCAAGGTCGTGTGGCAATTCAAGCCGTGGACCGTGGTGTGGATTGAGTGCGGGAACGAACTCCTGCGCGCGCTGCTGATGCTTCTTCTCTTCTGGTATTGGCGCTGAAGCCCCTCTGGTTCCATTCCAAGCAATCGACACGTCACGGAGCAATCATGGCCACTCCCGAATCCCTTACCGTCCACCAGCATCGCGGCGGCCTGCGGCGAACGCTGGCGGCGATCCAGAACAAGAAGCTCACCCTCGGCTTCATCGGGGGGTCCATCACCGACGGGCGGGGGCCCCATAATTGGACCGACCCGGTGGGCGCGTGGTTCGCGCGGAAATTTCCCGGGGTACGGGTCTGCATGGAGAATGCGGCCATCGGGGCGACGAACTCGGGCCTGGGAGCCTTCCGCGCCAAGCGCGACCTCATCGACCGCGGCTGCGACCTCGTGTTCGTGGAGTACGCGGTCAACGATAACGGCGAGACGGCCGAACGGAGGCAACGCACGCGCGAGGGGCTTCTGCGCCAGCTGCTCCGGGAGGACCGGGATGTGGTGCTCGTCTACACCTACATGCAGGACATGGGGAGCGAGATGAACGAGGGCCGCGTGCCGCCTTCGGTGGCGGGCCTCGAGGCCCTGGGGTCGCATTACCGCCTCGGCAGCGTGTGGATGGGCCTCGCGGCGCTCCTCGAAGTGCGAAGCGGCGCCATGCGCTGGCAGGAATGGCTGCCGGACGGGCTCCACCCCCATTACCGGGGCAGTTTCCGCTACGCGGCCAGCGTGTGCGAGTTCCTGGAGCGGGAACTCGCGGAGTCGCCCTCGGCGGCGCGGATCCTCTGCGGGAAGGAATTGCCCGCGCCGATGGACCCCGCCTGCTGGGAGCGCGTGTCCTACCTCCCGTGGGATGCCGTGAAAACCGAGGGCCCCTGGACCCTGCGCCGCTCCACGACCAACGTCTGGATGGATCAGGTTCTCTTCACCCCCTCGCCCGGGGCGCGCCTCTCCTTCGAGTTCGAGGGACGCGGCCTCGTCCTCGGGTTCGATTTCGGGAAGCAATCCGCCGAATTCCGTTACCGCCTCGATGGCGCAGCGCCGGTGGAGGTCGTGCGGGACCGCCCGGCCTGGTGCGGGGACCAGGGATGGTTTCGGCTCTATCCCGTCACCGATGCGCTCTCCCCGGGGCGGCACCAATTCGCGTTGGAGGTCACCCACGGAAACCGGCCCGAGTGCACCGGGAGCGATTTTTCCCTGGCTTTCGCCGGGGCCATCGGCTAAAGAAATTCAGCCTTCCGCCTCGGGGGGCGCTGGGAATGGGGGGTTCTGCGGGTGAATTTGCGGCCAAACGGCGCACTAGATTCGCTTCTTGGGCGGGGGAAGGCTTAAAAGGGGCCGGGCGGGGGGCTTCCGGCCGGAAGGATGCTAGAATTTCCCATCCATGGCCGAAATCAAACCCGAACTCGCGCTTTTCGACTTCGAGAAGCCCCTGCAGCCCCTCTACCACAAGGCCGAGAAGCTCATGGCCGAAGTCCCGGTCAACGAGAAGAAATTGGCCGCCGTGGGCGCGGACATCCAGAAGGTCACCGCCAAGATCTACAAGGGCCTCAATAACTGGCAATTGACCCAGGTGGCCCGCCATGTGGCGCGCCCCTATTCCCTCGACTATATCGGGAAGATCTTCACCGATTGGCAGGAACTCCACGGTGACCGCAATTTCCGCGACGATGCCTCCACCGTGTGCGGGGTCGCCCGTTTCGATGGGCAGAGCGTGGTCGTGGTGGGCCAGCAGAAGGGCCGCTCCACCGAGGAGAATATCCGGCGCAATTTCGGCTACCCCCAGCCCGAGGCCTACCGCAAGGCCCTGCGCTTCTTCAAGTTCGCCGAGAAGTTCAATAAGCCGGTGGTCACCCTCATCGACACCCCCGGAGCCTTCCCCGGCCTCGAGGGCGAGGAGCGCAGCCAGGGCGAGGCGATCGCGCGCAATTTGCGCGAGATGGCCGGCCTGCGGGTGCCGATCATCGCCGTCATCATCGGCGAGGGCGGCTCCGGCGGCGCCTTGGGCATCGGCGTGGCCAATAAGGTGCTCATGCTCGAGTACTCGGTCTACTCGGTGATCTCCCCCGAATCCTGCGCCTCGATCCTCTGGCGCAGTTCCGACGAGAAGATCATCGCCGCCAAGGCCCTCAAGAACGACGCGAAGACCGCCCTGAAATTCGGCATCATCGACGAGATCATCCCCGAGGGCCTCGGCGGGGCCCACCGCGACCCCGACGGCACCGCCGCCAATATCCGCAAGAGCCTCAAGCGCGAACTCGCCGAATTGTGCGCGAAGAAGCCCGAGGAGCTCGTCGACGAGCGCATCGCCAAGTTCGCCGCCATGGGCGTGGTGACCGACCTCTAAATCCCCCTCCCCGAACCCGCGGGGGCCCTCCCGGCCCGCGCCGCCAAGACCGAACCCAGGATAGACCCATGAACAGCCCCGCCCCCATGGCCAAAGACGAACTCATGCGCAAGGTCGTCGCGCTCTGCAAGACCCGCGGCTTCGTCTTCCAATCGTCCGAGATCTACGGGGGGCTCAAGAGCGCCTACGATTACGGCCCCCTGGGCGTCGAACTGAAGCGCAACGTGATGGCCGAATGGTGGCGCGACATGGTCACCTGCCGCGAGAACGTGGTGGGCATCGACGCCTCGATCATGATGCACCCCGACGTCTGGCGAGCCTCGGGCCACGCCGCCGGCTTCGCCGATCCCCTCGTCGATTGCAAGGTCTCGAAGGAGCGCTTCCGCGCCGACAAGGCCCCCCGCCCCGCCCCCGGCGACGAACTCCCCCTGACCTGCCCCGATAAGGGCGTCGCCAAGACCTACGCCGAGATCATCGAGAAGTCCTTCGGCGTGGCCCTGGAGCGCGACGGGAACGTGCTGCGCGGGCTGAAGGCCGTGGGCCCCGGCGAGTTCGGCTTCTTCTCCAAGGGCGCCGCCGCCCCCGAGAAGACCTGGCCGTGGCGCGGCTACGTCAGCCCCCTCATCGGCTCCCCCTTCCTCTCGGAGGAGCGCCAGTTCAACCTCATGTTCCGCACCTCCCTCGGGGCGGTCGACCCCATGCAGGACGTCGCGGAGGCGACCGCCCGGCTCACCGCCCAGCCCGACCTGGCCGCGGCCGTGAAGGCGGAGTTCGGGAAGGATGCCGAAACCGGCGCCTTGGGCAAGGCCCTCGCCACGGGCGAGCGGGCGAAGATCCTGCGCGCGGTGGCGGAGCACGTCACCGGGGGCAATATGGTCTATCTCCGCCCCGAGACCGCCCAGGCGATGTTCGTCCAGTTCAAGAACGTCCAGAGTTCCACGAGCCAGAAGATCCCCTTCGGCATCGCCCAGATGGGCAAGAGTTTCCGCAACGAGGTGACCGTCGAGCACTTCATCTTCCGCTCCTGCGAGTTCGAGCAGATGGAGATGGAGTTCTTCTGCGAGCCGGGCACCCAGGGCGAATGGATGGAGTTCTGGAAGAAAGCCCGCATGGCGTGGTGGACGCGCTACGCCCAACGCCCCGGGGATTTCCGGTTCCGGGCCCACGAGAAGAGCGAATTGGCCCATTACGCCGACCAGTGCTTCGACGTGGAATACGCCTACCCCTGGGGCTGGGGAGAACTCGAGGGCATCGCCTCGCGCACCGACCACGACCTCCACGCCCACCAGGAGGCCTCGGGGCAGAGCCTCGAATACATCGACGCCGAGAAGGACGACCCGAAGACGGGGAAGAAGCCCTGGCGCTACCTGCCCTACGTCATCGAGCCCGCCGCCGGGGCGACCCGCGCCGTGCTCTGCTTCCTCCTCGACGCCTACACGGAAGAGGAGCGCCGCACCGCCGCGGGCGAGACCGAGCTGCGCACCGTGCTCAAGCTCCACCCGCGCCTGGCGCCGATCAAATGCGCGGTGCTGCCGCTGGTGAAGAAGGACGGCATGCCCGAGAAGGCCCGGGAGCTCATCTCCGCCATGCTGGCCGCCGGCATCCACGCCAAGTACGACGAGAAGAACTCCATCGGCAAGCGCTACGCCAAGCACGACGAGATCGGCACCCCTTGGTGCGTGACCGTCGACGGGCAGACCCTGGTCGATGGCACCGTCACCCTGCGGGACCGGGACACCACCGAGCAATCTCGGGTGAACGTCGCGGAAGTGGTGGCGCTCATTCGGGGAAAACTCGACGCCTGAACCATTGGGCCTCCGTAAACCTGGCGTTCGGCCGCTCGATTCGGCGCAGGAACACCAGAAATTCGCCAAATGTAAAAGAACGAATTTTTTGCAACCGTTTACATCGTCTTGTCAAAATCGCTTGACTTAAGACGGAGGAGGATCTAGAATCGTAAATTGACGGCGGACGTGGCGGCGGGCGGCCTTCGGGCGCTTCGCCGTGGTGTTTTCGCACGCATGAAACAGGGAAACCGCAGCTCTTCCTTCCAATCGTTGGTTCTGGAGATCATCCAGAACAAACTCAACATGATGGTCACCGAGTGCTTTCAGTTGAAGAAGGCGGTGGACTACGGCGATTACGAGAAACTCACCAAGATCATCCTGCGGGAGATCGCCAACGGGCATATCCAGAGCGCCCATATGAGCTCGGATGACGCCCAGAATGCCATGAAAATGCTCGATGGTTTGGAGGAGAACCGGAAAGCGGTGAATTCCTCGGGGACCACCGGCCCGGGCCCCTCCCAAAACGGCGGCGAAACCTCCCCGCCGACGCCGAATCCCTTCGCCGATAGCCCCTTTAATTGAGGGAAGGCCCCTCAGTATTCCAGCACGGTGATGACCGTGTTCCCGGGCTGTTCGGCGAAGTGAACCTGGTTCGTTGCGGAGGAGTCGATTCGCAGGGTGTAGGCGTAAAAACTGCGGAGGGTCACCGTGTTGGAGACGTTCCAGGCGTTCGAGACCAGGCCGGCGGCGGTGTTGGTCCAGGCCCGCCAAGCCAAGAGATAGGTGCCCGGCGGCACGGCGCTTGACGGCGAAGTGGAAGCACTCAGCACGGAAAAGTCATAGAGTACATTCGAGGACGAGTTCATCAGGGCGACCGACGCCCAATAAAGCGGGGATTGCGCCCGAACCTGGGGTTGGATGGTGTAATAGTAGGAAATGGCGTTCGTGACCGTCGGCGCCGTCGCCGGTGGCGCAACGGGGCTTGTGCATGCGCCCAGCAGGAGAACCGCGATCGCGGCGAAGGTGGCGAGGGGGGTCTTCAATTTAATACCCGTCTTCTTTGATGAGATCGACCTGGGTATTGAGCGCCGCAAGATTCACTGGCCTCGTTAGGTAACTGTTCAACATATTGGAGTACCCGGAATAGATGGTCGCAGTGGATGTGGTTTTGATGGTCACCACGAACGTATAGCGAGCGCCGCCGGTGATATCGAACGGAACCATGCCCGATCCATACCAGCCAATGCCCTGGTAGACGCCGTGGTAGATGGCTCCGTAGGTCGTTGCCAAGGGCTCGTTCGGAAAGTAGAGGGAGAGGTAAAAATTGCCGGGTACGACCGAAAAGTATTGGGTGTTCGAGTTTTCATTCGTCGACGTGTAGAAGTACTCGAAGTAGTAAAAACCACTTGTGGAGAACGGCTGCGTATCGGCCAGCCTGAATCGGATAGGTGCAACCGTATTATGTCGGATCTGCAGCCTCACCATGGCCGTGTTGCGGTTTGTGCTGTAATTCGTGTAGTAATTCGTGACCCCCGGAAGGCCCGTACCCGCCGGGGATACCGGCGAGGTGCACGAAGAAAGGGCGGACAGCAGGCCCGCCCCGAGCAAGGTCAAAAGAGCATGTTTGGTGGTCATGTATACGTTATCAATCGTCATCTGATTATACGCCAAAATCAAGCCATTGGGAAGATTGCATCAACATGGGTTTCACAAATTGGATGCGGTGGGGGGGTGTTTATGAATGAATTCGGGCCCAAAGAGGCGCGTTTTTATGGAAAAACGCCCCGGTTGGGGAGGGAAGCCGTGTTTTCCTGGGCGAAACGGAGCAGCAGGTCAAGACCCTCCAGAGCGCCAAGGGGGTGGACCCGGGTATCGAAAATTCGAAGGCTACCCACGACGATCCGTTTGAAGCGGGACCTCGTTAGCGCCACGTTGAGGCGGCGGGGGTCGAAGAAGAAATCGGCGATTTGGGCCAATCGGGCGGGGTCGGACATGGCGAGGCTATAGATGACGATATCCCGCTCCTGGCCCTGGAGGCGGTCGACCGTGTCGACCACCAGGCCGCGAAGCGCCCATCCCCGCCGCCCTTCGAGGAGGTGGACTTCGCGGCGGATGCGGTTTTGCTGGCCCCGGAAGGGCACCAAGACGGCGATTTGGCCGGGTTTCGCCCCGGCATCGGTCAGCCGTTCCAGCCAGGCGGCCACGAGGCTGGCTTCTTCCTCGCTGTATTTGAGGCAACCGGAGTGGGCGAGGGGCACGAAGACGGAGGGGACCTTGGGATCGAGCACCGGGTCGCCCGCGAGGCGATCGCCTCCGGGGAGATTCAGGGAGGCGGTGGCGCGTTCTGGATGGGCGACTAGGCGCCCCCCGTAAAAGGCCCCGGAGGAGAAGCGCTCGAGCCCGTCGCCCAGCCGGTAGGATTGGGTGAGGAGCGTGGTGCGAGCTTGGAAATGGGCGTCGAGATGGGCGAAGGCGGACCGGGAGGCCCCCTCGGGATGGTGCTCGTGGTGGAGGATCGGGCCGAGTTGACGGTGGTCCCCGAGGAAGATCGTCTTCTTCGAGAAGGCGATGGCCGCGGCGGCCAGGGGCATGGCGGCCTGGCTCGCCTCGTCGAACAGCAAGACAGGAAAATCGCCCGGGCGGAACTCCCGGGGAAATTTGAACGGCGTCATGCCCGCGATGATGGGACCGCCGCGTCCCTCGCCCAGATTCTTGAGGCGGGGCATGCGGAGCACCGAACGGTCGAGGCCGGTGTTCTTGAGGCGGCTGGCCTTCACGACGCACCCCGATTCGCCGAGTTGGGCGAGGGCGGCAGCGCATTGGTTGAGGGCGTGATTGATGGCGAAATGGCTGACCGAAGAGACGAGCACGTCCATTCCGCGCAGGTGGTAATAGGCGGCCAGCGCCGCGAGGACCCGGGTTTTTCCCGTGCCCGGGGGGCCCTGGATGCCTGAGACGGGGTAGGAGACGAGGGCCCGATCGAACGCCTCGATCTGCCCGTCGTTGAGGGGCCAAGCGGCGAGGACGCGGTCGCGGCAGGGCCGGTCGATCTCGGCGGGTCGATTGGGGAGCGTGCCCGCGAGGAAGGATTCGAGGAAGGCGCGGCGGGCCGGATCGGCCGCATGGAAGGAGAGCATCTCGGCGATGGCATCTTGGATGCTATCGGGGGCCTGGTCGAGCATGACCCGCGTTCCCGGGAGGAAGGGGAAAGGGTCGCGGCGCGTACGGAAACTCTTGGCGAGGACGACCTCTCCCCGCGCGGGATCGAACCGCACCCACTCCATCTCGAAGCCCTGGCGCACGGCCGGGGCCGGTGTGCCGTCGGGATTCACGAGCACCAGGTCGCCCTCGCGGAAGCGGGCGATATTTTCGGGGCAGTCGAGTGTGATTTCGTCTCCGGAGCCGCCCTGCACGGTGAGGGGCCGGAGGCAGCTATGGTTTTGGACGCGCTCGCCGGTGTCGAGGAAGGTGTTCTCCCATCCATCCGCCTCTTCTTGCCACCGCTCGCGGCGCAGGAAATCGCCCAGCTGCTCCAAGGTCATGGGGCCGCCCGGCGGAGCCGCTCAGGGAGCGGGAGGGCCGCTTCGAGAAGCGCTCGGGTTTCCCGCTCGAGGCGGCCCGGGTGGTTCTCATAGAAGGTCTCGAGGGGATCGGGGAGCAGGGAGGCGCAAAGTCCGTAATGGAGGAGGAGCGGCCGCAGGGCGGAGGCCTCGAAGGGAAGCGCCCGGCAATCGAAGACGAGACCCTCGAGGGAGCGCGCCCCGTGGAGGGAGCGGGGCTGGCCCAGGGCATGGCGGACGAGAACCCCTTCGCGCAGGAGGGAAAGGGAGGAGCGCGTGGTGGTCCAGAAAACCGGCGGTCGGGAAGCGCTGAAGAAGTCGCGCACGGCCTGTTCGGCCGCGGGCCCCGAATGGAAAAAAAACTCGCCGCCGCGGAAGCGGAGCCCGGCGAAGAGGCAGAGGCCTTTGGTGATCGCCACATCCCGTTCGAGGTGGAGGAGCCACGCATCCGCCGGGGGCATCGGCGGTTGGGGATCGAGGACCCCCTCGACCCCGCTGAGGAGCGCTTGGGCGCGCCTGAGAAATCGATCCCCCAAGCCCGGAAAATCCGGGAAGAGCAGGGCCCCGTCCGCCTTGGAGAGGGCGGTGAGGGTGGGGATGCCCTGGGCGATCAAGGCGTTGATTTCACGCTCCCCCAGGCCGGGGACCCTTCCCAGGGCGTCGGCGGCGCGGGCGTCTTCGGCGCAGGCCCGGGACCAATCGCAGGCGAGGCATCCCGCGCAATGGAAATACTCGGGGTGCGTCGGGCTTTCAAGGGCCCGCAGGCAATCGCCGCGAAGGCGCGCCATGAGGGACGAGAGGGTCCCGAGAGGCACCGGGGTGCGCCTCCCCCCATGGTCGACGAGTTGGTGGTCGGCGGGGCCTCCCTGGATCTCTTCGAGGATCCAGGCGTTGAGGGCCAATTGGACGGCGTGGGCTGAATGGACTTCGGCGCTATTCTTGATCTCGACGACCCGGTAGAGGGGATGCCCGCCCGCCGCGAACGTGCCGGTGTTTTCCAAGAGATCGGGCTCGGCGAGCCAGGTAAAAGCGCCCTCGGGCCTTAGCAGCGCCCCATGGTGGATCGCGGGGACCCCCCGGGCCATGAGCCGCTTGGTTTCCGCGAAGACCGCGTCGAACCCGTCGCGGCGGGAGTCGAGGATCACCACCCCGGGAATCGCCCCGATCAGCCTGGCCTCGTGGGCGTTGCCCTCCTCGAGGATACGGTGGCGCAGGGGGAAATCGGGGTCGCGGCGGTCGGGGGGGAGGCGGTCGGTATACCGGGCCTTCCGGGGGCAGCGCCAGAAATCGGCGAGTTGGGTGGCGGTGATGCGGTCGCGGAGCAAGGGGGAATCATGGCATGGGGAAATCCGGCGCGTCCCCGGGGCGCCACCGGATTTGTCCGGTTCAACATCCCGGGTATATTCTTGGGATCGGACCGCGTCCGAGGGAAGCTCCCGAGGGAGCCTCGCCCGGGAGAATCCCATGCCGAAAGCCGGAGACAAAGCCCCCGCCTTCAACCTCAAGGACCAGGACGGAGACTCCGTCGGGCTCGACGACTGGAAGGGCCAGTGGCTCGCCCTCTATTTTTACCCGAAAGACGACACCCCGGGCTGCACGGTGGAAGCCTGCGAGTTCAGCGCGGGCGTCCCCAAGTTCGGCAAGGCGGGGGCGACGGTCGTCGGGGTGAGCCCCGATAGCCCCGAGGCCCACCGGAAGTTCATCGAGAAGAAGAAACTGAAGATCCGCCTGCTCTCGGACGCCGGGAGCAAGGTCTGCCTCAAGTACGGGGTCTGGGTCGAAAAGAACATGTACGGGAAAAAATACATGGGAGTGGCGCGCACCACCTTCCTCATCGATCCCCAGGGCCGCATCGCCCACGTGTTCGAGAAGGTGAAGCCCGAGGGCCACGCCGAGGAAGTGCGCCGAAAAATCGTGGAATTGCAAAGACCGGCCTGATCGCCCCCCCGGGGCCGGGCGGCATGGGAGAATTTGATCCCCATGAAACTCTCCCTGCCCTTCCTCGGAAGCCTCTTCCATATCGGCGCCCGGCCCTTCGGCGAAAGGGACCTCACCGCGGATCCGGTGGATCTCTTCGCCCTGTGGTGGGAACGTGCGCGCAAGAGCGAGATCTTCGACCACACCGCCTGCACCTTGGCCACGAGTACGCCCGAGGGCGCGCCCTCGGCCCGCGTCGTGCTGCTTAAATCCTTCCAGAAGGGGCGATTCGTCTTCTTCACCAATTACGAGAGCCGAAAGGCGGGCGAGTTGGAGGCCAACCCCCGGGCCGCCCTCTGTTTCCATTGGGCGTCGCTGCTGCGGCAGGTGCGCATCGTGGGGCCGGTGGAGCGGGTGAGCGGGGCCGAATCCGACGCGTATTTCCGATCCCGTCCACGGGGGAGCCGCGTGGGGGCCATCGCCAGCAGGCAGAGCCGCCCCCTCGCGCAGCGAAAGATCCTCGAGGAGGAAGTCGCCCGCATCGAGGGCGCCCACCCCGGCGAGATTCCCCGGCCGGATTTCTGGGGCGGGTATGCCATTTCTGCCCAGCAAATCGAGTTTTGGCAGGCGAGGGTGAGCCGACTCCACGACCGATTCGTCTACGAGAAAAATGCGGAAAGCGCCTGGTCCTGGAGAAGGCTCTATCCCTGATCTCTTTTAGGGGGAAATCGGTCAAGGCACGTTGACATCATCGGCGGATTCCTGCCGGCGATAGACCCAAAAATATGGCATAGACCCCGATCCATCGGGTTGGCAAAAACCCAACGATCGCCCATAATAGGTGGCTCCGGGGGCCCCATGATTTTCGTCATTACGATTTTGGGCACGGTCGTGACCGTCTTGATCTCGACGGCCGTCGGCACGATCCTTCGAGGCTAAGAAAAAGCCCCGGGGCAAACCCGGGGCTCCGAACGACCGCGCGAGCGGGGTGCCTCCACCCTCAAACCTTCGCGGCGGGGGGCCTCTCTTGGGCCTTGTCCGACTCGCCGGCCTGCTTGTTCGCGGCGTCGCGGTTGACGCGCATTTCCTCGACGGTCTTGGTCTTGAGCCGGGCGGCTCCGGCATAGCCTTCGCGAACGGGGACAGTAAGGCCCCGCGCCAGGCGCGCCTTGGCGGCCTGGACGGCCTTGCCGTATTGGGGAAGCCAGGCCTCCTGGGCGACGAGGAGTTCGTCCACCATCTGCCAGATTTCGGGGGGATTGCACACGGCGCCCACGAGGGGATCCATCATCATGGCCTGGCGCAGGAGCAGGTCGTCGGCTCGGACCGCCGCGCGCACGCCCATGCGCTGCACGGAGATGCTGGCGTTGCAGACCGCGGCGGCGCCGAGGGGAAGCTCGCCCACGAGGGGGATGCTGATGCCGTTGCGGTCGACGTAGCCGGGGACCTCCACCACCGCATCGTCGGGGAGGTTGGAGATCGCCCCCCGGTTGACGCGGTTGAAGTGCCCGCGGTAGACGCGCCCAGTCTCGAGGGCCTCGATGATGTAGGAGCCGTGCTCGTGGCCCCGGTGCTGGGCGCCGAAGTCTTTGGGTGGCTCGGCCATCCACTGGGGAAACTCGGTCTCGAACCAGTGGCGGCCCTCGGTGCACACGCGCAGGTAGCCGCCGGTCTCCCCGTTGATCCAGGAGCCCAGATCGATCCACCGGGCGATCTCGTCGGGGCGCTTGCGGTACCAGGGAAGGTACTCGGAGAGGTGGCCGTTGGATTCGGTGGAATAAAAGCCGAAGCGGCGCATCATGTCGATGCGCACCTTCTCGGTCTTGGAGAGTTCCGGGTGCTTCTCGAAGGCCTCCAGGATCTTCCCCGTGAGGTCTTCGCCGCGGTGCTTGACGGAAAGGTACCAGGTCTGGTGGTTGATCCCGGCGCAGATGATGTCGACCTCCTTCTGCTCCAGGCCGAGGGCCATGGCGATCTGGCGGTGGCCGCCCTGCACGCCGTGGCAGAGGCCCACGCAATTCACCCCGCCGAACTCGTTGGCCGCCCAGGTCATCATGGCCATGGGGTTGGCGTAGTTGAGGAGGAGGGCCCCGGGGTCGGCGACCTCGCGGATATCCTTGCAGAGGTCGAGCATGAAATGCACCCCCCGCTGGGCGTACATCAGGCCGCCGGCGCAGAGGGTATCTCCGACGCACTGGTCCACGCCGTAGCGCAGGGGGATGTCGATGTCGGACTGGAAGGCCTCGAGCCCGCCGTGGCGCACGGTGCAGAAGACGTACTTGGCGCCGTGGAGCGCCTCGCGGCGGTTGGTGGTGGGCTGGATGCGGATGGGGATGCGGTTGTGGTCGAGGTCGCGCTGGCAGAGCTTCACCGACATGTCGAGGTTGGCCTGGGCGATGTCCATGAAGGCGATATCGATGCGGTGGAATTCGGGCACCCCCATGAGGTCGCGAAGGAGGCCGCGGGTGAAGCCGATGGAGCCGGCGCCGATGAAGGCGATCTTGAGGGGGGCGGTCATGGGAAAACTCCTCGGGGAGGCGCGCTTCGTGGCCCGTTCTCCCCGTTTCTCTTTGTGGTAATATAGGGCGCGCGGCGGAACCCCGGAAGGGGAAATCCGTGCGAATGAGCGTCTTTTCATGCGAATCCCCTCACGCCTCGAGAAAATCGGACGCGGCGCCGTCGGCAACGCGATGCCGCGCGCGGGGATCGACCTGCACGCCTTCGCCATGAGCGCGGGGTGGACCGTCGAGGCGAAGCCCGGCTACGATTGGGACGGACTTAAGCGCGGGCCCCGGGCGTTCACCCTCTTCCAGTACACCTTCGCCGGGGAAGGGCGGTTGCGTTATGAGCAAAAGGAGTGGACGGTGCAGCCGGGCCAAGCCATGGTGCTGCACTTCCCCCACGCCAACCGGTACTGGCTACCGCAACGGTCCCCGGGGTGGGACTTCCTCTACGTCTGCCTCCAGGGCGGGGAGATCGTACGCCTGTGGCGCGAGCTCATCGCCATGGCCGGGCCCCTCGTCACCCTCGCCCAAGATTCCCCGACGGTAGAAAAGGCGGTGGACCTCTACGAGCGGATGAAGGACGGCGCCTGGCGATCGCCCTACGATGTCTCGCGGGACGCCTACGCTTTCGCCATGGCGCTGTCCGCGGAACTCAGCGGAGACCCCCCGGTGAGGCCCCGTCCGCCGTGGTTGGAGCGGGTGGAGCGCCACCTCCAGGCGCACCTCGACCGGGAGATTCCCGTCGAGGAAATGGCCCGGGCCGCCGGGTATAGCCGCTATCATTTCAGCCGGCTTTTCGAGCACCACGCCGGGAAGGGCCCCGCCGCGTTCCTGGCCGAATTGCGCATGAACCGGGCGGCGGGGCTCCTGCGCAATGCCACGCTCTCGGTGAAGGAGGTGGCTTGGCGGTGCGGGTATCCGGATGCGAATTATTTTTGCAAGACGTTTCGCAGGGCGTTCGGGATGACGCCGGGGGAGTATCGGAGGGGGGGGTTCTGATTTTTTAATTCGCACAGAATTAAGAGGATCGTCTTAATTCTGTGCGAATTAGCCCGTCCCTGTCCCCGTTCGCCGCTCCAAAATGTTCCCCATCAGCGCCAAAAAGCGCCTCATCGCCCGCACTTCCCCGATCAAACGCCCTTCGTCTAGCCCGTACCAATTCCGAGTCCCGTCATGGACGGGGACGAGGAGGCCCCGTTTCACGAGGAATTGGAGGTGATGGGAAAGCGTCTTGAAGGGGATGGGAATATGGGCATGGATCTGGCTGAACGAGACCAAGAGATCTTTCCCCAGAAGGCGCAGGATCTCGATGCGTGCGGGGTGGGATAGGCTGCGACCGAGGCGGCCCCGTAGGCGATCGGCGCGGGGATAAGAACGGGTGCGTTTGTAGGTCATGAAGTCTTTCTACCCGCGACCGAATAAAAACGCGGATTTTTTCCCGGAGATCCAAGGTTGGGGCGGAAAACTAAGCAGAAACTCGCCGATTTACGAAGGATGTTTCGCCTTTCCCAGTATCCCTCCGGCCGATTCCCCTATATATTATGATTCCACCCTGAGCCCCCATGAAAATCGCCATCTCCTACCCCCCCATCGTAAACGCCCTCGGCCAGAAGGCCATGGTCAGCCAGAACCGCAATGTCCAATACTTCAAGACGCCGACCTACCTGCTCCCGGTGGTGCACGCCCAGGCCGCCACCTGGCTGAAGCAATTGGGCCACGACGTGCTCTGGGACGACGGCAACGCCCAACTCAAGGATTTCGATACCTGGCTGCGCGACCTGGTGGCCGCGGCGCCCGACATGATCGTGCTCGAAAGCACGACCCCGGTGATGAAGTTCTACTGGAAATTGGCGGCCACCCTTCGCGAGAAATTGCCCTCCGCGATCCTCGTGATGAGCGGCTACCACAGCATGCGCCAGCCCGCCGAGACCCTCGAGCGCTCCCCCTGCGACGTCGTGCTGCGCTCCAACCATATCGACTTTTCCCTGGCGCGCCTCGTGCCCTTCATCGCCAAGAACCCCCAGGATTGGCGCGACCATTGCGATGTGGAGGGTTTCTTCATCCGGAAATCCGACGGGCGGTTCCACGACACCGGGAATTTCCGCCAGGTCGAGGCCCTGGAGAAATCCCCCGATGTCGACCGCGACCTCGTGCAATGGAAGCGCTACGCCTACGAGAACGGGAATTACCTGGCGACGCCGGGCACCTACGCCACGAGCGTTATCCGCGACTGCACCTTCGGCAAGTGCACCTTCTGCCGCTATAATGGGCCCGAGTTGACGTTCTCCATGCGGCCCGTGCAGCAGAGCCTCGACGAGTACGAGCGCCTCATCCGCCGCGACGGCGTGCGCGAGATCTTCGACGACTCGGGGGTGTGGTACCGCGGGAAGGAAGCCCGCGAGTTCGCCGAGGGCATCATCGCCCGGGGCCTCGACAAGACCGGATGCTATTTCGGCATCAATACCCGCTTCGAATACCTCGAGGAAGAGACGATCAAGATCATGGCGAAAGCCAATTTCCGCTTCGTGCTCATCGGGCTGGAGGCCGCCGACGAGGAGACCCTGCGCCGCCTCAACAAGGGATACGAGCCCCACCACATCGAGCAGACCCTGCGCTGGATGACGAAGTACGGCCTGCACCCCCACCTCACGATCATGGTCGGCTATTATTGGCAGACGCGGGAGCAGCTGCAGGAGACCGTGCGCACCGTGCGTTCGCTCATGTTCCGCGGCCTCGCGCGCACCCTCCAGGTCACCCTCTGCACCCCCCTCGATTACACCCCCTACCACCTGGAATGCCTCGAGAAGGGCGTGCTCCTGACGAAGGACTACGACGACCACGACATGTCGAAACTCATCGTGAAGACGCCCATCCCCCATGCCGAGTACTACCAGGCGGTGCGCAAGATGTACGGCATCGCCTTCCATCCGCGCTTCCTGCTGCGCCAAATGCTCTTCCTGCTCACCTTCCGCAAGCGCGACTGGCAATTCCTCTTCACCTACGGCCTTCGCGCCATCCGGCGGGTGCGCAACCACCTGTTCAACCTCACCCGCCACGAGGGGGCTTGATCCCCGCGCTTCTTGACGCCCGGCGCGCGGGGGAGTACGCTAGGCCCCTATGAACGCCCTCCAAAAGATCCTCGAGCGCGCGAAGAGCGAGAACATCTTCGTCGATATCTTCCGCGACACCATCGAGGAGGCCCCGCTCTTCGGCCTCATCAAGGGCTATTCCCACGAGCTCGTCCAGCTCCTGAAAATCGACAACGGGGGGGAGTACGACGGCTTCGCGCTGCTCTTCGTCGACGACATCACCCGCGTCCGCTGGGGGGGCATCGAGCGCTCCTCCCTCGAGAAATTGGCCCAACTCAAGAACGAGACCCTGGTGCACGAGGCCGAGATCGACCTCGCCAGTTTCCCCGCGGCCCTGGTCTCGGTGCAGGACCGCTTCGGCTACGTCTGCCTCTACGCCGAGGAGCGCGCGCGCAACACCGCCTTCATCGGCCAGATGGAGGAGCTCCTCGAGGAGACGCTCGTGATGCGCGAGTTCGGCACCATCTCGAACCTCGACCGCTCCTTCCTCGCCCTGCGCACCCGCGACCTCACGCGCCTCGATTTCGACAGCAAGTACGAACGCGACCTGCTTCGCCTCCACAGCATTCGCCAGAAAGACTTGGGGAATATTTTCAGGGAGTAGGCCCGCGCCATCGGGGCCCCGAGGCTCGATGTCCGTCCGGATGCCCCCGCCGCGCGGAAAGCCGACGGCTTGCCTCGATAGGCGCCGCGGGGAAAAGGCTCAGTCTTCCGCGTGGAACAGGTCGCGGATCTCGCGCAGCGCCGGGGCCAATTCGCTGGCCTGGTCGGCGAACTTGCACTCGAGGGAGACGCGCCCCTTATAGCCGAGGGTCTTGAGGCGCTTCACGAAGCCCTGCAGCAGGAGATCGTCGCTTTTCGGGTAGACGCGGTCGGGGAGGGTGGCGATATGGACATGGGCCGGGAGCGAGGGGATCTGGTGCTTCCAGAACGACTCGCTCGGGGTCTTGCGGCCGTGCTCGCGGCCCTCGTCCTCCCACTCCATGAGGAGGTGGTAGGAGTCGGCCGTGTAGTGCACGTGCACCTTCTCGAGGCGCTTGACCAGTTCGGCGAGGTCGTTGCCCACGTTCGTCTCGACGTGGTTCAAGTTCTCGGGGGCGATGGTGATGTGGTATTTGCGGGCGAGTTTTTGGATCTCGCCGCAGATGGCGGCGAACTCGGATTCGGCCTGGTCGAGGTTGAGCCCCTCCGGCGCGTGGCGGGAGGCCCCGCTGCCGATGACCATCGTCTTCACCCCCACGGCGGCGGCGCGGTCGAGCACGCGGCGGGTGTACTCGGGCACTTGCGTCCGGCCCTCGGGGGTATAGAGTTTCATCGTCCCCGGGAAGAACATATTGGTCACCGGGATGGCCAGATTCTTGATGGGGGCGAGGTCGGCTTGGGTTTCTTGGCCCTTGAAGAGTTGGGCCGGCAATTCGACGTAGTCGAATCCGGCCTCGAGGGCTTCGCGGGCATGGGGGAGGGAAATGCAGACGCCGAACTGGAGCATGGGGGACTCCTCATGAAAAACGCCGCTTGCGGCTTCCTGCCACGGCGATTTTAGCGGAGCCATCCTGACTCGCGCGCGAAGGTTTGAAATCGAGCCCGGAATTTTACGATAAAAGGGTCTTGGTGGATATGGCAGCCGGGTAAAAGATCCGGATTCCACGAATTCGCGGGCAATTGTCGCGTTTGATGACAGGAATTCACCGAAAATTTGGCTCAGGGCTCAATCGAATTTATATACACCGGAACTCGCTTAAGACTCGGGGGCGCCGCCTCTTATCCCCCGGTCATCGCGCGGCGCCAACCCCGTGATCCTTCGGAAGAGGGTGGTGAACTGAACAGGCGAGGTGAACCCGTAGCGCCTGGAAATTTCTTGGATGCGGTCATTGCCGTGGCGGAGGTCGATGCGGGCGAGGTCGATCTTCTGGCGGACGATGAACTCATACGGGCTTGCCCTTAGCCGCTGCCGGAACACACGGCAGAGGTGTTCCCGGCTCACCTCTATTTTGCGCGCCAATTCCCCCGCCTTGTACAGTTTGGCGGGTTCGTCGCCTAGTACCTGCAGGGCCCGTTCGATGAGGCGCTCCGAGGCGTCGACGGTCTTCTGCCGCTCCTTCGTTTCGAGGAGGGCCGCGAAGAGTTCGCTGGCGAGGCGGTAATTTTCTGCGACCCCCATCCGAAGCGTGCGCACCTCCCCCCGATCGAAGGAGAGGAGTTTGCGCAGGATGGGGGCGGACCTCTCGAGGCGGTAGACCCCGCCATGGCGGCGTTTCATCTCGACGGCGTGCGCATGCGCGGCCTGGCCGTCGAGGTGGCACCAGAGCACGGTCATCCCGGGCCAGCCTTTCGGGAGCCAGTAGCGATATCGCCGGTCGTCATAGGGGACGAGGAACGCGGTGCCCGGGGGAAGGGCGCTCTCGCCGCGCTCGTCGGCGTAGCGATAATCCCCGGAGAGGGTGTATTGGAAGAGCGCGGCTTTCCTTCCCGCGCGGCGGCCCCAATCGTAGGTTTCCCGCTCGATGCGGGTTTCGAAGAGGGTCTTGAGGACGGGCATGGACGGGAAGGGATCCCGCAGCTCGAAGGACACCCCCCACCGATGCGTGCTCATATCACAAATCCGTAAGAAATATCAGCTCTGACGGATAGAATATCATCAAATGATGGCCTATGATCATTGTGCGTCCATCACGAAACGGCAAAGAGGTTCCCATGGTCACCGTCTCCCAGCCCCGAAACGACTTTGCCATCGAAACGCAAGACCGCACCTATTTGCGGGAATTGGCCCGAAAAATGGCCGAGTACGCCGCTCTCCCGATCATGGAGGAACGGCGTCGGGCCTGGCGGGCGCATAACGCGCTGCGCGGAAAGAAGCCCATGCTGGTGATGGAAGAAAACTCCTTCGCCCCCGATTTCCTTCCCCCCCTGCGCCTACGCGGCGAAGCGGCCCGCCTCGAGGACCAGCTGCTACGCGCCATCCTCAACCACGAGGTGACCGGCGACGACAAGGTGGTTCCCGGCGGCATCGAGATCCCCTGGGAGATCCACCGGCGCGAGTTCGACCTGGACTTGAGGCGCACCCATGCCGCCGACCAGACGGGGCGCGAGGTCGGCTACGCGGAGGAGCATCCGATCCAAGACCTCGCGCGCGATTTCCACCTGCTGAAGCCCTCCGTCCACTCGGTCAACCGCGAGCGCACCTTCCAAAGGGTGCGCTTCGCCGAGGAGATCCTGGGGGATCTCCTGCCGGTGCGGATCATCAACGACTCGCTGCGCTGGTTCGTCACCCCCTCGCGCATGGTGAACTCCCTCATGGGCACCGAGGGGTTCATGCTGGCCATGATCGACAACCCCGACGAGATGCACGCCCTCTACCGCTTCCTCCAGGAGGACATGACGCGCTTCCTCGACTGGCAGGAGCAGGAGGGGCTCCTGGTGCTCAATAACGGCAACGATTACGCCGGCGCGGGGAGCTTCGGCTTCACCGATGAACTCCCCAAGAGCGAGGCCGCCCTCAGCGGGCGGCCGAAGAAGGGCGACCTCTGGTTCAACATGAACTCCCAGGAGACCGTCAGCATCTCCGCGGCCATGTACGAGGAGTTCATCCACCCCTGCTACGCGGCCATGGCCGAGCAGTGCGGCCTCGTCTATTTCGGCTGCTGCGAGCCGGTCCACCCGATCTGGGACCGCTGCGTCTCCAAGCTCCACGGGCTGCGCAAGGTCTCCGTCTCCGCCTGGTGCGACGAGGCCTTCATGGGCGAGCGCCTGCGCGGTTCCCGGGTCATCTATTCCCGCAAGCCCAATCCCACCCTCCTCGGCGTGGGCGCCTTCGACCCCGAACGCTTCCGCGCCCATATCGCGCACACGCTCGAAGCCGCGAAGGGCTGCCAGACCGAGATCATCTTCCGCGATATCTATTCCCTCTGCGGGGAGAAGGACCGGGCGGGGAGGGCCATCCGCATCGCCCGGGAACTCATCGAAGAAATGTGGGAATGAGGGCGCGGCCTAGCGCCCGCGTTTCCGCAGCTCCCTCGGCGCCGCTCCGAACTCGCGGCGCATGAGTTTGTTGAAGCGCTGGAGATCGCGCACCCCGAGGGTCTCGGCCACCTGGGCCGGGGAGAGGTGGCTTTCCTGGAGCATCATGCGCGCCCGCTCCGCCAGGCGCCTTCGCCGCCAGGCCGCCGGGGTGAGGTCGAAATGTTTCTTGAAGAGCCGGATGAGATGCCCCTGGGAAAGCCCCAGGCGCTGGGCGAGGAAGGCCACGGGCCGACGGGTTTCCAGGTCTTGCTCGAGGTAATGCATCGCCGCTTCCAGGCCCCGCGGGAGATCCGCTTTCCCCGGTGAGGTCGGGGTCTCGGTGAGCCGCCACAAGAATTCCCAGAAGCGGGAACGGGAACGCTCGGGATGCAGGAGGCTTTCGCCCACGAGGCGGGCGATGATCGCCGTGGAGGAGTCCGGCGACTGCATCGGAAGCCAGAGCCGGGGGAAGGAGGCGCTGGGATTGCCCGATGGCCTGAAATGGACGAAATAATGGGGGGAGCGGCGGGGGCGACGCACTTCATGGGCGATGCTCGGCGGGGTGAGGCTCATCCACCCGGGCGCGAAGGAGAGCCACGCATCTCGCTCGCGCAGCGCGCCTTCGTAGAGATAGAGGTGAAATTGCCAAAAGCCGTCGCGGCGCGCGATTTCGGTGCCGCGGAAGCCCGTGGGCGAATAGCCGACCTTAACCAGGCCGGGGGGTTGGCCGAGGGGAACTTGGGGCATGGTGTTTGGGGAGGCCGATTTCGGCGGGATCTAACCCGGTTGTATACCACCAAAGGCAATTTTAGACCAGTTCTCTTTTGGGAGATCGGCTAAGCTTCCAAGGGCAAAGGCCGGGGGAATCGGATGGGATTGGCGGGATGAACCGCCTGGACGGTTCGATGCGCCTCCATGGGACCGACATTCATGATCATTATTGAGGAGAACGCATGGGAGATCCGCCCGCGCGATCCTTCCGCTCTCCTGAAAACTTTTCAAAGAAACAGGAAAACCATGAATAAGTTCCCTTTCGTCATTCCGATCTCCTTCATCCTCCTCGTGGGCGTCCTTTCGGCGGGGGCCTTGGAGATCCACGTGGCGAACCATGGCGATGACCGCTGGGAGGGCACGCCCACCAAGCCCCTTCGAAGCCTGGCGGGCGCCAAAATCAAAGCCCGGGCCGCCGCGGGAAACGGGGGATCGGGGCTCTCAATCGTGATCCATGGCGGGACCTACCGTCTCACCGAGTCCTTGTCGTTCACTCCGCTCGATAGCGGCAGCGCCCTCTCGCCGACCGTGTGGCGCGCCGCCGATGGGGAACCCGTGGTTCTTTCCGGGGGTATTCCCCTTCAGCCCACCGACTTCACGCTCGTTTCCGATGGGGCGGTTCTCGCCCGCTTGCCCCCGGAGGCGAGGGGCCGGGCGGTGTACCTCGACCTCGCGGCGCGGGGGGTGAAAAATGGGGGACCCTTCGCCGATTGTTTTTCCGAGGACGACGACGGGATGCTGAAGCTCCTGGTGGATGGGATGGAGGCGCCCCTCTCCCGCTGGCCGAAGGACGGGAACGCCCGTATGGCGGAGGTGACCGCCATGGGGCTCGAGAAGGGCAGTTTCGGCCGTTTCCGCTACACCGATCCCGCCCCCGAGAGTTGGGATCTGGAGGCGGGCATTTGGCTTACGGGCTGGTGGCGGGTGGAGTTCGCGCGGCACACGGTGAAACTGGGGAAGGTGGATGCGTCGCTGAAGGAAATCACCCTCGCGGGAGCCGTCCCCAACGGCATCGGCAGCAAATTCCATAGGCCCAATAAGCAGACCGGTAAGATCGGCAGCGGGAAGGAACCCTGGTTCGCGATCAACGTGCTGGAGGAACTCCGCCGCCCGGGGGAATGGTGCGTCGATTTCAGGACGAAGCGTCTCTATTTCCTGCCCCCCGCCCGTTTCGCCGCGGCGGCGATGGAACTGTGCGATCTCAAGGCGCCCCTCCTGCGGCTAAGCGGCGCCTCCAACCTCGCCTTCATCGGCCTGCGGGTGGTTGCCTCGTTGGAGGACGGGTTCGCCCTTTCCAACGCGGCCTTCGTGCGCATCGCGGGCTGCGAGCTTTCCCAGGTGCGTTGCGGGGTGAAGGCCTACGAACCGTTTCGGGTGGAAACGCTCTCGTGCGATGTGCATGACGTGCGCGAGATCGGCATCGACTACGAGTACCAGGAGAACCGTAAGGACGCCGCGTCCTTCCGCGGCGAGCGCTCGAAGAACCTCGTCAGCGGGGGCGACCGCATCGCCAATAACCACGTCTGGAACGCGGCCATCGGGCTGGCCATGGGCAGCAAGGGCTTCCCGGTGGACGGCCGGATCGAAAATAACCTCGTCCACGATATCCGCGGCATGGGCCTGCGCTACGGCGGCAACGGCCTGATCATCGAGAAGAACGAGTTCCACAACCTTCTCCTCCAGGCCGGCGACGGGGGCGCCATCTATTCGTGCCGCCGCGTCACCGACCGGGGGAACCTCGTGCGGTGGAACCTCATCCACCACGCCCCGGGCGTGAACGCCATCTACATCGACGACGGGGAATGCGGCACGACTGCCACCGGGAACGTGGTGGTGGGCGCGGAAGTGGGCGGCTTCATCAGCGGCGGCCGGGAGAACGGCCTCGTGAGCAACCTCTTCATCGCCTGCCGCACCGCCGCCCTCCACGCGGACGACCGCGGGGTGAGCCGGGGCTACGGCGATCCGAAGACGCCGGACGGGAACTATATGTGGAATCTCTGCTACGCCTCGGTGGACCTCGCCGGGGGGCCGTGGGCAGAGCGCTATCCGGGCCTCCTCGAGGCCCTGGCGGAGAAGCGCGGCTATCCCTACCGCAATTTCACGGGGGAGAACCTCATCGTCGATTCGCCCACCGAGTTCCGCCGCAAATACCAGGAGGCGAATTTCATCGAATGCCAGTGGGGGGAAAATTGCCTCGATTTCACCCCGGCGGATTTTATCGACCTGGCGCGCCTCGATCTGAGGCCCGCGCCGGGCTCGCGTTTGGGCGCGCATCCGGTCTACCGCGCCATTCCTTTGGGTGAAATCGGGCTTGTGGCGGATGCGTACCGCAAATCCCTCCCCCCCGCGGACACCGGGCGCTTCGTGGCGAAACGTAGGTTCGGGGATGACGACGTTTCCCTGAAAGACATGGAGGCTTCGAACAAGAAATAGGTCGGGCAACTCGATCCGAAAGCGCCTTGGGGCGTTTTTCCCCAAGACGATGCGCCTTGGCCCCAAAAAGGGTCCCTGACGATTGAGCCGCCGGCGGCAGTCGGCGCCAGAAGGTGCGGGGATGCCCTTCTAGGCGTTCTCTCCCGAGCGAGCCGACCAAGGAATTCGTGACGTAAAAATATACTTCCGGGCTTCGTCACAAGCGAGTCCGTAAAAGTTCATTCAGACGTAGCCTATCTCATTTGGGGCGGATCCGGGCCATCTTCGTTGACAATCCACCCCGCCAAAAGGTACAGTAGCGCGGAAGTCGCGCAGAAAAGCGCGCATCCTCCGCAGACACGAATCCACTATGAATCCTCCGGTCGAAGCGCTCCACACCTCCAGCGATTTCATCCCAATCGCGATCTCTTTCGTGGTCGCCGTTGGTTTCGTCGCCGGGGGCATGGTGGCCACCCACCTGCTCGGACCCCGGCGGAGATCCGCGGCGAAAGACCAGGCCTTCGAGTGCGGCATCCCGGGCCAGGGCAATGCGCGCATCCCCTTCTCGATCAAATACTTCCTCGTCGCCATCCTGTTCGTGATCTTCGACGTCGAGATCATCTTCATGTATCCTTGGGCGGTGAACTTCCGCGAACTCGGGTGGATGGGGTTGGCCGAGATGGGCCTGTTTCTCGCCTTCGTCCTTTCCGGTTTCGTCTATATGGTCCGCCGCGGCGCCCTCAAGTGGGAATGATTCCGCCATGAATGCCTCCGCTCCCACCCCACGTCAGACCCAAGGCGGTGTCACCCTCGTCTCCGAGGCCCCGCCCGGCCTAAGCGGCGAGGGCTTCTTCGCCACCTCGCTCAGCGCCGCCATCGGTTTGGCGCGCGCCAAGAGCATGTGGCCCATGCCCTACGCCACCTCGTGCTGCGGGATCGAGTTCATGGCGACGGCCGCCCCCCATTACGATCTCGCGCGCTTCGCCATGGAGCGCTTCGCCTATTCGCCCCGCCAAGCCGACTTGCTCATGGTCATGGGCACCATCTCCAAGAAGCTCGGGCCCGTGCTGCGCAGCGTCTACGAGCAGATGGCCGAGCCCCGCTGGGTGCTCTCCGTGGGCGCCTGCGCCTCCAGCGGCGGCATCTTCGACACCTACTCCGTCCTCCAGGGCATCGACCGCATCATCCCGGTCGACGTCTACGTGCCCGGCTGCCCGCCCCGGCCCGAGCAGATCATCGACGGGCTGCTGCGCGTGCACGAACTCGCCATGTCCGAGTCGCTGCGCCGCCGCGACACCGCCGAGTACCAGGCCCGCCTCGGCTATTACGGGATCGCGTGAGCGCCATGGCGAACGAACTCCAGAACTTGCAGGAGCAGGTCGCCGCCGCCTTGGGCGCGCGCTGCCTGAAGTGGGAAGGGGGCGAACTCCCCGCCGTCCATGTCCCCCCCGCCGAGGTCTATTCGGTGGTGCGCGACCTCTACGACGACGCCGGCCTCGCGTTCCGTTTCCTCACCTCCCTCTGCGGCATCCACTTCACCGCCGATGCGACCGGCGACGGGGAGCAGCTCGGCCTCATCTATTTCCTCCACGACCTGCCCCGCAACCGCCGCATGCGCGTAAAGACCGTGTTCCCCGTGGCCGCGGCCGAGGTGGAATCCATCACCCCGATCTTCGCCTCGGCCAATTGGATGGAGCGCGAGGCCTACGACTTCTACGGGATCAAGTTCAAGAACCATCCCAATCTCATCCGCATCTTCAACATCGAAACGATGACCGTCTTCCCGCTGCGCAAGGACTTCCCCCTCGAAGACCGCACGCGACACGACAAGAACGACCCGATGTTCGGACGCTGACATGGCCCTCCCCACCGATTCCCCCCTGCGCCCCGAGAAGGCCTACACGACCCTCAACCTCGGGCCGACCCACCCCGCCACCCACGGCATCTTCCAGAGCGTGCTCAAGATGGACGGCGAGATCGTCATGGACGCCGAGCCCACGCTGGGCTATATCCACCGGGCCTTCGAGAAGATCGCCGAGCGGCGCCCCTATTACCAGATCACCACGCTCACCGACCGCCTCAATTATTGCTCCTCCCCGATCAACAATATCGGCTGGCACCTGGCCGTGGAGAAACTGATCTCCCTCGAGGTGCCCCGGCGCGTGCAGTTCCTGCGCGTGGTCATCATGGAGTTCGCGCGCATCGCCGACCACCTCATCTGCAACCCGATCATCGCCGCCGACGCCGGGGCGCTCACGGGTTTCATGTACATGTTCCAGTGGCGCGAGGCCATCTACGACATCTTCGAGTCGGTGGGCGGGGCGCGCCTCACGACGAACCTCGGCCGCATCGGCGGCTTCGAGCGCGATTTCTCCCCCGAAACCTGGCGCCTCATCCACAAATTCCTGCGCGAGTTCCCCGCGGCCTTCGAAGAATTCCACGGCATGCTCGCCCGAAACCGCATCTTCATGGACCGCACCGTGGGCGTCGGCGGCATCCGCGCCGAACGCGCCCTGCAGTACGGCTTCACCGGCCCCAACCTGCGCGCCGCGGGCGTCGATTACGACGTGCGCGTTGCCCAGCCCTATAGCGGCTACGACGCCCTCGCGTTCGACATCCCCGTGGGCGCTCAGGGCGACGTCTACGACCGGTTCATGGTGCGCCAGGAAGAAGTGCGCCAGTCCCTGCGCCTCATCCACCAGGCCGTGGCCAAGGTCGCCGCCGAGCCCGAGGGCGTCTTCCGCGCCGACGCCCCCGACTGGGTGCTGCCCCCGAAGGAAGAGGTCTATTCGGGGATGGAAGCCCTCATCTACCACTTCAAGGTCGTCATGGGCGAGACGAAGATCCCCGTGGGCGAGATCTACCACCCCGTCGAGGGCGGCAACGGGGAACTCGGCTATTACATCGTCAGCGACGGGGGCCGCACGCCCTACCGCCTCCACATGCGCCGACCGTGCTTCATCTATTATCAAGCGTTCCCCGAGATCATCCGCGGCTCGCTCCTCTCCGACGCCGTGCTCACGCTCTCGAGCCTCAACGTCATCGCGGGGGAAATGGATGCCTGAACTTCGTTTCTCCCCCGCCGCCCTGGCCGAGGTCAAGCGCCTCCTGGCGCACTATCCGGCGGACCGCAAGAAATCTGCCCTCCTGCCCGTGCTGCACCTCGCCCAGAACGAACTCGGGCCGCATCTGAGCGTGCCCCTCATGGATTACGTCGCGGGCCTCCTCGAGATCACGCCCATCGAGGTCTACGAGGTCGCCAGTTTCTACACGATGTTCAACACCCGGCCGGTGGGGCGCTTCAAGCTCGAGCCCTGCCGCACCGGCCCCTGCGCCTTGAACGGCGCGGAAGACCTCATCGCCTACCTCGAGAAGAAGCTGGGGATCCGGGACGGCGAAACCACCGCCGACGGCCTCTTCACGCTCAAGAGCACCGAGTGCCTGGGCTCGTGCGGGAGCGCGCCGGTGATGCAGATCGGGGAGGATTACCACGAGAACCTCACCTTCGCCGAGGTCGACCGTCTTCTCGAGAACCTCAAGCAACGGGCGGGGCGGTGAACGCCATGGAGCAGCGAAGGATGATCCTGGAGCACGCGGGCAACGCCGAGGCCCGCACCCTCGCCGGCTGGAGGAAGCTGGGGGGCTACGCGAGCGTCGAGAAGGCCCTCAAGGGGATGACCCCCGAGCAGGTGGGCGAAGAGGTGAAGAAGGCCGGCCTGCGCGGGCGCGGCGGCGCCGGGTTCCCCGCGGGCCTGAAGTGGTCGTTCCTCGACCGCAAGTCCGACAAGCCGCGCTATCTGGTGTGCAACGCCGATGAATCCGAGCCCGGCACCTTCAAAGACCGCTACCTCATGGAGCACCTGCCCCACTTGCTCGTCGAGGGCATGATCGTCTCGAGTTTCGCCCTCGGGGCTAAGACCTCCTATATCTATATCCGCGGCGAGTACATGTACCTGCTGCGGCTCCTCGAGAAGGCCATCGGGGAGGCCTACGCCGCCGGCTATTTGGGGAACGATATCCTCGGGAGCGGCTATTCCCTGGACCTCCACGTGCACCCCGGCGGCGGCGCCTACATCTGCGGGGAAGAGACGGCGCTCCTCGAATCCCTCGAGGGCAAGCGCGGCAATCCCCGCATCAAGCCGCCGTTCCCGGCGAGCCAGGGGCTCTACGGCTGCCCCACCGTGGTCAATAACGTCGAGACCATCGCCACCGTCCCCCACGTGCTGCGCATGGGCGGCGAGGCCTACGCCGCCATCGGCGTCGGGAAATCCACGGGCACGAAGCTCATCTCCGCCAGCGGGCATATCAAGCGCCCCGGGGTCTACGAGATCGAATTGGGCAAGGTGAGCTGCGAGGAGTTCCTCCTGAGCGACGCCTTCTGCGGCGGGCCCAAGAACGGCCGCCCGATCAAGGCCGTCATCCCCGGCGGTTCCTCGGTGCCGGTCCTCCCGCTCGCCCTCTTCCTCAAGACCGCCAAAGGCGAGGCGCGCATGATGAGCTACGAGTCGCTCGCCGACGGCGGCTTCGTCAGCGGGACGAGCCTGGGCTCCGGCGGCTTCTTCGCCATGGACGAGAGCGCGTGCATGGTGCGCAACCTCTGGAACCTCACCCGCTTCTACCACCACGAGTCGTGCGGCCAGTGCTCACCCTGCCGGGAGGGCACGGGCTGGATGGAGAAGGTCCTCCACCGCCTCGAGGCCGGCCAGGGCCGCCTCTCCGACATCGACCTCCTCGTCGACATCGCGAAAAAGATCGAGGGCAATACCATCTGCCCGCTCGGCGACGCCGCCGCGTGGCCGGTGGCCAGCCATATCCGCCATTTCCGCCACGAGTTCGAGTACCACGTGAAATACCCCGAGAAGGTCAAGGATCCCCGGCACGGCGAGCGAGAGCCCGTCGCGATGCCGAAATGAAGCCCCATGCCCAAAGTCACGATTGACGGACAAACCACCGAGGTCGCCCCGGGCACCACCATCCTGGCGGCGGCGCGGCAGATCGGCGGCGCGCTGGTTCCCCCGGCCATGTGCTATTACTCCAAACTCAAGGGCAGCGGGGGCAAATGCCGCACCTGCCTGGTGAAAGTCGCCGCCCAGAGCGCCGCCAACCCGAACCCCATGCCCAAACTCGTCGCCTCGTGCAGCACCCCCGTGGCCGATGGCATGGTGGTGGCCAACCTCACCAGCCCCGAGGTGCTCGAGACGCGCAAGGCCATCGTGGAGTTCCTCCTCATCAACCACCCCCTCGACTGCCCCGTGTGCGACCAGGCCGGCGAGTGCGACCTCCAGAACCTCTCCTACGCCCACGGCCTCCAGCGCACGCGTTACGAGTTCGAGCGGCGCACCTTCGAGAAGATCGACATCGGCGACCGGATCCAACTGCACATGACGCGCTGCATCATGTGCTTCCGCTGCGTCTACACCGCCGACCAGGTCGCCAAGCACCGCGTGCACGGGGTGCTGGGCCGGGGCGACGCCGCCGAGATCGGCACCTATATCCAGAACGCCCTCGACAGCGATTTCATCGGGAACGTCATCGACGTCTGCCCGGTGGGCGCCCTCACCGACAAGACGGCGCGTTTCGCTTCCCGCGTCTGGTTCCTCAAGCCCATGGACGCCCACCGCGCCTGCACCAAGTGCTCCGGCAAGGTCGCCCTGTGGGTGAAGGGGAACGAGGTCATCCGCGTCACCGGCCGCCGCGGCGCCTACGGCGAAGTCGAGGAGTTCATCTGCAACGAGTGCCGCTTCGACCGCAAGGAGCTCGGCGATTGGGTCGTCGAGGGTCCCCGGCGCATCGAGTCCACCTCCGTGATCTCCGCCAACCACTACACCGACCTCAAGCAGCTCCATATCGTGACGCAGAAGCACCTCGAAGCGCGCCGATTGGCCGGCGCCGGCCCGGAGGGTTCCCGGCCGCGGGGCCCCCACGAGGGCGGGCAGGCGGATCCGGCCGCCCTCATCTCAGGATAAACGATGGATCTCGTCTGGCTCCTCTATAAAGTCGCCTTCGCGGCCGGTCTCCTCGGGCTTTCCCTGGGCGTCGCCGCCTACTCCACCCTGGGCGAGCGCAAGGTCGCCTCGTGGATCCAGGACCGCTTCGGGCCCAACCGTTCGGGCCCCATGGGCATCCTCCAGCCCCTCGCCGACGGCGGGAAGCTCTTCTTCAAGGAGGAGCTCATCCCCGGCGTCTCCAATAAATTCCTGTTCATCCTCGGGCCGGGGATCGCCATGAGCACCGCCCTGGTCACCAGCGCCGTCATCCCCTGGGGCCGCCCGCTCTCCATCGGCGGCCGCGAGTTCCCCCTGCAGCTCGCCGACCTCAACATCGCGGTGCTCTACGTGTTCGCCGTGGTCTCGCTGGGCGTCTACGGCATCATGATCGGCGGCTGGGCCAGCAACAACAAGTACTCGCTCATGGGCGCGCTGCGCGCCTCGAGCCAGATGATCAGCTACGAGCTCGCCATGGGCCTCTCGATCATCGGCGTGGTGATGCTCACGGGCAGCCTATCCTTGAACGACATCGCCGCGGCCCAGAAGGGCTGGCATTGGAACATCCTCGTGCAGCCCCTCGGCTTCCTCGTCTTCCTGGTGTGCTCCTTCGCCGAGTGCAACCGCCACCCCTTCGACCTGGCCGAGTGCGAGGCCGAACTCATCGGGGGGTTCCACACCGAGTACTCGTCGATGAAGCTCGGCTTCTACCTCTTCGCCGAATACGTGAACATGTTCATCTCCGCCGCCATGATGGCCACCCTCTTCTTCGGCGGCTACCAGGTGCCGGGGCTGGATTCCCTCGGGCTGTCCCAGAACGTCGCGGCCCTCGTCGGCACGGCGGCGCTCTTCCTCAAGATCTCCGTCTTCATCTTCTTCTTCTGGTGGGTCCGTTGGACCCTGCCGCGCTTCCGCTACGACCAGCTCATGGCCCTCGGGTGGAAGACGCTCTTCCCCCTGGCGCTCCTCAACATCGCCTGGACCGGGCTCTACCTGGCGCTGCGCGGCTTCAAATAGGCGGGACCGACCATGGCCATGCAACCCCTGACTTCACGCGCGCGCCACGTGGTGGACAATCGCCAGTCCTGGTGGGAGAAGATCTATCTCCCCGCCGTCATCGGCGGCCTCTGGGTCACCTTCAAGCACATCTTCAAGCGGAAGGTCACCTGGGAGTACCCCGAGAAGGAGCGCCCGCGCGCCCCCGTCTACCGGGGGATGCACGTGCTCAAGCGCGACGAGAAGGGCGCGGAGCGCTGCACCGCCTGCGGGCTGTGCGCCCTGGCGTGCCCGGCGGAGGCCATCACCATGACCGCCGCCGAGCGCAAGCGCGGCGAAGAGCCCCTCTACCGCGAGGAGAAGTACGCCGCCGTCTACGAGATCAACATGCTGCGCTGCATCTTCTGCGGCCTCTGCGAGGAGGCCTGCCCGAAGGAGGCGATCTTCCTCACCGACCGCCTGGTGCTGACCCATTCCCTGCGCGAGCATTTCGTCTACGGCAAGGAGCGCCTCGTCGAGCCGGTGGAGCACCCGGTCGACGTCACCAAACGGCAGACGCCCGCCGTGCTGGCGTTCAAGAAAGACCCCGCCCCGCTCCACAATCGGCTGAGCGGGAGCACCCCCCGGGCGGCCCACCCATGATGTCCAGCATCCTCTTCTACGGCCTTTCGACCCTGCTCTTCGCGGCGGCGCTCCTCGTCATCCTCAGCCGCAACCCGATCCACAGCGCCCTATGGCTCGTGACCGCGTTCTTCGCGGTGGCGGGGCATTACGTGCTGCTCAACGCCCAATTCCTCGCCGCCGTGCACGTCATCGTGTACGCCGGGGCGATCATGGTGCTCTTCCTCTTCACGATCATGCTGCTGAACCTCAATAAGGAGACCGAACCCCAGCATTCGCTCCTGGTGAAATTGGCGGGCCTGGTCGCCGGCGGCATGCTCCTCGTCGTGATGGTCGGCGCCCTGCGGCGCTCCAGCGCCGAGACCGCGAGCGATCTCGCCACCGTGCATTCGGGCACCGTGGGCCTGGTCGAAACCCTGGGGAAGGTGCTCTTCCGCGATTTCCTGCTGCCTTTCGAGTTGTCGTCGATCCTCTTCCTGGCGGCCCTGGTGGGCGCGGTCGTGCTCGGGAAGAAGGAATTGGGGGAATAGCATGGGGCCCATCACCCTCGACCATTACGTGTTCCTCTCCGCCGCGCTCTTCTGCCTCGGCGTCGCGGGCGTGCTCATCCGCCGCAATATCCTCGTGATGTTCATGAGCCTCGAGATCATGCTCAACGCGGTGAACCTGCTCCTCGGGTCCATCGCGGCTTTCCGGGGCGACGCGGCCGGCCAAGTCTTCGTGTTCTTCATCATGCTGGTGGCGGCGGCCGAGATCGCCGTGGGCCTCGCCGTCATGGTGATGGTCTACCGCAACACCGGTTCCATCGATCTGAAGGACCTTTCCAACCTCAAATGGTGAACCCGTGAGCATGAAAAACCTCCTCGTCGTCCTCATCCCCCTGCTGCCGCTCCTGGGGTTCGCCGTCTCGGGCCTCTTCGGGAAGCGCCTGGGGAAGTCCGCCACGGGCCTCCTGGCGTCGGGGATGGTGCTGCTCTCTTTCCTGTGCGCGGCGGCCCTGGCGATGCTCCATTTCCGCACCGGCGATTCCGCCATCGTGGTGAACCTGTTCTCCTGGATCCGGATGCCCGGGCTCTCGATCCCCATGGGGCTCCTCGTCGACCCCCTGTCGCTCATGATGGTGTTCGTCGTCACGGGCATCGGCTTCCTCATCCACGTGTACTCCATCGGCTACATGCACGATGACGACGGGGTCGCCCGCTTCTTCTCCTACCTGAACCTCTTCACCTTCTTCATGCTGGTGCTGGTGCTCGCCGACAATTTCGCGGTCCTCTTCATCGGATGGGAGGGGGTGGGGCTGTGCTCCTACCTCCTCATCGGCTTCTGGTTCAAGAACCACGCCTTCAACGGGGCGGCGGTGAAGGCCTTCGTCGTCAACCGCATCGGCGACGCCGGCTTCCTGCTCGGCCTCTTCCTCATGGCGATGACCTTCGGGTCGCTCTCGTTCGCCGAGGTCTTCTCCCGGGCCGCCTCCTTCGGTTCGGGGGCCCCGGCGATCACCCTCATCACGCTCTTCCTCTTCATCGGCGCCAGCGGCAAGAGCGCCCAGATCCCCCTCTACACCTGGCTTCCCGACGCCATGGCCGGCCCCACGCCGGTCTCGGCCCTCATCCACGCGGCCACCATGGTCACCGCCGGGGTCTACCTCGTCATCCGCTCCAACGCGCTTTACGCCCTGGCGCCGCTGACGATGGCGATCATCGCCGCCGTCGGCCTGGCCACCGCGATCTGGGCGGGCCTCATCGCCCTCAGCCAGCGCGACATCAAGAAGGTCCTCGCCTACTCCACGGTCAGCCAACTCGGTTTCATGTTCCTCGCCCTGGGCATGGGCGCCTGGAGCACGGGCTTCTTCCACGTCTTCACCCACGCGTTCTTCAAGGCGCTCCTCTTCCTCGGGGCCGGGAGCGTCATCCACGCCCTCTCCGGGGAGCAGGATATCCGCCGCATGGGCGGGCTGCGAAAGGCCCTGCCCGTGACCTACGCCACCATGCTCGCGGGGACGCTCGCGATCGCGGGCATCCCCCCGTTCGCCGGCTTCTTCTCCAAGGACGAGATCTTCGCCAAGGTGTTCGAGCACGCCCCGGCGCTATGGGCCATCGCCCTGGCCGGGGCCTTCGTGACGTCCTTCTATATGTTCCGCCTGTTCTTCCTGGTCTTCCATGGGGAGTTCCGCGGGGATGCGACGGCGAAGCACCACCTGCACGAATCCCCCAAGGTGATGACCGCGCCCCTCGTGGTTCTCGCCCTCGGGGCCCTCGGCGCGGGGTTCGCCGGCCTGCCCGAGATCTTCGGGGCGCCCCATTGGATCTCCGATTTCCTCGCGCCGGTCACCGGGCGCGGCGAGAGCCATCTTTCCCACGCCACCGAGTGGATGCTCATGGGGGCCTCGGTCGCCACGGGGCTCCTCGCGCTGCTATTCGCGTGGGTGCGATACGGCGTGAAGGGCCGCGTTCCCGCCGAGGACGCCTCGGTCACCGGCGTGGCGCGCTGGTCCCTGGGCAAATTCTTCATCGATGAACTCTACGATCGGGCGATCGTGAAGCCGCTCTTCCGGTTCTCCGCCTGGATCCACGACGTGCTCGACCGCCGGGGGCTCGA
Organism: Spirochaetota bacterium; assembly: GCA_017302015.1. GTDB lineage: Bacteria > Spirochaetota > UBA12135 > COTS27 > JAFLEE01 > JAFLEE01. The sequence goes on along the minus strand of JAFLEE010000025.1, from coordinate 18,221 downwards.
CGGGGCCGTCGGCGCCATCGCCGGGATCTCGCCCTGGCTCGGGCAGCAGGTGCGCCTCCTGCAGACGGGCAATACCGCGTTCTATCTGTTCGCCATGGCCCTCGGCGTGTTCCTCATCCTCTTCGTGGCGACCCTCAGGTAAGTTATGCACTCCCTCATCCTCGTCGTCTTCCCCCTGCTGGCCGGCCTCGCCGTGCTGTTCCTGAAGGAGGCCCCGGCCCGCAGGCTCGCCGTCGTCACCGTCGCCCTCGAGGCCCTCTTCGCCATCGTCCTCGCGGCCCTTTTCGGCCGGGGGGATACGGTCCACTACGCCCTCGATCTCCCCTGGGTCCCCGCATGGGGGATCTCGTTCCGCCTCGGCCTGGATGGCATCAGCCTCGTGCTCGTTTTGCTCACCGTCCTGGTGACGCCCGTGGCGCTGCTCCTCGCGGCCCGCAATCCGGCGACGCGCACGCCGGTCTTCTACGCCCTCGTGCTCGCCGTCGAGACCGGGCTGCTGGGCGTCTTCGCGGCGCGGGACGCGATCGTTTTCTACTTGTTCTGGGAATTGGCGCTGGTGCCGGTCTATTTCATCGCGGCGATCTGGGGCGGCGAGAAGCGCGTGGCGGTCACCCTCAAGTTCTTCATCTACACCGTGGTGGGAAGCCTCCTCATGCTCTTCGGGATCCTCTACGTCTATTTCTATACCCTGCTGCCCCATAGTTTCTCCCTGGAGGCCTTCTATACCGCCTCGCTCCCCGGGGACGCCGCGATCTGGCTCTTCGCCTGCTTCTTCGCCGCCTTCGCGGTGAAGATGCCCGTCTTCCCCTTCCACACCTGGCAGAGCGACACCTACCACGAGGCCCCGGCGGCCGGCACGGTGCTGCTCGCCGCCCTCATGGCCAAGATGGGCGCCTACGGCGCCATGCGTTGGCTCCTGCCCGTGTTGCCGGACGGGATGCACGCGTGGCAATGGGTCGTCCTGGCCCTCTCGCTCATCGGCGTGGTGTGGGGCTCTATCATCGCCCTGACCCAGAAGGACATGAAACGCCTCTTGGCCTGGTCCTCCTTCGCCCACACGGGCCTCATCGCGGCGGGGATCTTCTCGCTCTCCTTCGCCGGCCTCCAGGGCGCCGTGGTGCAGATGGCGGCCCACGGGATCGCCATCGCCGCGCTGTTCCTCGTCGTCGACATCGTGGAGACCCGCACCGGGAGCCGCGCCATCGGACAAGTGGGCGGCCTGGCTCACCGGGCGCCGCTGCTCGCCGTGGTCTTCATGTTCGCCCTCCTCTCCGCCATCGGTCTGCCGCTGACGGCCGGCTTCGTCGGCGAGTTCCAACTCCTCTACGGCGTCGCCCAGCAGGGGCTCGCCTGGGCCCTCCCGGGCCTGGTGGGGGTGGTGCTCGGGGCCGTCTACATGCTCCAGTGGTTCCGCAAGACCATGCTCGGCGACGCCCCGGCGGGGAGCCCCGCGTTCGCCCCGACGGGGGTCGAGACGACCGTGCTGGTTTCATCGGCCGCGCTCCTGGTCTTCTTCGGCGTCTGGCCGAAATGGCTCATGGATTGGTCGGGCCCCGCGGTGGACGCCCTCGTTCAATTGGTCGCCTGGAAATAAACCATGAGCCTCTACCTCATCCTGTCGATCCTCGGGGCCCTCGTGCTCCTCTCCAGCCTCGGGCGCGGGAAACGCCTCGTGGTGCCCCTGGCCATCGCCGGCCTCCTCGGAGCCCTCGCGGTGACGGGGATGGGCCTCGGCCTCGACCACCCCTTGCTGAAGGGCATGGCGGAGTTCGATCGCTACGCGGTCCTCTTCTCCTGCCTGCTCCTCGTCCTGGGCACGCTGGTGGTGCTGCTGCTCACCAACCCGAACGAACGTTCCGATATCCCCCGCGTCGAGATGGCCGCCCTCCTCCTCTTCTCGCTCACGGGCGGGATCATGATGGCGAGCTTCGCGCACCTCGTGATGCTGTTCCTCGGCGTCGAGATCCTCTCCATCCCGCTCTACATCCTCGCCGGCGCGCGCAAGCGCGAGCGCGCGGGGAACGAGGCGGCCCTCAAGTACTTCATCACCGGGTCCTTCGCCACCGGCTTCCTGCTCTTCGGGATCGCCCTCATCTACGGGGCCACCGGGAGCTTCTCCACCCGCGCCATCGCCGCCTGGGCCGAGGCGAATCCCGCGGTGTTCACGCCCATGTTCCACCTGGGGCTGCTCTTGATGCTCGTGGGACTTGCCTTCAAGATCTCCGCCGCGCCCTTCCACTTCTGGGCCCCCGACGTCTACGAGGGTTCGCCCAGCATCGTCACCTCGTTCATGTCCACGGTGGTGAAGGTCGCGGCCATCGCCGCCTTCTATCGCCTCTTCTCCGAAGCCTTCCCCGCGGCCGCCGATGCGTGGAGCTGGGTCATCGCCGCGGTGGCCGCCCTCACCCTCGCGGTGGGAAACCTGGGCGCCCTGGCCCAGCGCAGTTTCAAGCGCCTCATGGCGTATTCGGGGATCTCCCACGCGGGCTTCCTGCTTTTGGCGCTGCTTTCGGTGGGGCCAGGTTCGGCCGGCGCCCTCTGGATCTATGCCGCCGCCTATTCCTTCGCGACCCTCATCGCGTTCGTGTCGCTCCTGGCCGTGGAAGCGGCGGGGGGCGGCGAGAGCCTGGAGGCCCTCTCCGGTCTCGGACGGAGGAACCCGTTCCTCGGGGTCTGCCTGACGATCTCCATGCTTTCCCTCATCGGGGTCCCTCCCCTCGCCGGCTTCTTCGGGAAACTCTTCGTCTTCGGGAACGCCGTGAGCCAGCGCCACGTGGTGCTGGTGGTCTTCGCGGTGGTCATGAGCGCGGTGGGCATGGCCTACTACATGCGCCCGATCATCCAGACCTGGCTGCGTCCGCCGGCCGGTTCGCCCTTTCAGTTGTCCACGTCCCAGGCTTGGGTGCTCGGTATCGCCACCGCTTTCGTGGTCCTGCTGGCAGCCGCCCCCGTTTGGGTGATGCGTTTCCTGTAGGCCTCCGCCTTGGTGCACGCGGTTTTCGTCATCCGCCACGGGATGCGGGCCGACTTCGAGGATCCCCAGTGGACGACGCGGTCGCCGCGGCCCTGGGACCCCCCTCTGTCCCCCTCGGGCGTCCGCATGGCGCTGGAGACCGCGGAGGCCCTGTCGGGCGCCGGAATCCGACGGATCTTCACCTCGCCGTTCCTGCGCGCGGTGCAAACGGCCCATCCCCTCTCGTGGGCCAGCGGCGCCGCGGTGTTCGTCGAACCCGGGTTCATGGAATTCCTCCTTCCCCAATACATGCCCTGGGCGCCCGATTTCCTGCCCCTCGAGGAATTGCGGCGGCAATGCCCGGCCATCGATCCCCATTGGGAGCCCAAGGTCGTGCCGCAATGGCCCGAGTTCCACGAGAACCTCTGGGGCGCCGAGCGGGTTCGGCGGACCCTCGATGGGATCGGCCTGGATGGGGAGGGGCCGGTGGCGATCGTGACCCACGGGGCCATCACCCATAACACCGCCTTCGCACTCGCCGGGACTCGCGACGGGGTGAATACCGGCCTTTGCGCCATCACGACCCTGGTCCGCATCCCGGGGGGATGGCGCCTTCAGGCGTCGAACCAGGATCATCTCTCCGAAAAAGAGCACGCGCTCCGGTTCGCTTGAGGGCGGCCCGCGCCCCTTTTTGGGCCGGGAAGGAAGCCTATGCTAAAATACTCCCACGAGGCGCCGCATGGATGGCGCGTCGCGTCGGCCCCGGGCGCTTAGCTCAGTTGGTAGAGCATTACCTTCACACGGTAGGGGTCACAGGTTCGAGCCCTGTAGCGCCCAATGAAAAACCCCGGTAAATACCGGGGTTTTTGCTTATTGGATAATCATGGGCAAGATGGTGGGATTCGCCGTTGCAAGAATATTGCAATCTTTTCTCAAAAATCGGGGATGTTTAGGGTAGGGGTCGTTTTCGGTTACCTAAACGGGTTTTCAACGGCTTTTCCGTTGCAAAGCCATTTCGCACTGTAAAAACCGGTGTTTTCTGAGAGTTTCAAAAGCAGTTTTCGCGAAATTTAGTGACCCTCTTTAGTTTTCGGTAGGGCTCGGTATTTTAGATTAACCTCACTTTTAATACCGCGTTTTCCGCTAGAGGAATGTAGAAAGCGGTCAACCTTGGTATCGCCCGTCGGGTCGAATCGGTAACCCACTTGTAGGTACCCGGTCAAGCGTTTCTTGCTCAATGGGAGTAAATGTGAATACAATATGTCACCGGATGGACGAATCGAGGAGATAGTGCCATGAATTGGCGGGACCTCATCACGATCAAAATTACTGACTACTGCGGTCTTTCAGTCGAGGTCGGAGTGTTGTTCCTTGCGATAATGGTCCTTGGTGTTGCTACTTGGGCACTCTGCCGGTATCGAGGTCGGAAACTGCCAGAGTGGTCTGTCGTTGAGGCCGATGTTCAACTTGGGGGCATCGGGAAAGTAAAAATTCGCCCGAGTTTCGAAGATATCCAGGTGGCCCACAGAGCATGGGTCGAGCTTGTGACGCGGAAGGCCGCTTTACCTTTCGACAAGGAATATGACGTGATCAGCGAGATTTACAATTCCTGGTACGCCCTATTCCAGGAGATGCGGAATCTTGCAAGAACAATCCCTGCGGAGAAAGTGCGCAGAAGCAAAGACACGCAGGAGTTGGTGCGGCTGCTCGTAAGTGCCCTCAATGAGGGCCTTCGCCCGCACCTAACACAGTGGCAGGCGAATTTCAGGCACTGGTATGAGGAGGCACTCAAAAAGAGCGTGGATAAGAGCCCTCAAGAGATTCAACGCTCATATCCGCGATACCAGGAACTCGTAGAGAGCTTGATAGAAGTCAACAAGCAATTGGTCGATTACGCTGAAGTTCTTCGGCAGATCGCCCATGGCCACGAAATAAAGTGAAGAATGCCATGCCCGAGCAGAAGAACATCTTCATTTCCCATGTACATGAGGACGACGAACTTCTTCCCAAACTGAAGGACCTAATCAAAGGTGCGGGCATGGAGGTCCGAGACGGCTCCATAAATAGTGACAAACCGAATGAGGCAACGAATCCCGACTACATAAAGGATACCTACCTTCGGCCGCGCATCGACTGGGCAAGCACTTTGGTCGTCCTTATCACACACGACACCGCGCAAAGCGACTGGGTGAACTGGGAAATCAAGTACGCCATCGAACAAGGTAAGAATGTCATAGGTGTATTCGCGCAGAGCGCGACGGATGCAGACATTCCCGAGGAGTTACGAAAGCATGGCGACGCCGCGGTTGTCGGTTGGCAAGGGGATCGCGTCGTCGATGCGATTAACGGCAAGATCACCGGTTGGGACGACCCAGCCACCGGGAACCCGCGCACAACGCCGGATTGGGTGGCCAAGAGGTTTAGCTGCGGATGAGGCTCTACTCATACATCGTCGCGCGTGACTTTGGTTTCGCCCCGAACCCGTTCTTCGGGTTCTGTACCTTGGCGACATGCAAGCCGAAGATTCGCGCCGGTGCGAGTGTTGGCGATTGGATCGTCGGAACGGGTGCGAAGTCGGGTTACGACTTCAATGGTCGACTTATATATGCGATGCAAGTGTGCGAGGTTCTCGACTTCGACAACTACTGGAACGATCCACGATTCCTACGAAAGCGTCCCAACCTGAAAGGCAGCCTTAAGGTCATCTACGGCGACAACATTTACCACCGCGTCTGCAAGAAGTGGGTCCAGGCAGATTCGCACCACAGCTTGGAGAACGGCCGTCCTAACAAGGCCAACATCGCGTGGGACACCGGGGCCGATCGCGTGCTCGTATCTACGAAATTCGTCTACTGGGGGAAGACCGCGCCGGTGATCCCGAAGCGTTTTCGATCCTTCCGCAAGACACACGAGGATATCTGCTGCAAGGCGCGAGGCTACCGCATTTTCGGAGAGGAGCTTGCTACCGCATTCGCGTGCTGGCTTGAGCAGCAGGGGAAGTGGGGCTTCCAGGACGATCCTCTGGAGTTCGCGCGGCACGTTCGCCAACAGCCAGGCCGCCGTGGTGCGAACGCATGAGGGAGCGACAGTAGCCATGGAGATCTTCCGCGCACGGACCGCTGATGGAGTCTGGCGTCAAGCCCATGCCGCAGTAATGGAGACCGCGCCACACGCGAAGCAAGCCAGTCGTGCTGGAGAGACGCTGGAGCTTCTGCACGTTGGCCTCGAGGTCGACGATCCTCGTCAGCGCTGGGTTATCTCCCGGCGGCCCAGCGTCAACCCGGCCTTCGCGATTGCCGATGCACTTTGGATTCTCGCCGGGAGTAACGACGCCGATGTCATGAATTTCTGGTTTTCGGGCCTACCGAAGTTCGCGGGCCAAGGGTCAACCTATCCGGGAGCTTACGGCCATCGTTTGCGGAAACACTTCGGTGTCGACCAGGTCAAGCGAGCGTGCGCAGCGCTGTCCTCTGACACAAAGAGCCGGCAGGTGGTCCTCCAGTTTTGGGATGTCCTTACCGACCTCCCGGAGGCCGACGGGGCACCCCGTACTCCGGATGTGCCGTGTAACGTTATGTCGATGCTGAAGGTTCGCGGTAGGCGCCTTGAGTGGACACAGGTGCTTCGGAGCAACGACCTCTTTCGGGGCCTGCCGAATAACTTTGTGCAGTTCACCCTGTTGCAGGAGGTAATTGCTGGATGGTTGGGCCTCGAAATCGGCGGGTACCACCAATGGTGTGACAGCCTCCACGCATACGAGGATTCCCTGAATGAGTTCTCCTGCGGCGCTCCGGTTGTCGAGGAGAGGAACACCGATTCACTCGCATCTCCTTTCGACCAAAGCGACCGACTCATTAGCGAGATGTTCCGGCGGATGGCCATGCTTACAGCGCCAGAACTCAGCGAGACGCAGGTCTCCGAAATCGCCGCGATGGACGATGCACCGGTCGGTTATCGGAACCTTCTGCGTGTGCTTGCCAGCGAGTCGGCTCGACGGCGTGCTCGCTTGGATCAGGCCCAAGCGCTCATGGCTGATTGCACGAATCCGCAGCTTGTTCAGGTTTGGTCTTCGTGGCTTGAACGAGTGCATGGCGTTCCAGCCAGGACTGGAGTGATTTCTTCGCCGAAAGGAATCACATGAGCAACAGACACAAGGTCTTCGTCAGCTACCACCATGCGCTGGACGAGTCCTACAAGAACATCTTCGAGCTGCGCTTCGGGAATAGTTTTGGAGCCATCGTTCCGGGTTCGGTGAAAGTAGGCGACATCGATCCCACGCTGTCAACCGAAACCATCCGGCAGAAGATTCGAGACGAGTACCTTCGTGACACTTCGGTGACCGTCGTCCTGATCGGCGCTGAAACCTGGCAACGGAAGCACGTCGACTGGGAAATCGGCTCGTCGATCAGAGACACAAAGACAAATCCTCGCTCGGGGCTCCTCGGCATCCTGCTGCCTGCATACCCCCGAACCGACAAGTCCAAGTACAACCCGAAGACGATCCCGCCACGCCTTTTCGATAATATCCAATGTGGGTTTGCGGCCATCTACAACTGGTCGGAGGACGCCACCACGGTCCAAGACTGGATTCACCAAGCCTACCTTCGGAAGAGCACGAAACAGCCCGACAACTCTCGCGCATCATTCGGCAAAAACCGTACAGGCAGCGAGTGGACCGACTGAGCATGCCAACATCCCACGAGATTCGGGTGCAAGGTGGGCGCATACTCAGGACGACGTCCGTGTTCGACACGTACTGGCGCTTTGCCTCGGAGCGCCAGGAGATGTTCATGCGCCGGCTGATCGGAAACATTCCGCCGTGGACCGAGGACCCGATCCTCCGATCGCACCGCTTCACGAACACGTACCGAGCATCAGACCGGGTGAGCCAATACCTGATCCGCCACGTTATCTACGAAGGCTCACAGAAACCAGAGGATGTCTTTTTTCGCACGATCCTGTTCAAGCTTTTCAACAAGATCGAGACGTGGGAGGCCCTGCGCAGAGCGGTCGGAGCAGCGTGCTGGCGAGACTTCGACTTCGACGCCTACGCGACGATTCTTGATCGTCTGCTCGACCATGGACAGCGAATTTACTCTGCCGCGTACATCATGCCTTCGCCGGCCTTCGGGAGCCCGCGGAAGCACCGGAATCACCTGCGGCTCATCGAGTACATGATGGCTGATGACGCGCCAAGGAAGCTCATGAAGGCGACCACGCTGCGGGCGGTATTCGAATTGCTTCGAAGCTATCGGTCGCTGGGGGACTTCCTTGCGTACCAGTTCGCAATCGACCTAAACTACAGCGAGTTGACCGACTTCTCGGAGATGGAGTTCGTCGTAGCCGGTCCTGGAGCACGCGACGGCATTCGCAAGTGCTTCAAGGACACCGCCGGCTTGACCGAGGCCGAGATTATCCGGGTCATGGCCGAGCGCGCGGATGGCGAGTTCAGTCGGCTGGGGATGAAGTTCAAGAACCTCTGGGGCCGGAGCCTGCAACTTATCGACTGTCAGAACGTGTTCTGCGAAGTCAGCAAGTACTCGCGCGTCGCGCATCCCGAGGTCGAGGGAGTATTTGGGCGCACCCGGATCAAGCAGAAGTTCACGCCGCACTCAACACCGATTCCGCAATGGTACCCTCCGAAATGGAACATTAAAGTATTTTACGCATAACATCTGGACGGGCGTAGGGAAGTACTGTCTCCATCAGCCGATTGTCACTTATGAGTCACATAAGGAGCGTCTCGCAAGTGCCCGTACAATCGCCGATGCATTTCATGCCAATTTCAAGCCGGGGCAGTCGGGCTCAATGGTTCACTGGCGCGGGGCACCGATGGACCCTACGGCGACATCGAAATGCTCTGCTTGGTCCAAGAAAGTGGGGTGGATCAGGATTTCGGATGGTCCGAAGGCCCCTGGAAAGCGGAAGTGGGGGTTACAAGCAAGATACTCGTGCTGACCCACGCCGCAAGGCTGGAAGATGACAGACCTCTCACACACGGGGCTTTCGTTGACATTCTACCGCTTCACGACCCGACCCGATATTTTCCCCGCTTGAAACCGTTGGTTTTTGAACATGGCGAGGAAGAATATCGATGCCTAATCCATGGGGATGTCGTCGGCGAGATTAATGAGTTTGTGGGAAAGTTGAGAAACGCCAGTCACAGTAGCTAGCGGGAGCACGTCAGTAGTCTGGCCGTGGGGATGGTGCATTTTGGCGCAATGATGAGCGGGCTGGCGAACCGGCGGTTGTTTACTTCGGCCCAGGCGTATGTCAGGGAAAGCCTCGACCTCCCGGGCAATCTTCAAGGGTATGCCCGTTTGTGCAATCTGGTGACACAAGGTCGCCTCAACAACTTTGCCGAGGTGGCTGACGCGGTTGTTAGGTTTTGGGCAGGGATAGAGTCGTGGGCCAATGGCCGCCAAATCCGGGTTCACCAGACTTTGTCAGAACTATTGCGCTAAGCCACTTCAAAGTGTGGGAGTATGAAAACACGTTCCCCCGGTCGCTGATGTGTTTTCCCAAATGGGGCCTGCAAATTCCTTTGGAAAACAGGGGGTGAGAAACACCTTTTTTCCGTTTTGGGCCAAAGAACTGGTCCCTCCTCACTCCCCCTGCGCCTTCTCCTTCCCCTCCAGCATCTTGGTAAACACCTCCAGTTTCTCACTCCCCTGGCTCCCCGTCCGGTAGTGGTCGTAGTGCTGGGTCATCCGCAGGTCCCGATGCCCCAGCCAGTCCCTGATGGCGTAGGGGTCGGCCCCGCTCTTGGCCAACCATGACGTGTAGTTGTGACGTAGGCCGTGGAGCGTGAGGTTCCGCGCCTTCTCGAACTTCAGCCGCTTTTTGAGCCCCCGCCAAAAGGTTTTAACCCACGACAACTGTTGGCCGTGCTGGTGGACAACGAACTCGCATTCCCGCCTCAAGCCCGCCAGGTGTTCGGCCAGCACGACCGGGATGGGGATGGTGCGGCTACGGCCGGCCTTGGTGATGCCCGCCGGCAGGTCGATGACCCGGCTTTCGAGGTTCACGTGCTCCCAACGCAGTTTCAGCGCCTCGCCCCGCCGCATGCCGGTCGTCATGAGCACCAGCAACAGGGTTCGGTGGTGCGGCAGGTGGGCGGCCTCCAGAATCTCCCGCATCTCGTCCGTGGTGAGGAAGACCTGGCGTTTGCCCTTGCCGCGGTCCTTTAGTTTGAGCCGATGGCAGGGGTTCACGCCCCTGAACAGTTCATTGTCCAGCGCCCAGTTGAAGAAGCCGTTGAGGGCGCCCACGCAGCGCAGTAGCGTACCGTCGCTCAGTTGGGCCTTGCCCTTGCCTCCCCCGTGAGCGTCCGGCCGCTTGCGCTTCCACTCCACGAAGTCGAGCATCTTGCTGCGCTTGAGGCGGTCGATGGGGACCTCCTTGTTGAAGTAGGCCTTGAGCCACGCGAGATACCTGCGCATGTGGTCCGTGTGGTGGGGCGGCCGGTGTTCGGCGCACCACACCAGGTGGCGGTCGATGACCTCGTGGAGCGTGAGACTCTTGGCCGTAGCGTGCGACTGGATGCGGTCAATCCATTCGCGGTAGATGCCGTCGATGGCCGTCTTGGTGGTGTTGACACGCTTGCGGTGCGTCTCGCCCTCAAATCGGGTGTAGAGGGCGAAGACGTAGAGGCCATCGGGGGCTTTGCCGATTTGGCGGACGCTCACGGCTTCCTCCCCGGCCTGGTCACCACTTCCTGGGCTGGGGGCAGCAGGGCGGCCACGACCTCCTGGGGGTCCCCATAGTAGGCCTTGCCGAACTTGCGCACCGGCAGCCGGCCCAGGCGGGCGAGGCGAAGCAGTTGGCTGTACGGCATGCGGATGCGCGTCTTGTGAATCTCTTGCAGGGGGAGCAGTTGTCTGTTGTCACTCATGGGGGACCTCGTGCCCCCTAAGGGTTTAAGCGACGGCTTGTCTTGGCCCCTGGCGGGCACCCACAGGAAGTGACCGCCGGTGACGGCCCCCACGGGGAAACCCGGGTCATCCACAGGGGTGGGGGTGGCTTCCCGCCTGCCCCGCGGATCGCGCAGGTGGGCGTAGGCCAGGAAGGCCCGGACGATCCCCATCTGCCGCCCGGCACCCCCGGGCGTCAGGCGCTTGCCAAACGCCGCAAGGAGCCGTCCACGGATAGCAGAGACATCCAGCACATTCCGCCCGTCGAGGAAGGCTTGTAGGGCGTCCAGGATGCGCCTGTGGGCAACCTGGGTGTGGGGAGTCCGGCCCTGGCGACGCAGCGACCGCAGGTAGGCCCGGCAGGCGTCGGCGATCGGTTGCATGGCATTTGTGGAGTTCACTGCACACCCCCGGCAAACGCTGACCAAGTGACCGGGTTGTTCAAACCCCCGTGGAGACCCCCAGTTTTGGGCACTCCTGACGCATAAACCTGGTCACACGTGGCTGGCGAGGTTCTGACCGGGTTCATCGCCCGTGACCAGGTTGGCAACGCCGCCACCCAAGGCTCGATCAACAATTCACAAGCCGCCAGTGCGCGTCCCCATTTGAGAAAATGGGCGACCAACATGACCAGGATTCCCCAGAGCCCAAAAAGACCGAGAGTTTTCACGCTTTGAGATTGAAAAAGTTGGTCACCCGCGGCGGACCAGGTTTTGACCAAGTTCCAGCCCGTGACCAGGTTTTCGGCACGAGTTTTGATAGGCAGGGTGGTGCTCTTGCGAACAGTGGTCATGTTCCCTCCCCGGGCGTCCACAGGTGGAGGCCGTCGCTCTCGTGTCCGTCCGTCGAATGGGAGAGGCGGTAGAAGTGGCGGCTCCCCTGGTCCCCGCCGCGGACCTTCTCCACGTATTCAAGTTGCAGGAGTTGCTCGAAGGCCCGGCGCGTAGGCGTCTCATCCAATTGGGCGGCGTATCGAATCTCCCGCCTCGTAAAAGACACCTCGGTCTCGGGCAGCCCCTTGGCCGACGCCTCTGCCTGGCAGAAGACCTTGATTTGCTCGTAGACCCGGCGGTTCACAGGGTTCAGTTCGTCGGTGGCGACCGCGAACAGGTTTTCCATGATTTGGTTGGCCAGCCGGATGTCTTCCGCCTCGGCCGTGATGAACGTGGTTTCGCCGCCCGTGGAGGGGTCGGGCAGGCGGGAGACCCGGCGCTGGAATTGGCGGTGCAGGGTGATGACGCACACCAAGGACAGATACATCTGGAACTTGCGGCGGTAGGTGATGCGCTGGCTGTTGAACTTGATTTTCTCCCGCCACGCCTCGGGGATGATGACCTTCACGGACTGGAGAACCTTTTGGATGAGCCGGTACTTGCGCCTGATTTCGCGGCGCTCCCCCTCCTGGCGCAGCCCGTCCTCGGTATCTCGTTCCAGCATCTTCTCCATCACGCGCCGCGTTTGTTCGCTTGACTCGTCCACGGGAAGGATGAGGAAGCGGCTACGCAGTTCGTCATCCAGTCCCCGCTCGTGCGTGATGGCGGAGAAGAAACTCACGGGACCATGCACGTCCTTGCTCACGGTCTCCACCACGCCAGTCACACGGTTCAAACTCGCGAGGGACGTTGTAAGGAAGCCTCGGGACAGCAGGCTCTTTAGTTGGCTCATGCTCCCGTCGTCCCCGCGGGCGGTGAACTCATCGAGGAACAGCGCTTTGTTCGTCAGGTCGTGGGGGCCGAAGTGGCTGAGGGATTTTGGGGTCAGGCGGGTGAAAGAGTAGAACTCGTCGTCCGGCAGAAGGCCCTGCATGATTTCCTGCCCCATCGACTTCCCGCTGCTGGCCAGGCCGAGGGAGAGCACTGACAGCGGGCGGCTCAGTTTGCGACTGGTGGCAACGAGGTAAAGCACCAGGGCCCCCCACCTGGTCCCCGGCTGGGTGACGAACCCCAGTTTCTCCAGGTCGTCGTAGAGGGCGCCCGTGAGGAGGTCGTGCTCCCGCAGGTAGGTCTCGGCCGCCGCCAGTTCGTCACCCGTGGCCTCGAAGGTCTTCACGTGCACCTGCTTCTCTGCCGTCTGCTTCCTTAGGTTCTCCCTGGTGAGGGCCTCCAGGGCGGTCACCAACACGTGGAGGTCGCGGCGGATGACCTCCTCGGGGAACACCAGGTAGCCGGTGAGGTTGCGCACGAACTCGCTACGGCTACGGCTTCGCGCAAGGTTCACGTCGCCGACAAAGAAGTTCCTCTCCCCCTCGTGGGTGACGCCCCAGACTTTCAGGGTGAGGCCGTAAACGCCGAGGCGTTTTATGTTGAAACCCGTGGCGTGCCATACGCGGTCGCCCACCTGGATCTCCAACTCGTGCTCGGAGAGCGAAAGGACCTGGTAGGCCGGTGTGGGCGCCGCGTCATTCACGGGCGCGGAGGTGGCTACCTGGAGGCCGGTATCTCCTATGGCCAACGGCGATGGCTCATCAATGACCGCCTCCTCGTTCTCGACGTCCCCCAGTGGCGCAGGGTCCAATAATGGCCCGGGTTCGGGGCGTATCTCCCGATCTCCCGGGACCACGGTGGCTGCCGGGCTTTCGAGACCTACACCCGGGAGGTTGAAAAAGTCGTCGACCTCCACCGCCTCGGTCTCGGGCGTGGCCCTCTGCTTATCCTTGGGTTTGGCTGGAATACGACCCACATGACGCTCCTTCCCCATCCCGTAAGCGGGTTCGGGTTTGCCGTCATGGGGTTGATGTCCACGCGGGGGCGCGGTGTAACCAACAATTTTGATCAGGTGTGGTCGGGGGTGGTCGATGCTGGGATTGTCGAGTTAACGGGGCCTCTGGGGTGTAGGCTCGCCACTTTGCGTGAAAAGTGCAGGAAAATCCGGCTTTCTCGTGCAATCCCCTGGCAGTCGGGAAGATAATAGAATGGCCGGTACACCCGGGGCGCACTGGTGTTCCCCGCGATAAAGGAAGGTGAGCATGGCCAGCAAGAAACTCTCGTCAGCCAAACCCCGCCCAACGAGCGAGGTGATTCTCGCCATGGCGGCGGAGACAGGACTCACCAAGAAGCAGGTGAAGGCCGTCATGGACTCGTTTGCCACCCAGATGAAAAAGGACCTCTCGAAAATCGGTGCCTTCGCCTTTAGTGGCATGTTCAAGGCCGTGGTGATCCGCCGGCCGGCCACCCAGGCCAGGAAAGGGATCAATCCGTTCACAAAGCAGGAAGTGATGTTCGCAGCCAAGCCCGCGCGCAAGGTGGTGAAGATCAGGCCTGCCAAGGCGCTAAAAACCAGTATCTGACCCACGGGCAATCTGCCCCACCAGGTCGTCACGTAGTTGGAGTCCCACGATGCAGCCCATCTCTTCTTCCGGGTCCTTGAGTGAATTAGAGTCCCTGCGGCAGCGAGCGGCTGAACTGGAGGCGATCATCAGTTCCTTTGAGAGCGTGACGGATATGTCCAGGGTCGAAATGCTGGACGCCCGGGCGGTTATCGACGCTCAGGTTGAAGTGTCTGAAATGCGTCGCGTGGAAACCATATCGCGAGATCAGATGATCGAGGCCTTTGAACTCGTGGGGGAACTCGCTCGCCGCGAGAGCATCGAGGGCCGGAAGGTCATTGAAGCCCTTGAGCGCGTTTTCGCCTTGTCCGAGAGCGAAAGGCGTGAACTCCAGAATGAAGCCATTGCGCTTCTGTCGGTCATAGACCTGGCGGCGGACGAACGTGGTGACGAGATGAAAATATCAAAGGCGATGGAGACCGTGCTGGATCTCTCCGAAGACGAGCAGATGAAGGTCATGGCTGTGCTTGGGCGACATGCGCGGCTTCACGAATAGAAAGCCAAGCGCCCCAAATTGGCTTTTCACGCGGGCACCCATTCTTCGGCATGATTTCGTGATGATTTCAATTGGGGCCGTGGCGGACTGGGTTAGGCAGGAGTGGGACGTCGCCACCATTGCGTTGACGAGCAGTTTTTATGCTGTGGGAAATGCTGGCACACGAGACCCCGACAATGGCTATTCTGAGCGGTAGAGCCAGGTGCGCATCGTTTCAATCTCGATGGTGGCCGCCTCTTGCGAATCCCGATAGGGCCAGTGGCAGGGCCAGTGCGAGGTAAGCAATTTCCATCGCCGTGGGTCCGGGTGGACTCTGCTTCAGGATGATGATTTCCACGAGAATGAATCCCGCGAGGCAAAGGCCTGCCAAGGCGGACCACACGCGAGCGAGTTTTCTACGCCTGATGGTGAGCACAAAGGCGATTGCGGCGTTGCCGCCTACTGCCAGCGATAAAATCAAGCCGGGCACCAAGTAGGTATGAAACGGAGTCCCAGATAGCCAGGATGTAGGGAATCGGCCCCCCTCAAGCCCGCTTACCAGCGCAATTCCGCCAGGGATGGCCGTGAGGGCGATGAGTGCGGTAGTTACTAATCGAAACCAAAACACAAAGTTTTGTGCCATGCTTCCTCTCTGTGTGAAAAGCGGAATCTGTGCCGAATTATCATATTGCCCGCAGGAAGCCGCATTGTCCTTTCCGTCTCGACATTTGCTATATCGCCATGAGATTAGATGGAACAGCAGTAGGAATGCTCTCCTCGCCGAATACGATAAAGTGCGTGACATTCGCAGTGACCGAACCGAGCCGCTCCGAGGGCCTTCAGATGAAGGCCCTGGTCGCGACCGAGACCGCATGTCCAACAACGATACTGAGTCGTGAAAAGAACTCGACTCGGGGTGGCCGGACAGGGGTGAAGTCTGTAAGAAAGTTAGGCGCGATGCATGATGTCCCTTGCGTTACCCTAGGCTCCTCTGGACGAGGTCAAACGTGATTCGTGTTGCTGCCGCCCTGGGGCTTATTCGTATTTCCGGGTTCGTTGCTGCAATAATAGATGTGAAGAAACTCGCACACGCTGAGACCAAGGCCGGCGCATAATTTCTCAATCGTCGAGAGCCTGAGGTCTCGCTTGCGGCCGCGTTCTACGTGCTGCAAGAACGTTCTCGATGAGTTGGACTTCCAGGCGAGGTCATCCTGGGAGTAGGCCTTTTTCTCTCTCAAGGTGCGAACCAGTGTGCCGAGCGTGAGTATTTTCTCATTCATGACAAATCATATTCCATGGGCTGGGCCTGGAATTTTCTAGCGGAGGCCTTCCGGCGAAGGCTACCGATCGGCGGCGTGCGGGATACGGGCCAACGATCGGCGGCTTCCGCGCGGAGGCTACTGAGTGGCGGCCACAAAGAGGGGAGGGGCGTGTTGAGTAGTGAGCAGCCGTCAAAACCTGGTCAGTTCTCGCAAGGAGAAATACCATGCCATTTCAGGACCTTTCGGACGAGCAAAGAGTCCATATTATCATCAGGAGGAAGGCCTTTGAGCGAGCCTTTTGCTGCGAACTCAAGGATAGTATTCGAAGTAATTGGGCGAAGTGTATACGGCCAATGGTTTTTGATTTGCGGGCGGTAGACCACATAGACCCCGCTGGGATACAGGTGCTGCTTTATTGCGCCCAATTTCAACGCCGAAATGGCTCCACGCTGAAGGTAAAAAACGCCAGGGAAGTGGTCAGGGAACGCCTGCGACATCTGGCTATGGACTTCCTCTTGTAGGACGCACTCCCTTGGTCCGTCGTCAGGATGCTAGTCGCAACCCTTTGAGTAAGTCCCTTGTCCCGTGCAGATAGACACGGGCGAGCATCTGTGGCGAGTGGCCCATGAGGCGCGCGACGTGAATGGGGTCCGCTCCTTGGTCGCACAAAAGTGTCGTGCACAGTGCGTGCCGCAGCATGTGAAGGTGAAACCGCTTACTCATCCCGCCCGGGAAATCGTACATGAACTTTTCGGCAACTCTCTTCGCCTCCCAGTGAGCCCCATGACGGGAAAGCCGGGTGCGACGGATGTCGTGGGTGATGAACACGGGCGCCCCCGCATCTATGGTTCCGGACGGGAACTTGCGGGTGAAGGCTTCGCTCAGTTCCTCGCCGAGAAGCACGTCCCTTACGCGCCGGGCTTTCCCCAGGACACGCACAAGGCACCTGCCGTCGTGGAGGACCCGCACGTAGTTCACGTAATTCGCCTCCCCCTCCCTTGCCGGATCGTAGAAATTCAAACTCAGGGCTTCGCTCACCCGCAGTCCTGTGCCGGCCAGGAAGCGCCAGAGAAATCCGCCGGGGAACTCTTTACCCAGGCGAGTCTCTTCGGCATCCAGGCGTTCGCATACGGTTCGGATTTGACCGGGTGTCAGAACCTTACTTGCCATGCCCACGGCTTCCGCATCCCTCACCGTCGGTAGCCGCAGACGCAGGCCATCGAAGGGATGGCGTAGATTGGACTGCACACGGCAGGCGTGGTTGAAAAACGCCCGAAGTGCAATGAGGGTGGCCTTCACCGTCAAGCGGTTCATTGAAGTGAGGGCAGCCGACGCCCATCCACGCAGGGCCTCGCCGGTCACGGCCAGTAGAGAACCGCTGTGGGAGGCCATAAAGCGCTTTGTAGAATACAAGTAGGTCTGGCGCGTCAGGTCGGACTGGAGGTCGGTGAGGAAGCCGCGCAGGAGCGTCATCTCCTCGCCCGTAAGTCGCGTCGCCAGGTAGGACCAGGTGGCAGCCGCCCCCGGGAGGCTTTGATTTGCTTGGCTTTCCATGGGCATCCCCTTCCCGCGTCGTAATGGGGCGCAGGCTTGTCTCTCTCCAGGTTTCTGCCCATCACGAGGGGAGACGTAACATCATTTTTCAACACATAGGGCTGTTCTGTTGAGCGCCCGGGGGGTTGGCGCCCAGCACATAACGCACTTTTTGTCGGATAAGGTGAGGTGGGGACGGGCTTCCGAGGGCATCCCAGTTTGGGGGCGTTGGGAGGCGCTAAACACATCTTTCGCACACCCTTGGGGCCGAGAGGGGATTGGGGCACCGCAAATCCGGCCCGGGCGCCCCGTCGTCCATGACTGGGGCGCCCGGATAGCATGGGCGTCCGCGGTTATTCAGTCCCGAGCCTTGAGCGTGTTACGCGCGATCGCGATGAGTTCAGGCTCGTATTCCACCGTCATAGAATACAGAACATCCTTGGCTCGGGCATACACCCTCGGATCGTTGCCGTGCGAGGCCACCGCCCAGGCGTCCCAGGCCGCCTGGAGCATTTCGAGTTTCTTGATCGTCAGGGGTCGCGGAGGTTCGAGTAGGTAGTCGGATACAGGGAGGTTCTCCGGATTGAGGAGGCCCCTGTATTTCCTCGACTTCTTCGTCTTGGGTGACTTGGTCGGCGACTTGTGGTCGGCGGCAGTGTTGGTTTCGGCATGGCCGTTGGTCGTCATGTGGCACACCTCCAGTGGTGATGCCATTAAATGGATTAAGCGCCTGCTAAGCCCCGCCTTGGTGGGGTGGCAT
>JAFLEE010000024.1 GCA_017302015.1 Spirochaetota bacterium | reverse complement strand
GGTGAGGCTCATAGCCCCATTTTTTTCCATTTCCACGATTGGCTCCTAAAAGAGCCGACCGTTTCGTCCGGATTTTTAGTTGAGGCAATGGGGGGCTTTCGTCCGGAATTCTGGTGATGCAATGCGAGACCTTGACTCGTATATTGATCCTATAGACACTTAGAAGTCATGATTGAGATACTTGACGGCGTCACGGGATTCCAATGGGACAAGGGAAATAGAAATAAAAACCACCTAAGTCACCAAGTGTCCAATGGGGAAGCCGAGCAGATGTTCTTCAATCTGCCGCCGATTCTTTGGGACGATGAGAAGCACTCCCAAGGGGAACAAAGACATGCGCTACTCGGAACCACAGATGAAGGGAGATGGCTAACGATCATTTTTACAATCCGAGGAACCCTGATAAGAGTTATTTCGGCAAGGGATATGAGCAGGAAGGAGAGGGGACACTATGAAAACCAACAGCAATAAGAAGCCTATCCCTCATTTTACCTCTGAGGACCAGGAGAGAGAGTTTTGGGCAAAGAACAGCCCTTTGGACTACATGAGCCCAAAAGGGGGGAAGACCGTTATTTTCCCCAACCTCAAGCCATCAACTAAGTCTATCTCAATCCGCCTACCCGAGGACATGATTAATTTCCTTAAGGTGAAGGCAAACCGTATGGATGTGCCTTACCAGAGCCTAGCCAAGATATATCTGGCACGGCAAATTCAAACAGAAAAGCAAATTGAAAGCCACGGGAAAATGAAAGGGAAACGGGCTCTGTGCGTTTGAAGGCGTATATCATAATCACCCTTCCCGCGAATTGAGAGAAAACGACGCACTGGGCCCGAAGACGAGCCCCTCCTCATCTCTCCAAATGCCCTTCCCGCACCGCCTCTTGGATGATCGACTCCGCATATTCCCAGATCGCCCGGGATCCCTTTTCGATCTGCTGATTCACCCGCAGCACGTCACCGGATCGCACGCCGTGCTTTTTCCAGGCGTGGCCGGCGTCGCGGGCGTTCTGCATCACCGGCCCGAGGCGGTCCAGGGCGCCGGCGAAGCGGGCTTCGGGGGTCTCCTTTTTCTCGAACTCCTCCCAGAGGAGGTGGAAGGCGTCGCGCTGGTCGGGCGGAAGCAGGCCAAAGATCCGCTTGGCCGCCGCGGCCTCCTTCACGGCCTTCGCCGCCTGGTCCGGGTCGTAGAGGAAGGTGTCGCCGGCGTCGATCTCGACGAGGTCGTGGAGGAGGGCCATTTTCACGACCCGGGCGAGGTCGAGCCCCGGCTCGTTGGCGTGTTCGCAGAGGACCAGGGCCATGACGGCCATATGCCACCCGTGCTCGGCGTCGTTCTCGTAGCGCGTATGGTCGTAGAGCCGAGTGCGCCGGAAGACCTGCTTGACCTTGTCGATCTCGACGAGGAACTCGATCTGCTTCGCCAGGCGTTCGTTCATTTTGATCTCCCTTTCCCATCCGGCTTCTTCCGATGCCATTCCCACAAAAGGATGGATCCCGCGCAGGCGACATTGAGGGAATTGACGCTGCCGACGACGGGGATCGAGGCGATCTTCCCGCACAGGGATTTTAAGTTCACGCTCATTCCCCGGGCCTCATTCCCCACCACGAACATCAGCGGCGGCCTCAGGTCGAGGTCCGAGAGCCGGTGGCTTCCCCCCGAATCGCTGCCAATGACCTGGAGGCCGACCGCGGCGGACTGCGCCTGCACCCAGCGCGCGAGAGCCTCGCTGGATTCCACCGCGATGATCGGGAGGCGGAACACGCTCCCCAGGCTCGCGCGGATGGCCTTCGGGTCGAAGGGATCCACCCCATGTCCCGCCAGAAACACCGCATCCACGCCGAAGGCGTCGCAGGTGCGCACCAGGGTCCCGAAATTTCCCAAATCGCTGGGGCGGTCGAAGAGAAGCACCACGGACTCGGCGCCCACCGGAAAATCCTCGAGGCGCGCCTTCGGGAGCCGACCCGTCGCGAGGAGTTCGGAGGGCTCGCTTTTATCGCACAATTTCAAATAGAGGGCTTCGGTCAATTCGAAGCGCGCCGCCCGGGGGTGCGCCTCCATGAGGCTCTGCGCCCAGGCGGAGAGCGGCGCACCGGCGCGGAAGAGGAACCGGGTCACCCCATGGCCCGAGGCCGCGAGTTGCTTGATCGATTCGATCCCCTCGACGAAGACTTCCCCGTGGCGCTGGCGCTTTTCCCGGTTCCCCTTGAGGGAGGAGACGATCTGGAACGCGTCGTTCTCCGAACGGATCGCGGTGGCCCGGATCATCCCGTGGCCCCGAGCGGTCTTCATGGCCCCAAGACCAAGCGCATCCCCCGGCGTTCCACCACGCGCTTCATCCCCCAAGCGGGCTTCCCCTCCGTGAGGACCTTCTCGAATTGGGCGCGCGTGCCGATGAAGCGCACCCGAAAGGCCCGAGTTCCCGCGGGGGATGGGCTTATTTCCTGCGCCCCTTTGATCTTGTCCGAGAGCTTGCGGATCTCTTCCTCGATCTTCATATCGGTGGAGCCGGAAGGCTGCGGGAAGACCACCATGTATTCGAAGCCGTTCGTCTCCCAGGCGCCCCAGGTGGCGGCGATGCCCGAAATCAATCCCCGCGCCACATCGACCTTCCCCCCGAAAGCGACGCGCAGGGCCCGGAGTTCGGCGGCCTCCAGGCCGAGTCCGGCCCCCGACGTATTCGTGGAGACCGACGCCATCACCGTGCCGTCCGCCGCGACGATCGCGGAGACCGCCACGCTGACGCGGGCGCTTTTGAAGTTCTGGGGAATTTCCGCGATGCCCCGCATACTCTGCTCGGTGGCGGAGGCCTTGCCCACGATGACGAGGAGATCATCCCCGAAGGTCCTGGAGAGGGCCTCGAGACTCCCCGGGGTGGATGGGAATGCCGCGTCGGCGGGCGGGCCTGCCCGGCGATCCACCAGGCGGAACCCCGCCTTAAGGAGGGAATCCTCCAGGAGGCTCTTGAGTTGCCCGAGGGGCCGCCCGGTCTCGATGGAAGGCTCATCGGTGAGGACCAGGAGGCGATAGCGGGCGAAGAGGTCCGGCGGGATCTGCAAGGTCTCGGCCGTCGCCGCAAGCCCGACCTCCGCGCGGATCTTCACCCAAGCGAGCTTGCCGGCCTGGGACTCGCCTAGTAATTCGTAGCGAACGACCTGGTAGGCATCCGCGGGTTTCCCGGAGGCCAGGGTCCCGCCCTCGGCGGTTTTCTCCCGGGCCAGGAGGAACGCGGCCTTGCGGGCCCGATCGAACCCCTCGCGGATATTGGTGCCTGGAATCTCGGCCGTCCCTTCCACGAGCTGGCTCACCGTCGCCTGCTTGGCGGGGCCGTGTGCCGCCGCAGGGCGCGCGTTGGGCCTATTCGACCCTTGCCCAAAACAGGGGGCGGCGATCAGGAATGCCGCGGCGAAAAGACTCAGCCAAGTCGGGAACCGGGAAAGGCCCATGGCGAAGGATAGCATCCCCGCCCCTTCGCCCCAATTGCGTTAAACCCGGGTTGCGAGTTACGATTCGCCACCACCCACGGCCTCCCGCCGCCTTTCCCCAGGATTTCCCATGCGCCTCGCCCTCCCCGTTTTCCTCGCCCTTTTCGCCTTCTGGAATTGCACCCCCAAGGGCCTCGGCGTTCCCATCCGCCTCGACCGTCCCTACAAGGTCGGCGAACGCTTCCATCTCCAGGTGAGCGCGGCCCACCAGGAGCAGACCACCCTCACCACGAAAGAATCCCCCCGGATCTTCGCCGCCTCCTACACCGCCATCCTCGAGGGGGTGGTCACGGTCCAGGCCATCGACGCCCGCGGGCGCATGAGCGCCTGTTCGGTGGAGGTGGAACGCCTCGAGAAGGTCCTCGCCGACAAGACCGAGACGCTCCTCCCCAAGGGCGCGACCCTCGCCGCCCGGGTGACCAACGGGGTCGACGCCTACGAGGCCCGCGGCGCGGCGCTCTCCGAATCGGCCCAGGGCGCCCTGCCCCTCCTGCTCTCCATGGCCAAGGGGGGCGCCTCCGACGACGACCTCTACGGCACCCGCTTGCCGCGCAGGCTCGGCGCCGAATGGGGCCTCTCCACCGAGCGGGTCGCCGCGGAACTCGCCCATAGCGGCCTCACCGCCAAGGCCAAGGACGTCTCGGGGAGTTGCGGCCTCGGCGAAGCCCCGCGCGTCGGGGACGTCGATTGCATCCGGGTGAACCGGGTGGTGCGCGTGACCAACGCGACGCCCGTCCTCGCCCCGGGCATGCGCCTGGTGAAGTCCACCCTCGAATCCGCGGGGTCGAGCCTCCTTCCCCGCGACCCCGCCCGCCATCCCCTCGAAGAAGAGATGAGCCTGCGCGCCCACATCGTCACGAGCGGCCAATCCCAATCCACCGGGGTCGAGACCACCGTCGAATGGGCGGGCAGCACCCGCTTCACGCTCAAACGCCGGGCCCCATGAGCCCCCAAGCGGTCCTCGACCGCCTCTACGCCTACACCGATTTCGCGCGGCGTCGCACGGCCTCCTACACGGCGAAGCATTACCACCTCGACGGGATGCGCGCGCTGCTCGCGGCCCTCGGGAACCCCGAGGCCCGCCTGCGCATCGTCCACGTCGCGGGCACCAAGGGCAAGGGCTCGACCTGCCATTACCTCGCGCGCCTCTTGACCGAGTCCGGCGAGAAGACCGGGCTCTACACGTCGCCCCAGGTCTTCGACGAGCGCGACCGCATCCGCGTCGGGGGCCGGCCCCTGTCCTGGGCCGAGTTCACCCGCCTCTTCGAGGCCTGCGAACGCGCCGCGCGCCGGGCGAAACTGCGCCCCACCGTCTTCGAGTTCTTCACCGCCATGGCCCTCGTGCACTTCAAGGCCTGCGGCGTCTCCTTCGCGGTCATGGAGACCGGCCTGGGGGGCCGGCTGGATTCCACCAACGTCCTCTCCCCCGAACTCTGCCTCATCACCCCCATCGATTTCGACCATATGGACAAGCTGGGCGACACCCTCGACGCCATCGCCTCCGAGAAGGCGGGCATCATCAAGCGGGGCATTCCCGTGCTCACTTCCCCCCAGCGCCCCGCCGCCGCCCGGGTGATCCGCCAGAAGGCGGAGCGGGAACGCGCACCCCTTACGATCGTATCCGAAAACGACGCGGGCCTCCTCCCCCCCGCCCTCCCCTCGCCGCGCTACCAGGACGGCAACCGGGCCCTGGCCCTGGCCGCCTTCCGGCGCCTCGGGGGAGAACTCGGGCCCCGCGCCGCGCACCGCGTGCTCTCGAGCCCCGTGGCCGGGCGCTACCAACGACTGGGCCGCTACCTCCTGGACGGGGCGCATAACCCCTTCGCCGTCGAGAGGTTGGTGGATTCGGTGAAGCGCGATCCGCACCTGCGCGGCAGGCGCGTGGCCGTCGTCTTCTTCTGCCTCTCCGACAAGCCGCTTAAAAAGATGCTCGGCCTCTTTCCCCGGACCTGGGCGCGCCATTATTTCGACCTCGACCTCGCCTGGGCCCCCGGCAATCGCGCCGCCAATCTGGCGGCCCTCGGTGGCGGGAAGGGCCGGCCGCCGGTGCTCGCGGATTGGAAGGCCGTGGAGGCCGTCTCCCGCGTCCACGACATCACCCTCCTCACCGGATCCTTCTCCCTCGTCAGCCACGCGCTGCGGGAACTCCAGTGGCCGCTCGTCTAGGCGCCTCGGTGGACGAGGCCGCGGCGCACCTGCGCGCGGGCCGCCTCGTGGCCATCCCCACCGAAACCGTCTACGGCCTGGCGGGCAACGCCCTCGACGAATCGGTGGTGCTCTCGATCTACCGGGTGAAGAACCGGCCGACCTTCGATCCACTCATCCTCCATACGGACACGGCGCAGCGCCTCGCGCAGTGGGTGGAGGGGATTCCCCCGCCCCTCGACCTCCTGGCCGAGCGTTTTTGGCCGGGGCCCCTGACCCTCCTCCTCCCCAAGCGGGCCGTCATCAGCGACCTCGTCACCGCTGGCCTCCCCACGGTCGCCGTGCGCATCCCCGCCCACGACGCCGCCCGTGCCCTCCTCGCGCGCCTCGACTTTCCCCTCGCCGCGCCCAGCGCCAATCCCTTCGGCTATATCAGCCCGACCCAGCCCCAGCACGTGCTCGCCCAATTGGGCGATGCCATCGATTACGTCCTCGACGGGGGCCCCTGCCGCGTCGGGGTCGAGTCGACCATCGTGGGCCTCGACGCTGGGGGCGCCCCGGTCATCGTGCGCCAAGGCGGTATCTCTATTGAAGAGATCGCCACGGTTTGCCCCGGGATCCGCCTTGCGGCGCCTAGCGCCCTTCCCCGGGCCCCCGGCGAACTCCCCTCCCATTACGCCCCCCGCACGCCCATGGTCCTCCTGCCCACCGGGTCTCCGCCGCCTCAGGATGTCGCCGACCGTGCGGCCCTTATTTTTTGGAAGCCTGAGGAGCGTTTTGTGGATGGGCCTCGCCGCTTCGTACTCGCCCCCGACGGCCTACTTGAGACGGGGGCCCGCAATCTCTACCGCGTGCTTCGCGAAGCTGACGCTTGCGGGGCTCGGATTATCTATGCCTACCCCGCGCCGGAAGAGGGGCTGGGGCGGGCGATTAATGACCGGTTGCGGAGGGCTTCGAATGGGTGAGATGGGGATGGTGGGGCGAGGGAGATGCGACCAGTAGAAATCATCACGATGGCATAATCAAAAAGACAAAAAGGAGAATGTTTTGAAAAAATCTATAAGTGTGATGTTTGTTTTATTAGGGCTATTGTCCGCAAGCCAGGCAAATAAATACAAAATGCAAGTTGCATCGAATGCCGTTCGGTCAACCAATTATTTCACGGAACTCAAATCCACTTCCACATTAAGCCCGATTGTCTTTGCCCCAAAAAACGGGATCCTGACCCCGTACTGGGGAACAAATGCAATTGATCCTGACACCATGGCTCTTATCATGGAAAATCAGCCGAACAAGGAGATTGCGTCTTTGTTTAAAAATGGAAAAAGAAAAGTTTTGTCCGGAAGTTTAGTCCTTGGCATTGGTTCGGGACTCCTTGGCGGCAGTCTCGGCGGGGCGGTGTCTTCACTCATGCTGACTGGATCGATATCCACAGAGTCACAAGTCTTGATGACCTCTCTCTCACTCGGCGGTGTCGTAACGATTTTTATCGGATCCCTCATTATTTCCTCTGGAAGCCGCAGTCTAAACCGGTCCATTGAACTGTTCAACGAAAAACGGCCTCTATCATTCTCCGTAGACCTGAAAAACGATGGTGCATTGGTAAATTTGAATTTGAAATTTTAATGACCACCAAACACCACCCTCCGAACCCCCATCCTCGACCTTCGGACCCTTCACGAAAAAAGTGAGCGCTTTAGACGCCTTTTTTTGCCTCGCCCAATCCAAATGCCTAGCGCATTTTTCCTCACTTCCACATGCGGACTTCGGCAGGTGCTCTTCTTGAGACACTCATTTGATGAAAATGCTTTGAAATGATACCCTAAAGACGTCTCATCAGATTTTAAGCGATTATCTTAAGTGAAAACCATAGCGCTCCTACTGCTTCTCCAGGCAGGCTATTCCTATGTAATCGATGACTATCTATTTACAAACAGAGAGGTCCGGGATGCGTTTCTGATTGGAAAATACGACTATTTTGAATCGTTTATTTCACAAACCAATAATTCTGGCATATACTTTTAGACCCTAAACAACGTTGATACGAATTTTAGACAACCATCCTGGTTCCGTTCCTCGCCTCTCAACGGCGGATCGATCACTCTCCGAATGGCCTTGGGTCTTCAAACAGTGGGCCACAATGTCGATCGAAGAAATTCTCAAATGATTGCGAACAATCTTGAATAACGAAAAATCAAACTCGAAACGAAGGGTTTCGATCCATAAATCGAGATTCCGTGTTCTTAGAATCGCCTAATTTAAGGGCAAAAGGATCTCGGTCGCGTCCTTCTTTTCGGCCCCTTAAACCGGCGGGTGCATCGGACCTACGATTTAAATTTTCATATTCCCGTGCTCGCCACAGTCGCCTGTGTCACCCAGCGTTTTCTGATCTCCAAATTTCCGTCCCCGGGTGGAACTCCTTCCAACCGAACCACCAGTGATTCTGGAAATTGAGCCGGTCGCGTGTCGCGGTAATGACCCCCTCCATTTGATTGGTCAGAGGATTGTAATGGATCGTAATTTCCACATTTCCCAACTTATCCGTGATCGTGGTTTCTTTTTTGAGTTCGGAAATCGGATACGCCTTGCTCCGTCCATCCAATTCCAAACCCCAGACTTTTTCCCGTAGCGGTAATCCCGCTAATTTTGCCCGACCGGGCGCGATAAACTTGCCGGTCACTTTCTCCAGTACTTTCAGCAATCGCTTTTTCGGGACCAAACCTTTCCGAATGCCGTCGCCTTCTTTGGCGATGAACATGTCGGGGTTCTGCTTGATCCAATCCTCAAGGGTCGTTTGTTGGTAGCAATGGAAATCGAGTCGCCTCCCCTTGAGTTTCCCGAACATGCCTTCGCCCGTGCCTTGCTGCCAAACGGTGCCCGTCTGCAGGTCGCGGATGATCATATTCCGCCGGTGCACGCCGAGGACTTCGAAGGTCAAGCGCTGTCCGTCGACGACGGGATGGTAGAGCATCGTGCTGCGGCAGGCAGCGCAGAATGAAACGAGCAAAGGTTTGCCGTTGAACGTGTCGTTTAGGATGTGCCGCGGCATGACCATTTCTTCGACGGGGTAGCATATGGACATTCCGCCATCGTCCGTGTAGCCGACCACTTGGGTGCCGTCGGGATACACGCGGCTTTTTTGTTTGATGATTTGGCTTTCGGAGAGCGCCACGAACAGATTGGGGTTCGCGTTGAACAATGAAAAAACCCAGAAGAAAACGCTCGGAATTCCGACGGAAAGCAGGACCCAAAGCGGCGGATGGGTGCCGATGAAAAGGAGGAATGCCGCGAACGCTAAAATCCGAAAGATCCAGCGTTTCATCGGGTATTGATGCGACCATCCATGGCCGAGCACCAAAAAGAAAGTCGGCAATTGCAAATACAAGGCGCCTGTAATGCTTAAGCCCAGGCTTAAGGCTCCAAAGATCGCTGTCATGGGTGGCTGCTCCTAAAGGCGCTCCGAAACGACTCTGCCTTGGCTTCTCTCGATCGGAATCGGCTGCTCTGGATTTGTGCTTGTGTTCATTTTCAACGCCCGCCTAAAACCCTCGTGCATTCCCACAAAGGGCACAAGCTCCCGAAAACTCATTCCAGGAAATCAATTCATGGTGCATTGAGATGAAAAGGCGCGCCAATTCCCCCGCCTCAGCTCCCCTACCCCCGCCGTATCGCCAACCCGCGCCCCGCAAGATAATCCTTTAACCCCTTCACCGTGTACTCCCCGAAGTGGAGCATGGAGGCCACGAGGGCCGCGTCGGCCTTGCCCTGGGTGAGCACGTCGTACAGGTGCTCGGGCTTGCCGCCGCCGCCGGAGGCGATCACCGGGAGGGAGACGGACTCGGCCACGAGGCGGGTGAGTTCGAGGTCGTAGCCGGCCTTGGTCCCGTCGGCGTCGATGGAGTTCACCACGAGTTCGCCGGCGCCGAGTTCCTCTCCCCGGCGCGCCCAATCCAGGGCGTCGAGGCCCATGGGGGTGCGCCCGCCGTGGATGACGATCTCGAAACCAGAGGGGATCACGGCGGTCTTGGGCACGCGCTTCACGTCCATGGAGAGCACCACGCATTGGGCGCCGAAGGCCCGGGAGGCCTCGGTGAGCACGGCGGGGTTCTTCACGGCCTGGGAATTGAAGTTCACCTTCTCGGCCCCGGCCAGCAGCACCCGGTGGGCGTCTTCCACGGTCGCGAGGCCCCCGCCCACGGAGAAGGGGATGAAGACCTGGGCCGCGACGGCGCTCACCACGTCGAGCATGATGGCGCGCCGGTCGCTGGAGGCGGTGATGTCGTAGAAGACGAGTTCGTCGAGCCCCTGCTCGTAGTACGACTTGGCGGTGAGCACGGGGTCGCCGATATCGCGGGTGTCGAGGAACTTCACGCTCTTGGCCAATTTGCCGTCGCGCACGTCGAGGCAAGAGATGACGCGTTTCATCAGCATGGCGAACCGTCCCAATGGGCGAAGCGCTCGAGGACACCCAGGCCGGCCCCGGCGCTCTTCTCCAGGTGGAATTGGGTGGCGAAGAGGTTGGCGCGGCCGATGGCCGAGGCGAACCTGATGCCGTACTCGGTCTCGGCGAACGCGTGCTCCTCGGCGTCGGGGACCGTGTAATAGGAGTGCACGAAATACACCGCATCGCCGGGTTTTAGGCCCGAAAGCAGCGGGTGGGGCCGCCGCACCTCCACCGGGTTCCACCCCATGTGGGGGATCTTGAGGGAGCGGTCCGAGGGCGCGAAGCGGCGGCATCGGCCCGGAATGAGCCCGAGACAAGGCGTGTCGGCCTCTTCGGAGTGGTCGAGGAGGATCTGGCAGCCGACGCAGATGCCCAGGATGGGCGTGCCCCGTGCGAAGGCCTCTTTCAGCGCCCCGTCGAGGCCGCGTTCCTTGAGCACCGCCATCGCCGCGCCCGCGTGCCCCACCCCGGGGAAGATGATGCGCTCGCTGCGGCGCACTTCATCGGCGTCGGGCGTGATGCGGCTCGGGAGCCCCAGGTGCGTCAGGGCCCGCTGCACGGAGGTGAGGTTCCCGGCCTTGTAATCGATGATGGTGATCATGGGTTGCCGGCCCCATTTTATCACGCGTGACCCACCCCCGGGCGCCGCAGGAGTTCTTGGGCCGAGAGCACCTGGGGGGCGATCCGGTCGCAGGACCAGACGAGGCTTTGGCGCTCTTCGCTCCATCGCGGGATCATGGGGGCGCTTTTGCCCGACCCGCCGTGGAAGGGGGGGCATTCCCGCACGGATTCCACCCAAGGGGCCGCCCAACCCGTGGCGCTGCGGTCACGCACCGAAAGGGCGAGGGTCGCCCCGTCAAAATCCAATTCGAGATCGAGTTTGGAGGCCCCGTGGGTCCACGCGTCGGAGAGGAAGGCGGCGAGATTCGCCGCGGCGACCTGTTTTTCCAGGTCGAGGCAACCGCCGCGCTCCATCAGGCGCTCGACATCGGTGCGGATGCCCGCGAGCGCGGCCGGGGTGGCGCCGGTCCAGGCGCCGTGGACCGGCGCCAAGCGCTCGAGGAGCACGATGCTCAGGTCGTCTTGGAGGGGGAAGGGGTGGACCCGGGCGACCGCCTCGCAGAGATCGGCCAGGTTCTGCCTCACCCCGCCCTTCCAAGCCGAGAGCGCCGCGGTGAGGGCGGGCTCGGGGAACTGGTTCACCCCATCGACGATGATCTCTTCCAGGGCGTCGGAGGAGACGAGGAGCGACTCGCCGGGCTCCAGCACGCAGTCCTGCACCGCGAAATGGGTGTCTTCATCGAACCCGAGGTGCATGCCCCGAGCGCTCGCCAAGCGCCGGGACCTTCCCCCGAGCACGCGCCAAGGGAGCGGATAATTGGCGTTGGCATAGCGCAGCGCGCCCGATGACGGATCGAATAGGGCGGCGAACATCACGGGGTACTGCCCCGGGGGAAAATAGCGGCCCACATCCCGGCCCGTGCGCGAAAGGAAGGCATCGGGATTTCCGGCTTGCAGGAGGGTCAAGTGGCGGTCCACCAGGGATTTGAGGAGCGCCGCGGTGATGGAGGCCGCCAGGCCATGCCCGGTGCAATCCGCCGCCACGAGGAGGAGGCGACCCGCGTGGCCCTCAAGATAGAGGAAATCGCCGCCCAAGCGCTCGCTGGGCTCGTAGACCGCCGCGCACGCCAGTCCCGGCAGGCACGGCACCCTGGAGACGGTCTGGCGCCGCTGGAACTCGGCGGCCCGCTCGATGCTCTTGCGCTGCTCGCCCAATTCGGCGCGCACCGCCTCTTCCCGCCGTTTCCGCTCAGTGACGTCGGTGGAAACGGCCCCGAGGGCGTAGACGCTCCCCCGGTCGTCCTTGAGGGGGAACTTGTAGGTATGCCAAGCCTGCTCGCCTTCGGGGCGGTGGACGGTTTCCTCGACTTCCAGGGGCGCGCCGCCCATGCGGACTTCGCCGTCGGCGGCGCCGTGGAAGCGGCACCCATCGAGGGAAAAGAGGTCGGCATCCCGCGAGCCGATCACCGATTCCCCGTCCAGGCCCCACACCTTGCGGAAAAAACGGTTGACGAGCAGGTAGCGACCGTCAAGGTCCTTCACCGAGATGGCGAGGGGGGACGAATCGATGATCGCCTGGAGCCTGGATTTTTGGGCCCCGAGTTCCATCCCCTGGCGCTCGATCTGGTCGAGGTCGAGGCGGGCGAGGCGCGCGGCGATGAGGTTGAGGATGCCGATGAACGCCAATAAAAAGATCAGGCTGGGCCAATTCCCCGAAGGCTCCCCGACGCCCCATTGGGACACGGCGAAAAGGAGCGCGATCTGGACCCCCGCGACCAGCGCGGTATGGCGCGCCGAGAGGAGGAGGCTCGCGAGGAACACGGGCACGGCCGTATAGGCCAAGGGAATGAGGTCGCCCTGGAGGATGCGGGGATCCAGCGCCATCGAGGCCCACGGCCCCACGAGGGCGGCGGCCACGGCCAGAGTGGCCGCGGGCCGGTAATACCCGCCGCGGTTGAGGAGGAGGGCGGCCGCCAGGAGCGCGGCCAGGGAGCCGACGAGGGCGAGGTAGCGCCCCAAGCGCTCCCCTTCGGCCGCCGCCCAAAAGAGGGCCATGAAAAAGAGGAGCGTGACGACGAGGATGGCCGTGATATAGGCCAAGAGACGGGCTCGGCGATGCACCGGTTCATTGGGCCATCGGCGCGGCAAGATCCATCGCGCCGGCCAGGCTGAGGGAGGGGAGGGAGGCTCGCTCACCCCCCCATTTTACACGAATTTGCCCTCTTTCCACGCGACCGTTAAAATAGAAGGATGCCGTTCGGCCCCATCGGGATCCCGGAATTCCTGGTCCCCGCGATCTGCGCGGGCGGGCTCCTCTTCGGCATGCTCCTCTTCATTTTCCTGTGGATGCGGGGCCGCGAACCGCTTAACCGCAATATCATCGTGATCGGGGGGGTGGGCCTCGTCTTCGTCGGCAGCGAGATGATGGTGCTGGCCCTGGGCGGGTGGCACCGCGACGCCGAACTCGGGCGCCAATTCCATCGCCTCGAGCAGATCGCGGGGGCCTGGTTCCTCCTCGCCCTCCCCCTGCTCGTCGAGCAGGTCCTCCCGCTCCCGCGGGCGGTCTTCCGCTTCAACCGGGGGCTCATCTGGGCCGGCTTCGCCGTCGCGCTGGCGGTCACCGCCATCGCCTTCATCCGCCCCGATCTCTACATCTCCCAAACCCGGGCCTCGGCGACGGCCCTCCTCCATCCAGGCGATTTCGGCCGCGGGCTCGAGGGCCCCCTCTACCGCCTGCGCGACGTCTCCGTGGGCGTGCTCATGGCCTATACCGCGGCGCTCATCGCCATCTACCTCCGCCGCCAGGCCCAGATCGAATACTTCCTCCCGATGCTCGTTTCCCTCTGCCTCGCCTTCTACGCCTCCATCGACGACATCGTCTTCGTGTACTTCCGCTTCTACATCGACCCACTGGGCGCGTGGCCCTTCTCGCGCTTCAGCCTGGGCATCACCCTCGTGGTGTTCTCGAGCATGGTCACCACCCTCCTGCGCTTCCTCCACCAGCGCCCCGAACTCCGCTCGGCGAACCAGGCCCTCGACAAGCTCCTGGTCTCCGCCGAGGAGAAGCTCTACCGCGACCCGCTCACCGGGCTGCCCAACCGGGTGAGCCTGGTGCGCGACCTGGAGAGCCCCGGCGAAGTCCACCTGATCCTGGGGAACCTGAACCGCTTCGGCGACATCAACGATTTCTACGGCATGCGCGTGGGCGATATCCTCCTGCGCTCCATGACCCGGCGGGTCGACGAGTTCTGCCGGGCGCGCGGCCTGCACCTCTACAAATTCCGCGGCGACGAGTTCGCCTTCCTCGTGCCGGGCGACCGGTCGACCCAGGCCCTCGAGCGCCTCGCCCTCGATATCCACCGCCACGTCACCCAGCGGCCCTACCGCTACGACGAGCACCGCATCGAATTAAAGCTCGCCCTCGGCATCGGCGTGGGGAAGGAGTCGATCCTCGAGAAGGCCGACAGCGCGCTGCGCCAGGCGAAGAAGGACCGCCGTCCGTACGCCGTCAGCGACTCGGTGCACGAGACCGACCACGATTTCACCGTCAATCTGCGGCGGGCCAAGCAGATCCGCGACGCCATCCGCGAGGAGCGGGTGCACGTGTGGTACCAGCCCATCCACGACAACCGGGAGGGCCGCATCGGCAAGCACGAGGCCCTCGTGCGCCTCCTGGACACCGACGGGGCCATCCTCGCCCCCGGCGAGTTCCTCGCCACGGCGCGGCGCACCAACCTCTACGGGCCCGTGTCGCGGGTCGTCGTGCGCCGCGTGCTGGCCAAATTGGGCGAGACCCGCCAGGAACTCTCCATGAACCTCTCGGCCGAGGACCTCCAGGACGAGGAGACCCTCGCCCTCATCTTCCGCGGCCTCGAGCGCGATGGCGCGGAGCGCCTCGTCTTCGAGATCGTGGAAACCGAGGGCATGGGCGATTATACCGCCGTGCACGAGTTCATCCGGCGCGTGCGGGAAAGGGGCTGCCGGGTCGCCATCGACGATTTCGGGACGGGCTATTCCACCTTCCAGCACTTGCTGCGCCTCAAGGTCGATTTCATCAAGATCGACGGCAGCCTCATCAAGAACATCGACCGCGACGACAATTCGCGCATCCTCGTGGCCAATATCGTCGATTTTTCGCGTAAACTGGGCATCCTCACCGTGGCCGAGTACGTCCACAGCCGGGAGGTCCAAGACATCGTGCTTTCCCTCGGGGTGCACTATTCCCAGGGCTATCTCTTCGGGGCGCCGGCGGTGGAACTGCGCTAAGAGCCTGCGCGATTTTACCCCATTGGCCTGAGTCGCCGGGCAGAAACCGCATTCGCCTCAGTTCCAACGCATCGTTCCACCTCTTCGGTGGGTCATACCCGGCAAAAACGCTTTTCGGACGAAGGCTCCAAGGCTCCCGGTTCGGCCTTACTGGAAGCGCGCGAATAACCCGCCGCTTCGGCAAATGAGGATCGCGTACTCCCCCTGGTTGAACGCGCCGGGGTTCAGGCACCAGGCATGCCCGCTTTCCAGGGGGATTTCGAGGCCTTTTTGGACGGCCAAGGGCTCCGCGGGGGCGCGGGCATCCAGGGGCCAGCGGAAGCGCCCGAGGGCTTGGCGGTGGGTATGCCCGTGGCAGACGACCGGGGGAACGGGCGAGGCGGCGAGGCGGTTCCAAAGATCGGGGTGGGGCGCCCCATCCCGGGGCCCGAGTTCATGGACGAAGAGGAATCGGCCTTCTCCGTGCACCTGGCGGCTCTTGGCATCGGGGTGGCGGGCCAGAGCGGCGCGGAAGACCGGGGCGAAATCGCGCCCGCCATTGACGTGGATGAAGCGGAGCTCGGGACGCGCGTCGAGGAGGCCGGCGAGGAACGGGGAATCATCGGCGCCGCCCCCGCCTTCCTTCAAGTCGCCCAGATGGGCGAGGATCGTGGCCTCTTCACGGAGAAGGATGGGGCGAAGGCCCTGGCTCTCGAGATCGCCATGGCTATCGGAGACGAGCACCATCCTGAAATCATCGATCATCGCGACCCCTCCTGAGGTGGTTCGCCGCGCCCGCCCCATGGGGCGAAGGCGCGCCCATGCACCGCCTTCTCTTGATACCCGGATCCGTCGCGCAACGCCGATAAAAAAGGCCGTCGCGGGGGATCTTCAGCCGACCCGGTGGACATGGATGGCGTTGGTGCCTTGGCTTCGGCCCAAATCGGAGCCGGCGAGGAGGAGCAGGTATTCGCCCTTCTTCGCCAGGCCTTCCTTCTTCACGATGGCTTCGGCGGCCTTCATGTATTCGTCCATCCGGATCTGGTTCTTCACCAGGCGCGGGTAGACGCCCCAGACCAGGCGCAACCTCCGAAGCGTCTTTTCGTCGTGCACCAAGGCGAGGATGGGCGCCTCGGGCCGGTCGGAGGCCACGAGTTGGGCCGTGCGGCCGGTCTGGGTGAGAGCGAAGACGGCGTGCACCATGAGGCGGCGGGAGAGGAGGGCCACCGCGTCGCCCAGGGCATCGGCGAGTTCGACGCCGCTTTCGTGCACGGTTTCGGCCAGGCGCGCGGGGCGAAGGTCGCCCCCCGAGTCGTAGAAGCGGTAAGCCTCGGTCTCGCGGCAGACGGCGTCCATGGATTCGACGGCCTCGAGGGGGTACTTGCCGCTGGCGGTCTCGGCGCTCATCATGACCGCGTCGGCCCCCGCGCGGCAGGCGGCGGCTACGTCGGTGACCTCGGCGCGCGTCGGGCGCGAGTGGTCGATCATGCTCTCGAGCATCTGGGTGGCCACGATGACGGGGCGATTGCACCGCTGGGCGAGGTGGATGAGCTTGTCCTGGATATGGGGCACCTTCATCGCCGGGAGTTCCACCCCCAGATCTCCCCGGGCCACCATGATGGCGTCGGATTCGCGCAGGATCGCCTCGATGTCGACGAGGGCCTCGGGCTTCTCGATCTTGCTCACGATGGGGAGGGAAGCCCCGTGCTTGCGCAGGAAAAGTTTCAGGTCGCGCACGTCCTGGGCGTGGCGCACGAAACTCAGGGCGAGGAAATCGGCGCCGCCCCGCAGACAATAGAGCACATCCGCCTTGTCTTTCTCGGTGAGGGCGGGGATGCCCATCTTGGTGTCGGGCAGGTTCATGCCTTTCTTGTTCTTGAGCACCCCGCCGCGAAGCACCTTGGCCAGGAGCGAATCGCCCTGCTTCTTCACGACCCTCAGTTCCAGGTTGCCGTCGTCGAGGAGCACCCGGGCGCCGACCTTGGCCTCTTTGACGATGCCCCGGTACTGGGAGGGGATGAGATCGGCGGTGCCCAGGACGTCTTTCACGGTGATGGTGACGGTGGACCCCTCGCGCAGGGTCACCGCGTCGCCCTGGAAGAGCCCCACGCGCACCTTGGGACCGCAGAGGTCGCCGAGGATCGCCACCTCGACGCCGACTTTCTTCGCCACGGCGCGGATGAGATGCATGAGTTTCACGTGCTCCTCGCCCTTCCCGTGGGAGAAATTGACCCGGATGACGTCGACCCCGGCGCGCAGGATCTTGGCGAGCATCTCGGGGGACTGGCTCGCCGGCCCCACGGTGGCCACGATCTTGGTGCGGCGCAGCTTGAGTTGGCCGTGGTTCAAGTCGATGTCGAAGACGGAAGGCGCGGGATGCTTCATAAGGCCTCGATTTCGCCTCGGGGGCGTGATGCCTGCTTTGTACCATCAGAGCCGCCTCGGCGGAACACGATGAGGGGCCGGCTTCCCGCGGGGGCTCTCGCCGATTCCTCCCGCTTGATCCAGGCCTTCCTCTGGGTTGAACCAACCGAGGGACGCGCGGGGCGGAAACGGACAATAGAACGGCAGGAAGGGGCCATCTCGTGGTCCGCTCAGGTAAAACCTGGCGCGCTTCGTGAAATGGGAGATGTGGGAAAGTCGGGCGGACGAAGAGTCGGTGTCTGAGATCGGCGAGCGGCGTGAAATTGGGTTTATCATCGGGCATACCGAGCGGGCGCGACCGCTCCGAATTTGTAGACATCGTGGAAAGCGGCGTATCGTTCGGGGCGTAGCCAAAATTGTCACTCTTCACTCTCTATGGTACACCTGATCCAGGTACGTATGACGCTCCCATCCGACCCCCCACCTGCGCCTCGACAGAGGATCCTCAAGATCCCTCCGGTTGTGGACGGGAACCCCGGCCCCGGCAAGAGGGTTCGCTACCCGCTCCCGGGACAGCAGGGGGATCTCCACAGCACGGTCTACCTCCCCCCCGAATGGCGGGCCGGCCGTCGCTATCCCGTGCTTTTTGAGTTCACCGGCAATTTTTTCCCTAGATCCGGCAGCACCGGCCGAGTCGATGGGGCGGCTCTGGGCTACGGCTTTGCCGCGGGCCAGGGGTTCCTCTGGGTCGTCCTGCCCTTCGTGGAAACCGGCGGCGCGACCGAAGCCGTCACCTGGTGGGGCGACGAGGAAGCCACGGTGGCCTATGCCAAGGCGATGGTCGAGAGGATCTGCACCGATGTCGGCGGCGACCGGCGAAACCTCTTCCTTTGCGGCTTCTCCCGGGGCGCCATCGCCGTGAATTACATCGGCCTCCACGATGACGCCATCGCCTCGCTCTGGCGGGGGCTCATCAGCCATGACCATTACGATGGGCAGAAGGCGTGGGGCACTCTGCCTTGGGGTTCGCCCTTGGCGTCGTACCGCCAAAAAGCCGGCGAGAGACTCGCTCGACTCAAGGGCACGAAGATCCTCATCATGCAGAACGAGAGCACAAAGCATATCGCCGAATATCTCGGGGACCGGATTAAGATCGCTGATTTCACCTTCCTCGACGTCCCCATCGCCGCCCTATACCCGTTCATCCCCGATGATTTCATCGTCCATGCCCACACGGATCGCTGGATGTATCTCGAAGGGAAGGAACGGGAGGCGGCCCGGGGCTGGCTCATATCCCATCTCGCGCCGCACTGAATCCATCCCGAATGGAACTCGCACCCGCAACTTCGCCTTGGTGATGATGACCGCAAGCCATGAATCGGTCGCCGGGCCAGGAGGGCTCGATCAGCGATCCGGTATCCTATCGCGCCGCCCGAAGCCATTTAAGGCAGCCGCTTTTGGATAGCCATCCTCCCGGTTTGGGTATGTCGGTTACCCCCGTCGTGGACTATCCTTCTTGTGTAACCTAAGGAAACATTGTGAGACAACGAGCCATCCCTACCCCACCCCCGCTCCCGGTGGTCCTCGCCGCGGGCGCC
The DNA here is from genome assembly GCA_017302015.1 of Spirochaetota bacterium. Lineage (GTDB taxonomy): Bacteria > Spirochaetota > UBA12135 > COTS27 > JAFLEE01 > JAFLEE01. The sequence continues at coordinate 41,550 of JAFLEE010000024.1, read as the reverse complement.
CACCCCGATGATATCGAGTTCATGATGGCCGGCACGCTCCTGAGGCTGAAAGCAGCCGGCTGTCAGGTCCATTACTGGAACGTCCTAAACGGCTCGATGGGAACGGGCCGCTACGGCGCCCGGGAAGCCGCCCGGGTGCGCACGGGCGAATCGCGCAAGGCCGCGGCCCTCGCCGGGGCGACCTTCCATCCGCCGCTCTTCGACGACCTGGATGGCTATTACGAGAAGGGCCGCCTGGCCAGGGTGGCGAGCGTCGTGCGCCGCATCCAACCCAATCTGGTCCTCCTCCAAGCGCCCCACGATTATATGGAAGATCACCAGAACGTGGTGCGCCTTTTGGTGACGGCCCTCTTTACCCGCGGCATGAAGAACATGGCCCCGCGCCCGAATTACGCGCCGAGCATGGTGGATTGCGCCCTCTACCACGCCCTGCCCCACGGCCTGTGCGACGCCTTGGGGAAGCGCGTGCGCCCCGAACTTTACGTGGATGTCTCGCCTTTCATGGCCATGAAAAAGGAGATGCTCGCCTGCCACCAGAGCCAAGCTTCGTGGCTCGACGCATCCCAAGGCATGCGCCGTTATGTCGAAACCATGGCCGGCTTCACGCGGGAGGTCGGTCGCATGTCGAAGGCCTTCCGCCACGCCGAGGGCTGGCGCAAGAGATCCCACCTCGGCTTCGGACCCGAGGCCTACGATCCGCTCACCCGGATCCTCGGCGGCGCCGTGAAGTTCGACGCCATTTACGCCAAAGAAAAAAAGGGCGGCTTCCCGGATTTCCGCGATTCGAGCCCGAGCTAGACTTAGCCCAAGGAGACCCCCATGAAATTCCCCGAATCCAAACTCGCCCCCGCTTGGTGGGATTACACCACCCTCGATGCGGCGATCCTGGAGGATGCGGCGCGCCTGGGGGAGAAGGACCTCCTCCAATTATCCCGCCCCGGCTTCCGCGTCGAGTTCTTCGACACCGTGGAGGAGTTCTACACGGCCCAGGCACTGGAATATATCGAGGCTTGGAAGCGCGCCACGCCGTCATCCCCCGCGGGCATCTGCGGGCCCATCGGGCCGACGGAGCAGCTCCCCTTGGTCGCCCGCATGGTCAACGCCCTGGACCTCGACCTCCGCCACGCCCATTTCTGGGGGATGGATGAATGGGTGCAGGACGGCGAGCCCGTCGGGCCCCAGCACCCCCTCTCCTTCGCCAAATGCGACCGCGACCTTTGCTTCGACCGACTCCGCCCCGAACTGCGCCCGAACGAAGCCAACCTCCATTTTCCCACCGGCGATCTCGGCGCCTATTCCCGCTCCTATGACGAGGCCCGCTGCCTCGTGATGCAGGGGGGCCAGGGCGAGATCAAGCATTGGGCCTTCAACGACCCCCTGCCCCGGGAGGGCCGGTGGAAAGACGCCCCGCCGACCGTAGAGGCCTACCGGGAACTCGGCACGCGCATCGTGCGGCTCCACCCGGTGACGATCATCCAGAACGCGCGCACCAGCGGCGGGGGGAACGTCAATCTGGTCCCCACCGAGGCCGCCACCGTCGGCCCGCGGGAGACCTGGAAGGCCGAACGCGTCTCCATCTGGCATCCCGGCCACCACGATAATCCCTTCGGCATGCGCCTCACCGCCTTCATGGTGGGCAAGCGCCTCGCCGATGCCCGCGTCCCCATGTCGCTCCTGGCCGACCATCCCGACGTGCGCTTCCATTTTTTACGGCCGGGGTTCGGCTCGGTGCGGGTGGAAATGCACTGAGCGGTTTGCCATTTGCCCGGGGGCGGCTTTCCCGTTAATATCCTTAGGCTCTTCAAAACTTAACGGAGTTCCCCATGCGCCGCATTTTCATCCTCCCCGCCGCCCTCCTCCTCTTGATCGCCTGCCAAAAGCAGGCCCCCATCGGAACGGTCATCGGTGTGAAGGGCTCGGTCACCGTGGAAGGCCGCGCGGCGACGGCGGGCATGCCCCTGGTCGAGGGGGCCCTCGTCACCGTGAATGAAGGCGGGCGCATCGACTTAAGCCTCCTCGGGGGCCATCGCCTGCGCCTGAAAGAGGGGGCCCTGCGCCTCTCCCGGCCCGGTTCCAATTACCTCCTCTCCCTTCCCCAAGGGCGCCTCTTGGTGGCCGTGAACAAGCTCGCCGCCGGCCAGAGATTCGACCTCAACACCCCGACGACCATCGCCGGGGTGCGCGGCACGATGTTCCTCTTGGAGGAAAAGACCAACGTGGGCTACGTCTGCGTCTGCGAAGGCGTGGTGGAGACGGCCTCCGTCGGCAGCCCCGAGCAGCGCCAAAAAGTGTCCCAAGGCGAAGACCTCTGGGTGAAGGCGACGGAACCCGCCGCCGCCCCGGTCGCCTCGCCGATGATGTACAAGATGACCAAGGCCGACTTCATCGAGATGGGCGTCACGCCCTGAGGCGGCCCATCAGGGGCCCAGGGGGAGGATCTGGTTTAGAAGGGAGTCGGCGTCCCGGGAGAGGCGTTCCCGGTTCCTCGGATCCACGGGCGTCTGCGCCCGCAGGACCCCCGCGGCGCGAAGGCGATGGACTCGGAGTTCCACCGCGTATTGGGTACCGGTCCGCCTGAGCGACGGTACGAGAAGCCATTCGATCCCGTACTTCTCCAAGAGGATTTCGGCGATCTTGGGGTCCGGGCCCGCTAAATCCCGTTGGCGGAAGAAGAGCACCAGGTTTCGCGCCCCCTCATCGACGTTAATCCGGGCGGCGCCTTCCCGTGCGATGATTCGATTCTCCAGTACGCGGGCATAGAGGTCGCCGAGGTAGTCGAACTCGGGCTCGGAGGTGGCGTTGAACAGGGGGGCCGCCAGGATGCGCCCGATCGCCTTCGCCGGCACGGGGACGGACGCGGCAATCGGCGCGGGCGGCGCGATCGCCGGGGGGGGCTTTCGCAGCAGGCGAAACTCTAGGCTCGCGGCCGCGCGCACCTCGCCCACCGGACCCCAAGAGGCGCCCAGGGTCGCGATCGGCGCTCGGGGCGCCTCCCGATCCTCGAATCGGCCCTCCAACTCGGCCACGATATCGGGTTCGGAGCGCACGGTGACGGCGGTGCGAATCTTGAACCGGGAGCCGAGAGACCAGAGGAGACCCAGGCCGCCCTCGAACTCGCCGGATTGGAAATTCGTCGGGGCCCAAGCGGGCTGGTAGCGCAACCGAACGCGTGCCGTCAGCCAGCGCGTCGGCGACTCCTCGACGAAGAGGGCCGCGGCGGGGAGGAATGCCGCGAGGCTCCCCGGGTCGCCCTGGCCGACCTCGAACCCGAGTCGCCAGGCCTTCACGTCGAATCCCTGGATCCAGGTCGCCCGGGCGCGCAGCGACGTCGCGGCGCCCGATCGCTCGGCGCGGATCCCGCCTTCGAGGCGGGTGCGCAGGATGCGCCCGAACCGGAATTCGACCCCCGCCTCGACTTCATGGGCGAAGTAATCGAACGGGTTTTCCACCGACTCGTCCCACGTCAGGGTATGGAGGTGATAGGCGCCGTCGAGGCGAGCCAAGACGGGGTTCAGGCCCTCGAGGCGGAAGAAGAACCCCTGCGCGTGCATCCCGGCCGAATAGGTCTCATGGGAGAGCCCGAGCCCGAGTTCCGGACGGGGGGAGGGGTCGACCCAATACCCGCGCTCGGCCAATTCCGCGCCCGCGGCGCCCAGGAGCGCGAGGACCGCCGCGCAGGCCCGCCGGAGGGCCCCGGGCCTATTCCACATAGATCTTCGCTTCCTTCTCGAATTGATCGCATTGGAGGTGGAGCACATAGAGCCCCGCCGGTAATGCCGCCGGGACGGTGAAGCGCAACGAGAGCCGGTTCCCCCCGTAGGTCGTGACCTGGCTGACCCTCACCAGGCGCCGCAGGCGGGGATCGAAGAGGGCGATATACCACCCCGTGATCGTGGGGGGAAAAACGGCCACCAGTTCCCCGCCCGGGGCCACCCGGTTGACCGGCAATAATTCCCTAAAAGAATAATCGCTTCCCGCGGCCGCCAGAGGAAGGGCGAGAAGCAGCATGAGCATGAAAGGGCGAGGAAAAGGGAGATGCGTCATCTTTTATCGCCATCCGGAAACGATCGGCCGCCCGATGGCCCCCGCCTCAGGTAAAATGATCAGATATAAAAATCCATGGCCAAGGGGCCGAATCAGGGTCGAATTGCCCTTCCTCGATTATTCCATCAAAAAAAAAACACCGCCAAACCCACCGGGGATCCCGTTCCCGCCCTTCCCCCGACCGCAGCGAAGGCCCTCAATTGTATACTCTGCGGGGAAATCCCATGGATTGCCGATTCCGCAAATTTGTTTTCGCCCCCGGCCACGGGCCGTGTTGTTCTAACCGTAGGGATCCGGGCCACCCAGCGGCACCCCCCCCACCGGCGGGGGCGCACCCATGATCGATGCCCGCGAGCAGGAGGAACTTCGCGATCGCGACCACGCGTGGATCCGCGCCTTCCAAGCGGGCGACCGCGATGCCTTCGACAAACTTTATATGGCCTACCTCAAGCCGCTCTCCTTTTTCATCCGTCGCCTGCGCCCGGGCGACCCCCAAGAGATCGAGGATCATTGCCAAGAAATCATGCTCGCCATCTACCAAGCGCTCCCGCGATTCGTCGTCCGATCCTCATTCCGCGCCTTCCTCTACACCGTGGCCACCAACCATCTGCGCAACCTGAAACGCCGCAAGAACCCCCAATCCCTCGATGCGCCGCTCTACGGCGAATCAACGGGAAATACACTGAAAGACCTGCTGCCTTCCTCCCATCCGGGGCACGCCGACGAGATCTACCAAAGCAACCTCATGGCCGAGATGGAACGGGCCATTGCCGCCCTTCCCGAGTCGGCCCGCGAGGTCTTCCTCCTGAAAGAGTTCCAGGGCCTCACCTTCGCGGAAATCGCCGAGGCGACCCGACAAACCGCACGCAATGCCCAGTTCCTCAAAAACAAGGCCAACCTCACCCTGCGCGACCACCTCGCGAAAGCCGGGTTCAACCTGGCGGAGAATCCGGCATGAAGCGCGATCCCTCCCTCGAAGAAGTCCTCGGCGAAATGCGCCGCCGCGACGCGGGGGCCGAAATCCCCGCCCAGCGCCTCCTCGCCCAATTCCATGACCGCCTTCAGGCCGCTGCGCCGGCACGCCGGCGCCCCGCCCTCGCCTGGTTCTTGGCACCGGCCGCCGTGCTCGGTCTGCTCGCCGCCATCGCCTTCCTCGCCGTTCAACCCCGCGGGGGCTCCCAACCGCTCGTACGTGTGGTCGCGGCCCCCAAGTTCTCCCTGGGCGAGATCAAAATAAAAACGGCCTACCAATTCAACCAAGACACCCGCATCGAGGGGGTCTCCGGGCATGAAATCCGCGTCGCCCCCGGCACGACCCTCGCGCTCACTTCGAAAACCCCCGCATCTACCTCGTGGGACCTCCGTCAGGGCCGAGTCGACGTCGTGCATCGGGCGACGACTTTGTTCTCCAATACCTTCACCGCGGGGCCCTGGGTGGTCCGCGAACTCGGCACCACCTACCACCTCCTGCGCGATCCCTCCTCCCTCGAAGTCGCAGTCCTCGAGGGGCGCATCGGCGCCCGCAATGCGGAAACCGGGGAAGCGTTCGTCATCACGAACCACGAAACCCGCCGGATCCCGCTCCTCGCCCCCGAGCCGGCCCTCCGCATCGCGCCGGCCGCCCCGCATTCCGGCGAGCCGCTTTCCCTCGCCAACTTGATCGCCGGGTCCGATTTCCACGCCCGTTCCCCCAGCTACCTCCACCGGGTGCTCGCCGGCCGTTACCAGCGCTACACGCTTTCCCGGGCCGAACTTCGGGTGGAACGCCCCATCGAACTCCCCGCGACCACCCGGGGCCTCTTGGCCTCCGACGATCGCCTGTGGGCGCTGACCACCAGCGAATACCTCTATACCTGGGACGCCTCGGGCGCCCGCAAGACCGTCCGCACCGGCCCCATCTCCGGGGCGAACCTCTACGCGGTGGGAGAACGGTGGGTCGCGGTGAACACCGAGGGCGAGGTCCTGGAATATGACGCCGACATCGAATTGCGTCGGCGCGCCAAAGCGCTTTCCGCCTCCCTTTGGGAGGGGGTCGCCCTCCGCGACCGCTATCTCGTCCTGCCCGATCTCAGCGGGCATCTCGTCTGCCTCGATCTCCAGGGCGACCTTGCGCCGAAGTCCGTTCCCCTCGCGGGCCAGGTCTGCGCGCCGTTGACCCTCGTCGATGGCGGGGTTCGGGCGGCCCTCGATTCCGGGGCGGTCGTGGTGGGCTTCCAGGCCCTGGGCATTCCGTCGAGCCGCTGACGCCCTAAAAAAGCCCCAACCGATCCGGCGCATCGTCGGGGTTCAGGCGCTTCACCCGGTACTTTTCACGCACCAGGGCGAGGTAATGCTCGCGGTCGACCATCTCCATCGCGGTGAGCACCGCGGTGAGCAGCGTCTCTTGCCGGTCGTACTTGGCCAGGGCATTCCCCACGCTTCGGGAATGGCTCTGGGCGCGGTAGACATAACTGGCGAGTTCCCGGTCGACGTAGGCGGTGGGGTACCGGTAGGCCAGGGGCAGCAGGAGTTGCCAGTTCTGCCCCCCGTGGCTTTCGAAGATGTGGCGGGAAGGGATGACGGAGAGGAGCGCGGAGGCGCGCGCCATCGTGCCCGCGGGGGCGAAATAGGTATGGCGCTCCAGGAGCAGGTCTTCGAAGAGGGGATCCTCCTCTCCGCCGTGTCGCTTGCGCTCCAGGTGCCCGACGATGTTGGAGAGGTTCCCCTCCTCCACCATGCGGCACTGGGCGTAGACGAGCCCGCACTCGGGGCGCGCCGTAAGGGCGGCCACCTTGGCCTCGATGCAATCGGGGTCGAGGATATCGTCGGAGTCGGGCCAGGTGAGGAACTCGCCCCGGAATAATTTGAGGCCCTTGTTCACGGCGCAGGCGGCCCCGCCGTTGGGCTGGCGGAGGAAGAGGGCGTGGATGCCCCGCTTCGCGAAGCGCTCCAGGTACCCCAGCGCGATCTCGTCGGTGGCATCGGTCGACCCGTCGCTGATGAGGAAGAGTTCGAGGTTCGTCCACGTCTGTGCCAGGAGCGAATCGAGGAACCGCGCCAGATACGACGCGCCGTTATAGCAGGGGGAAATCACCGAGACGAGAGGTTGGGTCATCGGAAGGCTCCGGATCGTTACGATACTTATAGTGTATCGAGACACTAATTATAGGCCGCGCGAGGAGAATGTCAAACATGGCGGCGCCCGCATTCTTTGGAGAAACGGCGACAGCCGCCTGTCGGCAGCGCACCAGGGCCCGGCCCGAATCGGCACGGTACGGCCGAAAGCCCCTTATTTGGCTTTCCCGCCAACTTTCCCGGTGCGCAGGGCCTCGCGGGCATCCCAGTGGACCAGAAGTTCGCCCGGGGCGGTGGGATCGGCCCCACGGAGGCGTTCCACGCGTATCCATCCCCAGCGCGCCCAGGGGTCCCCGGCCCGGTAAGAATCGAGACCGTGGGAGTAGAGCGTGCACCGGAAAAGGGGCGAGGCCCCATCCCCTCCGGACGCCTGCTTCATGAGGTCGCGAGCGCCCTCGGGTGTATCGCAAACCCGCAGGGTCTTCCCGCTATGGACCTTCGCGAAGGCCGAATTGCGCCAGCGATAACTCCGGGACCAGCCCTGGAGGTCGCTGCGCAACCTAGGCGCGTAGGGGCGAGGCGTATACTCATCAAGGAGGAGCAGCCGAGAACCTTCTGGAAGGTCCCCAAGCACCCCGGCTTCCAGGGCGAGGACGAGGCTCTGCCGCCGAAAATGGAGATCGATATTGGATTGCTCGGAAACCTTCCGATTCGCCGCCAAGGTCGCGCCATAGACGGGGACTATCACCGCGAGAATCAGGACCCCGAACGCGAGCATGGCCCAAAGGCCACCCCGAGGGATGAGCCATCGGAGCGCCGCCATGAGGGCGCCCAGCACCACGAGAACCCCCCCGAGAGCCTGGGGGTACACCGGCAGATAGCCCAGGCCCCAACTCCCGTCCCCCAAATGCAATTCCGATTGGTATTTAGATGAGAAACTGATGAGAAGCGCGACGAGGAGCGCCATGAGCAGCCCGAATAGGGCCAGGAGCCCGCCGACTTCCACCGGCGGATCGCGAAAGATCCGGGCGCCCAACGCGACCAGGGCCGCCCCGAACCCCGCCCGCGCGAGCCACTCATGCCAGGGCACCGGACCGGAAAACACCGGATCATAAGTGAACAAGAACGAGGGATCGCCCCAAACGTAGCTGAGCGGGAGGCCCGCGACGAGCTGCTTCGCGTAGGTGGAGAGGATGACCGCCGGCGACCAAGAGGGCGTGATCCCGTAATAGCCCGCGCCGCCCGGCGTCTCGACGCGCACAAGCAGGGTCAGAAGCGCCATCGATACGGCCAGTAGGGTGAATGGAAGGCTCGCGCGGACCCCATGGCGCAGGCTCCGGTTTCGAAAGAAGAAAAGGAGCGGGAAGAGCACCAGCAAGGGGAAAGCGAGTTCATACAAGAGGATCGAGGCTAGATAGAAGGCCAGGGAAAAGACCAAGAACGCCTTCTTCCCTGTTTCGTCCCACCGCAGGGCCAGGAGCAGGCTGGCCAGGATCAAATCCACGAAGAATGGGAGCATCCCGGCGAAATCGAGGAGGGGATCGTGGTAGAGCCGCAATTGGAACGCGAGCGGCGCCAGGAGCATGGCGAGGAACCCCCAGTGGACAGAACCGGAGACGGCCCGCACAAAGCGCCCCGCCAGCCAGACGTTGGAGAGGATCAGCGCGCAAAGGAAGATCTTATAAGGAAAGACCCGGGGGAGGAACCAATGCACCGAGTCGGTGAACGCGATGGTCAGGGCGTTGATCCGCCCACGGTCCACGAACCACATGCGCAGATCGTCGCGGAGATAACCGAAATAATCCCCGTTCCCGGAGATCGACGCATTCACCAGATCGTCGGAGCGGAAGCCGTTCGTGGCCACGGGAATGAGCGCCAGGGCGGCGAGGGCCAGTAAACCCGTCTCGAAGAGGGCATCGGGGATCTTGGGAAATCGGAGCATTGGGGGCGCGCGGGAGCGGAGGCGCGAGGCCAACTATACCCCGCGCCCGGCTACTTTTCAATCTGAGCCGCCCCCGGGATTCCCGGTTTCCTCGCGCCACGAGCGCGCCCGCTCCGCGGGTCGAGGGATCCCGTCATTGACAGCGGCGTCGAATCTTCCCATAATACCAACTAGATAGTTGGATTATAATCGGCGCCAGGAGCCACGGATGAAGCCCCTCTTCCCGATCGTCCTCGTACTCGGCCTCGCCGCGGCGGGGACGCCCATCGATGCCACCCAATGGCAAGTCGAGAACCGCAGCCCGGCGGAGGGCCGCTTTTCGGCGGATGGCGGCGCGCTCAAACTCGAGCGGAAAACCGAAGGCTATAAGCTCCGCATCTTCCGGGATCTCGCGGTGCGCCCGCAAACCGGCTACCAACTCTCCCTCTCGGTCAAGGTCGAGGGTCCGGGGGAGGCGCAGGTCTGGGTCTACCGGGGAAAAGAAGACGGGTCGTGGGATGAAAAGAACATTCCCCGAAGCCCGTCCCTGAAGGAGGGGGCCCACCCCGCCGTACGCGTGGCGGTCCCCTGCGCCGATGGCGGGATCTCGAGGCTGCGCCTCTCCCTCTTCGTTTCGGGGAAGGATACCCGCGCCACGTTCACGGACCTCTCCCTCGAGGATGGGCTGCCCCAGAGCCCGCCTCCGGCGCCGGCGAAAGCCGAGCGGGGCGCCGCCATCGGCGACCCTGAACTCTTCGCGGAACTCAACCTGGAATTTCCGGGGATGGACGGGGTGAAGGCCGCCGCCGCCCGGGGCGATTTCGAGAAGGCCGCCGCGGCCTACCTCGATTTCCGCCGCACCAAGAGCCGGGTGAAATGGCAGGTGAATCCCGCCGATAAACCCGCACGGGCGAGTCAGAAAGCCAACGCGGGGGCCGACCGGATCCTCCAGCATTATTACACCCCCTGGGGCCCGGAGAGCGAGGGCTTCATCGGCGAAGATATCGATTGGAACTCCAATCCCGTCCCCAAGACATCCCCCCTGTTCAATATCGAGTGGACGGCCCGCCTCAATCGCATGTTCCATTGGGCCATCTTGGGCGCCGCCTATTGGCAGACCCTCGACGAGAAATACGCCCGGGAATGGGCAGCCCAGGTCGTGGATTGGGTCGAGGATAATCCGGTGACCCCCGACCACCCCAATAAGGTGGAGCCCGCCCCGTGGAACACGCTCTCCGCGGGCATCCGCATGTCCGAGACCTGGATGGACGCCTATTTCACCTTCTTGAACGCTGGCGAGTTCACCCCCGCGGTGCACCTCGCCTTCCTGCGGGGCGTCGTCGCCCACGCCCGGCGCCTCGATTGGGTAGCCCGCGGCTATCTGAAGACGAAGCGTTCGGGGGGAAATTGGGCCAGCGCCGAGGGCAATGGCCTGGCGACCCTGTCGATCCTCTTCCCCGAACTCTCCCAGGCCGGCCCGTGGCGCTCCAATGCCTTCGCCGTCCTGGCCAAGGAATTGGAGGCCCAGGTCTACCCCGACGGGGCCCAGATCGAACTCGCCCCCGGCTACCACCAAATGGCCCGCAACCTTTTCGCCGGGGTGGCCCGCACGGCCATGCGAAACGGCGTCGCCCTCCCCGACCAGTACCTCGAGAAGACGAAGAAGATGTACCTCTTCGACGTGCGCCTCATGGACCAGGCCGGCAACCTGCCCCCGTTCAACGATTCGGGCGTGTCCAGCGCGCTTTCGGGCCAGCGGGAGGCCCACGAACTCTGGAAGGACGACGCCTTCCTCTTCGGAAAGTCCCTCGGCCGCCTGGGCGCCCCCATGCCGACCTCGTACGCTTTTCCGTACGCGGGCTACCGGGTGATGCGCGGTGGCTGGAAACGCACCGACAGCACGCTCACCTTCGACACGGGCCCCATCGGCTTCGGCCACTGGCACGAGGACCAGCTCACCCTCTACCTGACCCTGGGCGGGAAGCCGCTTCTGACCGAGGCGGGGATGCGCATGTACGAGCAGTCCCCCTACCGCGAGTACGCCTTATCCACCCGCGCCCATAACACGATCACCGTCGACGGGAAGGAGCAGCACCGCGGCGACGCCATCGACCCCATCCAGGCCCCCCTGGCCTGGCCCTGGCTCTCGACGCCCTTCGCGGATTTCGCCCAGGCGAGCTACACCAACGGCTACCAGGCGACGCGCTTCGTCTCCAAGGTCTATTACCCGAAGGAGTTCACCGGGGAGAAGGATTTCTCGGTCGCCCACCGCCGGTGCGTTCTCTTCGCCAAGCCCTATTACTGGATCGTCTTCGACGAACTCGGCGGATCGGGCCGGCACCGCTATGATTCCCATTTCCACCTCGATGCGCCCGAGGCGGTCTACGATCCCGCCGCGCAGACGATCCGCACGGTGCGCCCCGACGTGAACCTGGGGCTGCACCTGCTGGACCGCGACGCGCCCGCCGTGAAGATCCTCGTCGGCCAAGAGAACCCGGTCTACGGCTGGGCCTTCCAATCCACCGCCAAGCGTCCCATCCCCACCGTGATCCTCACGAAGGAAGGCGAGGCCCCGACCGCCTTCGCGGCCCTCCTCTATCCCTACCGCGGCCCGGCGCCGGCGGTGTCGTGGAAAGACCTTTCCCAAAAGGGCGGCGCGCTGGTTAAAAGCCTTTCCACCCCCCACGAAGACCTCGTGGCCTGCTGGAACCGCGGCCTCGCCCGGGTTTCCGTGGAAGCCGCCTGGCGCTTCGCGTGCGACGGCGAGATATTCCTGGCGCGCAGGCCCAAGGATGGCGGACCGCGGATCGCCACCTTCTTCAACGGGAAATCCTATTCCGACGCCTCCCTTTCCCTCCGGGGGGAGACTCCCCTCTCCCTAGTCATCGCGTTCACCAGCAATGGGGTGCTCTTCCAAAACCCCACGGAATCCGAACTCCGATTCACGATCGAAGGCAAGAAGCCCCTGGCCCTCGCCCTGGCGCCGGGAAAATGGGCGGCCCTGGGCCCGAACGGCCCCGTGCCATCCGATGGCGTTCCCGGCTTCGTCGAAAGTTCGCCCACCGACTCTTCCCCGACTTACGCCGTCTACCTGGCCCAATCAAAGGCTCGCCCCACGGCGGCGGCCAAACGCCCCATCGTCTCCCAGGCCGAAGACATGATCGTGGAGGGATCGGGCATCGCCATCACCAAGGGTAAAGTCGGGGCCAAGACCCCCTGCATCTACCACTGGGACCTCGCGGGCCAGAAACTGGAGCGCCGTTTCGAGGCGGAGGAGGGGTTCTACCGCATCCTCCTGCGCTATTGCGCGGGGGACAATCCGGTGCGCCGCATCCAAGTCGACGGGGAAACGCCGTTTCGCGAACTGGGCGCGCTCCTGTTCCCCCCCACGCAAAAGGGCCCGCTCTCCGATGGCTGGAGCAATAAGACCGACGATTGGGAATGCGTCTTCGCCGGATCGGGCGAAGACCCGGACGGCTACCTCATCCACCTCACCCGAGGGCGACATACCCTCACGCTGCTGAACGAGGCCGGCAGCATGAACCTCGACCTCGTGGCCCTGGTGCCCCAGGGGATGGGTTTGGCGGAGGCGGTTAAGGAGATCGATCCCTAAGCGCGACACCAAGCCGCCGGCGGCGCCTCGAAGCCGTGGCGCCGAGCGGGAGGACCGCCTATTTTTCCTGCGCTTGCTGGGCCACTTCCGCGGCGGAGAGCGCCCGGTTATAAACGCGGAGCTCGTCGAGGAGCCCCTTCAGGGGGCGGGGCCCGCCGGGGAGGTTCCGCCCGATGCTGTAGACGGCGGGCGCCGCGAAATCCGCGGTCGTCTTGCCCGAGCCCGCCGGCTTGCCGTCGACGTAGAGCGCCCAGGCCTCGCCATCGAAGGTGGCGGCCACGTGCGTCCATTCGCCGGCCTTCACCGCCACGGTCCCGTTCCCGAATTGGGCGACTTCCGCCTTGAGGAATCCCAGGTTCCCGTCCTGGTTCACGCGGAGATACGGGGAGCCCTTCACATCCCCCGACCAGATCGTGTGCTGTCCGGCGGCGAGGTCGGAGATCTTCACCCAGGCCATGAGCGTGAACGCTTTGGCGAGGACCGGGGCCTTGCCCTTGATGACGCTTTCTTTGCCGTCGAAGCGAGCCGCGTTGCCGATCTTTCCGCCCTCGAAAGCGACCGCCGTGGCCGTTCCGTGGGCCGCCGCGGCGCTCTTATCCTGGACGAGCCCCTTGGCATCGACGTCGGCGGCGTCGAAGGTCCAATGGCCCACGAGGCCGGAGCCGACCGGGGCCGCCGGGAGCATCGCCACGAGGGCGATCCCGGATAAAGCGGCCAGGCGGCGAGAGACGGCGGCGCGGACCGCATGAATCGTGGGCATGGACATGGAGGCTCCCCGGCCCTAAATGCTTCCCCCAATCGGGTCCGCCGCGGGCCTTTCCAGCAATGATAGGCAATGCGCCGCTTGCCGGAAAGGACGAAATCCCCCCCCGGGGCCCTGGGTCCCCCGGCCGCCGGGATCGTCCATGGCCTACGGACCGCTCTCCCGAAGAGTCGGCCCCGATGGTATAAATCGCCATGAAGCTCCTGGAACCCGGGGAGATACGGGACGCGGTGGAGAACGGGCGGCCGCTCCACATGGATCTAAGCGGCGCCGGGAGATACGAGACCGGGATCCTGGTGAAGAACCTCCTGGCCGTCCTCGAGGCCACCCAGACCCGTTACCTCGCCGAAGCGGTCATCTATATCCTGCGCGAACTCGTCACCAACGGCGATAAGGCCAACCTGAAGCGGGCCCATTTCCAGATCCTGGGGCTCGATCCGACGCGGGTGCAAGACTACGAGAAGGGCATGGCCAGTTTCCATACGGCCCTGCGCACGCGCCTCGACGAGTACCGCGCCCACCCGGCCGCCCTGGCCCTCCAGGTGCATGTCGAGTTCCAAGTGAGCCAAGGCGCGCTCACCATGGTCGTCACCAACCCGTGTTCCCTCCTGCCCCAGGAACGTGCCCGCATTGAGGAGCGCCTCACCAGCGCCCACGCCGCCCAGGGCCTCATGGATTCCTGGAAGAAGGTGAGCGACAACGCCGAGGGCGCCGGCATCGGGCTCCTCATGGTCGTCTTCATGCTGCGCAATATCGGCGTGGCCGACCAGGCTTGCCGCTTCCACCTCGAACCGGGGGCGCCCGAGACGACGGTGCGCGTGACGATCCCCCTCGACACGGTGCCCCAGGCCCTGGGCGAGACCCTCTCGGGGCGCATCGCCGAAGCCGTGGAATCCGTCCCCCCCATCCCCGATACCGTGCGCAAACTCCGGGAACTCCTCGATGCGGATGCCTCCTTCATCAAGGTGGCGGCGCTCATCCAGAACGACCCCGGCCTCACGGTGTCGCTGCTGAAACTGGTCAACGGGCCCCTCTACCTCCTGCCCAAGCGCATCTCCAATATCACCGCCGCCTGCTCCTTGATGGGGCTCAAGGGGCTGCGCACGCTGCTGCTCTCGTACGGGGCGCTCAAGGCTGTCGAGACCCGCTACGGCCGCCAAGAAAACCTCTGGGAGCACGCCTGCCTGTGCGCCAGTTACGCCCGCCACCTCGCCGGCTTCCTCGGCCACCCCGCGCTGGCCGAGGACGCCCATGTGGGCGGCCTGCTCCACGACCTGGGCAAGCTCGTGCTCCTCGATACCCACCCCGAACTGGTGCGAAACATCGAGCGCTTCTCCCTCGACCAGGGCGTGGGCGGGAACCTGCTCGAGCGCGTCGCCCTGGGCGTCAGCCATGCGCGCATCGGCGCCCTCATGGCCGCGCGCTGGCAATTCCCCGGCAATATCCACGCGGCGATCGAGTTCCACCACCGGCCACTCGTCGCCCCCGCCGAGTTCCAGCCCCTGTGCGACCTCGTCTACCTCGCCAACCTCTTCTGCATGCGCCATAGCGGCGACCTCGATTTCGACGGCGCCGAACCCTCCGTCCTCGCGCGCCACGGCATCCGCGACGAGACGGCTTTCCACGAAATGGGGGCGCGCCTGGAGGGGCTCTTCCGCAAGCAGAAAGAAAAAGACCTCCTGGGCTGACGCCACAGGCCCCGCGAGGGGCCCGTATTTCAGCCCTTCCGCGCCCGATGGTATGCTCCCGAGAGGCCCCGGGCGGCCCCTTCCATGAAATCCCTCAAAGACCTCGTCGTCATCCCCGACCGGGGGCCCATCCCCGCTTACCTCCTCAAGAAGGACGTCCAAGAGGCCGTCCTCAACGAGGTTTTCCCCGAAGACAACGGCATCCACGCCGAGAACCGCCTGCTGCGCGTGCTGGGGAGCCTCGCCAAGCACATCCTCCACCAATCCCGCAGCGGGGTGATCCTCCAGGAGGACCTCTCCAAGATCTTGGGGGTCAGCACGACCATCCGCACCCAACTCGACCAACTCATGACCCGCCTCGAGAAGACGGGCTACGGCACCACCTACCGCGACCCCGCCGACAATTCGGTGACCACGGTGTGGCTCCACGACAAGAAAGCCGCCGCGGTGCAGGCGGCGCCCGAAACCATCGATACCGCCGCCCTCGAGGCCAAGGCCCTCGAACTCATCCTCCAAAGCGCCTTCTCGCGCAGCGCGCCCCTCTTCTCCAAAGACGAGATCCTGCGCAGCCTCCCCCCCGAACCGAAGATCCCCTTCGACATCGTCGAGAAGACCTTCGTCCGCCTCACCGCCTCCCCCGACGGGCTTCCCGTCTTCTGGGCCCTCACCGACCGGGAAAACCGGGTGCTCGGCTATCTCGCCCGCGCCCGCCTTCTCCACGCGTTCTTCGTGCACGTCTACGACGGCGAGCGCGAGCGGCTCTTCGAATCCCTCGTCGAGACCGCCCTGCAGAACGAGGAGCGGGTCTCCCGTCTCCATGTCAGCGAGGCCCAATTGAGCCCGGAGGCCCGCTGGTACATCGCCAAGATCACCGAGATGCTCGACCGGTTCCCCGACCGCCAATCGCTGCGCGCCACGGTGCTCGCCCTCCCCTTCACCGACGCGAAGGGGGCCTGGGAATTCCTCTCCGACGACGAACTCCTCGACAAGGCCGAGAAGATGGTGCGCGCCTTCTCGGGCGGCAAGCAGGGGGCGGAAGCGAAGGCCTCCGCCTTCGCCCAGGTCTTCGCCCTCTCGCCGGAGCGCGTGGCCCAGGAGGCCCGGCGCCGCGGCGGCGGCTGGCTCAGCCGCATGGTCTTCAAGGGCTATGCCACGCGCCTCGCCGCCTGCTCGAGCCCCGAGGCCATCGCCAAGGTGCTGGCCTCCAAGGCCTTCTTCTTCCTGGCCAAAGAGAGCGTGCTCAGCGATTATTTGGACGGGCTCCTCGCCAAGCGCGCCCGCGAACTCGAAGCGCGCCTGCGGCAACCCCGGGTGAAATCGGGCCCCGGCGTCTCCCCCCGCCCCGCCCGGAACGAGGTCGCTCCCAAGAAGCCCGAGGCCCCCGCCGCCATCGGGGTGCCCGTCGACCGGGTCTACCGCGCCCTGGGCTTCCTCGATTACGAGAAGCCCGCTTCCCTCGAAGAAGTGCCCGCCATGCTCGAGGCGGCCAAGAAGAGTTGGAAGGAGCACTCCGTGAAGCCCCAGAAGGACCGCGACGCCCAGGTGACGGAGATCCAGAAAAAGATCAATGTGCTGAAAAAGGTCGCCAACCCTTCCGAAGAGGCCATCCGCAATTTCTACAACGGCCTGCGTTCCTTCTATAAGAACGATAAAGACCTCACCATGCTCTTGCCGGTGGTCAAGTACCTGATCATCCAGGCGCTCTGCGGCTGACGGCGGGGGCCCGCCATGGACTCCGTCCACGGGGGGTGGCTCCTTCCCCTCCTCTCTTTCACCTTCGTCTCCTCCATCACCCCGGGCCCGAACAATTTGATGCTCGCGACCTCGGGCGCGCGCTTCGGTTTTCGCCCCAGCTTGCCCCATCTCTTGGGGGTGCCGTTCGGCTTCGCCTTCCTCCAAGCCCTCTGTGCGGCGGGGGTCGGGGCCTTCATCACCGCCCTACCCGCCGCCGCCTTGGGGCTTAAGATCGCGGGCACGGCCTACCTCGTCTACCTGGCGTTCTCCCTGTCACGGGGCGGCATCCTCCCCGATGCCGACGCCCCATCGGCCTCCTCCCCCCTTTCCTTCTGGAAATCCGCCCTGTTCCAATTCGCCAATCCCAAGGCCTGGTTCATGGCGGTTTCCGCTTCCGCGACGCTCTTGCCCCCCTTCAAGAGCAAGCCCTTCGCCATCCTCGCCCTTTGCGCGGTCTTCTGCCTCATGTGCCTGCCATGCGTGGCGTTCTGGACGGCCTTCGGCGCCATGGCCCGGCGCGCCCTCGCCTCGCGGCCACGGCTCATGCGCGTCTTGATCCTGGCGCTCACCGCCCTCACGCTCTACACCGCGGTGGCGGTGTGGATCTGAGGCGGGCCCGGGACCCGAAGACGCTCCGGAGATCGGCGGGGGGCCGGGTTTTCACGCCTCTCGATTCGCCCCTCTTTCTTAGATTCAGTTGAAATTTTTCCCGCGCCGGGGTAAGGTAACGGGTCGCCGGCGCAGAGTCGGCCGTCCACGGACCCCCCCATGAATCCTCTCACCCTCGGCATGCTCGGCGCCATGGTCGCCGCCAGCGCCTCCGCCGCTTCCGCCTACGACTCCAAGAACGGCCCCTTCGTCCTGATGGACACGACCCTCGGCCGCATCGTCCTCGAACTCGACGCCGCCAAGGCCCCCATCTCGACGCTCAATTTCATCCAATACTGCGAGTCCGGGCATTACGCCGGCACCATCTTCCACCGGGTCATCCCGACCTTCATGATCCAGGGCGGCGGCTTCACCGAGAGCGTCGACGAGAAGCGGGGCACCCGCGCCCCCATCAAGAACGAATGGAGGAACGGCCTCCAGAACAGCAAGTACACCATCGCCATGGCCCGCACCAGCGACCCCGATTCGGCCACGGCCCAATTCTTCATCAACGTGGTGGATAACCCCTTCTTGAGCGACGCGGCCAGTTGCGGCGGGGCCGCCTACGCCGTCTTCGGCAAGGTGGTCGAGGGCTCCGACGTCGTCGACAAGATCAAGGGCGTGAAGTGCGTCGTGCACCCCAAGTACCCCTCCAATGACCCCGTCACCCCCGAAACGCCCGTCACCATCAAATCGGCCACCGTCACGGGGAAATACGACCGCAAGGGCCTCGAGGGCGCCGTCGCCCATTCCGGGGCCGCCGAAGCCGAAGCCGCGCGCAAGGCCCAGGCCGCCGAAGCGGCCGTCCTCGCCAAGACCGTCGCCGATCTCGAGGCCTCCCTCAAGACCAAGGCCCAAAGCACCGCCAGCGGCCTGCGCTACCTCGTGGTCAACCAGGGCAGCGGCCCCAAGCCCGCCGCCACCTCCACGGTCACCGTGCATTACGAGGGCAAACTCCTCGACGGAAAGGTGTTCGATAGTTCCTACCAGCGCGGCGAGAAGATCTCCTTCCCCTTAAACCGCGTGATCCCCGGCTGGACCGAGGGCCTGCAACTCATGTCCGTGGGGGCCAAGTACGTCCTCGTCATCCCCCCCGGCCTCGGCTACGGCGCCCGAGGCGCCGGCGGCGCCATTCCCCCCAACGCGTGGCTGGTCTTCACGGTCGAACTCTTCCAGATCCAATAAGGGGCGGGGCCCCGCCTTCCTTGCCGGCTCCCCGCCGGGAGGTTATCTTCCTCGGCTGCGGTGGACGCCCCACCCAGAGCGAGGCCCCGTGCAATTCCTGAAACGCGCCACCGTCGAAATCGACCGGGATCTCCTGGAATCCCTCCTCTCCATGGCGACGGTCATCGAGGCCCGGGACGCCTACACCGGCGGCCACACGTGGCGCGTCTCGCGCTACGGCGAAGAACTCGCGAAGCGCATCGGCCTCGATGCGGACGGCATCTTCATCGTGCGCGTCGGGGGCCTCGTCCACGATATCGGCAAGGTCGGCATCCCCGATCAGGTCCTCAATAAGCAGGGACCGCTCACGCCCGACGAGTACGCCAACATGAAATTGCACCCCGATCTGGGGCGCCAGATCCTCGCGCGCCATCCCCTGGCGCCCGTGGTGCTCCCGTCCGTGACCGAGCACCACGAGCGCGTCGACGGCAAGGGCTACCCCGCCGGTTCCCCCGCCTCCGTCTACGGGAAACTCACGGCCATCGCCGACTCCTTCGACGCCATGACGAGCACCCGCCCCTACCGCAAGGGGATGGAAGCCTCGAGGGCCATCGCGATCCTGCGGGAGAACACCCCAGCCCAATTCGATCCCGCCTACGTCGAGCCGTTCGTGGAACTCTGGGAGAAGGGCGCGCTCGACCATATCCTCGGCCACGCCAACGACCAGCGCCTCATGCTCAGTTGCCCCTCGTGCGGGCCCATCATCGCCCCCCCGGAAGACGCCAAAAGCGGCGACGAGATCCATTGCCCCTCGTGCAAGGGGAGTTTCGGCCTCGACGCCCTGGGCGACACGTTCCACATCCATTTCAAGCGGAGCCTCGAGACCAAGCCCACCCTCATGCCCGACAAGTGCGCGGTAAAATCTGTGCTGTCCTGCGCGAAGAAGAAGGTGCACTGCATGCATTGAGACTGCGGCCGGGCTGTGCCGGTCGTGGAGGGCAGAGAGGCGCCTCAGGCTTCTTCTTCGCGGCCTCCGTACACCTGGGCCCAAGGAAAAACCTCGCAAGCCATCTACCGATTCGAGTCGGGATTTAGTGATGTCGGCGTGGAGGGATGCGGGGGTTGCGGGATGGGTGGGCGGCTCACCGACCCTGTGAAGGCTTCGTCGACCGGAGCGAACAGGAATTTCCACGGAAAATCGCGCTGAGTTGACAACGTATTGGTATTGTCTCATAATACCAATACTGGAGACCGCGAATGAGCCTAGACCTCCCCGCCCCCGCTGATTTGGAATCCCTCCTGGGGCGCCTTGCGAGCGCCCGCGTCGCCGTCATCGGCGATCTGTGCCTCGATCTCTATTGGGAACTCGAACTCGCTCGCAGCGAAAAATCCGTGGAAACCGGCGCGGCCACCCTGCCGGTGCGGCAGATGCGCGTAAGCCTCGGCGGGGCGGGGAACCTGTGCGCCAACCTCAAGGCGCTTGGGGTGGGCCAGGTCGCGGCCTTCGGCGCCGTGGGCGACGATGCCTGGGGCCGCGAACTTCGTCGCCATCTTGGTTCGTGGGGGATCCAAGGGGAGGCGTGCATCGAACCCGGCGAGGGTTAAGACCTATGATGGCCCGGTGGAACGCTCCCGCCACGATTTCGGCAATTTCAACCGGCTGCCCGATGAGGACGCGCGGCGCCTCCTGACTTTGCTCGAAGGTCGCATCGGGGAATTCCAGGCCGTGGCGGTGAACGAACAGGTGCCGGAGGGCCTCCACACACCCTGCTTCCGCGCCGGCCTTGCCCGCCTCATGGAAGAGCATCCCCAGACCCTCTTCCTCGTCGATAGCCGCCACCATAGCGATGCCTACCCCTCGGCCTGGCTCAAACTAAACGACTCGGAGGCCCTCCGCCTCTGCGGCATGGGCGAGGAAGGGGGCCTGGGCCGCGAGCGGGTCCTGGCCGCCGCCCGGTCCCTCTTCCGCAAACGCGCCCGCCCGGTCTTCATCACCCGGGGCGCCCGAGGCATCCTGCTCTGGGATGCCCGGGGCCCCAGGGAGATCCCGGGCCTGAGGCCGGAGGGGGCCATCGATACGGTCGGAGCAGGAGACAGCGCCCTCGCCGGCATCGCGGCGGGCCTCGCCTGCGGCGCTTCGGCCGACGAGGCGGCCTGGCTCGGCAATCTTTGCGCGGCCGTCACCATCCGAAAACTCCGCCAAACCGGTACGGCGACGCCTAGGGAAATCTTGGAATCGGCGCGGACGGCGGTGCCCGAACGCCAGATCGACCTCGCCGACGCGCCCCAGCGCGCCCGCTTCCTTCCGGGGACCGACTTCGAGGTCGCGGAGGAGCTCCCGCCGGATTTCCGGCCAACCCACGCCATCTTCGACCATGACGGCACGATCTCCACCCTTCGCGAGGGCTGGGAGGGGGTCATGGAGCCCATGATGATCCGGGCGATCCTCGGGCCGGATGCGGAGAAGGCCGAACCCGGCCTCTTCCGCCGCGTGCAGGAGCGCACGCGGGAGTTCATCGACCGCAGCACCGGCATCCAGACCCTGGCCCAGATGCGCGGGCTGGTGGATTTGGTGCGGGAGTTCGGCAGGGTACCGGAAGGCGAGATCCTCGACATGCACGGCTACAAGGAGATCTATAATCGGGCCCTGATGGAACGGGTCGATGAGCGGCGGAGCCGGCTGGAACGGGGCGAATTCAGCCCCGAAGATTTCACCCTCAAGAACGCCATCTCCTTCCTCGAATGGCTCCATCGCCGGGGGGTCCGCCTCTACCTCGCCAGCGGTACCGACGAGGCCGACGTGAAGCGGGAGGCAAGCGCCCTGGGCTACGACCGGCTCTTCGAGGGCCGCATCTACGGCGCCAGCGGCGATGTGGCCCATGAGGCCAAACGCCAGGTGCTGGAACGCCTGTTGGGCGAACTCGGCCCCGAGGCCCTCCGGGGGGTCGTCACCTTCGGCGACGGGCCCGTGGAACTGCGGGAAACCCGCCGCCTGGGGGGCCAAGCCATCGGCCTCTGCAGCGACGAGAAGCGGCGCTACGGCATCAACCCCGAGAAGCGCTCCCGCCTGGTGCGCGCCGGGGCCCAAATCCTCATCCCCGACTATTCCCGCCTCGATGCGCTTACGGCCCTGCTCCACCTTTAACCACCGGAGACCCCATGCCACGCCTCGATCGTTCCGCCCTGCGCTTCAAACCCCTCGCGGACCGCGCTAACCGCGTCGCCGTCGAAACCGATTTCGTCGACCCCGCCGCCCGCCCCGCGAACCTGAGCGACATCGCCCGGGGGACCATCGAAGAGGCCGCCGGCCGCATCCGCGCGGCCCGCGACCGGGGCCGGCCCGTGATGCTCGCCTTCGGGGCCCACACGATCAAAAACGGACTCGGGCCCGTGCTGGCGAAACTCCTGCGGGAGGGCTGGTTCACCCACCTGGCCACCAATGGCGCCGGCATCATCCACGATTGGGAGTTCGCCTTCCAGGGGAAATCCAGCGAGCACGTGGCCGCGAACGTCGAACGGGGCGAGTTCGGGAATTGGCAGGAGACGGGCCACTGGATCAACCTCGCCCTCGCCGTGGGGGCCTGGGAGGGCCGCGGCTACGGCGAATCGGTGGGCGCCCTCATCGAGCGGGGAGGCCTCGCCCTCCCGACGCCCGAGCGCCTCAAAGAAGACGTCTTGGCGGGCCTCGAGAAGGATCCCGAATCCGCCGCCGCGGCCGCCGACCTGCTGGGGATCATGGAGCGCTTCCGCCTCGCGCCGGGCCCGGTGAACCTCCCCTTCCCCTGGAAGCGCTATAGCCTCCAGGCCGAGGCTTTTCGCCTGGGGATCCCCTTCACGGGGCACCCCATGATCGGGCACGACATCATCTACAACCATCCCATGAACCATGGGGGCGCCATCGGCCGCACGGCCGTGCGCGATTTCCTGACCTTCGCCGAGGGCGTCAGCCGGCTCGAGGGCGGCGTCTATCTCTCGGTGGGTTCCGCGGTCATGTCCCCCATGATCTTCGAAAAATCCATGTCCATGGGGCAGAACTTGGCGCTCCAGGCGGGCGCCCGCATCCAGAACCATTATATCGCCGTGGTGGATTTAAACGAATCCCGTTGGGACTGGAGGCGGGGCGAACCGCCCCACGACCAACCCGACTATTATATCCGCTACATGAAGAGTTTCAGCCGCATGGGGGGCGCGCTGCGCTATGTCCAGGCCGATAACCGGGATTTTTTCCTTGCGCTCGGGGAGGCGCTGGGCGCCGGGGGATGAGCGCGCGCCGCCCCCAAAATCGCGGTACAATGGCCCCCCATGGCATACGATAAAGCCCTCTCGCTGCGCATCCAGCAGACCCTCAAAGACGTGAAGGGGATCTCGGCCAAGGAGATGTTCGGCGGCCTCGCGTTCCTCCACGAGGGGCGCATGTTCACCGGGGTCATCGGCGACGACCTCATCGCCCGCATCGGGCCGGAGGCCTACCCCAAGGCGCTCACCCGTCCCCACGCCCGTCCCATGGATTTTTCCGGCAAGGCGCTCACCGGTTACGTCTATGTCGCCCCCCCGGGCTGCGCGGGGGTGGCGTCGCTCACCAAGTGGATCATGGCGAGCCTCGATTTCGTGAAGGGGCTACCCGCCAAGAAAAAGAAAAAAAAGCGCCCCAAGCCCGAATGGGCCGTGAAGGCGGTCGGGGCCAAAAAAAGCCCCCCTTGGCGCCGCTCCCCCGGACCCAGACGCTAAAGGCGTCAGCGACCGGGCTCCAAGCCCCTCCACCATGCGCCCGTCGGCATCGGGCCGCCCAGGTCGACGGTTTCGCCGATGCGCGGGGTGGTCACGCCCTGCCCGAGGCGGGCCGCCTCCCGGGTGAGGCACTCCACCGGATCATCCCAGGGGTGGGTGCCGAGGGTGAACTTGGCCCAGTGCACGGGCAGGATCCACTTCGCGCCGAGTTCGCGTCCCGCCCGGGCGTTCTCCTCGGGCATGGTGTGGATGTTGGGCCAGTAGGCGTCGTACTGCCCGCATTCCAGCATCGCCAGGTCGAAGGGGCCGTATTTCGCTCCGATTTCCTTGTAATGCTCGCCATAGCCCGAATCGCCCCCGAGGTAGAATCGACGCGCAGGCGCGAGCAGGGCAAAGGAGGCCCAAAGGGTCTTCCCGCGGGCGAGGGTGCGGCCCGAGAAATGGCGGGCGGGGGTCGCGACGATGGCGAGGCCCCCGCCCAGTTCGGCCCGCTCCCACCAATCCAACTCGATGATTTTTTCGGGAGGCACTCCCCAGGCCTCCAGATGGGCGCCGACGCCCAGGGGCGCGATGAAGCGGCCCACCCGGCCCTGGACCGCCTTGATCGTCGGGAAATCGAGGTGGTCGAAATGATCGTGGGTGGTCACCAGAAAATCCACCGGGGGAAGGTCGGCGGGTGTCCACACATGGGCGGCGGGATAAGGCGCGGGGCCGGCGAAGGAAACGAAGGAAGCGTGGGGGCTGAAGACGGGGTCCACCAGGAAGGTCTTGTCGCCGGTCTGGAGCAGGTAGGAAGAATGGCCGAACCAGGTCACCTGATCGGCGCCCCGTGGCCCCTTCGCGAGGCGACTCACCACCGCCGGCAGCACGACGGATGGGGAGGTGCGCGGATGCTTTTTCAACCAATAGGCCAGCATCGAGAATCCCGAAACGCCCTTGGCCATGACGGTCGTTTCGGTCGCGTTGACGAAGCGCCCCCCGCGGAATTGGGGCGAATGGCGGATGCGCTCCAGACGGGCCCCCGAAGGCGCGGCGCCGAACCCGGGCAAGCGGAAAATCAGGAAGACGACGATCGCCAGAATGGCGAGCGAGACGAGCAGGATGAGGAGCATGGGGTGGCGTTTTCTCACGGGGTTGATTGCCCTAAAAGATAGGCGAGAAGCTTCTGTGGAGCAAGCGAAGGAAAACAGGGATTCATCCCCGGGGAGTCCGAAGACGCGTCGCGGCCAGGCTCCATTCCCGAGGTGCGAGGCTCTACGGAGAGTCGCCGTCCACAGGGTCTCCCGGCGCCCGCCTCATCCCGCCGACGCCCCCCCCTTCCCGTGGCATTGCTTGTATTTCTTCCCGCTCCCGCAGGGGCAGGGTTCGTTCCGCCCGACCTGCTTCCAGGAGCCGGAAGACTCGACGCGCGCTTCCCGCGCCGCGAGGATCTCCATGATCCCCGCGGGGGCCTCGCGCCGGCCCAGGAGTTCGGCCATGAGTTTCAGGTGCTCCCCCGCGTGGCCGAAAAATTTCTTGTAGGCCGCGCACAGATAATTCAGCCCGTCTTCGCCGTCGGGGGTCTTGAGGAAGCGGTGCTTGGGGCACTCGCCATTGCACGCGAACTTGTATTCGCAGCGGCGGCAATAGGCCGGGAGGGTCTCCTGCTTGTCCCGGCCGAATCGGGTCTGGAAGGCGCCCGACACCATATCCCCCAGGCTCTCCTGGTGGAGGTTCCCCAGGCGGTATTCGGGGTAGACAAAATGGTCGCAAGAATAGAGGTCGCCATTATGCTCCATGGCGAGGGCCTTGCCGCAGGTCTCCGCGAACACGCACACCGACGAGGGCTGCCCGACCCACAAGCCGAGTTGGACATCGAAGAATTGCACGAACACCTTCCCCACATCCTTACGCACCCACTCATCCCAAATATCACAAAGAAATTGCCCATAATCCCCCGGCAACACGCTCCAGGGGGTGACAGGATGGCTGGAGGCCATCCTGCCGGACTGCCGCGCCATGGAGGGCGCAATATTCGGTGGACTCGCCAAGAGTTCCCGCTTCGCTTCCCAATCCGAGACCCGCGCGGCCGCGCCGGTCTTCCGCTTCTCGATTTCCCGAGCCTCGCCGGATCCTTCCCCGGGCCCCGCGCCCCCCGCGCGTTCCACGATGGGGATGAACTGGATAAAGCCGCTGCCATGTTCCCGAAGGAACCGGTAGACCTCGAGGGCCCGTAGGCTATTCTCGCGGTTGACCACGGTGAGGGTATTGAACTCGACCCCGTGCTTCTTGAGGACCTGCATGCCGGCGAACACCTTGGCGAAGGTCGGCTCCCCCCCCTTGTTCACCCGGAAATGGTCGTGGATGGCCTCGGGGCCGTCGATGGAGATCCCCACCAGGAATTTTTCCCTGGCGAGGAACTCGCCCCAGCGGTCGTCGAGGAGCACCCCGTTGGTCTGGAACGCGTTCGCCACCGTCTTCCCGGGCGGGCAGAACTCCTTCTGGAGGGCCACCGCCTTCTCGAAAAAGCCCACCCCCAGGAGGGTCGGCTCCCCGCCCTGCCAGGCGAAATGGATCTCATCGACCTCTTGGGCGGCGATATATTGGCGTACGTATTCCCGGAGCGTTTCGTCGCTCATGCGGAAATCCCGCGCCCCGGGGTAATAGGCCTCCTTCTCGAGGTAGAAGCAGTACTTGCAGGCGAGGTTGCATTTGGCCCCGGCCGGCTTGGTCATGATGTGGAAAGCCATGGGCGGCTTGAACGGATTCATGGCCCATTATAACCGCCCGACCGGGGATTCCCCCACCCGCCGAAAGGGCCCCAAACAATTTCATTTAAGCGCGGCTTCGGTGTTAGAATCATCAGGTAAGAGGGGGTTCCATGACGCTTTCCAGAATATCGGCCATCGCATTCCTGCTCGTCGGCGCCGCCTGGGCCGCCCCGAAGACCCCCTACATCGAGATCATCCTCAACCCGCCCTCCTCGGAACGCATCGGAGACGGCTTCTCCCAACTCATCTTCCAGCAGGCCGACGGCAAGATCTCCGGGGAATCCGAGATCCGGAAACTCCACAAAGTGCTGGAACTCGCCGGGTGGAAGGAGGCCGACGTGGAAAAACTCGTCGCCTCGGCCAAATTCGAGGCGCCCGAAGTCAAGAAGACCCTCGCCGCCCTAAAGGGAAAGACCGGCACCTTGGTCGACTGGTTCCTTTCGGAGGTCAAGAACTCCGCGGTGGCGAAGGACGTCGGCGTCGAAGCTCCCAAATAACCGAAGCCCTATTCGGCCTCCCCGGGGACGCCAACGCACGAGCGCCCTACCTTCCACTCCCGCCGGCCTTTTCATGGCGAAGCTGTTTCGACCCTTCCATTCGTGCGGTAGCGCACCATATTTGTGACCCCCCGCCCCGCGTCATAGTATTTCGCGAGCCCTTCGAGCATGCCCCCGCGGTAGGGCAATTCCTTGAGGAGTTCCCCGTTCGTATTGTACCAGCGCTCGATCCCTTCCTTCTTGCCGGCCTTCCATGGGATCTCCAGCAAGGGGATGCCCGTTTTCGAATAGATTCTGGAGATGCCTTCTTGCTTCCCCCCCTTGAACGGCACCGTCCCGTTGGTGCGCCCATCCGGAAAGAACCACACCTTCTCGCCAACGGGCTTCCCGGAGCGGAATTGCCATTTCACCTGGAGCGATCCATCTTCCCGGTATTCCCGCTTCTCCCCATGCATACGGCCCTTCCGGTACTCGGTCTCAACCGAAAGCCGCCCCTGTGTATCGTACTCGCGCTCCCACCCCTGTTTTTCGCCATCCACGTGGGGAGAGATGGCTTGGGTGCGCCCTTCGGGCCCGAACCGGATGAAGAGACCGCTGAGTTTTCCGCGGGTGAAACGGGCCTCGCTGATCTTCCGCCCGGCTTCATCGTACTCCGTGGCGATCCCCTCGCGGCGATCGGAGGCGTAGGGGATCCGCCATTGGAGGGCGCCGGACTCGTAATAAAAACGGCCCTCGCCTTGGGCGCGGCCGCGGACGAGGGGAATCTCGGCCTGCCGACTGCCCGATGGGTAAGACTGTATTTTTAATTCTTTTTCCGGCGCACAGGAGGCCAGAAAGAAAAGCGCGGCGGCGAGGGCCAGCGCTTGGGCCTGACTCGAGACCGGAACGGAACGCGGTGGACGTAGCATGGGGCATCCAGGCTGGCGGTATTTCCGACAAAAGATTCGGGAATCGACGGCGATGGGCGGACTCCGACCGCGGAGAACCTCTGCGCCGTAGAACCGGACGTTATAGGATACGATAAGACCATGGCCCTATGGAAGACCGTCCGCTTCGGGGGGGCGTCCGCCGCTCCCCTCCTGCTGTGTGCCCTCGTGTGGTCGGCTCCCGCGCCAGCGCTCTTGGCAACCCTGGCGGGCCCGGACACAAACCGCATCGACGCCCAACTCGGGTTCGTCTACTTCCAACGCACCCGGAACTCTGCCCTCGTCGATAGCGGTCAACTCCTCGGTCCCGAAGCATTCGCCTTCACCCGCCACGGCGGTTTTTTCGCCTCCATGCGGGTTCTCACGGAGATCGAGGTGACCGTCCTGAATAGCCCGGTCTTTTCCATCCCCGAGTTCGCCCTCGGTTTCGGGTCTTCCCGCTGGTTCGCACGGGCCGGCATCCTCCACAGTCGGGTGGGCACCCCCTGGGCGGATGAATGGCAAGCGTCCTGGCGCCACGGGTTCCTGGGACCGACGATGGCCCAGGCGGCCTTGCAGCACTTTCCATCGGCGAGGGTCTCGGCGGAGTTCCGCCATCGACCCGCGATGCATTGGGAATGGGGCGGGGGAATCTCCTATGTCCCCTTCGACCTGGTAAGCGATCCGCTCCTCCCCCAGCTGGCCGTGGAAGGGCGTTATGCCCCCGGCGAGTGGCTCGCGAAGGCCGCCTTTTCGACCCACCAATTCGGGCGCCGCCAAACTTCCGAGAGCCCCTTCTTGGATCGCCGCGTCTACACCTTCCTCGCGGATCTGGGGTGGAAATGGCTGGCCCTTCGCAATGAGTTCGAGTTCTATCTTTGGTCCCCCGAAGCGGGCCGCTGGGGCGATACCCACGTGGTCCGTTTGGAGCCTCCGCTCCCCCGAGGGTTCCGCCTATTCGCCGAGGCCGGCGTCCTAGCCCAAAATAATTGGGATCCCGCGGGATGGAACGCCCTCCTCGATCTCCATGTCGCCTGGCGAAGGGATCATTTCCAGGTCTTCCTCGAAGAGCATTTGGCACTCTCCCTCTGGAACGGGCTTCCCGTGGACCACCGGCTCCAGATCGGGATCCTCCTCAATATCGAACGCGATTAAGTTTCTTCGAATTGGATGGGCGCTCGCCGGGGAATCCGAACGCCTGCGTCATGGGCGCCGCCACGTACGCGACGCTACAACCCCTAAAAAAAACAAAACCCGGCGTTAGCCGGGTTTTGCTTTCGATCGAGAGGGGCAGCGAGGATCCGAAGATCCCCCCTGCCTCCGATCCCTTCGCCTCAGTTGTGGGAGGTGGACCAGGTGGTCTCGAGTTTGGAATTGTCATCGGCAACGAAGGTGCTGTTGCCATCTTCCGTCGTGAGCTGGACATTGTACTTCGCGCTGCGGACCGCATAGCGGCCGCCATTCGTCAGGTCGTTGATGGAACCCGTGGCGTAGGTGGCATAGTTGCCAGTCCCCGTGAAGCTCAAGGAGAACTCATAATTGATGGTATTGGACGACTTCGACACGCGGAGAATGTTGCCATTTCCGACCGCGACGGGGCTATAGGTGGTCGCGCCCGAGAGGGTGGCGCCGAAGTTGGTGGTCTTGTTATAGAGGTCGACGGACGTGATCGCGATCTGGTAGCCCGTATCGCCGAGCAGATCCTTCAGTTTGAGCGAGCCGGTGATGGTGGCGGTATTGCCCAAGGTGTTGGTGGCCAAGGCTACGACAACGGGGGAAGCGGTGGGGGAGAAGCGAGGCACGAGCGGGGCGGTGTAGGTGGCCGCGCGGCAGGACGCGAGAACGAAACCGACAGTAGCGACAAGGGCGAGCAGTGATAGAATCCGTTTCATACGGGTTCCTCCTAAATTGAGATACGCTATTCTAATTCGCCTCTTGGGTTAATTGCAAATTATTTTCCAAATAACTTTTAAGCCCGAGTGTCAATAAATGATGACAGGCTACCCTCGGGATGGTTCGTAAATTCCGGAAAAGTCAATAGGCAGCTTATGGATCGATGGCGAATGACATGTCCTTTCGCGCCCCCCAGCCCCCGAAGTCCGCGCGGGGAAAATCGTGCATCCCCGATGCCATAATTCCCCATCGTGGCCCTGCCTCCCCTTACCTTGACCCCCGCCGAAGAAGGGGCCCTGCGCGCTTTCCACCCCGGGGGCGACCGCCTGTCCCACCATAGCGGAAGCCGCCTGGGTTCCCGAAGCGGGGCCTCGGTGGAGTTCCACGAGCATAAGGCCTACGAGACCGGCGACGATTTTCGCCGCGTCGACTGGAAGGTGGCGGCCCGCACGGGGCGGCTTTTCATGAAGACCTACCGGGAAGAGCGCAGCGTTCGCGCCCTCGCCCTCGTGGATGTCTCGCGTTCCATGCGCCTACCCTTCCCGGGGGCGGGGGAAAGGACCCGCCTCGAGGCGGCGGGCGCGTTCGCGTTCCTCATGGAGCGCCTCTTCTTCTTCCATAAAGAAGAGATCGGCATGGCATCCTTCGCCGGGAGGCTCCTCGATTGGGCCCCCCCCGAAACCGGGGGTGCGCACCACCGGCGTCTCGGCGATCTGCTGGAATCCTGGCGGTCCGTTTCGCCGGGGAACGAGAAGGTCTTGCGCGAATCCGATTTCAGCAGGACTCTCCATGGCGTCGGAGAGCGCCTCGGGGCCCCCACCGACCTCTATATCCTCTCCGATTTCTATGCGGAGGCCTCGGGTTTGGAGGCGAGCATGGCGCCCCTCATGGCCAGGGGGCATTCCCTCACCCTCGTGTGCGTGCTCGAGCCCCTGGAGTTTTCGCCCCAGGCCCCGGCGGGGCCCGAGGTCGTGGCGGTGGATGGGGAGACCGGGCAAAAGGAGCGGGTGGATTCCCAAGTATTCCGCCGAGGCTACGGCGCCGCGGCCGAGGCCCATCTGGCCGAACTCTCCGCCTGGGCGAGGCAGCGGGGCCTCGGATGGCTTCCCTGGTGGGCGGGCCGCCCTTCCTTCCCGCAATTTCTTTCTATATTAGAGGGCCGGTAATGCTGGAAGCCCTCCCCGTCACCTTCCTCAACCCGGGCCTCTTGTGGCTCCTACCCTTGGCCTTCCTGCCGATCCTCTGGCATTGGAGGAATCGGCTTAAGGCGGGCCGCCTGGAACTCCCCTCCCTTTTCCTGCTGCGCCGAGCGCTCAAAAAGCGCCGGGGCCGGCCGGCTCCCACCTGGCTCGAGGCGCTCCTGGAAGTTCTCTTCCTCCTCGCCATCCTCCTCGCCTTCGCCCATCCGATGCACCGCCATTTCGGTCCATCGGTGCGGCGACTGGTGGTCTTCGCCGATGTCTCGCCTTCCCTCACCGGCGCCCATCCCGCCTGGAAGGGGGAATTGAGGCGGGCGCTTCGGGCGTGGACGGAATCCCGGGCGGAGGCCGAGCTCGCCTGGTCCGATTGGTCCCATGTGCGGGAAAACCTCCCGCCGACCCCCATCGATGCGGGGGAATCCCTCGAGCGCGTGCTGGGCGCGGCCATCAGCGATAACGGCGCGCCGACCTTCGAGGAGGCCCTCGCCCATTTCGGCGGATGGAAATCCGAGTACCTTGGGGAGAGCACGGCGATCCTCTTCGTCTCCGATTTCAACCTCGCCCGGTTCAAGGGAGAAGGCCCGCTGCCGGCCGACCATTTCCTGGCCCTCAAATTGGGCGAACGCGCGCCGGCGAACGCCCTCCTGCCCGCCCCGCCCCGCGCGGGCATCAGTTTCGCCGGGGAAAACGCGACCCTGTCCTTCCGCCTCCAGCGCCGCGGTGAGAAATCCGAGGTGACCGTGCGCTTGGTGGACGCGGGCGGCACCACCCGCTATGTCACGGCCCAGACCCTCACCGGGGATCAACCGGTGGAGACCACCCTCGCCTTCCCCCAGACGAAGGCCGGAATCTTCCCCCTCGAGTTCCGCTTGGAAGAAGATGGCCGGGAGACCTCCCGCGCCTGGAGCCTGCTTCGCGTGCAGGCCCCCTTCCCCCTCGCGCTCCTTCCCAATGATGGAAGCGCCGCCGGACGTTTCCTCCAGGCGGTCTTCCGCCACGATATCGGCCGGGGCAATCTCATCCCCGATGCGGGGGCCGAGACCGCCGTCATCGCCTCTTGGAGGCGCCCCGAGGAACTCGCCGCCCACCGCGGCCGACCCACCACCCTCTTCCTCCCCCCGGGCCTGGCTCCCGCCGATGTGGAGGAAGGCCTCTCGCGTTGGCTCGGCGCCCCGGTGAAGGTCCGCAAAGAGAAGCGCTCCTCGGGCGAACGGCCCGCCGCCTCCGTGCGACGCCCCGACGGCGCCCGCCTCCCCCAGGAACTCGCCGCCCTCGCTTCCCTCTCGGGTTGGGAAGAACTCCGCTTCACCGCCTGGTACCAATTGGAGCCGGGTGGCGATTGCCGGACCCTCCTCGAGCTCGACGACGGTTCGCCCTTCCTCATCCGATCCCGTTCCGCCTGGATCTTCGCCGTGGGAGTCGACCCCGCCAGTTCGGGCCTGGCCCGTTCCCCCCTCGCCGTG
The DNA here is from genome assembly GCA_017302015.1 of Spirochaetota bacterium. Taxonomy (GTDB): domain Bacteria; phylum Spirochaetota; class UBA12135; order COTS27; family JAFLEE01; genus JAFLEE01. Next base: position 9,486 of record JAFLEE010000024.1, on the reverse strand, counting down.
CCGCTGCTCTCGCTGCCCGTCTTCGCCTCGCGGCCCCTGCCCCCCGCCGAGTTCGTCCTGGCCGAGGGGGCCGCCGCGGCCGGCTCGCCGCTCTTGGAGGACCGGCGCGAGCGGCTGCGCAACCCGGTGGGCGTCTTCTCCAATGTCCGTGGATTCACCGTCATCAATGCCGATCCGCGGGAGCTCGTCGGGCCCGCCGCCGACCTGGCCGCCAAGTTCCCCCGCATGAAACGGGTGGGCGCCGACGAGTTGGGCCGGGGCGAACTCGCCCGGGCGTGGCCCGGCGGGCGCCAAATCCTCCTCCTCCTCGCCCTCGCTTCCCTGGGCGGCCTCCTGTGGATCTCCTGGAAAAAACGGGCCCTGGAGGCTTGAGGTCCCGCGCGACTCGCCTTCGATTTCGCCCCCTTTTTCATGGGAAAATCCGCTTCCCCTTGAATCCGACTTGAGAGACCGGGCCGGCGCGCCCCACCCCCCACCATGGCCGATACTTCCCACATCCGCAATTTCTGCATCATCGCCCACATCGACCACGGCAAGTCGACCCTTTCGGACCGCCTGCTCGAGACCACCGGCACGGTGGAGAAGCGCAAACTCCAGGAGCAGATGCTCGATTCCCTCGACATCGAGCGGGAGCGGGGCATCACCATCAAGGCCGCCGCCGTCACCCTGCAGTATACGGCCAAGAACGGCGAGAAGTACACCCTCAACCTCATCGACACCCCGGGGCACGTCGACTTCACCTACGAAGTCAGCCGGAGCCTGGCGGCCTGCGAGGGGGCGATCCTGGTCGTCGACGCCAGCCAGGGCGTCGAGGCCCAGACCCTGGCCAATTTCTACCTCGCCTACGAATCCAACCTGACGATCCTGCCGGTCATCAACAAGATCGACCTCCCCTCGGCCGACGTTCCCGCCGCGGAGGAGCAGATCGAGCACGAACTCGGCCTCGACCGCGCCGATTCCGTGAAGGTCTCGGCCAAGATGGGCCTCGGCATCGAGGAACTCCTGGAGAAGATCGTCGCCTTCTTCCCGCCCCCGCCCGACGACGCGGGCGAGCACCTGAAGGCCCTCATCTTCGACTCGTTCTTCGACATCTACCGCGGCGCGGTCGTCTGCGTGCGCGTCTTCCAGGGGACGCTCAAGGTGGGCGAGCGCGTGCGCCTCTTCCACGACGGGAAGGAGTACCTCGTCGAGGAGGTGGGCCTCCTCGGCCTGGCGCGGCAGAAGCGCGAGGCGCTCCTCACCGGCGAGGTGGGCTACGCCATCTTCGGCATCAAGAGCGTCTCGGAAGTGCGCGTGGGCGATACCGTCACCGGCGCCGAACGCCCCTGCCCCGAACCGCTCCCCGGCTACAAAGAGGTGAAGCCCATGGTCTTCGCCGGCATCTTCCCGGTGAACACCGAGGATTACGCCGACTTGAAAGACGCCATGGAGAAGCTGAAGCTCAACGATTCGGCCCTCACCTACGAGCCCGACAATTCCCTCGCCCTCGGCTTCGGGTTCCGCTGCGGCTTCCTCGGCCTGCTCCACATGGATATCGTCCAGGAGCGCCTCAACCGCGAGTTCGACATGCCCGCCATCCTCACCGCGCCCTCGGTGGCGTATTGGGTGACGGTGCGCGGCAAGGGTGGCGCCGAGGAGCGGGTGCGCATGGACAACCCGGCCAAATGGCCCGACCCGACCACCATCCTCCTCATCGAAGAGCCCTTCATCCGGGCGAAGGTCATCACGCCCAACGAGTACCAGGGCGCGATCCTCCAGCTCGTCATGGAGAAGCGCGGCATCCAGAAGGGCGTCGTGTGGCTCGACAAGAAGCGGGTGGAGGTGGAGTACGAGATCCCCCTCAACGAGGTGGTCTTCGACTTCTACGACCGCCTCAAGAGCCTCTCGAAGGGCTACGCCTCCCTCGACTACGAGATCATCGATTTCCGGCCTTCCGACATCATCAAGATCGAGATCCTCGTCAATAAGGAGCCGGTGGACGCCCTCTCCTTCCTCGTCAACCGCGAGAAGGCCCGCGACCGCGCCAAGACCATCCTCGAGAAGCTCAAGGACGAGATCCCCCGCCACATGTTCGCCATCCCGCTCCAGGCCGCCAACGGCGCCGCCATCCTCGCCCGGGAGGACATCAACGCCATGCGCAAGGACGTCACCGCGAAGTGCTACGGCGGCGACATCTCGCGCAAGCGCAAGCTCCTCGAGAAGCAGAAAGAGGGCAAGAAGCGCATGAAATCCATCGGTTCGGTCGACATCCCGCAGAAGGCGTTCATCAACATCCTGAAGACTTGAACGTGCCGCCCGTCAGCGCCTTCCCGAGGCTCCTCCCGCTCCTGCTCCTCCTCCTCGCCCCCGCCGCTTTCCCCTTCGCGGGCAAGGTCCGGCCCCCGAAGGACATCGTGCGCCTGTGGGCGGAGGATCGCCTGGAGCGCACGCTGGCCCTCTACGCCCTCGTCAACGAATCCCCGGGCACCAACGACACGCTGCGACGCGATATCCCCCGCACCCTCGCCCTCTCCCTGCAATCCACGGTCCCGTTCACCCTCCCACCCGGCCAGGCGCGCCCGGTGCTCCACGGGCTCGAACAATACGACCCCCTGACCTTCACCGTGGGCGCGAAGGATTGGCAACGCAACCCATCGGCCGCCACCAACATCGTCTTCTTCAGCGACGTGGTGACGAACACGAACCTCGCCTATATCCTCACCAACGGGAACGAGCGCACCGTGCTGCGCGACAGGTCCAATACCATCTACCTCGACCCCATGCGCCCCGATTGGAACCCGTCCAATCTGCTCCCGGGGCAGTGGGTGTGGACGAACCGGGACCTGCCGAGCCTCCCCCCGCGCTTCTGCTTCCAGGAGACCAACGCCTGGCGCCGCACGCTGCGCGTCTTCGACTCGCTGTATGAATCCGGCGCGGCCGCTCCCGGCGAGATCTTCTCCCGCGTGAACGCCGATTACCACCTCCTCGGCACCCTGGCCGACCTCGGGGAGAACCGCATCCGCCTGCGCCTGCTCCTCCTCGATGCCCAGCGCAAGAGCGCCCAACCCCTCCTCGACAAGGTCCTCGCGCCCGAGCGTTGGGTGGAGGAGACCGCCGAGGTGGCGCCCCTGCTCCTCGCCCTGCTGCAGGGCCGGCCCATGGTGACGAACCTCGTGTTCACGTCGGAGCCCGAAGGCGCCTACGTATACCTCGATGGCCGCTACGCGGGCGCCACGCCGCTGACGCTCGGGGCCCTCCCCGCCGGCGCGGTGAGCGTGCGGTTCTGGCACCAGAAAGTCCGGTGGGACGCGGAAAACCACGCGCGGGCCCTCGGCGCGCGGTGCCTCTCCAACGCGGGGGATTCGCTCGTCGTGGACTTCCAACCGGCCGATTCGGGCGGGACGAACCGGGTGCCCTTCGCGGCGCCGCGCAAGGCGGGATCGCTGCGCGTCTCCGTCGGGGGCACGCCCCGCGCGGATATCTACCTCGACGGCGAGATCGTCGCCGCCTCCACCAACCATTGGGAGGCCCGCATCGAGGCCGGGCCCCACGCCCTCTCGGTGCGCGCCTCGAAAGCGGCGCCCGCGGGGAGCAACGCAGCCCCCCCGGATTTCCAGGAGCGCCTCTTCCAGATCGGCGTGCGCCAGGATGCCCTCTCCGAACTCTCCCTCGCGATGAAGCCCGTGCGGCGCCCTTCCGGGTTCGAACGGATCTTCCTCGATCCCGACCGCAATACGGTGATCTTCGGCTCCCTCGGCCTGGTGGGCGCCGCGGCCACGGTGTACACGCTGCTGAAGAACGGCGAGTACGACGAGCGCAACCGCCTGGCCTACGCCCGGGGCGATTACGACACCTACCTCGCCGAATGGAAGACCTGGTACCAATGGAACCAGGCCCTCACGGCCTGCGGCGTGGCGACGGGGGCGGCCCTCGCGCTCACGCTGACCTTCCGCATCGCCAGCATCTCCCGCCAGGAGATCCGCATCGAAACCGAATACCACCACGGGCCCGACGTGCGGCTGCGTTGGAAAAGCGAGTTCTAACATGCCTCCCGTCAAATTCGGCTGGACCAAACTCTTCCGCCCCCGGGCCCTCGACGACGCGTTCTGGGAGGAGTTGGAGGAGCGCCTCATCGAAGGCGATTGCGGGGCCGCCGGCGCGGCGCGCATCCTCGCCGCGCTGCGGGAGCGCGCGAAGGCGGAAAAGATCACGACCGAGGCCGCCGCCCGCGAGGCCCTCAAGGCCATCCTCGCCGCCTCGTTCACTCCGGGCGCGGTCTCGCCCGTCCCCGGAAAACTGAGCGTCTGGGTCATGATCGGCGTCAACGGGGCGGGGAAGACCACCACGCTGGCCAAGTTCGCCGAGTTCTACCGCAAAGACCACGCGGTCGTCCTCGGCGCCGCCGACACCTTCCGCGCCGCCGCCCGCGAGCAACTCGCCGCCTGGGCCGACCGCCTCTCCCTCGAATGCATCGGGGCGCCCCAGGGCGCCGATGCCGCTTCGGTGGCCTACGACACCGTCTCCGCGGCCCTCGCCCGCCGGGCGGACCTCGCGCTCATCGACACCGCCGGCCGCCTCCACACGCGGGACAACCTGCTCGACCAACTCGGCAAACTCATGCGGGCCGTGGACAAATTCGGCGAGCGGGTCGTGCGCCGCAACCTCCTGGTGCTCGATGCCACCCAAGGCCAAGCCGTCCTCGACCAGGCCCGCATCTTCCGGGACAAGGTCGGCGTCGACGGCATCGTCCTCACCAAGGTCGATACCCAGGCCCGCGGGGGCACGCTCCTGGCCATCAGCGAGGCGCTTCGGGTGCCCGTCACCCACCTCACCCATGGCGAGGGCCTCGGGGATTTCTCCCCCTTCAGCCTCGAAACCTACCTCGAAAGCCTCGTCTAAAGCCATGAGGAATTACGTCTATGTCGCCCTGGGGGGCGCGATCGGAAGCGTGGCGCGCTATTGGCTCTCGGGCGCCTTCGCCCGTTGGATCGGCGCGGGATTCCCCTGGGCCACGCTCTGCGTGAACGTCACCGGTTCCCTGCTCATCGGCTTCTTCGCCGCGCTCACCGCCGCGGATGGGCGCAATCTTTTATCGCCCGGGATGCGGACCTTCCTCATGGTCGGGATCTGCGGCGGCTACACGACCTTCTCCTCGTTCAGCCTCCAAACCATGGAACTGGCCCAGGGCGGCCAATGGCTGAAAGCCGGCGGGAACATCCTCGCTTCCGTCGCCAGTTGCCTCGTCGCCGTATGGCTGGGCCACACCCTGGCCACCTGGCTTCACCGAACTTAAATCACCCGTTCGGCTTCAGGGGAAATCTTTCTTCAGCGCCCAGAGCCCGAGGGACGGATTGGCGATGTAGAAAACCTTCTCCCCGCCCACGTCGTTGAAGCCGTGTTTCAGGGACTGGATATCGTATTTTTCCATCATCGCGTCAAGATCGCCGGAGGCGAAGCCCACCGACTCGATCTCCTTGCGGGAAAGGCCGTGGCCCGGGCAATAGGTGATCTTGAAGCGGCCCTCGCTGGAACCGTGGATGAGGTGGGCCGCGGCCGATAGGTTCTTGCCCAGTTCCGCGTTCTCCTTGGCGGCCTTGAGGGTGGCCGGGGTGCCGCGATAGCCGTACTTGCGGATGAGGCGGTCGATCTCCTTGTCTTCGCCGAACTCCTTGAGGCCCGGGGCCAGCACGATGAGTTCGCCGCCGTCGGCCATCGCCATACGGGTTCGGTAGATCGACTTGTTCCCGAGCCAGGTGGACTGGTACTCATCGGGGCGCAGGTAGACGACCGCCTTGTGCATCGGCGTCTCGAGCAGATCGAGGTTGACCTTCTGGGAGAGGGCCGCCGCCTCGGCGAAGGTGGCGTGGTCGTCGCCGATATAGAACCCGCGGGTGACGTACTTGCCCTGGGCGTTATTGGCGCGCACCGTGAGGCCGTAGACCACGTGCACGCCCTTCTCGGCGAGGATGCGGGAGCACTCGTTGAAGACCGTGCGCACCGGCGTGACCGCGCGGCCCATCATGCGCTCCATATTGTAGGTGGCGCCGAGGAAATGGCTCTTATTGATCGTGTCGGCGCCGCCGAGGCCCACGAAGATGTTCTTGTTCTGGTTGGCGAGGCCCACCACCTCGTGGGGCACGACCTGGCCGAGGGAAAGCACGAGATCGTAATGGCCGTCGAGGATGATTTTGTTGATCTCGACGTTCACGCCGTAGTCGACCTTGCCTTCGCTGACCTTCTTCACGAACTCGCCGGGGATCTCGCCGATCTTGGTCAGCGCGTTGCGCCAGTCGTGGGTCTTGATCTTGGAATGGGGGATGCCCGGGAGCATCTTATCCATCTCGGCTTCGGTCATGGGCCGGTGGGTGCCGAGGGCCGGCATGATGTCGTACTCGACCCCGGGGCCCATGAGTTCCAGGGCCATGACGGTGAGTTCACCGGCGAAGGAGTGGGCCCGGGTGATGTCGGGGGGGACAATGAGCACCTTCTTGAGGGGCTTCAGTTGATCGAGGGCGGTTTTCAGGAGGGCGCGGCAATCCTCGGCGCTGAGTTCGGCGTCGGGGGCGCCTTTACCGGCGTAGCGGGTGGAGAGGAGGGCGGCAGGGTTTGGCATGGGGGACCTCGGTAGGGTAAATATAGTCTTAAGAAGGGGGGAATGCAATTGATTGCACCGATGGGGATGGGGGAGCGGGACAGGGGATTGGGGAATTTTTGGGGACCATTAATTCTAACAGAATTGAGAGGATCGTCTTAATTCTGTTAGAATTAGCCTTGTCCCCAGCCCAAACCCCCGCCCCCCGCCCATTTTCCCGCTGCCTCATCCCCCTATCTACCCGAAATTATTCCCGATCCCAAAAAAGGATCACTCCTTACCGTTGGTCCGATGGAAGTCTCCTCCCCCAGGGTAAAATCCAAGCATCCTCATTCCCCTTCCTGAACCCTGGAGGCCCCATGTTTCGCCTGACCCGAACCTTTCTCGTTTCCCTTTGGATGCTTTCCGCCGCGCTCGGCGCCCAGGAAAAACCCGCGGTTTGGCTCCGCCTGGACGAGGGAACCGGCAATGTGATCTCCAACGCCGCGGGTTCCTCCCGGGGCGAATTGAAGGGGGCAAAATGGTCCCAAGGCAAATCGGGCAAGGCCTTGGAGGTCAACGGCACCAATGCCTACGCCTCCGCGGCGATCCCGGAACTGCCGGGGAGTTTCACCTTTTCCGCCTGGACGAAACCGCTCTCCATGAGCAACGAGAACCCCGGGGGCGAGGCCTGCATCGTGGCGCGCACCGGCTACCACAATGCCCTCGGCTATAACCTGCGCGGCCGCTTTTATTTCGGGATTTGGCAAGCGGACAATAAAAACCCCGCCGCCCTCTCCCCCGTCGAGAGTCCCGTGGGCGCCTGGCACCATGTCGTCGGCGTCTACGACAAAGACGGCGCCAAGATCCACCTCTACGTGAACGGCGAACTGAAGGCAACGGCCCCGATGACCGCCGCCCCGCGGACCTATCCCCCGCAACTTTTCATCGGCACGGGCTCCACGGGCGGCAAGTACTCCTTCGGTTACCGGGGGATCGTCGACGAAGTGAAGGTCTTCGACCGGGCTCTGGGGGCCCAGGAGATCAAGGCCGCCTACGACGCGCAAAAATAACCCGGCGCGTCGTGGGCTGCGGGACGCTTCCAAGGAATCCCCATGAAAAAGATCCTCGCCCTCTGCCTCGCCCTCTGCGTTTCCCTTTGGGCCGGCCCCGAGCGCGCCCTCACCCTCTTCCACCTGAACGATACCCACTCCCACCTCGACCCCACCCCGATCCAAATCTCCCTCTCCAATTCGGGGGAGGGAAAAGTCTGGGTGGAGGCGGGGGGATACGCGCGCATCGCCTCCCTCCTCGCCCAACTCCGCCGGGACTCCGGCGATCAACTCTTCTTCCACGCCGGCGATTTCTTCTCGGGCACCCTCTACTTCACCGAGTACTTGGGCGCGGTGGACAACGAACTGCTCCCGCTCCTGAAACTCTCCGGGTTCACCTTCGGCAACCACGAGTTCGACCGGGGACCCAAGGTGCTCGGCGATTTCCTCGCCCGTTTCTCCAACGACATCCTTCCCCTCTCCGCGAACATCGACTTCGGCGCGGAAGCCGCCCTCGCCCGCCGCGTGAAGCCCTATGGGACCTTCAAAGCCGGGAAACTCCGCATCGGCGCCTTCGGCCTCACGACCCCGTCGACCCCGAATATCTCCTCGCCCGGGCCGAATCTCGCCTTCCTCGCCGCCAGCAATGCGGCCGCCCGGGCCCTCGCGGCCCTCGCCAAAGAAAAGCCCGACCTCATCCTCGCCGTCTCCCATCTGGGCTACTCGGAAGACCTCGCCCTCGCGCGGCAATTCCCCGCCATCGGCGTCATCCTCGGCGGCCATAGCCACACGCTGCTGGGGGATTTCCGCCCCCTCGGGCTGCGCCCTTCCGGCGAATACCCGAGCGTGGTGCGCCATGAAAAATCCGTCACCCTCGTCGCCCAAGCCTGGGAATGGGGGAAGGTCCTCGGCGCCCTCGACCTCTGGCTCGACGGCCGCGGCCGCATCGTCCGCTGGAAGGCGCGGGAGGCCCTCGTCCTCGGGAAGACCCTCCTCGATAGCAATCGCGCCCCCTTGCCCCCCGAGCGGGCCAAGGCGTTCATGGACGGCGCCCGCGGCCTGCCCGTGGCCTTCGTCGACGAGGATCCCGCCGTGGCCAAGGCCCTCGCCCGCTACCGGGGGACTCTCGAGGCCCTCTCCCGGAAAGTCGTCGCGACCGCCTCCCGCGATCTCCTCCATATCCGGCTCCCCGGGCAGACCCATGGGAGCGGGGTCGTCCTCGCCAAGGGGAGCGTGCTCGCCCCGATCATCGCCACGGCCTTCCTCGAGAAGGGCCGCGCCCTCGATGGCCGGGTCGCCGCGGCCTTCGTCAACGTCGGGGGGGTGCGCCGGGAAATCCCCAAGGGGGACATCACGGCGGCCATGGTCTATGAGGTCCTGCCCTTCGCCAACACGATGGTCTTCCTCGACCTCACGGGCGATGAACTGAAGCGGCTCCTCGAGACCACGGTGGCGATGGAGGGTTTTACGGTCGGCTCCCTCTACCACGCCGGCCTCTCATTCTCGGTCCAAAAGGATTCCCCCATCGGTTCCCGGGTCAAAGATCTCTGCACCCTCACCCCCTCGGGCCTCCGGCCCGTGGCCGCCGGCGACACGGTGCGCATCGCCACGTTCAGTTACCTCGCGGGGGGCGGCGATCGGCTCGCGATCCTGAAGAACGCCTCGGGCGAACGGGTCGATACGGGCTTCATCGACGCCGAGATCTTGATGGAATATTTGGCGAAAAAGAAGGTCGTGGGGGATTGAAGCCCCAAAAAGATTCCCTAGTTGCCTCACCTAAAAATCCGGACGAAACCCACCCCCATTGCCTCACCTAAATTCCGGTCAAGCGGTAGGTCTTCTTTTGGGTGTTTTTAGCCTGGATCTGCCCTGCGGGCAACCCTT
>JAFLEE010000023.1 GCA_017302015.1 Spirochaetota bacterium | reverse complement strand
GAGACCGGGGCCCCCGAAGACCTCGCCCTCGGGGGCGTGCTCGACCGGGTCTTCGGCGGGCGCGACACGCGCTTCGACCCCGAGCGGGGGGTCTTCGTGCGCCGCCGCGAACTCGGGGTCCCTATCCTCCTCCAGGGCCGGGGGACCCAGGATGCCCGCCTTCGCGGCGCCCTGGAATGGACGCGCCGGGCCCTCACCCGGTCGGGGTTCGAACCCCTGGAAGCGGGCGACGCTCGGCTGCGCATCGAGGTCGACCACACCGGCGGCAAGCTCCAATGGACCCTCCACGGGAAAGGGGAGGGGGGACGGGGGACGAGTTTCGATTCCATCGCAGGGCTCCTCGCCCCCTTGCGCTCCGCAGGAATCAAGCGGTGATGTGGGAGGGCGCCGGGGAGTCAGGGATCCCTCGGCGGCGTTTCATGGTGGTGCGTCATTCCACTTTCCAGGCCCATCCGATCCATTCGTGGCGGATCCGCCGAAGCGAACCCCGTCCCCGTATGGCCTTCCTCGAAAAGCGGTTGTATTCCGCGGTCCTCTTGACAAGGGATTGCAGGTAAACTAACATTTCAAAACTGCCAACGATGGCACTGCTGAAATATCAGGAACACAAATGGCATTAGTGAGATCGAAACAAACTTGGCTCCTCCTGGCCCTCCTAATGCCAGCCGGCTTCGCCGCGGGCTCAGGGCGGGTTTTCGATTTTAAGGGCCCCACGGGGGCGCAGGGTTGGAGCCTCGAGGAGCGTTTCGCCGCCTTGGGCGAAGAGGCGACGCCCGGCTTGCAGGTCGATACCCGCCAAAGCGCGACGGAGTGGAATATCGGGGCCCAGACGCGGCCGGGGTTGTTCGAGCCCGGGAAAAGTTATTCGGTGCGCGTGCGCTGCCAGGCGAAGGACGCCGAGGATGACGCCTACCTCTACCTGCTCATCCGCCCGTACTCGGCGGGGCACGGGAACGCCGACCTCGGCCAACGAGCCGTCTACCCGTTCGAGGGGGAAGTGACCGTGGAGCTCCGATTCACGATCCCCCCGGGGGCGACGAATTATTCCGTCCAAATCCATACCCGGAAAAAACTCACCGCCCACGTGGGCGAAGTGCGCATCGAAGAACGCCCCCCTTTGGCGTTCCTGGGCGTGGATGGGCCGAAGTCCGAGATCCCGGCGAGGCTCCCCACGGGGGCCGCGGCGTTCACGGTCGAACTCCCCCGCTTGGGCGGGGCCTTCACGGCCTCGGTGGCGGATTTCGGGGCGAGCCCCGAGCTCCCGGACAATACGGCGGCCTTCCAGGAGGCCCTGGCCAAATGCGCCTCCCGGGGCGCCTCGCGCTTGGCGGTGCCCAAGGGCGTCTACCGCTTCACGTCCGATGTCCCGATCCTCTTCGAGGGCCTCAAGGATTTCGAGTTGGACGGGCGGGGCTCGACGCTCCTCTTCTATAAGAAGAAGGGCGCCCTCATCGAGGTCAAAAAATGCGAGCGCGTGCGGCTGACGGACCTCGTGGTGGACTGGGATTGGGCGAAGAACCCCCTCGCCAGCCTGGTGCGCGTCGAGGCCTTGGATCCGAACGGGAAATTCGTGGTGCTGAAGTTCATCGACTACGAGGCGTTCCCGTCCCCCGACGCCCGGGTCGTCTCCCTGAAACTCCTCGACCCCAAGACCCGGCTCTTCGATTATAAAAGCAATGTGCGCCAACTCCTGGAGGTCTTCAAGGGCCGCGGCGGGGCGAAGAGCGAATGGCTCACCCCCAACACGATGCGGCTTTCCCTCTCTTCGGGGAAATTCCAGGTCGGCCAACTCTACGCCATGATGCACTACTACTACGATATGGCGGGCTTCTCCATGCGCGACAACGCCCACCTCACCCTGGAGGGGATCCAACTCTATTCCTGCCCGGGCTTCGGCTTCCTGGGGCACGGGCAGCAGCACCATTGGCAACTCCTGCGCTCGCGCCTCGGGCCCCCGCCGGGGGTCTTCCGCCCGGTGTCGAGCACCGCCGACCATCTCCACGTCGGGAACTCCTCGGGATTCTTCCGGATGGAGGGCTGCGATTTCAGCGGCGGGAACGACGATTTCATCAATATCCACGACACCTCGGCCTTCGCCCTGAAGACCGGGGAGCGGCAGATCACCGCCATCAATACGGCGAGTTTCCCCGAATGCGCCCCGGGCGACCTGCTGGAACTCAGGAACCCCGATTTCTCCCCCTCCGGCTACGCCGCCCGCGCCCTGGCCGTGCGCCGCATCCCCCAGAAGCGCGGCACCTTCGAGATGGAACTGGACGCCCCGGTCCCCGGCGCCCTGAACCGCAATTTCGTCCTCTTCAATCGGCGCTACGATTCGGGCCAGATCATCGTGCGCGGCTCGACCTTCCACGGCGCCCCCATGCAGCGCTTCATCCTCACCGGCCACGACGTCACCTTCGAGTCGAATATCCTCGAAGAGACCGGGCCGTTTAAAATAGAGACCGGCTTCACCCTCAATTCGTGGTGCGAGGGCTATGGCGCCTCCAACGTGGTCATCCGCGGGAACACGTTCCGCCACGTCAATCCCGCGGGCCGTTACGAGAATGAACTCCGCCCGGCGATCTACATGAGCACCTACCTCAAGAACGACCCGTCCACCGAGAAGACCTCCTACCCGATCCTCCAGGACATCCTCATCGAGGGCAATGCCTTCATCGATTGCCCGGGGGCCGTCGCCTACGCCTGCTCCGTCTCGGGACTCACCGTTCGCGGGAACCGCATCGAGAACCCGAGCGATTTCGGGGACACGCCCCCCTACCGGGGCGCCTTCGGGTTCTCCTATGGATCCAATTTCATCCTCACCGGGAATACCTGGGTGAAATCGGCCTTTTCCCCGAGGCCCGGGGTGCACTACGACCTCGAGACCGCCCGCGGCGTCCGTTCCTGGGGCAATGCCCTGCGGGAGTAATTTCGACTTCGCAGGAGAGCCGGCTCCTGGGCCCAGTGAATCGCTTCGGGTCTGGATCATAGTCGGATAGCGCCCGTGCCCCTTGGCATGGGCGCGGAAGACCATCCAATCCGCGCGGAACTGGGTGCGAGGTCCACCTGAGCCGGCTTCAAAATGCGGGTATTGGGTGCAATCCCTCGTCCATGGGGATCTCCTGAACCCGAAAACCGTCGCCCCTAGCGCCTCCTCGGATTTTGGCGATGTCCAACGAGGTCGCTCATCGCCCCCTTTTATGGGCACCGACTCTGTCGATAAAGGCCAAATTTAAGTTTTCGGCTCGATATTCATCATCTGATATATAAAAAAGATCAGATTAGGAGTCGTGACGACTCGGGAGGGCTTCCCCATCCCCCAAAAACTTTAATTTATTTTTAAAAATCGATAAAAAAATCGAAAACGCCCCCTCCCCACCTCTATACAAGGCAGACACCAAACCAGGAGGGTGAACATGATCATCAACCACAACATCGTCAGCGCCAACGCGAACCGCCAGGTGAGCCAGCGCACCGATGAAATCGATTCGACCATGCGCAAGCTGTCTTCCGGCATGCGCATCACGCGGGCCGGCGACGACGCCTCCGGCCTCGCCGTCAGCGAGAAGATGCGGGCCCAGATCCGCGGCCTAAACCGCGCGGAGCAGAACGCCCAAGACGGCATCTCCTTCATCCAGACGGCCGAGGGCTACCTGCAGGAGACCACCAATATCCTCCAGCGCGTGCGCGAACTGGCCATCCAGAGCGCCAACGGCATCTACACCTCCGAGGATCGCATGCAGATCCAGGTGGAAGTCAGCCAGCTCATCGCCGAAGTCGACCGCATCGCCAGCCACGCCGAGTTCAACGGCCTCAAGATGCTCACCGGCCGCTTCGCCAACGGCGCCGGCGGCAAGCCGACGGCCAGCATGTGGTTCCACGTGGGCGCCAATATGGACCAGCGCATCCAGGCCTACATCGGCACGATGAACACCGCCGGGCTCGGCCTCAAGGGCAGCGAGACCGCCAAGCTCACCATCTCGACCCCGCAGGGCAGCAACGCCGCCCTGGGCGTCCTCGACAAGGCCCTCACCAAGGTCAACAAGCAGCGCGCCGACCTCGGCGCCTACCAGAACCGCCTCTCCACGGTCATCCGCTCGGTGACGGTCGGCAGCGAGAACCTGCAGGCCAGCGAGAGCCGCATCCGCGACGCCAATATGGCCACCGAGATGTCCAACCTCGTGCGCGACCAGATCCTCCAGCAGGCCAGCGTGAGCATGCTCGCCCAGGCGAACATGAAGAACCAGGGCGTGCTGAAACTCCTCGGTTGATCCCTGCGCCCGAGGCGGGGCCCCGCCCCGCCTCGGGACCGTCGTGTCCGCTCTCTCCTGGGGGCTGCCGGGGCGCTTTCGCCGCCCCGGCGCCTTTTCCCACGGAGCGGGTTTGATTTTAAAATCCCCCATCGTTCGAAGGAGCTGCCGTCCATGGAAGGAGCCGGAGCATCGCATGTCCCACTGGCCGTCCGTCGCGATCGGCGCCCCAAGCACGAGCGCCGACGCCCATCCCCTTGACGGGCAGGGAAACCCCGCTTACCGGCGACATGCGCCGATTCCCGGGGTCTACCGCCTCGACGCCGCCTACCGCGGCGAAACCGATTCCGTCAGCCATTCCTCCCTCGAACTCTTCGACGCCCGCACGCCCTGGCTGAAGGCCGGCCTGGGTTCCCGCCTCTTTCCCGTCTGGTCCGCCCGCGCCTTCTACGAGGCCTGCGGCCCCTCCCTCTACCGCTCCCTGCTGCGCCAATGGTACACGCACAAGGCGCGCTTCCCCCGCGCCCGGCGCGAGGGCGCGGAAGACCTGTGGACCGACGTGCAGCTGTATTTCCTCGAGCGCACCGAGCGCGAGCAGCGCGATTACCACCCCATGGTCGACCAGTGGGGCTCCTTCTGCCATTACCCCCTCACTGATTCCTACGAAGACGGCGACCAGATTTTCCTCGGCATCCTCTCGCTCTACCACGAGCGCATCCGCGAACTCTTCAAGACCATGCGCCCCGACGATTCCCTCTCCCTCGACGCCCTCGAAGAGGTCCACGGGGGACTCGCCGGCGCCGACAACGAGGCCCTGGGCCTCATCGACCTCGCCGAGGGCCTGGAGCGCGGCCTGCGCGAGGTGCGCGGCATGGACGAGAGCGCCCTGCGCGATTTCTTCCTCTACCTGGCCCGCGAGGGCACCCTGGCTTCCCGCCTCAAGACCCTGGGGAAGGGGACGCGCCTCACCGTCGCCCTCATCCGCAAGGCCGAGCACCACCTCGCCACCCGCATCCTGCCCGCCCTCCTCGCCGGAACCTCCTGGGCCGGGATGGAAGAGGGCCTGGGCGACGCCAAGCGCCGGCGCAACGAACTGCTGCGCCGCATCGCGGCCTCCTGGCTTTCCCGCGGCGAGCGCGGGGGAGAACCCGCGTGAATCCCCTCGAGAAAACCCTCGCCTGGTTGGGCGAAATCTGGGAACGCGGCCTTTTCGACGGGGAGAAGACCCCCGGGGCCGCCAAAACCTGGAAGGCCTTCTTCGCGGTGCTCGAGAAGTACTTCCTCGTCTCCATCGGCTCCACCCAGGCCCTCTCCGCCCTCATGTTCAAGGAATGGGAGAAGGAGGCCGGCTGGCCCCCAGCGTCCCCCGTGACCCCCGCCGCCGCCATCGAACTCGCGGCCAGCGGCGACCCGAGCCTCCTCGCGATCCCCGCGCCCACCCGGCGGGCCATGGGGCGCTACCTGCTGCGCCATTCCGCTTCGATGGAAAGCCTGTTCCTCGCCGTCGGGGTGCGCGAGGCGGCGCCCGTCCCCCCCTCCGAAGAGGACAAGCCCCCCAGTTGGGATGAGATGGAGAAGCGCATCCGGGAGCGCAAGCGGAACAAGGCGCGGCGGCTCTTCGGGCTCTTCCCCAGGGCCGTGGTCGCCCTCTCCGCCGCGGTGCTCCTCATCCGCCAGGGCTTCGCCCGCCACCCCGTCGCGCTGCTGGCCTCCACGGGCGTGCTCGTGGTCGGCATCGGCGCCGGGGTGATGATCGCCCAGAGGAACGGGCTCTCCCCCGCCCAGACGACCCCGGCGGTGGACTTCCATTTCGCCCTCGAGAAGGGACTCACGATCCAGATCGAGAAACTGGGTACCGTCGAGATCGGACAAGCCGGCGGCCTGGAGCGGCGTTCGGAGCGAAATCTCGTCTCCCTTTCCGTCACCAACCGAAACGATCGATGGGCCGGCCTCGCGGGCGTTTTCCGGGTGATCCAGGTCGCCGAGGGGACCGCGGCCCCGACCCTCGACCAGGAATATAAGAGCGCCTTCCGCATGGACGACCGCGGGCAGATGGACATCCCCCCCGGCGCGCCCCAGCCGAGCGTGCGGTCGATCCCCAGTTTCCCGGCGACGCCCGTGCGCCTGGGCGATTCCTGGTCGATGCCCTGCGAAATCTGGTACTACGATGTGAAGCCGCCCTTCCGTATCCAGGCCCAGGCCGAGTACACCTGGCTCTCCAATGCGGGCGCCGGCAAGGAAGAACTCGCCGTCATCCGGGTGGTCTACGGCGCCCGCCAGGTCGTGCCGGGGCGCGAGGCCATCGCCGCGCTCCACCTGAGCAACCGGGGCACCCTGTGGTGGAACGCCCGCGAGGGCCTCCCGGTGCGCTACGAGGAGCGCCATGACGAACTCTGGTTCATGGCCGACGGCAAGAAGATCGCCTTCGGCATGGCCTTCACGAGCACCTATACCGTCGCCCGCTCCATGGCGCGCAAGGAGCAAGACGCCGTTCGCCGCGATTTCCAGGCCGCCATCTCCAAGACCCGGGAGGCCGAGGCCTTCATCGACGCCGAAGGGGTGACCGTGCGCCTGGGCGATATCCTCTTCGCCCATAATTCCGCGGTCTTGGCCCCCGAATCCCTGCGGGTCCTCGATTCCCTGCGGCCCGTGCTGGCCCGCTACCCGGGCTACGATATCCGGGTCTCCGGCCACGCCGACAGCACCGGGGCGGCGGGGTACAACGAGCGGCTTTCCCTCGACCGCGCCAAGTCCGTGACTGAGTACCTGGCGAAGGGAGGCACGCTGCCGCGCCTCTTCGCCCAGGGCTTCGGCGCCTCGCGCCCCGTGGGCGACAATCGCAGCGAAGAGGGCCGCCGCAAGAACCGGCGCGTCGAGATCACCCTTCGCCAGCCCGGCTCGTGATGCGCCCCCTCCTCGCGGTCGCCAATTTCCTCCACCATCAATTCCCGGTGGTGATGCTCACGATGCTCGTCGTGGGCCTCGGGGTGCCCGCCATCGCGGCCTTCCTCAATCCGCTCCTCCTCTATATCCTGATGGTGGTGCTCTTCTTCAATTTCCTGCGCATCGATTTCGGGGTACTCCTCGACGAGGTGCGGTCCTGGCCCTACCAACTCTACTTGGCCGCCTACACCCTCCTCCTTTTCCCCGTGGGGATCTTCTATTTCGGGATGGGGATCACCCGGGCCTTCGGCCTCCCCCCCGAGATCCCCCTGGCGGTGCTCCTCTATTTCGCTTCCCCCACCGCGGCGGTGGCGCCCACCCTCGCCCTGGTCTTCAAGGGCCGCTTCGAGCGCACGCTCCTCAATCTCATCCTCACTTCGCTCCTGGTGCCGTTCACCCTCCCGTTCCTCGTCTGGGCCCTCCGCGGCGAGACCGTGCGCATCGATTACCTCCACATGGCCGAGCGCCTCACCCTCATGGTCTTCGTGCCCTTCGTGGCGAGCCTCTTCGCGCGCCGGGTGCTCCCCGGCTTCACGGCGAAGGTCTCGCCCTACGCGCCCAGTTTTTCCATCGCCTTCCTCTCGCTCCTCACCATCGGGGGGATGGCCGGCGTGCGCCCCGTGCTCATGAACGAGACTGGAAAGGTCGCCCTCGTGCTGGTGCTCATCACGGGCCTCATGGTGGTGGCCTTCATCGTCTCCTGGTTCCTTTCGTTCAAGAAGGACCGCGCCGACCGCCTCACCGTCTCGCTCGCCACCACCTGGATCAACGTGACCCTCACCCTCGTGGTGGCCCAGGAATTCTTCCGCCAGACCGCCCCCCTGGTGGTGGTGATCATCGCCCTCTCGTTCATTCCCTGGAACCTGACCTTCCTCGTCGCCAAACCCATCATTAAACGGATTATGAGGGAGGAGGGCAACGGACCTGGGGATACGGCAGGCGGCGGGGATCGGACGTAAGAAGACCCTCCCCTGGCCCCTCCCTCCGCCGGAAGCGGATGGAGGGGGAAAATTAATACCGAACTCTTCTTGTTTTTCTGTTGGGCATTCGGGCCTGTGCCAGGATGGCACAAGA
Source organism: Spirochaetota bacterium (assembly GCA_017302015.1). Classification (GTDB taxonomy): domain Bacteria; phylum Spirochaetota; class UBA12135; order COTS27; family JAFLEE01; genus JAFLEE01. Next base: position 53,197 of record JAFLEE010000023.1, on the reverse strand, counting down.
CCGGCGAAGCGCAGGATGGGCGGGAGCCGGCCTGTGCCAGGATGGCACAAGACCGGCGAAGCGCAGGATGGGCGGGAGCCGGCCTGTGCCAGGATGGCACAAGACCGGCGAAGCGCAGGATGGGCGGGAGCCGTCCGGCGCCCGGATGGCGCAAGATCGGCGAAGCGCAGGATGGGCGGGAGCCGTCCGGCGCCCGGATGGCGCAAGATCGGCGAAGCGCAGGATATGCGGGAGCCGACCGAAGGGGAGGATACAGGGTGATTCCAAATGCCTAGACCAGGTTATTAAGCCCCTCGTCTTGCATCGCTAGCAATTTTACCCGTAGCCAACCCCATTTATTAGGTTTCAACGATTGGCTCCCAAAAGTGCCGACCGTTCCTCCTGATTTTTAGATGATGCAATGGGGGCCTTTCGTCCGGAATTCTGTTGATGCCATGCGCGAATTTGACAAGACGAAACCATCGATCTATAATGGTGTAACGTTGCACCTAGCGGTTCCTGGAGTCGGTATGAAACCTGCAATCTCATTCATCGTTCTCTTTCTTCCAAGTCTTGCCGCGGGCCAGGGTATTTTCCCCGCCGGGGCGTTTGACCGGGCACAGGAACTTCCCGCCGCGTGGTGGGTGCGTGACCGCGAGAACACCCGACTCGTTCGCGAGGACGGGGGCGCGTACGTGCGCTTCCACAACGGGGATGCATCTAAAATCGTGAACATCGGCACCTCACTCGAACTCAAACCCGAGTGGAAGAAAATCCGCCTGAGCCTTCGCCTGCGAACCAAAGAAGTTCGTGCGGGGCGCGAAGCCTGGCATGCCGCCACGGTGATGCTCCGCTTCGAGGATGGGGCGAAAAAACTCATCCCCCCTTATCCGCCCAAGCCGGTGCAAAGCGGTGACCAAGGCTGGACGGAATGGAAGGAGATCCTCAACATCCCCGAGAAGGCCACCGTCCTTAAAATCGAACCCGGGCTCTTTTTCGCCACCGGCGAGATGGATCTCGACGATATCCGCGTGGAGCCGATGGACGCATCAGGGGCCCTTCTCGCGGTCGCCGAAACGCCCAGCGCGGCGGCATCGCCAAGCGGCGCCATGGCGCTGGGACCTTCATTTTTACCCGAAGTGCAACAGCAACTCATTGCATTGGAGGGCCGTGTGACGGGGGCGAAGATCGATGAGAGCGCCGTGAAGGTCACCCTGTGGGTCGACGCCCGCGCGGCGGGCGGCGGCGATGGCAGCGCGGGCAAACCCTTTCGCACCGTCTCCGATGGGCTTTCGGCGAGCGCGGGGCCCTTGAAAGAAGGCCTCGGCGTGCGCCTGCGCATCATGCCCGGCGTCTATCGCGAAGGGTCGCTCGTGGTCCGCGGTTCGCTCATCGGCGGGTTGGCCCAGGAAACGCTCTTCATCATCGAAGGGACGGAGGCGGGTGCGGCGGTTCTTTCGGGCGCCGATCTCTACGCGCCGGACGAATGGAAAGCCAGCGCCGGGCACCCGGGGGTCTGGGAGCGGGAGTGGCCCCATGCCCTGGGGCTCTATGGCACCGCGTTCGGGAACATGTCGCCGAGAAAGGCCATCGGCCACCGCCGCGAGATGCTTTTCCTCGACGGGGAGCTGGTGACGCCGAGGATGCTGGAAGAATGGGAGGTTCAGTTGCCCTCCGGCACCAGCGGGAGGCCCGCCTACGAATTCCGCCGCACGCTGGGCCCGGGCGCCCTCGCCCCGCATTGTTTCGGCGTGACGGAACAGGAAGCGCCCAAGCGCATCTACTTCCGGCCGGATGGACTGAAATCCCTTTCCGGGCATACCCTCGAAGCGGCCGTCCGCCCTTTCGCCTTCGACATCCGCGAAAAGAATCATCTGGTCCTTCGAAACCTCGTCTTCCGGCATTATGCGGGGGTCTTGAGTTCCCAAAGCGACCCCAACGAGGCCGCCGTGGCCCTTTACGCCCCCATGAAGCAGGTGCTCATCGAACGATGCGATTTCGAATGGAACAACGCCATGGGCCTGCGGGTCTATTCCGCGGAGAACCTCACGGTGAAAGACGGGCGCTTCCGCTATAACGGCACCTGCGGCATCAGCGGGAACAAGTTGGTCCAGAGCCTCTTTACCGGCAATACCGTGGCCTTCAACGCGTGGCGGGCCTTCATGGGCGGCACCGTGGGCTGGTGGGTCGCCGGGGCGAAGTTCGCCGGCACCGTCGACATGATCTGGCGCAGCAATACCCTCGCCTGGAACACCGGGCGCGGCCTCTGGTTCGACATCGGGAACCAGGGCGTCCTGATCGAGGACCACCTTTCGTTGGGCAGCATCCGCGGGGTCTTCTCCGAGATCAGCGAAGGGCCGGTATTCATCCGGCGGAGCCTGCTGGCCGCCAGCCGCAATTCGTGCCTGCAAGCCGAGAGCACGAAAAACGTGCACGTGGCCGAGACGATCGTCTACGGCACCCACAGCGCCGGCATGAAGATCCCCATGTATAAACGCGCGGCAAAGAATATGTCGGTGGACCGGCCCGGCGCCGTCTCCGTCATGAACAGCATCCTCGTGGCCGCCTCCTCCGCCAGCACCGCGCTTTCGGAAAGCGTGTGGCCCAAGACCGGAAGCCGCGAAGGGGACGCCGAAGCCCTCGCCGGGTATTTCATTGGGAGCCAGAATACCTGGTTCGGCCCCGATCCAAAGGTCATCAAAGTCGTCAGCGCCCAGGTCGATGGCGGCCTGAAAGACCTTGAGACCTGGGGCCGATTGCGCAAAGAGACCGGCTCCCGATTTCAAGATCCGGGCTTCGTAAACCCCGGGGCCCTCGATTTCCGCTTCAGGGGTGACAGCCCTTACGCCCCGTACGCATCCCGCTACCTGGCCATGAAAGTGCCCGAAGCGCTGATTCGCGATGGCGAGGCTTTTTTGAGCCTCACCCGCCGTCTTGATCCGCCGGGATTCGAGTTCACCCGGGACGATTTCCAGGAAGAGAAGAATAATTTCTGATGATACGAACTTTCCTTTTTCTCAGGAGCCATCGATGCGCGAGATTGGATGGGCGAAGCGGATCTCGCTGGCGAAGCGACACTTTTTTTATGGCATGCCCTTGTGCCTCTCCCTGGCGGGCACGCCCGCGGTGGAGTCTGCCCACCTAGCGGAGGTCCCCGTGCCCGGGTCGAAACCGCTGCGCCTCTCGTTTTATCGCAGCGCCGCAAGCCAGCCGGTGCGGGGCCTCATCGTCGGCTGCCATGGCCGAGGGGGAAATTACCTCCACTTCGCGAAATCACCCGCCTGGCGCTCCCTGGCGGACGCGCATCGTTTCGCCCTGGTCGGCCTCCATTTCACCAGCGGGCAACCCGACGAAAGCGACCCTTGCCTCGCGGTGAGCCGAGGCGTGGAGGCCTTGTCGGCCGCCACGGGGATCGCGGAAATCGCGAACGCGCCCTGGTGCACCTGGGGGTTCTCCGCGGGCGGGGCCATCGCGGCCTTCCTGGCGCGCCGCTACCCCGAGCGAACCATCACCTTCTGCCATCACAAGGGTAAGTCCATCCAGACGGGCCTGGAACCGCAGCCGGGCGCGGTCGATCAGGTGCCCGGACTGCTGAGTTACGGGGAGTTGGATTTCTCCCGCATTGAAATCATCCAAGGAGTCTTCGACCGTAACCGCAATGCCGGGGCCCCTTGGTGCCTCGCGGTGGACTGGGGAAGGGGACATGTGGACGGAGGCCCGGTGGAGGCGTTCGCGATCGCCTGGATGGATACCCTCATCCCGATGAGGCTCCCCGAGGCGCCGGGCATGGTTCTTCGCCCCATTCCCACCCGACTCGGTTCCCTCGACGACCCGGGTGGCGCCGGCGCGATGGAAGCGCGTGCCCCCGGCGAAACGAATCAGGCGGCGGGCATGGGACGCACCAGTTGGCTCCCGAATGCCTCGCTCGCCGCCCGATGGCGGGCCCTCATGTCCCGGCCCGCCTCCTCCAACCCTTGATCTTGACAAGAGGACGCCCATTGCCTAGACTTTAAGTGCAACGTTACACCGAGGTATACAAATGCGTAAACGTTTCCTCTCCCTTGCCCTGATTTCCGGCATTCTGATGATGGTGCCGCTCGAAGCCCAAACCCTTCGCCAGTCGGCAGAGACCCGGGGGAAGAGGATCGGTGTGGCTTGGGATGATAATTTTCAGTACTGGACCAACGCGGTCACTGGCTGGAACGGCCTGAAAATCGACCGCGATTATTATTCCAATACAATTGTGACGAACTTCAACCTACTCGTGCCGGAGCGTTGTATGAAGATCAAAGATGTTCACCCCGGCGTGAACGCATGGAGATTCGAGTCCATGAACACCATGTTCCGCGTGGCCCTCCAAAACGACCTTAAAATCCGCGCCACCTGCATGGTCTGGCACCGCGGGTTGCCCGCCTGGGTCTCCAACCTGACGCCGGGCGAGCCGTCTCGAGCGGCCCTCTCCAACCACATCGAGGGCCTCATGCGCTACACACTCACCAATTTCCCGGGCATGGTGATCGAATGGGATATTGTCAACGAGGCCGTGGCCGACGACACCGACCCCGCCTTTCCCGGCTTGCGTTCCACCCTGTGGCGCGACAAGATCGGTGACGATTACATCGCTTGGGCCTTCCAGTGCGCTCAGACGGCGCTTGCCCGTATTCACGCCGACCATCCCGGGGTGCCCACCGACGTGAAACTCTTCTACAACGACTACGATAACGAAACCACGAACGCCAAGTCCCGCGCCATCCTCAGTCTGCTCAATGGGATTCGCGCGAGGGGAATCCAGGTCGATGGCGTCGGTATGCAGATGCATTGGGGCGCTGGCTGGGGGGCGGATACCACCGCGGCGGTCGCGGCGAACATGGCCGAGTTCATCGCCCATGGTTACCTGGCCAACATCACCGAGATCGATCTGAGCATCCCCATGAGCAACGCCAGCGGCCTGTCGAACCAGGCCTACAATTACCGGGAGATGGCCAAACTCGTCGCCGACACCGCCCAGAGCACCAGTTTCCTCTGCTGGGGCGTCACTGATCGCCATTCGTGGCTCAACGGCGGCGAGATGGGCAGCAATCGATTCGCCCACTTCTTCGACTACCGCTACGCGCCCAAGCGCGCCGTGCAGGAAATCGTCTCCGAGTGGTCCCCCACGCGGGGACAGACGAACTACCTGGCGGGAGCCCCGCGCCCGGGGCAGGGGCATCCGCTCCCCGGCGTGATCCAAGCGGAGGACTTCGATGCGGGAAGCGCCTATGCGTCCTTCCACGACAATCACGGACCGAATGCCTATGCCGGCGCGACCTACCGCGCCGACACCGCCATCGAGGTGCAGAATGGGGGAGGCGGCCGATATGTGGGCTACCCCGCCACGGGGCGCTGGCTCGAGTACACCGTGGACGTCACCCAGGACGGGCCGTTCTGGTTCGACCTGACCGCCGCGGTGACGGCCGGCTCCACCGCGAAAATCGCCTTGGAGGCCGATTCCAAGCATCTGGCGCTCCTGAGTCTCGCCTCCACGGGAGGCTATTCCACCTTCGCCACCGTGCGCCATGCCCAGGCGGTGAGCCTGGGCATGGGCCGCCACATCCTGCGTTTGCGTTGGGAACAGGGCCCCGGGAACATCGATTCCTTCTCCCTCACTCCCGTGGTCGTTGACCAGCGCGCGCCGCAAGTCACCGTATCGCCCGCCTCCGCGCTCACGGCCACCAACCTGATCGTGAGGATTTCGACGGATGAAGACCACGGGTGGTACGCGGTCCTCGGGCAGGCCTATTCGCCCGTGCCCCGGTCGAGTCCCGTCGCCCTGATCCTCACCCAATCCACGACCCTGTTGACTTATGGCCTCGACACGGCCGGGAACCGAAGCGCCACCGGCACGAACACCTATCTCTTCGACCGCGAGGCCCCGATTCCCACCAACAGCATCCAGGGGTCCCCGACCGCCCATGCACCCCTCTCCATGCTCCTCGGAGCCGGCGACGGCACCCTGCACTGGACCACCAACCAAGGAGCCACATGGGGACAAGCCCCCGCCGGTCCCGGTGTTCGAATCGATGTTTCCAACACCACCTTCCTCTCCTATTTCGCGTCGGACGACCTGGGCAACCGCTCGGCGACGAATACCCAGACGTTCACCCTGACCCCCGATTTCACCCTGTGGGTCGAGGCCGAGCAGGCGGCATCGTTTACCGCGCCTCTCATGCTTTCGAACAGCCCCTATGCGATCTCCGGTGCCTACCTCTACGTGGATGCCGATTCCCATGCATACACGCCCCCGACGAATGGCGTGGCCACCTATCCATTCACCCTTCCCCTCGGCGGCGCCTACGCGATCTGGGCGAGGGTCAAGGCGGAAACGTACACCAACGACAGTCTCTACTTCGCCGTGGATCAGGCGCCCGAATCGAACGCGTCACTGGGGATCGGCGATTGGCACTGGAGAAAACTCACGGCCACCGGTCCCCTGAACCTCGCCGCGGGAGCCCACGAACTGAGGGTCGCACGGCGGGAAATCGGAGCGGCATTCGACCAGATATACATCACAAGCGACACAAACTTCGACCCATCTCTTCGCGATCAGGTCGCCCCGGTGGTGACGGTGACGGGATGGCCCGCCTCCAATCTGGTCGATGTCGACGTCACGCTCGGATTGTCGGTGAATGAACCCCAGGGGTTCTTCACCCTCGATGGGGGAGCGATCTGGGCGCCGATCCCCCCTTCCGGGACGAACCTACTCATCCGACACAGCACGAGTTTTGCGACGTATGCCGTCGACGCCGCGGGCAACCACAGATCCAACGCCTATCCCTCCCTGACACGCATCGCCCACCTTCGCGACGACCTTTCCAATATGAACCTGATCGCTTCGGCCGGCGAGGGGCCCTTCATCATCGATACCAGCGATTCCAATTCCTTCTATGGCGACCCCCACCGACTGAAGCGCGTCTACCCCACCACGAACTGGGTCGCTTACGTCTCCCCTTCGGGCGATTGGCGGACCTTCGAAGCCGTGGGATTCGCCCTTCGCAACGCCGCTTCTGCAGTGGTTTTCCGTTTCTACGCCTCCCCCGACGGGGTCTCCTGGAATCCGTTGACCGACGTATGCATTGTGGAGTCGACCCGGCCGAACTGGGATCGCCGTGCCCACTCAGGAGCATTTCCCCCCGGCTCCCGCTTCTTCAAGATCGAGTACGATCAGGCCAGCGGGGCCAATTACATCCTGCAACTCGGGTCGGTGGCACTTACATATGAGGTGTCGCCGGGTGGGGCCCCCGCCGCCCCCGCAGCGGTCATCACGGTAGATCCCTCCTTTCAGACGACCCCATCGACGAATTTCCGCGGAACCCTGGCGGTCCAGGTCGCCCCCACACCCGGGCCCCAATATGCCCGGGCCCGATCCTTAGTCTCGGGCGGCCTCGTCTTTCGCTTCGGGACGGAGGCATGGAAAGGCCTATATGATGCGCAGAGTCGGATTATCACGGAGACGACCCAACTCTATGTCGGAGTGGATGACGGCTCGGGCGCGGTGCGCCTCCTTCGAATCATGGATTACACCCTTCTAGGCGATCCGCCCACCGTTGCACTCAAACGCTATTATTCGATCTCGGGGGATGGCCTCGCGGTCCTACCGATTCGATCCGATGCCAAGCGCGCCTTGACTTTGAGTTTCCAGAAGATCCACGGGGAACGACTCAGCGAAAAACGAATCGCGCCCGGCGCCACCGAGATGACCTGGGATTTCACGATGACCGATGGGCGCATGGTTTCTGCTGGTCCCGTTCTCGCCATCCTGCGCGACCCGGCGGGTGGGGCGATCATCCAAACGATCATGCTGTTCCTTGTTCCTTAGGCGTTGTTCAACTGCGGGGGGCGAAAGTGCTCCACGGGTACGCCGGAAACTCCCCTCCCGAACCGGAGATCCCAACGGGGCGGAGATTCCCCGAGGAGGTCCGAAAGTGAGGATCCAACATGAGTCCCCCCGCCTTCTGGCCGTTTCGACGGCAATTTTTTTGGCCTGCGCCTTCCCCTTGGCGCCCTCGAATCGCCATTTCATAGGCCTCATACGCCGGGTTCGCGGGGTCTATTCGTTCTGGGCGCCCTTAGGAGTGCTTGAGCGAGCCCCATGGACCCTCAGCGCGACCGGGCGCGCTTCGATCATCGCCTTTTGAGAAGCCTTTTAGAGGTATGGGCACGGCGAGCTCATCCGGGTTTAGGCGCATTGCGGTCACCTTTCCTTGCGCCGCTTCTCATGGTTTCATGTCGTCTTGGCAACACTCAAAGATCTCGCCCGGGAATCGGGCCTTTCCCTGACGACCGTCGCAAGCATCCTGCGCGGCGATCGCGCTCGTTTCCCCGAATCCACCATTCGCAAGGTCGAAGCGACCGCCTATAAATTGAAGTACCGGCCCAATACCGTTTCGCGCGCTATGCGCAAGGGCCATACCGGAGTGATCCTCCTTGTGAATGGCCGGCGCGCCGGTGCACTGACGTCGGTCTCTGTTTTTCTTGGCGGTCTCATGGATGCGGTTTCCGATGAGGGCTGGCGCCTGGTGGTCGAACAGGCAGATGAACCCAGCGAGGGACACATGGGTGATTTGCGGTTCGTGAAAGAGCAGTATTACGACGGGATGATCCTCAACATCCAGAGTTTCCAGAAGGTGGCTGTGGAAGCCCTGGAGAAAGCCCTCAACCGCTTCCAGGTGCCGGCGGTCTGGTTCAATCACAAGGTGGACAGGGGGGGCGTCCACCCCGATGAAATTGGGGCCGGGGCCGCATTGGCCGACCGCCTTTTTCAATTAGGAAAACGGCGAATTTTCTTCGTCGGTCTCGGGTCCAAGGCGATCCATTTTTCCGCCGGAGACCGCCGTCAGGGCCTTCTAGAGGCCATGGAAAAAAACCGCCAAGTGCTTGCGGGAGAAGCTGCCACACTCACCGCAGCCTCGCCCGGGGCTGAACGGAGTCAATTCGACCGGAGTCTCCAGTGGCTCCGGGGTGATCCTGATTCTGTGGATGCCGTCGTTCTTTCCCATGAATTTCTGCTCCCGCGTTTCCTGCTGGCGACGGGATGGGATTCCTCGCGACTCGACCGGGTCTGCGCATTCGATTGCCGCGCCGCCAGTCTCCAGAACGTTCCTCTTCGAGGAACAGCGATTCCCTGGGCCGCTTTGGGTCGAGAAGCCGTCGCAATGCTCAAATCCCAAAGGGGTCATTCCTCTCCGAAAAAGAGCATCATCCTGCCCCACACCCTGACCCTCTGAAAACAGCACCCCATCACTAGCCCCTCTTGCCCTTTGCCAGAACCCCCCCTCATATGCTATAATTGTCGTTATCACGGGGATGTAGCTCAATTGGGAGAGCGCCACAATGGCATTGTGGAGGTCGTCAGTTCGATCCTGATCATCTCCAATCGGCCGGGTTCCCGTCCTCCTTGGGAATAGGCCTTCCGTGAAACAAAAAACCCGCCGAAAGGCGGGTTTTTTGTTGATTAGCCCGATTGACCCACGCCGCGCCCCCCGGTATCATACCCCCCATGCCCGAGTCCGGTAAAAAGACCTATAAACTCCATGCGCCCGCGGCGGCGGCCCGGCACTTCGCCATCGACTACGCGGCGGAACTCAACCCCCAGCAATTGGAAGCGGTGCAGGCGGGGGAGGGGGCCACCCTCGTCATCGCGGGGGCCGGAACGGGCAAAACCCGGGTGCTCACCTACCGGGTGGCCTGGCTCATCGAGAACGGCGTCCCCCCCGAAGAGATCCTCCTCCTCACCTTTTCCCGCAAGGCGGCCCAGGAGATGATGCGCCGGGCGGCGGGGCTCCTGGATGACCGCTGCCAGCGGGTGCAGGGGGGCACCTTCCACGGGTACGCCAACCGCATGCTGCGCCGCTACGGGAACGTGCTGGGCATCGGGCCCAATTTCACCATCCTCGACCGGGGCGACCTGGAAGACGCCATCCAATTCGTGCGCAATAAATTGGGCTTCGGCGAGGCCGAGAAGCGCTTCCCGAAGAAGGGCACCCTCGCGGCCATCTTCAGCCGAAGCGTCAACACGGGCCTCCCCTACCGGAAAGTCCTCGACGAAGAGTACCCCCAGTACCTCGAACTCGAGGAGGAGATCCAAAAGGTCGCCGAGGCGGTGGCGGAATACAAGAAGGCCCGGGGGCTCCTCGATTACGACGACCTGCTCTTGCGCCTGCGCGACCTGGTGACCCGCGACGAGAAGACCGCCGATTTCATCGGCCGGGGCCACCGCTACCTCATGGTCGACGAGATGCAGGACACCAACCGCCTCCAGATGGATATCCTGCGCGCCTTGGCCAGGCCCCACGGCAATATCCTGGCCGTGGGCGACGATTTCCAGTCGATCTATTCGTTCCGCGGCGCCGAGATCCGCAATATGATGGATTTCAGCGACGCCTTCCCCGGGGCCCGGGTAGTGAAGGTGGAGGAGAATTACCGCTCCTCCCGCCCCATCCTCGATTTCACCAACCGCATCATCGAGAGCGCCCCCGAGAAGTACGAGAAGAAGCTCTTCTCCTCCATCGAGCACGCCCAGAAGCCCGTGCTGCTTTCGCCGGCCTCCGAGATGCACCAATCGGCCTTCGTCTGCCAAAGGGTCCTGGAACTGCGCGAAGAGGGGGTGCCCCTCGAGCGCATGGCGGTGCTCTTCCGCACCGGGTTCCATTCCAACGACCTCGAATTGGCCCTCACCCGGGCCCGCATCCCCTTCCGGAAATTCGGCGGCTTCAAGTTCATCGAGACCTCCCACGTGAAGGACGTCTTCGCCCACCTGCGCATCGTGGTGAACCCCTTCGACGCCATCTCCTGGAACCGGGTGCTCCTGCTCATCCAGGGGGTCGGGCCGGCCGCCGCCAACCGCCTGGTCGAGGCCATCGTGGAGAAGCGCCAGGGGGCCGCCGCCCTGCGCGACGCCTCGCTGGCGAAGAAGAAGTACGCCGGCGACCTGCGCGCCCTGGCCGATTTCACCGAGAAGGCCGGGGGCGAACACCGCAGCGCCAGCGAGGCCATGGAGGCCGCCCTCAAGTACGCCGAGCCGATCCTCAAGGAGCACTACGACGATTGGCGGAAGCGCCGCGACGACCTGCAATCTTTGGCGGTGGTCTCGGAGCGCTACGAGAAGCTCGGCGATTTCCTGGCCGACATGACCTTGGATCCCCCCGGCGAAGACCTCGTGGAAGAGGACGGCGGCGACAAGGAAGACGAGTTCCTCACCCTCTCCACCATCCATTCCGCCAAGGGCCTGGAATGGCAGACCGTGTTCGTCCTCTCCCTGGTCGAGGGGTATCTTCCCTCCGCCCAATCCCTCGGCAGCGATAAGCAGATCGACGAAGAACGGCGCCTCTTCTACGTCGCCGCCACCCGGGCCGAGCGCAATCTCTACCTGCTCGCCCCCCATCTCGACCCCCCGGCCCGCTTCTGGGGTAATCCCGATTTCCAGGCCGGCCACGGCCCTTCCCGTTTCTTGCGCGAGATCCGGGAGGTGGAGGATTGCACGGAAATCTGGAACCTCGAGGAGGATCCATGACCGGGCCCGTCGATCCGATCTGCGATTCGGCTGCCAGGCGGCCGAGCGGGCTAATCGCGAACCGCGACCGCCTCGATTCCAGTCGAACCATCCATCCATCCCTTCCGTCATTCTGACCACAAAGCCAACAGGAGTTTCTTCTATGAAGTTTGCCGTTTTCTGCCTCGCCGCACTCGCCACGACCTTCGGGGTCTTCGCCGTCGCCTCTTCGGGGCATCCCGTGGATCTTTTCCAAAGCGGCGACCCGCTGATGGTTTGCATCTGGATGGCGACCGGGTTCGCCCTGGCGAGTTTCGTCGCGGGCTGGGTCAGCGGGGATTATTCGTGGATCGACCGCCTCTGGAGCACGCTGCCGGTGGGCTTCGTCTGGTACTACGCCGCGCGGGCAGACTTCGAATGGCGCTCGCTGCTCGTCGCCGGCCTCGTCACCCTCTGGGGCGCGCGCCTGACCTTCAATTTCGCCCGCAAGGGCGGCTACGGGAAGACCGAAGATTACCGCTGGGCCTATATGCGCAGCGTCATCCCCAACCCGGTCCTCTGGCAAGCCTTCAACTTGCTGTTCATCTGCGCCTACCAGGCCGGCATGTTCGTGCTCTTCACCCTGCCCGCGTTCGTCCTCTGGGAGCACCGGGGCCGGTCCTTCCAGTGGCTCGATGCCCTGGCCATCCTCCTGTTCCTCGCCTTCCTCGCCATCGAGACGGTGGCCGACCAGCAGCAATGGGCCTTCCAGGAGCGCAAGCGCCGCGGAGAGCGTGGAAGCGGCGACCTCGAGCGCGGCTTCCTCGCCAGCGGCCTCTTCCGCTTCTCCCGCCACCCGAACTTCTTCGGGGAAATGGGGATCTGGTGGGCCGTGTACCTTTTCAGCGTCTCCGTCACCGGGGCCTGGTTCCTAAATGTGGGGATCCTCGGCGCGGTGATGCTCACCCTGCTCTTCCAGGGATCCACGGGGCTCACGGAAAAACTTTCTAAAAAGAAATATCCGGCCTACGGGGAATACCAGAAGCGCACCTCCCGTTTGATTCCGTGGTTCTCCAAGGGGATGGGAGAAAAGGCGTCTTAGGAGCCCGTCGGGCTGGAACAGGGGTATTTAGAAACCCTGACCTCGCCGGGGAATGCCCTTCCCCGCGGCAGGTGGGAATCCCTTCCGTCGCGCCGCAGCGCCCGCTGATGGCCTCGTGTGCGGTTTTTCTGGTGGCGCTGAGGCGCTCCTCCAGGGACTCCCACCTGCCGCTTCGGAGAAGGCTACCACCGTCGACGGCCAGGTAAAAGGCTTCGCCTTTTGACGGGGGGGGGGGGGGATGAGGATCGGAATAAGAATTAATCACCGAGGCCTGCCATTTTCGTTCCCGTGGATGACGACACACTGTTTCTGCTCTCTCCGGATCTTCGGCAATGGCGACCGGCCGATTTTTCAGGAAACGTCGACTTCCTTGCCCGGGTCGCTCTTTTGGAACTCTTCCGGATTCACCCTTCGGAAGTCGTGTCGAGCTGATCTTTTTATAGTAAAGAGTCGACTTCAATAGAAAGTCGCGATTTTATGCGCGTTTTATTTCCGTAGCTTTTGGATTCCAAAGGTTGCCAAAACCATTGGGATTCCCAGAAAATCGCTAGAATTTGTCGGGATTGGGGGGTGCAGGGGGAAAGTTTTTCCCCTTCCTGCCTGCCTCCATGTATGGAAGAATTGGGACGAACGCCGATTTTCATAACCCACAAGGCGCCGCATCCAGGAATCGGGAAAAGACCCGTATTTTTGGCGGCAGCCCTGGGGAAGGGATCGGTGCCGGGGAGCCAGGATGGCTCCCAAGCCGCGGCACGAGGCCGGATTCAGGCGTTTCGAAAGGAGCCTCCATGAAACATCTCTCCATGCTCGCCCTCGCGGCGATGCTCGTCCTCCCCGCTTTCCCCCAAGAAGGCATCCGCGTCAATAAGGTCAAGGGCGCCGTGGCCTTCCAGAAGCGCGGCGAACCCGGCGGCGCCGTTTCGGCCGGCCAGATCCTCCCGGCCGATTCCCAGATCCAAACCGGCGAGGGCGCATCCGCCGAGATCAAATTCCCCGACGGCTCCATCATCACCGTCGGGCCCAGCACGCGCTTCCGCCTGAGCACGGTCACCTACGGCGAAGGCCTCGACAGCGGCAAGTTCAATATCGACTACGGCAAGATCCTCGCCAAGTTCAGCAAGATCGAGAAGAAGCGCGATTACCAGTTCATCACGCCGACCTCGGTCGCCGGGGTGCGGGGCACCGCCTTCGGCCTGGGCGTTTCCCAAGGCGCCGACCAACTCGTGGTGACCGAGGGCACCGTGGCCCTCGGCAATGACCGCACGCCGCCCCAGATGGTGGGCGCCGGGCAATTCGCCGCCATCGGCCAAGAGGGCTTTTCGACCCCGCCCCGGCCGTCCACGCCCGCCGATATCAAGACCATGGAAGACGGCGTGCCCGGGGGCTTCGCCCAACTCGGGCAGCCCGCCGCCCAGGCTTCGCCGGCACCGGCTCCGGCGCCCGAACCGACCCCCGCCCCCAAGGAAACGAAACCCGCGCCGGAGCCCGCTTCCAAGGCGGCTGGCGCCCCCGCGAGTTCGACGCCTCCCTCCCAATCGGCTCCCGCCAAAGACGCCCCGAAAAGCGAGCCGGCCGCCGCCCCCGCCGGGAAGCCTTTCGGCATGGGCTTCGATTTCGGGCCCGTGGTGCTCGACGGCCAGACCATGACGCGCATCGCCCTCTCCCCGGAACTCCGCCTCGGCAAATTCCGCATGGGCCTCGATCTCGAAGTCTTCCTCGACGGCACGGGCAAGCCCTCCAATCGCGGCTGGGATTTCAGCAGCACCCAGGCGGCCCTCGATACCATCCTGCGCAAGATCACCTATATCCAATGGAGCGAGAAACTCGCCGTCACCGGCGGTTCGGATCCGGTCTTCTTCCGCGTGGGCCAACTCGAGAGCGTGACGCTGGGCATGGGCTACATCATGGACGGCTACAATAACGGCCTGCGTTACCCCGCCGAAAAGGCCCTGGGCCTCGATTTCGCCCTCGGCGTCGGGAAGGGATTCCGCCTGGGCTTCGAATATATGATCAATAATTTCGCCGACCTGGCCAACCAGGGCATGATCATGGGCGGGCGGCTCTTCGTCAACCCCTTCGGCGGCTCCCAATCCGCCATCCTCAAGGGCCTGCAGATCGGCGGCGCCTTCGCCGGGGATTTCAACCAGTACGCCGGCCTGCGGACGACCTCCGCCGGGAACGCCTACAAGGTCTTCCCCACGATCACCAGCCGCGATAACCGGGTCACCCTCAACGGGGTCCTCTCGAACATGGGCGTGAACAACGCCCTCGACCTCGAGACCCCCAACGAGGTCATCAACCGCTTCATCGCCAAACGGGACTTCTTCGGCATGTGGGGCGCCGATTTCAAGGTCCCCCTCATCAAAAACGCCTTCCAGGTCTACGGCCAGATGGCCATGAACATCGATCCCGCCCAGGCCGGGGTCGACGAGGTCGCCGCCACGGGCTGGGGCTTCAGCGCCCCGGGCCTCTACGGCAGCATCGGCCTCGCCGACGGCACGCGCATCTTCTCCCTCAAGGGCGAGTTCCGCCGGCAGACGGGGCTCTTCAATTCGGGCTATTTCAACCGCAATTACGACACGGTGCGCTCGCGCCCCGACGCCACCGGCGTCGGCTACCTGGCCAATGATAGCGTCATGACCGGCTCGACCTATTCGGGCGTCTACGGGTGGGCCGAACTCTACCTCGTCCTCTTCTACGGCAGCGCGTCCTACGAGGCGCTCTTCGCCGAATCCACGGGCACCTTCGGCATGGGAACGTTCCAGGCCAAGCTGGTCTTCAATAAGGAGATCCTCAAGAAGGTCCCCGCGGTGTCCAAGATCCTCAATAATTTCGAGGGGTACTTCGTCAAGCGCAATATCTCCAATCCCCTGCTCTTCTGGCAGCCTTCCCCCGACATGACCTGGGGGTACGACCTCGACCTCCAATTGGGCGGCACGCCGGTGCACGTGCTCAACCGCTTCCAGATGACCTACCAGTACAATGCCCAGGGCGTGCTGACGGAGCAGTCGTTCTTTAGCGCGAATGTGGCCATGAAAATCTTTTAGCAAACCAGGTCTCGACGTGGGGCGGGATTGCCGGACCGCAGGGAGGAAACCCCTCCGGGGCGCCGGCAGCGCCAGCGGTGAGGCTCGGTTACTATTGGTATCGTGGCGCTGATGCGCCCCTACGGGGTTTCCTCCCTGCGGTCAGGGCAGGCCGCTTCCAACGCCGAGGACCTGTCAAACGCGTCCGCATTTGAATAGGGGGGAGGAAGGGGCGGGGCGGTTTAAATTGCTGGGGCCTTCTGTTGGTTTTGGGACATGATGGGAGCCGATTTCCCAAGACCCCAAGGAGGAGCCCCTCCGGGGCGCTGGCAGCGCCAGCGGTGAGGCTCGGTTACTATTGGTATCGTGGCGCTGATGCGCCCCTACGGGGTTCCCTCCCTGCGGTCAGGGCACTTCGCTGCCAACGCCGAGGACCTGTCAAACGCGTCCGCATTTGAACCGGGGGAGGAAAGGACGGGGCGTTTAATATTACTGGAGCGTTCTGTCGGATATGGGTCAAGACTGGGGGCGGGTTCCCTGGTCCCCATGAAGGAGACCCACCGGGGTGCCGGAAGCGTCATAGGTAAGGCACGATTGCGCTTTGTATGGTGGCGCTGATGCGCCCCTGCGGGGTCCCCTACCTGCTACCGGGGTAGGATGCCGCCTGCGTCTCGCACCAAGTCAAACGCGTTCGCATTTGAACTGGGGGGTGGGACGCAGAGATGGGGCGGATGAAATTACTGGGGCGATTTTTCGGTTATGGGATTGATGGGGGGCGGATTCCTTGGACCTCTTGGAGGAATTCCACCGGGGGGCCGGAAGCGCCATAGGTAAGGCACGATTGCATTTAGTATCTTGGCGCCGATGCGCCCCTGAGGGGTCCCCTACCTGCTACCGGGGTTGGATGCCGCCACCGTCTTGCACCAAGTCAAACGCGTACGCATTTGAACTGGGGGGTGGGACGAAGAGATGGGGCGGATGAAATTACTGGAGCGATTTTTCGGTTATGGGATTGATGGGGGGCGGGTTCCTTGGACCTCTTGGAGGAAGTCCACCGGCGGGCCGGAAGCGCAATAGGTAAGGCACGATTGCATTTAGTATCTTGGCGCTGATGCGCCCCTGCGAGGTCCCCTACCTGCTACCGGGGTAGGATGCCGCCTGCGTCTCGCACCAAGTCAAACGCGTCCGCATTTGAACTGGGGGGAAGAAGGGGCGGGGCGTTTATTTTGTGGGCGCGAAGAACGACAGGAGTTCATCGTGGAGGGCGCCGTTGGAGAAGAGCATATTGCCGCTGCGGGTGGTTTCGCGGCCGCTTAGGTCGGAGAAGCGGCCGCCGGCTTCGCGGATGAGGCAGGCGGCGGCGGAGCAGTCCCAGGGCTTGTCGAGGAGGTTCACCGAGAAATCGAGGCGGCCCGAGGCGATGGCGCCGTAGGACCAGGCGTCCATGAAGCCGTAGAGGTAATCGGCCCGGGATCCGAGGGCCTTGATGGCCAGGCCCTCCGGGGAGTTGGGCTGGTGGAAATAGCCGAATTGGGCGCCCATGGCATCGGCCAGGCTACCGGTTTTGGAGACGCGCACGGGGGCGCCGTTCCGAAACGCGCCCCCGCCCTTGGTCGCCGTATGGAGTTCGTCCATGGCGGGGAGGAGGATGAGGCCGAGCACCGGGTCGCCCCCGTCCTCCAGGGAGACCAGCACGCTGAAGGTCGGGATGCCGTGGAGGTAGGGGCGGGTGCCGTCGATGGGATCGACGATCCAGGTGCGGCCGGAACGGCCGACGCGTTCCCCCGTCTCCTCCCCGAGGAAGCCGTCATCGGGGAAGGCGGCCTCGAGCCCCCCACGGAGAATCTTCTCGCAGGCCTCGTCGACCTCGGAGACCGGGGACCGGTCCGCCTTGATTTCGACCCGTTTGAGCCCCGCGAGGCGGGACAATTGGAGCTCTCCGGCCTGCTTGGCCAGCCGAACCGCGGTTTCTAATTCTTTTTCGAGGGTTTTCACGGGGGGATTCTATCCCCCCGGGAGGGGCGGGTCAATGGGAGCCCGGGTTCACGCCACACGCGCGACCCAGGGCGCTCACCCCCCGGTCGGCGTGGCATGTCGGGAGTTCAGACCACCTTCGGCAGCTCGTTTTCGTCGGACGGATCTTCTTCGGAAAAGCAGCGTTCGATGAGGTCGTGGGTCGGGACATTGAGGGCCCTGGAAAGTTTACGGATGGTGGAAATTCTCGGATCTTTGGAAAACCGGAAACTTTCGAGAACTTGGATATGTTTGTAGTCAATTTTTGCTACAGCGGACAACCCGCTTTGCGTCAATTTTCGCTTTAGACGATACCGCTTGATGAAGGGAGGAAGTTTACGGTTGAATAATTCCATGTCTGAATAGTACACAAAAGTCTCCTTTCTTTGGCTCGTTAATTATTTGAGCCGCAAATATTGACGCCATTAAATAATGAGGTACGAATATTGTCAATAAAAGGACGAAATAAAAAATTTACTTAAGAAATAGTCAGTATTAGGTGATTAATCTGGATTGAGGTAGTGTTTGTTGCTTATTTTTCATTAATTCTTTAAAACAGGCTTGTTTTTTCGCACTTCTTCCCCACGGATGACCCGAAAGGCCTTGGGCGACATGCCGGTCACGCGTTTAAAAATTCGGTAGAACAGGGAGACTTGGGAAAACCCGGTCAGCCGGGCAACCTCAGTCACGGGTTCTTCCCCGTATTTCAGCAGGAAACTCGCCTTCTGGACGCGGAGATCGATGAGGTATTCCATGGGGGAATAGCCGGTGTGCTTCTTGAACAGGGAGGAGAAATAGGCGGGATGGTAGCCCCCCCGTTGGGCCAATTCGGCGAGTTCGATCGGGCGGGTGTACTCGCGGTTCATGAACTCGATGGCCGCGGTGATGCGCTCTTCGGACTCGTCCCGCATGGGCTCCTGGCTCGCCCGGGTTTCCATGGCCTTGGAGGTCAGGTAGAGCAGTTCCGCGAAGCGGATATAGACGAGGGGGAGGGTCCCCGAGTGGCGGTGGGGGTAGGATTGGACGAGGCTCTCCACGGTTTTGCGGATGGGGATCCAGAGTTTCGGGGAGGGGGTGACGACGGCGAAACCCCGGGATTTCCCGGCGAGGAAGGCCCCCAGGGCCGTGGCGCCCAGGAAGGATTCGCCGGGAAGCATGGGGGCCAGGGGCCCCAGGAATTTCCGGCCCACCAGCAGGTTCACCAGTTCCACCGGCTGTTCCATCTGGTAGGCGTGGGGCTCCTCGACGTTCATGAAGACGAGGTCTCCCCGGCGCAGGCGGCGCTTCTCGGTGAGGGTCTTATGGAAGCATTGGCCGGAGAGGATGACCGCGACCTCGTAGAAATCGTGGTCGTGCCAGAGCATATCGCTTTGCCATTGCTGGAAGCAATTGAACCCGAACTCGGGGTCGAGGTAGAACTCTTGACGCAGCCGCACCGGATTTCTAGCCATGGTGGATTGTATCCCGAGATGGGAGGGGAGGGGGAATCGCCCGACCGGGGGGAAACGAATCCCCTCTATGGCCGGCCCGGTGGCCGCCTTGACGGCGCCCGGCGGACCGTGGAAAATCGGGGGAATCAGGGCCGTTTCCCCAGGAGTCCCGCCATGCGCCTCCCCGCCGCTCTCCTTTTGATCGCCTCGCTCTTTGCCGGCAATTGGCCCCAACACGCGGGCCCCGAGCGCCGTGGCGTGTCCCCCGAGACGGGCCTCCTGGAATCCTTCGGGGATTCCGGCCCCGCCGAACTCTGGCGGGTCGACGTCGGGGCGGGCTTCGCCGGGGTGGCCGTGTATGATGGCAGGGTCTATCTCCTCGACCGGCCCAACAATGACGAAGACGCCCTGCGCTGCTTCCGCGCGGAAGACGGGCGGGAGGAATGGAAGGCCGCCTATCCCGCTTCGGGGGAGAAGGTGAGTTATCCCGGCTCCCGCGGCTCCCCCACGGTGGACGGCGAGTTCGCCTTCGCCATGGGCGTCTACGGGCATTTTTCCGCCTTCCACCTCAAGGGCCGAAAACTCGCCTGGCAGAAGGACCTCATGGGCGAGTTCGCCATGAAACTTCCCACCTGGGGCTTCTCCCAATGCCCGCTGCTCTACCGGGATTCCGTCATCATCGCCGTCCAGTCGGATCGGGTCGGGGTGGGGGCCTACGAGAAGAAGACCGGCCGGCCGGTGTGGGAATCCCGCCCCCTGAAAGGCGGCGTCGGCTACGTGTCGCCGACCCTGGCGAAGATCGACGGCACGGAAATGGTGGTCGCCGTGAGCGCGGGCGGCGGCGGGGAGGTCGTGGCCTTCTCCGCCGAGAAGGGAGAGGAGCTCTGGACCTTCGGGGGATGGAAATGCGGCATCCCCATCACCGCGCCGCTCCCCCTTCCCGACGGGAAGATCTTCATCACCGGGGGCTACCGCGCGGGCTCCGCCCTCATCCAGGTCCGGCGCGCGGGCTCCGGGTTCGAGGTGAAACTCCTCTGGAAGGCCGATTACGAGACCGCGGGGGCCCAGATCCACATCCCCATCCTCCTGGGCGATTTCCTCTACCTGTTCAGCAATAGCAACGAGAAGAAGGACGGGCTCATCTGCCTCTCCCTCGCCGGGGAGAAGAAATGGGGCACCGGATCCAACCCCGTCTTCGGCCTGGGCGGGGGCGTGGCGGCGGGCGGGCGGCTATGGGCCATCGACGACGAGCGGCGCGACCTCGTGCTCGTGGAACTTTCCCCGGAAAGCTACAGAGAAATCTCCTCCGCCAAGATCATGGACACGAAGATGGCCTGGTGCCCCCCGGCCCTCGCCGACGGGCGATTGTACCTGCGAGACCAGAATAGCCTGCGCTGCCTCGACGTGGCGAAAAAATAGTCCCCGACGGCGATGGATCGGGGGAGAACTCAAGGCCGGGCCCCCGGTTGACGGAGCGGGGGGCGTGGGCTTAAGTTCCCCCCAATACCCATGGCAAAGAAAACCAAGGCCCCCGGGGAGAAAGCCCCCAAGAAGCGCATCAGCGGCGCCAGCATCAAACTCGCGCTGCGCGAACTCGTCTGGCCGCGGCGGTGGATGCTCGCCCTCGGCCTCCTCCTCATCCTCATCAACCGGGCCGCCGGCCTCGCCCTGCCGGGCTCGACGAAGTACCTCTTCGACGACGTCATCGGCAAGCACGACCTGCGCCTGCTCTACCTCCTCGCCGGGGGGGTGCTGGTCGCCGTGCTCCTCCAGGCGGTGACCTCCTACGCCCTGACCCAGCTCCTCTCCATCGAGGGCCAGCGCCTCATCAGCGACCTCCGGCTGAAACTCCAGAAGCACATCGTGCGCTTGCCGGTGGCCTGGTACGACGCCACCAAGACCGGCACCGTGGTCTCGCGCATCATGAACGACGTGGAGGGCGTGCGCAACCTGGTGGGCACGGGCTTCGTCCAACTCCTGGGGGGCTTCCTCACCGCCGGGGTGGCCCTCTTCCTCCTCTTCCGGATCAATTGGCAGATGACCCTGGTGGCCTTCGGAGGCCTGGCCATCTTCGCCTTGGTGGCCGTGGCGGCCTTCCGCAAGATCCGCCCCATCTTCCGCCAGCGCAGCGCCATCACGGGCGAGGTGACGGGCCGGCTGTCGGAGAGCGTGGGGGGCATCCGGGTGGTGAAGGGCTTCCACCGGGAAGCCGACGAATCCAAGAGTTTCGCCTCAGGGGTGCAGCGCGTCTTCGACAACGTGCGCTCCACCCTCACCCTCAATAGCCTCGTCGCCATGGTCGCCACCTTCCTCATCGGCGCCATCGGGGTGGTGATGATGGTCCTCGGGGCGAAGCACATCTTCGCCGGCGAGATGACCGTGGGGGATCTGGTGGCCTACACGCTCTACCTCGGTCTCGTGACGGTGCCGGTGGTGCAGATGGCGGCCATCGGCACCCAGATGACCGAAGCGTTCGCCGGCCTCGACCGCATGCAAGAGGTCTTGGCCCAGGTCCCCGAAGATGACGATCCCGATCGCGTCCTCGCGCCCGCCGTCGTGCGCGGCCATGTGGTATTCGAGGACGTCTCATTCTCCTACGCCCCCGGGAAGCCCGTGCTGCGCGGCATCGATCTCGAAGCCCGGCCCGGTACCGTCACCGCCCTGGTGGGTTCCAGCGGAGCGGGGAAGAGCACCCTGGTCTCCCTCGTGGCCGCCTTCAATAAGCCCGGTTCCGGGCGCATCCTCGTCGACGGCACCGACCTGAGCGCGGTGCGCCTCGATTCCTGGCGCAGCCGCATGGCGGTGGTGCTCCAAGAGACGTTCCTTTTCGACGGCACGATCCGCGAGAATATCCTCTTCGGCCGGCCCGACGCCACCGAGGCCCGTATGCGCGCCGCGGCGAAGACCGCCCACGTCACCGAGTTCGTCGACGGCTTCGAGAAGGGCTTCGACACCCTCATCGGTGAACGGGGGGTCAAACTCTCCGGCGGCCAGCGCCAGCGCGTCGCCATCGCCCGGGCGGTGCTGGCCGACCCCCGCATCCTCATCCTCGACGAGGCGACTTCGAGCCTCGATTCCGAGAGCGAGCGTTATATCCAAAACGGGCTCGCCGCCCTCATGAAGGGGCGCACCACCTTCGTCATCGCCCACCGCCTGTCGACGATCATGCACGCCGACCAGATCCTGGTCATGGAGAACGGGCAGATCGTCGAGCGGGGGCACCACGCCCAGCTGCTACGCCTGAAGGGGCGCTACCACAAGCTCTACAACATGCAGATGAAGATCTAAGACGGGCCGCTCAGGAGACCCTGGCCGAGAGGATCTTTTCCACCGCGGCCTCGGCGGCCTTGGCGAACGGCAGGGCCCGGGCGAGGAAGGGGAGCGCCTGGGCCGTATCGGTGAGGGCGCGGATGAGTGGGCCCCGGTTCGGATCCAAGCCCCGCTCGCGCATTTTTTGGAGGACGCCGCGCAGGGTCGGGTCGCCGAGGACGAGGACGGCCTCGACGCCGCGTTCCAGTAGCCGTTCAAGGGCCGTCTCGCCGTGGGAAACGCTCTGGTCGCCGGGAATGTGCAGCGAGGGATCCACCGGCAGACCGGCCGCCGTTAAGGCGCTTGTCCATGCCCGGGCGCACTTCGCCCCCGCCGTGTACACATCCGGCTTTTCCAGGGGGCCGGTGAGAAGGCCGATGCGCGTGAACCCATCGGCGATCAAGGGCCCCAGGAGATCTTGGAACGCATCGAGGTAATCCACCGCGACCGTGGGGATCGAGAAGTCGCGGTACTCGACCCCCACCGAGACGCAGGGCACGCCGCGGTCCATCAGGGACTCCAATTCCACCGGGTCGGCGGGGCTCGCGAGGAGGAGGCCGCAAAGCAGGCGCTCGTCGAGGAGCCTTCGCAGGACGCTCCCGTCGGAGACGAGGCTGCGCCCCAGAACGGGGAGGAGGTGCAGGGCGACCCCGGCGCGCCGGGCCGCGGCTTCGGCGCCGGCCATGAGTTCCAAGACATGGGGGTGGCCGAGTTCGAGGACGCTGGAGAAAGCCAGGCCTACGGCGGGTTCGAGGGGTAGGGGCGCCCGGGCGAAGCTTCCCCGGCCCTGACGGCGTTCCACTAACCCGTCGTGCACGAGATCCTTGAGGGCCCGGATGACGGTGATCTTGCTCACGCCGTAACGCGCGGCGAGTTCGTCTTCCGTGGGCAGGCGGTCGCCGGTTTTGACGCGGCCCGAGCGAATTTTCCGGGCCCACTCATCGTGAATTCTCTGGTAGCGGGGGATGCTGGGCATCGTTGGCCTCATTTATTAGGTTAATCGATCAGTGGGCCCTTGTCAATATATCAATATATTGACAAGGGCCCATCGTGCGTTTATACTCGATTGGAAAGGGGGACCCATGTCCAAACTGGCCTTACCGCTTTTTTCCTTCCTTCTTCTCGCCGTATCCCCGTGCTACCCCCAGGCCAAGATCGATCTCGGAACCCAAGGATGGGTCCAGGATTCCAAGGACAAGTCTGATAGCCAATTTGAAGCGAACGGGGGGGTGTTGACGCTTCGCCGCGCCAAGGCCGGCTATTACCTCAGGTGCTCGCGCGATGTGGAGGTCCGGCCGGACACGAAATACCGCTTCACCTGTTTCGCGGCGCTTTCCGGGGCGGGAACGACCCGGGGGACGGTCTTCTTCAAATCGACGACGGGCGCTTGGGATGAAAAGAACGTGGCGAGGATCGATGGCCTTTCGGGCACCTTGGGCAAAGACTGCGCGGCGACCTTCGTGACCCCCCCGGATTGCGTGGCCATTCGCGTGAGTTTCGTGCTGGAAGGCGCGCCCGCCTCCCTGGATCTCCAAAGGCTTTTCCTGGAGGAGATCGTCACGCGCAAGGGTACCCGGGTGCCCTTGGCGAAGGGGGCGCCGGTCCTCGACGGCCGCCTCGATGAAAGTTTTTGGGCCCAGGCCGTGCGCTTGGGCGAGTTCCGGATCCTCGGGGCGCCCCAACAGAAGGCCCGTCTGTCCACCGAGGTATTCCTCGCCGTCAGCGGCGGGGCGCTCTGGGTGGGCTGGCGCGCCGAAGAACCCGAGCCGGACCGGATCGTGGCGCGGGTTCGGGAAAACCAGCTCTGGGTCACGGCCGATGACGACCTCGAGGCGTTCCTCTCCATCGACCAGGTGGCGGTCTGCCAATTCGCGGTGAATAGCCTGGGCTTCCATGCCGGGATCAAGCGCCATTACACCCGGGAGAGATCCGTCTGGTTCCCCGGGGGTGTCGAGCGGGAATTAAGCGGATATCAGGCGAAAGCGGAACGGGGCCAGAAAGCCTGGACGGCCGAGATGCGCATCCCATTAGACGAAGTGCTGGAGAGGCCCCCGGTGGGCGATCTCACGCTCTTCGTCAATTTCGCCAGGCACCGCAATGCGGGAGACGAGCCCTACGCGAATTGGGCCGGGCTTTCCGGCAAGAGCTTCCATGCGCCCGCGGAGTTTTTCCCCGTGGCGTTCCATTTTGGCGGGGCGTCCGAAACCGCCGCGGGCGACGGCGCGCGCGCGAGCCAGCCGTTCACCCAGCGCCTGGGCACGCCCGACCTGCTCCTCGCGGGCAAGCCCGTGAAATGGATCGACCAGGGGGGGCGACTCGCCTTCCCCGTTTCCTGCCGCGTGGTGGAGCGCGGCGCTGCATTGGAGGCCGGCCTGAGGGATCAACTCTGCGGCTTCCTCTCCGGCGGCCCGGGCTCGCCACTCACGGTGGTCTTGGAACGCACCCCCGAGCCCTTCTCGGGCGTCTCGTTGACCGCCGCGGAGCGTGCACACTTGGATGGAAACAGCGAGGCATTTCGGTTGACCTGGGACGGAGCCGGCGCTCGGATCCTCGCCAAGGAGCAAACGGGCCTCCTCCGCGGGGTGGCGACCCTGGCCCTCATGGGGAAACGCGCCCGCACTCTGCCGGGATGGAACGCGGGGGCCTTCACCCTCGTCGACGCGCCCCGCATGGCGCGCCGCGGGTGGATGCCCTACCGCGGCGATCGCATCGCGTCGCTCCGCGAGGAGATCGACCTGGCGTTCCTGCTCAGGATGAACTTCGTGCTGCTCACCATGGACGGCGCTTGGACGCCGGGGAACCTGTGCCCCTTCCCGTTCCAGAGCCACCCCGACCTCGGGAATCCGGCCATCCCACTCCAAGCCTGGAAGGATCTCTTCGCCTACGCCCGCGCCCGCGGCGTGGAACCCGTGCCCTATTTCGCCTCGTGGGAACGGTCCCAATTCATCACCCGAAAGCCGGGGTACGGGTCCCATGCGGTGAAATCGTCCATTCCGATGGGCACGCGCAAGGGGTTCGCGAATCTCGACGTCTTCCAACCGGAGACGCGGGCATTGGTCTTCTCCCTCCAGGGCGAGATCATCGACGCGCTGAAGCCCGCCTCGTTCCATATCGGCTTCGATGAAAAGGCCTTCGGAGACCTAATCAGCGACGCCGCCCGCGCCGCCGGGAAGAAGCCCTCGGACGCCGTGGTGGAGCAGCTGACCCAGAACGCCGATTTCCTGCGCAAGCGGGGGGTGCGGCTCTTTTGCTGGGGGGACATGCTCGACCCCTCCTTCAACGGGACCTTCCTCGACCAGTCCGGGCCGGCCCTCCTGGCGCGCCTCCCCAAGGACGTGGTCATCTTCGATTGGCGCTATGAGGGCCAATGGGATCGGATGAAGGAATACCCCTCCCTCAAACTCTTCCGCGACGCCGGGTTCGAGGTGGTGGGCGCCCCGTGGTATTTTCCCCCCAATCTCACCCATATGGTGGAGTCGGTGGTGCGCTTCGGGGCCCAGGGCGCGTGCATGACCGCGTGGATCGACACCGATGCGGGGAAGATCCCCCCGGAACTCATGCGGGGGCTCGCGCTCTCGGGGTACCAGATGTGGTCCGCGGATGACCCCGACCCGGCCCGCATCCCGTTCGTCCCCGATGCGCTCTTCAAGACGATCGCGCTCCAAGATCCCGCGGACCGGGGCGCCGAAAAACCCGAAAGCCTCGCCGCGCCGGCGGGCCTTCTCGCCGGGGAGGCGGAGACCGCGCGGGCCCTGGCCTTCCGCGAGGGGGTGCGCCTGGACTTCCTGCTCGCCCCGTTCACCAATCATCGGGGCGTGGCGCCGAAGCCCTTCCAGAAGGATGGCAGCGTGGCTGCCGTGCTGCAAGCGGGAAACGAGGCCCCCGAGGTCGTCGGGGGCGAGTTCGATTCCCTCGACGCCTGGACGGTGGAGGGCGCGCGAACGGGCAATGCCACGGTGGAGGTGGAGGGCGGGGCCCTCAAGGTGTCCCGACGCGACGGGGCGAGCCCGATCCGCGTTTACCAGGATATCAAGGCGGTGGCGGGGAAAATGCACCGCCTGAAATTCAGGGCGCGGACGGCCCACGGCCAGACGAAGGTCTTCATCCATCTCGGCGAAGTCGGGCCCCGTGGCGTGGTTTGGAATGACCTTTCGGTGGCGCTCCCCGCGCTGCAGGGCGAGACTTGGCAGACCGCGTCGTTCCCCTTCGAATGCTCCGAGAAACAAACCCGAATGCGCGTCAATTTTTCCGTGGAGGGGGCCGCGGCCAGCGCCTGGTATGACGATGTGGAAGTGGTCGCCGAGGGTACGGCCCCGGCCGCGGCGGCGAAAATCCTCCCCGTGGGCCGGAGGGCGAAGCGCCTCACCTTCCTCCATGCGGTGGGTCGCCAACCCATCGCGGAGGACATGTCGATGATGGCGATCGCCCGGCGCTACGAAGGGGCGACGGCGGGGAAGTACCGCATCGTCTACGAGGATGGCTCGGCGATGGCGCTCCCGCTTCGATACCGGGTGCAGATCGGCGATTTCAACGACCCGGCCCTCGGTCGGGAAATGGAGATCGGACTCTTCGGTACCCTGGGAAACCGGGCGTTCGTCAATGCGCCCACCTATACCTGGGTGAACCCGCACCCGGAGCGCACCATCCGGGCGATCGAGGTGAAAGGGGGCAACCGGAAGGATCTCAACTTGGCGCTCTTCGGGGTTACCGTCGAGTCCCCGTAGGTTAAAATGGGGCCATGGTTCAGCCCCGAGATTTTCGCGCTCTGACGATGCGCGGCGCCGCCTTGGCGCTCTTTTTTTCCTCCCTCGCTTGGCCCGTTCCCGCGGGAGACGGGGTGCGCCTCACGGAACTCGGCCTCGTCCAATTGGATGCCCCCGGTGGCGGGGAACGATTCTTGGGCGCGGGCGTCGCCCAGCCCGTCTGGATGGTGAATGCCCGGGGCGATCTTCTCTTTCCCACCGAGAGGTCCGAGACCCCGGCGGGGTGGCGTTGGCGCACCCCGGGGGGCTTCATCGAGTTGTCCCTTGGGAAGCGCGGCGATGACCTCGCCCTTACCCTCCGCGGCGAGGGGAAGGACCTGCGCGCCATCGGGTTCAAGTTCAAGGTGAAGCGCGGGGTGGAAATCCTGGTGCCGGGCGGGCGAAACGGTTTGGCGCTTCGGGCCCAGGATGTCCCCCGGGAAGAGCGGTTCTCCTGGCCGCGGCGATGGGAGGCCCCGGTGATCGTGGGCGAGGGTGAACGGGGCAGTTTCGCGGTCTGGAGCGAGGATCCGGCCAGCCGATACCAATCCGTGATCCTGGCGACCAATGGCGGAGAACTCATGGTCTCCCTCGAAGCCGAAAACTTCGCCCCGTTCACAGGCCGAAGTTCCATCGAGGCGCCGACCTGGTATCTGCGGTCCTTCGACGGCGGCTATCAACGGGCCCTGGAACCCTTCCAGAAATGGATGCGGGCCCGTTATCTCGGCGGCCTCCCGCCCTTGGAGACCTTCAAGTCGTCGGCGGTCCAGGCCCTCGTGGTGCTTCCCTCCCTGCGCGACGGGAAGCAGGCGGCGATCAACGCGCGCCTGGCCGAAATCCTCTCCCGGGAACTTGAGGCCAAGAAGACCCTCCTCTGGACGGTGACTTGGTACGACGACGAGAGTTACGGCCGCAAGCCCGACCTGCCCACCCCGATGGAGGGCTTCCGCGGGATGAACGAGGCCGCCCATCGCCTCGGCTTTGTCAATTTTTCCTACCTCTCGAGTTACGCCGCCATCACCAAGGCCTCCCGGATCTTCGCCGAATGCGAACCCTGGCTGTTTAACGACGAGAAGACGGGCCAGCCGATGTTCTACGCGGGGGACCGCGTGCCCCATTTCATGGCGAGCGGCCTCGCCCCGGCGCTCCAAAAGGCCCACGGGGAGACGATCGCCGCCCTGGTGCGCGAACTCGGGGTGGATGTGGTCTCCCTCGAGCAGACCTCGGCGACCTGGAACGTCGACGGCGCCTTCCGCGGCGGAAAATCTGGCATCGACGGCATCCGCGAACTCCACGAGGCGGTGCGTCGCGCCGCCCCGGGGGCGGAACTCGCCGCCGAGGGCATGGCCGACCTGCTCCTGCCCTTCGACCGGTTCCACCAGACCCACGTCTGGCAGGCCATCTACGAGCCCGCCAAGCAGGTGGCCTTCCCCCTCCTGGCCCGGGCCCATCCGATCTCCAGTTATCTCTTCTACCCCTATTCCCGAAAGATCGCCTTCCTCGATATCGTCAACCCCACGAGCGCCTTCTATTGGCAGGACCTCAAGCCGGCCTTCGTGCGTTGGGGCGTGCTTCCCTCGCTGCGCTTCGACGGAAGCAACGCCCTGAAGCGCCTCGGCATGCGGCTGGCCTTCGAGGAAGCCCGGGTCTGGCAGCGGGTCTCGGGCGAAATGCGCTTCGCCGCGAAGCGGACCGATGCCGTGGCCTTGGAATTGGTCGGGAAGGGCGCCGACGCGCGGTATGCGTTGGATGGCGATGGGAACCTCGAGTTCACCGAAGGGAACGGAAGCGGCCCCCGGTCGGTCGCGGGCGAAAACGCCCCTACGGCGAAACTCGTCTACGCCCTCATCCGGGGGAAGACGAAGAGGGCCCTCCCCCGGGGAGCTATCCCCGATTGGCCGGCATGGGATACGGCCGGGGCCATCGGGTTGGACCCCTCGTGCTGGTACCTCGCAGACGGTAGGTCGAGCCCGGCAAACCTCTGCGCCCATCTTTCCTCGATGCACGGGCGATCCATCCGCTCGTATTATATGCGCGGCCAGAGCGTCGCAGTGTTCCTCGGCGGGGCGAAGGGAACCCCGTGCGTCCTGGAGGGCATCGGGGACGGCACGCTCTTCATGGACGGCGGGGAGGGGAGACCCATACCGCGCGGCCCGCAGCCGATCGCCCCCGCCGATTGGATTTGCGCCGCAGATCCCAGATCGACCTTCCCCGTGCTCAGCGGCCCCAAATCCCCCAAGGAACTCCTCTTCTCCTCCCACGCTGTCATGGGAAAAAGCGGCCTGATCGACCCGCCCGCCAGCGCGGTCGAGAAGGAGGATTTGGCGGATCACCCACCTTGCGAGTTCCAGGGCCGACGCGAAGAGGGGGTATGGATGGTCCCCGTGAACTTCGGCCTCTGCCGCGCGCTGCTCTGTTTCAGGGCCCCGCGCGCGGGGACGCTCTCCTGGAAGCCCGTGCTCTGCCTGGCGCGGGAGAAGAATCTCTCCGGCATCGCCTGGTCGATGCGCCTCGACGGGGAGAGCATCGGGAAGGGGCGCAAAGCCGCTTCCGGTTGGGAAGACCTGCCCGCCCTTGGGCGCCCGATCTCCGCGGGGCTCCACGCCATCGAGGTCGAAATCGATGCCGATGGGCGGTGGGACGGCGACCTCGCCTTCCTCGCGGGTACGATGGAACTCCTCCCCCCGCGGTGAAGGATCCTCGCAGGAAACCCGTTCCCGTGCGACAATAGGGGACCGAACCCGAATGACGCGCGCGAGGATCCCCCAAGGGGGGTCGGCGGCCGTTCCCGAGGGTCTCTTAAACGCATCCCCCCCCGATGGGTCCCCATCGGGGTCCCGCACAAGGATTTCCCATGCCCTTCAATAAACTCGGGCTCCACCCCGAACTCGTCAAGAATGTCCACGCCCTGGGCTTCACCAAGCCCACCGCCATCCAGGCCGCCTCGATCCCCGCCGCCGTCGAGGGGCGCGATCTCCTGGCCGGGGCCGAGACCGGCAGCGGCAAGACCGCTGCGTTCCTCCTGCCCATCCTCCACCGCATGCTCCTCCAGCCGAAGAACGGCACGCGCTGCCTCATTCTCGCGCCCACCCGCGAACTCGCCCAGCAGATCGCCGACGATTTCCTCGAACTCACCCCCGGCACCGCGCTCTCGGTGGCGCCGATCTACGGGGGCGTCGGCATGGGGCCCCAACTCGCCGCCCTGCGCCGCGGCGTGCACGTCATCGCCGCCACCCCCGGGCGGCTGCTCGACCACATGAACCACGGCGTGCACCTGAAGGACCTCGATTTCCTCGTCCTCGACGAGGCCGACCGCATGCTCGATATGGGCTTCCTCCCCGACATCAAGCGCATCCTCGCCAAGATCCCGGCCAAGCGCCAGACGCTCTTCTTCAGCGCCACGCTCCCCCCCGAGGTCAAGGCCCTCGCCACGTCGCTCCTACGGAACCCCGAGGTCATCCAGACCGAGCGCCAGGCGCCCCCGGCCATGGTCGACCAGGGCCTCATGAGCGTGCACGGCAACCGCAAGGCCGAACTCCTCATCCAACTCCTGGGCCGCCCCGAGATGAAGCAGGCCATCGTCTTCACGCGCACCAAGCAGCGCGCCAACCGCCTCGCCGAACTCCTCATGAAGCGCGGGGTCAACGCGCAGCGCATCCACGGCAACCGCAGCCAGGCCCAACGCACCGAGGCCCTCAAGGGCTTCAAGTCGGGCAAGTACCGCGTGCTCGTGGCCACCGACCTCGCCTCCCGCGGCATCGACGTGGAGGCCCTCGGCCATGTGGTGAACTTCGACGTGCCCGTGGCCCCCGAGGACTATATCCACCGCATCGGGCGCACCGGCCGCGCCG
Organism: Spirochaetota bacterium; assembly: GCA_017302015.1. Classification (GTDB taxonomy): domain Bacteria; phylum Spirochaetota; class UBA12135; order COTS27; family JAFLEE01; genus JAFLEE01. The sequence continues at coordinate 22,239 of JAFLEE010000023.1, read as the reverse complement.
GCGTCTCCGGCACCGCGTGGACCCTCGTCGCCCCCGATGAAGAGCCCCTCATCCGCGCCATCGAGCGCATCCTCGGGAAGAAACTCCGCCGCGAAACGGTGGAGGGCTTCGGCGTCCACGATGCCCCGACCGGGAAAGAAGAAGCGCTTCCGCCCGTGCGCGACCGGCGATTCGCGCCCCAGGGGCGGAATTACGGCCCCCGCGGCGGTGGCGGCGGGCGGGGGCGGCCCCACGGCGGCGGCGGGCATAAGGGTCCCGGGGGGCATTCGCCCCGGGCGCACCGCTAAGAACAAGTCGGCCTCTGGGGCCGTCTCGAGGCTCCTAGCGGAGCGAGTTCCAAGGCGGCGGGTCGACGTGTGGCGCGGGGCTTAGAACCGCTGCTCGAGCACGGCGCTGTACTCGGCCAAGGACGCTTCCTGGTGGCTGGCACGCGGGGAAACCATGTCGAGCATGAGCGCGTCCGGCTCGTCCACATGCCAAGCGATGAGTTTATAGACCTCGTTGGATCCGGAGGAGAACCGGATGATCCAAGTGGCCCCCTCGGGGCGTGGCAGGAACGCCAGGGGCGGCGGGGCTTCGGGGCGGGGCTTGCGCAGGATGCCTTCGAGATAATTGGTGATCGTTCCGGCATCGATACCCCGATCGTCCTTCATGCGGAGGCGGGAAACCAGCAGAAACTCCTGGAGGCGACCCGAGTAGGCCGCGGCGAACTCCAGCCGGAACGGGACCTTCTGGGAAACGGCGTCGTTCTGCGCCCGGATCCCCGGGCCCGCCGACTCGGATTGGTTGCTCCACCACGAACGGGAGAGGCTCACGTGGTAGGCGCCGAATTGGGCGGTCTGGGGCGGCAGCGGCGCGGAGGCTTGCGTGCGCGAACAGGAGGCCGCGAGAAGGAAGATCCACGCGCAGGCCATCGCCCGGCGCTGGGGGTCACGGCGCCGGGATCGCATTGGCAAACTGGTCGCGGGCGCGCCGCATCCGCTCTCGGAAGAGGGGCGTCGCTTGGTAGGTGGTTTTCGAGCCGCGGGCGGTCACGGTCAGCACTTGGTTGGAGGCCCCGATGAGCCGCAGGAAATGGGCGGGCTCGAGAAATGCGTTGTAGCGGACCTCCCGGGATTCTGCGTCGAAGTAGACGCGTTTCATCCCCGTGGCGGGAATGGGGAGGGCGCCGGGCGATTCGAATGCGGCCTCGTCGACCATCGGGAGGTTCTGGCCCCGAAAGGAAAAATTGAACGCGACTTGGGCTATCTTTCCGGAGATCTCGCGGACGGTGAAATCGACGCTGGCGCGCAAGGGCGGGCGGACGAGTTCGGAAGGCCGGACGAAATACTGGCTCGTGTCTTTGCCCACGGTGAAGATGTAGATGCTTTGCATGCCCGAGCATTGCGGGAGGCAGGCCAAGAGGCCGAGCAGGAGAAGGCGGCGAACGAGGGGGGGGATTGCCATGGGACCTTGACTTAAGGGTGGACCGGCGGGCAAACCCCGCCGGTCCGGACGAAATCGGCTCTTACTCGCCGGTGACGATGGTGGTGTAGGTGATGCCGAAGACCCACCAGGTGACCTTCACGTCGACCGTGCCCACGGTGCTGATCCCGGCGGCGCGGGCCGCGTTGGCGACACCGGCTTCGCCGACGGCGGGCATATAGAGAACGCTCGTGCATTTCGCTTCGCCCACTTTCGCGCCGACTTTGCCCGTCGCGCCGGCGACCGGGTGGATGGAGGTACAGGACGCCGCAAAACCGGCGATCAGAATCGACAATGCGATCTTCTTCATGAAGACTCCTAAATTAAGATGACGGGATTCTACCATAGACGAATCCGTGTTGTATAAAGATGACAAAAAAGTATTTTTTTCTACGTAAACTCGCCGTGATTTTGACAAACGAAATGCGAAATTGTGGAATTTGACAAATTAGAATCATTTTAAATTGAAAATAGCATGATCTCTTAGCGCCAGCATCTTGCGCTGTTTTTCAAAGTGCCTTTGAGCGCCGAAGGCGGTTTTTTCGAAAAGGGACTGGAATTCCCCCGATGGGTCGAACGAACACGATCAACCGGAGACCGGCGTGAGCGCCCGCCCGGCGCCTTCTCCGGAATCCTCGAGTTTATGCCGGGTCACCTCGGCCTCGAGCGTGCCCACGGATTCGACGGTCGCCCGGGTGAGGGAGAGGATATCGTGGGTGGCCTTGTCGATCTCGCCGGCGCCCCGGGCGATGGTTTCGAGGCTGCCGCGGATCTCGCCGGAGATCTTGGTGAGTTGGGCGATGGAGGCCTCGGTCTCCTTGGTGATGGAATCGAAGGCCCGGAAATCGGCGCCCATGCCCTTGAGGGCGCCGTCGACCTCGTCGTAGGAGGCCTTGATCGAGGTGGTGGCCTCGGTGATCGACGCCATGGCCGAGAGCATCTCCCGGGCGCCGGTGGTCTGCTCCTCGGTGGCCTGCTCGACCTGGTGCACCACGGCGAGGATCTTCTTGGATTCGGAGGAGACCGTCGTGAAGCCCGCCACCGTCTCGCCGAGGTCCTGCGCGGTGCGTTTGATCTGGTCTTCCATGTCTTTCAGGCTCCGGCGCGCGTCGATGGCCTGCTCGTTGGCCATGTCGGAGAGTTTGCGGATCTCCTCCGCCACCACGGCGAAACCCTTGCCGTGCTCGCCGGCATGGGCGGCCTCGATGGCGGCGTTCATGGCGAGCAGGTTGGTTTGGGAGGCGACCCCCGTGATGACGACCACGAAGGAATCGATCTGGCCGACGGCCGAGAGCACCCGGGCCATATTGCTGTTGGTGCGCGAGAGGGTGGCCTGGCCCTTCTCGGAGAGGGCGGAGAGCCCCTGGGCGGCCTCGTTGGCCTTCTGGGCCACGCCGTGGACGCTGCCGATGGTGGCCGTCATCTCCTCGATGGAGGCGGCCATCTCGTTGACGCTGGCGGAATTGCCCTGGATGAGGGCCTGGAGTTCGGAGGTCCGACCGAGGAGGCCCTGGATGCGCTCGGCCATGGCGAGGGCGCGTTCCTGCACCTGGCGGTTGCCGCCCTCGGTCTTCTGCACCAGCGCGAATTGCTCGTCGACGCTCTTCTCGATGGCGTCGAGGCTGCGGGTCATGGAACTCACCGCCGCGGCGCTGAAGGAGACGTCTTCGGCGAGGGTCTCGGAACTGGCGCGGGTGGCCCGCAGGTTATCGCGGGTGGAGAGGAGGATCTTCTGGATGGAGTCGATGAAGCGGTCGAAACTCTGGGAGAGGGAGCCGAACTCGTCGCGGGAGGCGAGGTGGATGCGCCGGGTGAAATCGCCCTCGCCGTCGGCGATCTCGTGCATGCGCCGGTTGACCACGCCGAGGGGGCGCATGATGCGGCGCAGCACCACGAGGCAGAGGGCGAGGGCCCCGAGGGTGACGAGGAGGAGCGCCGCGACGAGGGAGGCGAGGATGAACCCCGTCTCGCGGGTGAAGACCGAGCGTTCCGCGGTCATGCCCACGATCCAGTTCCAGGGGCCGAAGCGGCGGTATTCCATGAACTTGCTCGCGCCGCCGTACTCGTATTCCTGGGTGCCGTTCTCCTGGGCCGTCATGGCGCGGATGAAGGGGAGCTCGGTGAGGCTGGTGTCGCCCTTGGGGAGTTTGGGGTGGAGCACCACGACGCCCTTGGCATCGAGGATGAAGGGGAAGACGGCCTGGGCATTGGTCTTCAGGTAGAGGGAGCGGAAATCCGCCAGCAGGCTGGCCTGGAACCCCGCGCGGAAATCGTCGGCGAGGCCCGTGAGTTCCAGGTCGGCGTTCTTCTTCTGGAGCTGCTCCATGATCACGTCGAGTTGGGCGGAGAATTGCCGCTTGAGCATGCCCGTGGCCATGCGGTTGAGGGACGACCACGTGATGGCGCCGACGACCAGCATCGCCACGAAGAAGGCCCCCGCGATCATGAGGAGGATGCGCGCCCGCACCGAGGAGAGGAGCGGAATGGCGGCGGCGCTCCCGCCGCTTACGGCCACGGCGGGGCGAACGATCGGTTCATGCATGGGGGTCTCCGCCTGTGCCGCGGGGCTCATGCGCATGGGCGGGTTTCAGTCGTTGAGATAGGTGCCGCAACCCATGAAGAAGTTCTTCCCCGGCACCCGGAGGATGAAGGAGGTTTTTTTCTGCGGTTTGCCGGTGGTGGGGTTCTTCTGGACGTAATCCACCCAGCCCTCCCCCTTCTCGCCCTTGGCGGTGCGCACGAAATGCATCATGTAGGGGTAGCCGTTGATGTCTTTCAGGTCGATGAGGGCCTTGCCGATTTTCTCGGGCTGCAAACCATGGGCCTGGCAGATGCCGTCTAGATCGTAGACGAAGATGTAGTATTCGCCCTCGGTGAAGGGGCCCTTCTTGTCGTTGATGGCGGCGAACGCCTTCTCTTGCCCCTGTTCTTTGCAGGCCGCGGAGGCCTTCCGCACCAAGGACTCGGCCTTCTTTTTCCGGTCATCGACGGTCTGGCCGAAGAGCGGGGCGCTTAAGGCGATGATGGAGAGTGCGATCACGATGCGTTTGATCATGGCGGCTTCCTTGGAGGCGGTGGCAGTCGCCCGCGCACCTGCCCCGGTGGTAAGAGTTTTGGATAATCGTAGCATCATTTAGTGGATTTCCTTCGTCGTTTATTGAAGGCTTATGCCGGAGCGTTTGGCCCCCCGGGACAATTTCTGTCCTGAATGGGCCCTATAATCCCGGTTCTATTGGGAGGTTTTATGGCCAAAATCGAACTGCGTGAACACACCATCAATCTAGATGCCCTGGGGCCCGGCGGGGCTTTCGGGCCCCCGACCGCCGGGTCCACCCGCGAACCGGTCACCCCGTCCAGGGATGCCATCGATATCCCCTTCTGGGGCACCGTGCCCGCCGGGGTTTTGACCGAAACGGGCGAGCGTTCGGGGGTCCGACTGACCGTAAAGCGGAGCCAGATCCGTGGGCATTCCGGCCGGGGGCGCTCCCCGGCGGGCGAGGCGGCGGCTTTCAGCATGCACGGCGACGAGAATCTTTTCGCCCTCCAGATCCGGGGCGAGTCCATGGTGGGGGCGGGCATCGACGATGGCGACCTCATCCTCTTCCGCCGCACCGCCGAGGCCAGCGCGGGGCAGATCGCCGTCGTCATGGTCGACGGCGACGCCACCCTCAAGCGGGTCTTCATCCACGGGGCGAAAACAGAACTTCGACCCTGCAATGACCAGATGGCTCCCATCTGGGTCGAAACCGACCGGCTCCGCATCAAGGGGGTGATGGTCGGTAAGATCGAAAAGGCGGCGTAGATCGGCCGACCGACACCAAGCGGGCCCCTCGTCCCGTCTTTCTTCTAGCGGGAGAGGGTCAACGTCTTGCCCGATTGGGCGGCGAGGTGCACGGCGTCTGTCCATCGCATGTAATCGAGGCCGTCCTGGAAAGTGGTGTGGCGAACGGGCTCCTCGCCGCGGATGGCCCCGATGAACTCCGCTTCCACGCGCCAGGCGGGGCCCGGGGTGTAATCCAGTTTCTTCACCGCGGGGTCGCCGCGTTCGACGAAGTGCAGGCTCCCATCGAAAGGGATGCGCAGGGCCGCTTCGCTCCCGTGGAGCGTGCATTCGCTTTGCTTCGAGAATCCCGAGGCGTCGGAAAAACTCATGCGGTAGAACGCCCCGTGGCGGCGCAGGACGCCCTGCACCTGGATGAGGTCGGCCACGCTGACCCCGCGCAGCGCGCCCGAGGCCGCCTCCCGGCGCCTGCGAGCCACGATGCGGGCCATGGCCGAAACGCTCTCTGCGGGGCCGACCCACCGGGAGAGGGCTTCGTAATAGATGCCCAGGGTCATGGCGTTGTTCCCGCTATAGCGGCGCTCGTGGCGCCAGGTGAAGGGAGACTCCGCGTCGGGAAATTGGCCCGTATGCACCGTCAGGTCGACCTGGATCAATCGGCCCAGGCGCTTGGCGACGAACTCCGCGATGGCGTGGTCGTAGGCGAGGGTGAAGGGGGAGGGGACCACCATGGCGATGAGTTTCCTCCGGGCGCGCGAAGCGGCGAGCATGCGCGCGGCTTCCTTCGCGTCCATGGCCATGCGCGCCTCCGAGAGCACGTGCTTCCCGTGGGCGAGGGCGGCGCAGGCGTAGGCCGCGTGGCGGTAGGGCCAGGTGCCGATGAGCACCGCGTCGATGTCATGGGCTTCCCAGATGCGCTCGGGGCGGCTTTCCGCCCGGGGGATGGCGAACTCGCGGCCGACCCGGTGGGCCGATGCGAGGGAGCGGTTGGCCACGGCGACGAGTTCCACCCCCGGGATGGCCCGGAAGCCCGGGAGGTGCTTGGCCCGGGTATTGGCGCCGGCGCCGATGATGCCGATTCGAACGGGTTTCAAGGGGTCCATGGGTTCCTCACTCGGTTGAATCTTCCGGGAATGGGAGCCCCTCCCCGCGCGAAGGGGGTCGCTTCGGGTTTCCCTGGGGCACCCGCGTGGTTAAATGGACATCAAGGCTCCGGGTTGCAAAGAAACCCCGGCCCCGATGGCGGCGGCGGCTTTCAGAAGGGGGCCCCCGCAGGGTACTATTGAAGGCCTGCGGCCATGCGCCCCCCCGCCTTCCATGAACGAGCTTGACACTCCTCCCCCGGCCCCGGGCGAAAAGCCCAAATCGCGCCTCTATGTCTGGCTGCAGCGGGCCGTCATCATCGTCATGGTGGTGCTCTTCGCCATCTGCATCCGGTCGCTGTGGAAGGAATTCCAACTCATGCGGGGCGCGGTCTGGCTGGAATACCTGCGCGACCTGCCCCGTTCCGCCATCGTGTGGTCCCTCGTGTTCTGCTTCCTCTCCTACTTCTTCATCGCCGCCTACGAGATGGTGGCGGTGATCAACGCGGGGGAGCGCCTGCCCTTCCACAAGGTGGCCCTGGCCTCCTTCGTGAGCATCTCCATGAGCCATAACACGGGCATGTCGCTCTTCGCCAGTTCGTCCATGCGCTTCCGCTTCATGTCGCGCTACGGGGTGCCCCCGGGTTCCATCCCCGCCATCGTCACCTTCTCCTCCATCTCCTACGCCATCGGGGTGATCACCGCCGGGGCGATCTTCTTCCTCCTCCATCCATTGGAGATCCCCTCCAATATCCGCCTGCCCTTCGGCATCCACACCACCCGCGCCCTGGGGTGGATCTGCCTCGGGCTGCTCCTGGGCTATTTCAGCGCCGCGCTCCTGCGGCGCAGCGAGATCCGCCTGTGGAAGGTGCGCATCCCCTTCCCCGGTTTCAAACGCGCCTTCGCCCAGGCCGTCTTCAGCGCCATCGAGCTCGTCGCGGCGGCGGCCTGCATGTACGTGCTCCTGCCGAAGGGCGACCCGCCCATCCCGTTCTACCAATTCGCCGGCGTCTACGTCATCGCCTCGGTGCTGGGCCTCGCCGCCAATGTGCCCGGGGGGCTCGGGGTGGTCGAGGCCACGGTGCTGCTGCTGATCGGGGAGCATTACGAGACGGGGGCGCTCCTGGCCCCCCTCATCCTCTTCCGCGTGATCTATTACCTGCTCACCCTGGTGCTCGGCCTCATCATGCTCTTCATCCACGAGGGCTTCCATGTGAAGGCCCTGGTGAAGGACATCACCGGAAAATCCTGAAGGGGCGCCCGTCTCCCGCGGTCGCCCCGCCTCCCGGGGGCGCCCCGGGATGGGGCTATTTGGGGAGTTTGAAGGTCTCCTCGATCTCGCGGATGCGCTCCTGGGAGATCTCGGCGAGCTTTCCGATGGCCCGGCCCTGGAGCAGGCTCGTGGCGGTGAACTCGGCCACCTCCAGGCGATCGAAAGCCTCGGTGATGCTTCGGCCGACGGCCATGACCGAGTCGTTCTGGATCATGAGCACGGGGGAATGGGGGGTGAGGCGCGCCGCCAGGGCCTTCTCGTCTTGGAAGGGGAGCCCGTAGGGCAGCAGCGGCAGGTCGCGCAGCACGATATAGCTTTCGGGGATCGTGCGGGTATCGAGGGGCGTGCCCGTGATGTTGAACGCGGTGACCCCGGGCGGCTGGGCCGAGATGATGGCGTGGACGCCGGGGTGCTGGCGGTAGACCTCGGCGTGGACCGCGGCGGCCCGGGAAGGGATCTTGCCGGCCTCCCGCGCCTTCCCCTGGATGAGCACGAGGTCGTCGACCTCGAGGTACTTCCGGTCGATGCCATAGGGGGTGATCAGGAAGGATTCGGCGTCGACGCGGGCGGAGAGGGAGCCCTCGGTGCTCGTCATGAGGCGCTGGTCGTAGGCGCGGTGGATGGTCTGGGCCATGGCGCGGCGGAGTTCCCGCTCGCGGAAGGAGCGGTGGGCGGGGACCGATTCGGGGAGTTCCAGGTGCCGCTGGTGGTCGAGGAGGCCGATCTCGCCGTCGCTGAGAGGAAGTACTTTCCCCAGCCCCGCCGCGGCGAGGATCGCCCGGGCGCAGAACTCCAGGGTCTCGAAGCGCTGGAAGGCCTGGAGCAGGTCGGCGCCCCCCGTGGCCACCCCGTGGTTCTCCAGGATCACCGTATCGAACCCCCGGGAGAAGGCATCGGCGATGTTCTGCCCGAGGAGCGCGCTGCCGGGGATGGCGTAGGGCGCGAACCCCACCTTCCCGCAGATGCGGCTCGCCTGGGGCAGGATGCGGGTGTCGGGGAGCTTGCCCACGATGGAGAAGGCGACCAGCGCCGACGAATGGGCGTGGAGCACGGCGGCGAAATCGGGGCGAGATCCGAGGATCGCCCGATGGAACGGGTATTCGGTCGAGGGACGGTGCACGCCCTCCACCACCGTATCCCCGCGCATGAGGAGCATATCGCTCTCCCGCAGGGCGCCCTTGTCCACCCCGCTGGGGGTGATCCAAATATCGCCGTTGGGTTCCCGGATGGAGAGGTTCCCCCCCGAGGTCGTGGTCATGCCGTACTCATAGAGGCGCGACATGATGGTGAGGATCTGCTGCCTCGGGGGCATATAGGCGTAATTCACGGGGGCTCCTGGTGTCAGGCCTCGGCGGTTGGGCGCTGGGAGGCGAGGGCGGGGCGCACGCCTAGGGCGCGGAAGGCGGCGAAGGGATGGAGGGCGGCCCCGGTGCGCAGGCGGTACTCGGCGGTGAGGGGGCGCAGATCGGTCTGCCAGGCGTCGCCGAGGCGCTCATGGCGGCCCGCGGGGTCGTCAACGGCCGTCGAGGAGGCGGCCGGTAGCGGCTCCACGAGGCGGGCTTTCAGGAAGCAAAGGGCCAGGTTCTCGATGCGGATGAGGCAGGATTCGAGGGGATCGAAGCCCCGGTCATCGTGGAACGGAGGCAGGGAAAATGGAATCGCCCCGGAAGCGTCCGCATTGCGGGACCGATCATCCACGAACGCATTGAAGAGGGACCAGGTGGGGAGTTCGCCCGGGTTTTGGGGATAGGAGCGGGGGGCTTGGCCGTCAAGGCGCAACTTATTCTCGAGGGCGAAGGCGATAAGGCCCTCCCACGACGCGGAGGTCTGCCACGCCGCGGGCGGCATCAAGCGGGGGGCCAGGCGCGTGAGACGGTGGATGAGGAGCGAGTCGTGGAGATACTCCAGCGGGGACCGGGCCAGGCCTCCGCCCATGAAATCCCCGGCGCCGCCCAGGTCCCCGGGGGCGAGGACACATTCGATCCGGCGCACGGTTTCGATGAGGGCTTCGGGGTCATGGCCGCGGTAAGAAAGTTCCTGGCGCAGGGCCTCCCAGCGTCGGCGATGGGCGGGCAGGAGGAGGAGATTATGCTCGTGGATCTGGTCGCGGGAAAGTTCCATGTTGGGACGCAGGATTATCCCGTGAATTGCACGCGCCCTGGGGGACGCGTAGGCCGAAGCTCTCGGGGCGCCTTCCTGCACCCACTGACGTGGCGCGAGGGTCTATTTCTTCTTTTCGATCAGTTTGGCGCGGTAATTCTCCACTTCCCAATTGAGGATGAAATTCCGCTCCGCCGGGGCCAGGGGCACCACGCCGCCGAGTTTCGTCGCCCAGCGGCGCACCGAGAAGACCATGAGGGCCGTGTCGATGACCGCCTGCGCCGTGGCGGGGAGGGTGGCGACGAAGAGGCCCAGCCCCTTGACCAGGTAGAGCCGGGGCGGCTTCTTCCCCGGGGCGTGGCCCTTCTCGAGTTCGCGCTCGACCACCGCCGCGCTCGCTTTCTCCATCCAGACGATGCGCCCGTGGGTGTAGATGAGGTCGTCGGGGGAGAGGGCGTCGGGGGCGACGAGGGCTTTCGCGTTCTTCTGGGCGAGGAGGTCGGCCACCACGGGGTGCCAGACATGGCGCACCTCCACTTCCTGGCCCAGGATCTTCCAGACCGCGCCCTGGATCGCGTCTTGGGCTTCGCGCACGAGGCGGCCGGCCGGCTTGGGCGCGGGGCGGGGCGCCTTCCACTGGATGCCCTTGAGACAATCGCCCACCACCTGGCGCAAGAGGGCCAGGGTTTTTTGGGGCGTCGGGCCGCCGACGAAGATGCCGTGCTTCCCTTGGAGCACGAGTTCGGGCTTGGCCCCGTATTTCTTCTCGTAGGCGACGGCGAGGTCGCGGGCCTTCACCGCCAGGGTGAACCCGGGATTGCAATAGGGGATCCACAGGGGGGGCAATTTGCGCCCCGAGAGGCGTTTCAGCAGCGCGGACTTGCCGTTCTTCGAGTGGACGAAGGCGCCGATGCCCATGGCGTGGACGTGGACGACGCAGGTTCCCAGGAGGGAGTGGACGTGGGATTCCACCGAGGGCCGGCTGCCGTCTTTGCGGCCGTCGACGCAGGAATCCAGCAGGCGCCGCAGGATCTCGGCTTCCCGGGCCTGGTCGGGCATGCGGGCGAGGCCCCCGTCGGCGAGGGCATGGCGCACCGAGGCGAGGTCGACCTTGCGCCATCCCTTCTCGGCGTCCATTTCCTTCAGCGAGGTGCCGCTGGCCTTCACGAACATGGACTTCCCGTCGGGCGTCTTGACCGAGGTATTGCCGCCCCCGCCCTGCACGAGCATGGCATCGCGACCGACGCTGCGGGAGATGAGGATGAGATCCTTCAGGGCCTGTTCCATATTGATTCCTAGGCCTCCATCGTATGGGATCCGGGGTGGGGCGTCAAAGGCCGGCCCCCCGCATCCATGTTTTTAAGGCTTCCTATACTAAATTAAGGATCCCGGCTCCCTATCCAAAGGAAATGGAATTTCCTTGAACAGTGTCGGTCGGGGGGGCGAATGTACTCCCCCCGGCGTCCTGTGCTACATTAGGGTGGACGGCCGCCCGCGAAGGCGGCGTCGCAGGCGCGAAAATCGGGCCTCCCCGAACGCCGCCAGGAGCACCCATGAAAACCAGAGGCACCGACGAGATCAAGGCCGATTACGAGCAGGCGAAGAAGACCTACGCCGCCTGGGGCGTCGACACAGAAAAAGCCCTCGCCCGAATGGCGGAGCGCTCCATCTCCATCCACTGCTGGCAGGGCGATGACGTGGCCGGCTTCGAATCCGAGGGCCCCCTCTCCGGCGGGATCGCCACCACGGGCAACCATCCGGGCAAGGCCCGCAATTGGGGCGAATTGAAGGCCGACCTCGAGAAGGCCCTCTCGCTCATCCCCGGGCAGCACCGGGTGAACGTCCACGCCCTCTACGCCAACGGCGGCAAGGCCGACCGCGACCAGCAGAAGCCGGAGCATTTTCGGCCTTGGATCGACTGGGCCAAGGCCCAGAAGGTGAAACTCGACTTCAACGGCTCCTTCTTCTCCCACCCCAAGGCCGCCGACGGCCTCACGCTCTCCCACCCTGATGCCTCCATCCGCGAGTTCTGGATCCGCCACGCCCAGGCGGCGCGGGAGATCGGCGAGGCGATGGGCCGGGAACTCGGCAGCCCGAGCGTGGTCAACCTCTGGATCCCCGATGGGAGCAAAGACCTCCCCGTCGACCGCCTGTCCCCCCGCAAGCGCCTCAAGGATTCCCTGGACGCTGCCTTCGCCAAGAAAACCGACCCCAAGCACATGAAAGACGCCGTCGAGTGCAAACTCTTCGGCATCGGCAGCGAATCCTACGTGGTGGGCTCCCACGAGTTCTACCTCGGCTACGCGCTGAGGAACAAGGTCATGCCCTGCTTCGACATGGGCCATTTCCACCCCACCGAATCCGTGGCCGACAAGATCTCCTCCACGCTGCTGTGGGCCGACGAACTGCTGCTGCACGTCAGCCGCGGCGTGCGCTGGGACAGCGACCACGTCGTGCTCCTGGGCGATGAACTCCGCCTCCTCGCCGAGGAGATCACCCGCTGCGACGCCTGGTCGCGGGTGAACTTCGCCCTCGATTATTTCGACGCCTCCATCAACCGCATCGCGGCCTGGGCCGTCGGCGCCCGGTCGGCCATGAAGGCGATCCTGATCTCCCACCTCGAGCCCATCGAAGCCCTGCGCGAGGCCGAGAAGAAGGGGAACTTCGGCCGCCGCCTCGCCCTCGTCGAGGCGAATAAAGCGCTCCCCTTCGGCGCCGTCTGGGACAAGTTCTGCCTCGACAAAGGTGTCCCCCACGAGCAGGCCTGCCTGGAAAGCATCGACGAGTACGAAGCGAGCGTCCTCTCCAAGCGGAAATAGCCCCCGCCCGGGGGCCCGATCCGCGGCACGGCCCCGGGTTTCTCCGCGCCCGCCGGCCGGGAACCACGCCTTGGTACGGCGGCCCCCGGCTTACCCCGGGGTGTCTTGCGGCGGTTCACTCTTTTTAAGTCGTTCTCACGGGGACGCTCTTCATGTATACTTGCAGGCGTTGGGCGTCCGGTGGGACGCGAACGCGGCTCCCAGGCGATTGCCGAAACCAAGGGACCCGGCTTTTGGAGGCGATCATGAACGGGATGCGTGTTTGGATGGTGTTGCTGGCCCTCGTCGCTGTGCCTCTCATGGCCCAGCAGAAGGGAAAGAAGACGGAGAAGAACGCCGCGGCCCCGGCCGCGGAAGCGCCGCGGGGAGATACCTCCACCTTCGGCGGCATGGTCGATTTCTACAAGGGCCAACTCCTCCTTTCCCCAGATGTTTACCAGAACATGAAGGATCTAGCGGACAAGACCCAGCAGGAAATCGACCGGGACCTGGAAGACCTGAAGCGCACCCTCGAGATCCTCGACGCCGAGCGGCCCAAGGACGATCCCGACATGAGCCTCATGAAGGAAATGCTCCAGAAGCGCGCCAAACTCAGCGCGAACCTCGAACTCCTGCGCTTCCGCTTCGCCTTCGATTGCAAGGCGATGCTCAACCCCGAACAAGTGCAGAAATGGAAGGAGATCCGCCGGCGTCTCGAAGAGCGCAATAAGGCGCAACGGGAGAAGGCCGCCGAGGGCGCGTCGAAGGAAAAGGCCAAGAGCTGAGCCCCGACGAAGGCGCCGCCGCGCCAGGATTCCTCCCCCCCGGGCCCCACCTGAGGCGGCCGCGCTATAAGGGGAAAAACCCCCGGCGTTTCGAGGATAAGTACAAGGAAAAAGACCCCGCGCGCTACGCCGAGACCTTCGCCAAGGTGCTCGCCTCCGGCAAGACCCCCGCGGGCACCCATCGGCCGATCATGGTGGAGGAGATCCTCGCCGCCCTGAAGCCGCGGCCGGGGGACTTCGTCGTCGATTGCACCCTCGGTTACGGGGGCCACGCCCGGGAACTCCTCGCCAGGATCCAGCCTGGCGGCCATCTCTTGGGACTCGATGCCGATCCCCACGAATTGCCGAAGACCGAGCGGAGACTTAGGGAAGCGGGCTATCCCCCGGAGACATTTACCGCCCACAGCGGAAATTTCGCGGGGCTAACGGGCTACCTCGCGGCATTTCGCATCGGAGCGGCGTCAGATTCGGCTGTGCCGGCCCTCGCCGATTGCCTGCTTGCCGACCTGGGCGTCTCTTCCATGCAGATCGACGACCCCGCCCGGGGTTTTTCCGTGAAACTCGATGGCCCCCTCGACATGCGCATGAATCCCACCCGGGGAATCTCGGCCCAGGGCCTCCTGCGGCGCACCACGCCCGCGGCGCTTGAGGAGATCCTCGCCGACCATGCCGATGAACCCCGAAGCCGTGATTTGGCCCGGGCCCTCGCGGGGGGCGATTTTCCTACCACGAAGGCCCTCGCCCTCGCCATTCGGTCCGCCTCGCCCCGGCTCTCAGGACCCGAGAGCGAGCTCACCGTGCGCCGGGTGTTCCAGGCTCTCCGCATCGCGGTCAATGACGAGTTCTCCGCCCTCGAAATGTTCCTGCGCCAATTGCCGCTCTGCCTGAACCCCGGGGCTCGCGCGGCGATCCTCTCCTTCCATTCCGGGGAGGATCGGCGGGTGAAGAAGTCCTTCGAAGCGGGCCTGCGTGGCGGCCTCTACGACGAGATCTCCCCGGAGGTGCTGCGTTGCGGCCCGCAGGAACGCCACGAGAATCCCCGCGCGTCGTCGGCGAAATTGCGCTGGGTGCGGCGAGCGGGGGCCTGAATGCCCTTCGCACGGCCCCACCTCCTATTGCTGGCGGCCCTCGTCGGTTTCCTCTTCCCCGATGCTCCCGGGTTGCCGGCCTTTACCGTGAACGATTGCCGGGGGAAGGTCTATACCGATCTTGATTTTAGGGCCCGGGGCCTCGTGCTCGTGGTGACCGCGCCCACCTATGCCCAGGGAGACGCGCAAAAAGCCTGGAATCGGGCCCTCGACCCATTGGCCTGGCCGGAGGACGGGCCCTATTATGCCTTTTTACAAGATTTATCCCAGAGTTGGTTCCGGGGCGTCGCCCTCGCCGAAATGCGCCAGCGCTACGATCCCCCGCCGCTCCTCTTGGTGGACGAGGACGGCTCGGTGCGAACGGCCCTGGGATTCCCCGCCGGGGCGACCCTCGTCGCGGCCTATGCCCCGGGGGGGCGCCTCGTCGGCGTGGAGACGAACGGGGCGAGCGCGGCGCGGGCTAAGAAACTATGGGAATCGGTCCGTCAGCCGAGGCCGGCGCCCGGGAGGGCGGCTCCCTAGCCGGCGATCGCGCCATGGGCAAACTTAGTCGGCTGGCATCGTGGGGGCTCCTGTGGGGGGCGATGGGCTTGGCGCAGGCCGCGCCGGTGGATCCGCCCGCCAAGCCCGACCCGTACGAGTGGAAGATCTTCCCGGTCCTCGGGGGGAATTCCGATATCGGGTTCCAATTCGGCGTCCTCGGGATCGTCACCCGCCTCGGCCCGCCCGAGCTCCCCTATCTCTGGACCTTGCGCATCCAGGGGTCTTTGAGCGTGAAGGGAGCGCCCCTCGGCGGGGTGGAGTTCCCGGTCCACGAAGACTTCATTTTTTTCGACGGGCGCCACCCCGGCGGGCGCCTGCGCTACGGCGGGGAACTCAAGTTCTCCCAGGCCGCCAACGCGGGGTATTACGGCCTCGGGAACGCCAGCGCGCCTCCCCTCACTGACCCGCTCCTCGGGACCCGCGTCAACCAGTATCTCCGCAGCGAACTCTCCGCCTATTTCCGCGGCGGGTGGGCGCTCGCGCCGACTTGGAACCTGCTATTCGGGTTGGGGGTACGCCGCCTGGCGCCCACGGTCTACCCCGGGAGCCTCCTCGAACGGGATATCGCAAGGGAAGCCCTCTTGGGCGGCATCAGTTCGCGCATCGATCCCGTCCTGCTCCTCGGCTTCGAGCGCGACTGCCGGGATAGCGAACTGGTGCCGTCCCGGGGGCATCAGGTGAGTTTGGGCCTGCGCGGCGTGCCGGGGGCGGGATTACCCGGGCAAGGGGGCTTCGTCGGCGTGAGCCTCCACGCTCGGCTCTTCCTGCCGATCTGGAAGAAATACGTGGTGCTCGCCCTACGCGAGCTGACCGACCTGCTCCTGGGGAACCCGCCCCTCCACGATCTTTCCCGGGCCACCGGATTCGAAACGACGTGGATGCTCGGCGGTTCCGACGGGGTGCGCGGCGTTCCCGAGGGGCGCATCCAGGGCCGGATCCGGTCCATCGGGAATATCGAATGCCGCGTGATGCCGGCCCGTTTCACCCTCTTCGGCCAGCGCTTCGAGACCGGGTTTACGGCCTTCCTGGACGCGGGCCGCGCCTGGGCCGATTGGAAAAGCCGAAGCGACCTCGATGGGGAAGGCTTGGGCCTGCATTGGGGGACCGGCCTGGGCTGGCGGCTGCGCTGGGGCGAGAGCGTGCTTATCCGCATGGATTTCGCCTACGCCCCCGAAGCCGCCGCGGCGGATCCCGGTTTCCCCATCGGCATCTATTTCGATCTCGGCCACAGCTTCTGACTTCCCCACGTGGAAAAGGAAGCCAGTGGAAAAAAAAGATAACTTCACGCAGCGAGGCGGCTATAACATAAGGAGTTTCAGGTGACCCCAACCGATTCGACCCCTAAGGAGCGGCTCGTCGCCCTCGACCAGTTCCGCGGCCTGGCCATCCTCCTCATGCTCCTGGCCAATTACATGGAGCACATCCGGGCCGTGCCCCCGTTCCTCAAGCACGCCCCCGATCTGGGCCTCACGATCATCGATTTCATCGCACCGGCATTTTTGTTCGCGGTGGGGATCGGGTTCGGGGCCTCCGTCCTGCGCCGCCGGAATCGGGACGGGTTGGGCAAGACCACCCAGCATGTGGCGACTCGGGCGATGGCCCTGGTGGGCATCGGCGCCCTCTTCACCGTGGGCGAACATAGCTACGGCTTCGGGGCCGGCCTCGCTCCCTGGGGCGTGCTCCAGGCCATCGGCGTTTCCATCCTCCTGACTTATCCGACCCTCTACTTGCCGACGCTAGCGAGACTCGGCGTCGCCCTGGCCCTGGTCTTCGGCTATCAGGCCCTTCTCGATGCGTTCTGGTTGGAGACGGTGGTCCGGTCCTCCCACGCGGGGATCCAGGGGAGCCTTTCCTGGACCTCCGTGCTCCTTTTCGCCACCGTATACTCCGACCTATTCCACGGGAAAAATCGGAGAGCCTACCTCCTCTTGGCCCTCGCCATGCTCGCCGCCGGTCTTGCCCTTTGCGGGCCCTTCCCCGTGAGCAAGCACCGCATGAGCGTGAGTTTCGTCTTCATCGTCACCGCCAGCGCGGCCCTCGTCTTCGCCGGGATGGATGCGGTGGCCAGGCGGCGCGAGCGCGCCCTGGCTTTCCTCGGAGTATGGGGGACCAATCCCCTCGTCCTCTACATCTCCCAATTATTCCTGCTCGGGGCCTTCCTGGTTCCCGCGGCGCCCTGGTGGCATACCGCGGGCCCCATTTGGCTCGCGGTCGTGCAGGGGGCGATCTACCTGGGGATCCTCTATGCGTGGGGCGCATGGCTGCACCGAAAAAGGGTCTACATCTCGCTTTAATAAGCCGCCGCGGGGGGCCGGGTGGGGCGGGGACGCCTTAATTTGTGCGGTAAAATCCGACTTTTTCAAGTGAAAAGGGGGATTCCGCTCCTCCCCGATTCTGGTTAAAATGAGAGCGCATGGAACATGTCTTTCGCTGCGGCCGGGATCTCGTCACCCTCTCGGGCTATGATGAGGCGGACGTCTTCGCCTCCCGATTTCCTGAGCCCAAAGCAGAGGCCCAGGCCCTGGTGGCGGCGTCCCTGGCCAATCCCTTGGGGGCCTCTCCTCTGCGCGAGGCGGTGAAGGCCCGCCGCGCCGGTGAAGTGGTCATCGTCGTCAGCGATATCACCCGTCCCATCCCCTACTACGCCTTCCTTCCCGCCCTCGTCGGAGAATTGGAGGCGGGCGGGGTCGACCGGAGCGAGATCACCCTTTTGGTCGCCACGGGCATGCATCGGCCCTCCACCCCCGCCGAGCACGCGGAGATGTTCGGGGCCGAACTCGCCCGAACCCTCCGCATCGTCGACCACCGGGCGGAAGAGGAGGGCGAACTCGAGTCCCTCCCCACGCCCAGCGTCTCGGGCGCCCGGGTGCGCCTAAACGCCCGGTATCTGCGCGCGGGTTTCAAACTCGTCACCGGCCTGGTGGAGCCCCATTTCATGGCCGGCTTCTCCGGGGGGCGCAAGGCGGTCTGCCCGGGGCTCGCCTCCCTCGAGACGGTGCGCAATTTCCACGGACATCCCTTTCTCGCCAATCCGAGGGCGACCAACGGCGTTCTCGCGGGGAATCCGCTCCACGATGAAGCCCTGTCGGTCGCCAAGATCGCCGGGGTGGATTTCAGCGTCAACGTGGTCTTGAACGACCACCGACGGGTCGTCGCCGCGTTCTCGGGGGGGCTCGAAGAGGCCCACGAGGCCGCCTGCGCCTTCGCCGCGGGCTGCACCCTGAAGAAGGTCGCCCAGTGCGCGGACGTGGTGGTCACCTCCTGCGGCGGCTATCCCCTCGACGCCACCTTCTACCAATGCGTGAAGGGGATGGTGAGTTGTCTGCCCGCGGTGAAGCCCGGGGGAACCCTCATCGCCTTCGCCGGGGTGGCCGAGGGCATCGGCGGGTCCGAGTTCACCCGGACCCTGGGCCAGTACGGGCACCGGTGGCGAGATTTCCTCTCCGACATCGCCCGTGCGGGCGTCTTCACCAAGGACCAGTGGCAATTCCAGATGCTCGGGCGCAGTCTCGAGCGGGTGGGCCTCGCCAACCTCCATTTCCTCACCCCCGGCCTTTCGGCGCAAGTCCTCGCCGGCCTGCCGGTGACGGGGCACGCGGTGGAGGCCGCCCGGATGTCCGGGGCCCTGGGCGACCTCGTGGGCCGCCTCCTGCCGGCGGGCGGGCGCCTGGCCGTCTTTCCCGAGGGCCCCTATTGCGGAGCGATCGCGTGAAACCCAAGGAGTCCCCCATGTCGAAGGATGCCGCCGAGGCCGCGCGCCTCACGCAAAAGATCGCCGAACTCGAGGCGACGGTGCAGCTCTACGAGAACGTCACCGAGATGGGGCGCACCGAGAAGATCGAAGCCAAGGCCATCATCAACATGCAGGAGCGCATCTCCGAACTCGCGCGGCGCGAGCAGGTCGAGCGCGACAAGGTCATCTCCGCCTACGAGGCCGTGGCCGAGTACGTGCGCAACGAGATGGTCGACGCCCGGCGCATCATCGAGGCCTTCGAGCGGGTCATCGCGTATTCCGAGGCGGAGAAGAAGCGCCTCCACCAGAACGTCATGGCGCTCCTGTCGGTGGTCGACTTAAGCGCGGTGGAGCGCAAGACCGAGGAGAGCGTGGAGAAGGCGCTCGAGCGCGTCCTGGCGCTGTCCCATGAGGAACAGCGCCAGATGATGCACGAACTCAAGCGCCGCATCCGATACGACTATAGCGGCGAGCACCGGCCGGGGGCCTAGCGCACCCTCGCCATCGGCGTGCGCATCGCGGCGGCGCGGGCGAAATCCGTGACGTGGCGCACGAAGACGAGGCCTTCGCTCTCGCCTCGGGCCGTCGCCTCGACCGTGAGCGACAAAAGGCGCGAGCCCCGGAACGGGACGGTGAGGAGCTGCGTCTTCTGCCCACCGGCGCGCCGCTGGCCGTAGAGGAGTTCTCCCTTGTAGTCCGAAAGCAGGTCGTCGCTTTGGATGAGCGACAGGGTGGCCGGCAGGGCGACGGTGGCGACGTATTCATTGGGGTCGCAGGAGGCATCGAGTTCCACGCTCATGGCGGCCTTCTGCCCCACGGCGAGGGAGCCCGCATCTTGATGCACCCGGAAGAAGGGCTTCTCCGTCACCCGGGCTTCCAGATCGACCTCGCGGCGTTCATCGATGCGCACCACCGCATAGGCGGGGGCCTCGATGGCGGTGACGCCCTCGCCGCCGAGGAGGAGGCAGCGGTCCTTGAGCGCGGCGCGCTCTTTGCGCTTGCCGCGGGAGATGAGAATCTCCGCCGTGGGGGCGATCTGGTGGTCGCGGGAGAGGTCGAGGAGGAGTTCCAGGAAGGGGAGGAGGGCGCCGCTAGAGGCGTAGACCCCGCCGAGGAGGGCCGGCCCCTGGAGGAGCCCGGGTTCCCCGGTGAGGAGGAGGCCCCGGGCGATGCGGTTGAAGAGCGGCGCGAAGCGCCCATCCCGGGCGAGGTAGAGGGCCCGGGCATTGGGGATGAGGTAGGCCTCGGCCCCCACGCGCTCGAAACTGCGCAGGAAGCGCCAGGTATCCTGGAGTCGGATCCAATCCACCTGCATGCCACGGGCGTCCCGGGCCCCGTCCAGGTCCAATGCCGGGAGGGCCTTCTGGACGAACCATTTCGCCACGGCGGGATCGGTGGGGGCGCGCCAGACGACCTTGCCGTTCATCTCAACGGGGATGGATTCCCCGTCGAGCGCGGGGAACTCCGCCGCGCCATCCCCCAGGGCCGCCGTGCACGATCGGATCATCCGATCCGCCCGGACGGCCGTGTCGCCGAACTCCGATTTGGGGAGGGCGGCCAGGTGGCGCGCCAGGCGGTTTAGGTGGGGCAAGGAGAGCGCGGTGAACGGCCGGCTGACCGGGAGGCCGGGGTAGGGCCGCAGGAGGCCCGAGGCGGGATCGAAGAACGCCTCCTCCAAGTCCTTCACCGACTTCGCCAGATCGAGGCGAAGGGAATCGCGCAGGCCGCCGCTGCCGATGAGTTTCTCGTCCATGGCGCGCAGCACGATGGCGCGGGCGGCCGCCGAGGCCGCGAGGGCCTCGCTATGGCCGAACCAGGAAAGGAGCGTGGTCTGGAGGGTCATCGCCACCTGGTCCATGGCGGCGGCGGGGTTGGCGTAGACGGCGATGGCCGAGGCCCGGTCGACCGCGATCGGCGCGCCCGTGGAGAGCCGCAGATCCGAACCCGTCATGGGGAAGGACGCCGGATTTCGGATTTCCCATTCCCGCTTGTCGAGGACCTTCCCGCTCCCATCGGAGAGGGTGAAGAGGATGCGGCCAGGGCGGTCGCCGCTGAGTTCGATCTCGATCTCTTGGGCGCCGAGGGCCACCGGGCGGGTCCAGGGGCGTTCCAGACCGTCGCCGGCGGCGGTGAGCACCGCCCCCGGGGTGGCGCAGGAGACCAGGGCCCGGCCCGAGAGGCGAGACCCCGAAGTGAGGAAGGCGGGCAGGGAGAGTTCGAGGAAATCGCGGCGCGTTACGTCTACCCCCTTCTGGTCCTCCGCGTAATCGTAGCGATCCACGGCGGCGAAGCGCACGGTGCAGCGGCCGGTCTGGGGAGGCAGGGGGACGGAGACTTGCGCCGTGCCGTCGGGGGCGGTCTTCACGAGGCCGCACCAGAGGACCTTCCGCTCGCCCTCGCGGATCGCCTCCTGGGCGCCTTCCTCGGCGGCCGGCTCCGCGGCCACGAGGGCGCGTTGCGGGGCGCCCGCCTTGGTGGCCTGGAGCATGAACCGCTTGGGCGATGGCGCCGCGAAATCGAGGGCGGCCGCACCGCCCATGGCGCGGCTTACGGCGCTCGGCGCTAATTTCATCGAGGCGGGCTTGTCCTCACGGCGGAGTTCATCGCGCTCTTCGTCGAGCCCCGTCAGATCGCGCCAGGCGGAGAGCGTGGCGCTGGCGCCGCGCAGCGAATCGCCCAGGGCGGAGGCGAGTCCCTCCTTCGGGCTTTTGGAAAGCACCCGGTTATCGAACACCTCCAGGATGCCCCAACCGGCGACGCCGCGGCCGAGGGCCCGGTCGGCGAGTTTTACGGAAACGGCGATAGGCCGATTCGGCGCCCCGGAATCGGCGCACGACACCGTGGCCTCGAGGCGGGATTCGGGAAAGCAGAGGGCCCAGCCTTCACGGTACTGGCCCTGGAAAAATCCGGCGACCCCGAGGAGGCCGTAGGGAGCGGGGATCCTGGCGCGAATCGCGCCGCCCGCCGTCGCGAGTTCCTCCCGCTCGAAGCGCCCATCCCCCCGCGGCTTCCACAGGACGGCCCGAAGTCCCTTCCCTTCGCGCAGGATCGAGAGCGCGAGTTCTCCCTTGGGCCCCGCCACGGGCGACTCCAATTGGAAGGGCGCCGCGGGATCCTCGCCGTCCTGGCCGATGAAGAGGTCGCGGCCGCGCACCTGGGCCGTTTTTTCATAGGGGGCCAGGGTGGCGATGAAGCGCTTCTTCATATTGCGCGTGAGGGCGATGGTCTGGCGCTCCACATGGCCGGAGCGCCCGAAGAGATGGGAGACGCTGCCCTTCTCGGTGACGACTTCGATGTCGAAGGGCCCCGAATGGCCGCCGACCTCGAGGGTCACGGCGAGTTGGCCGTTGTGGATTTGCACTTCTTGGGTCTTCCCGGCGCGCACCCCGTTGCAACCGGGGAGGAAGCAATGGGTGCCCACCTGGGCCTTCCCGGTATAGGGTTGATTAAGCGCGCGCACTTCGTTCTTCACGTTCAGGCCGTTGCCCCAGCGCCGGCCGGGCCCCGCGGCGTTGCCGAAGTACCACGCGCCCTTTTCCCGCTCCAGGGCGTCGGCCGTGGTGAGAGTCTTGAACTCGTGGGCGAAGGAGAG
>JAFLEE010000022.1:4557-62401 GCA_017302015.1 Spirochaetota bacterium | reverse complement strand
CGCCTCGGTATCGAAGTCACTTCGGATCCTGGAGAGGTCCGTGTGTTGGGCGAGTAATGAAATGGAGGGAATCAGGAGGGTGAGAATGAGTAGGGCAAGAAGCACCTCCGGCAGGGCGAAGGCAGGGGGTTTGGGCAAGAAATTACTCCCAATTCCCAATATCCTTATCCGCCCCCTCCCCGCCCTCTTTTCCGTCGGGTCCGAAGGAGAAAAGGTCATACATGGCACCCGCCCTGGTGGAGGGGCTCCTGAAGTTGTATTTTCGGCCCCAGGGGTCAAGGTAGGTCTTCTTTTTGAGATAAGGCCCCTGCCAGTTTTGAGGTACGGGAGAATTGGTCGGCTTGGCAACGAGGGCCTCCAGGCCCTGCTCGGTTGTAGGGTATCTCCCGCAATCGGCTTCGTATTCGTCGAGCGCGGCAGGGATGCCCCTCTCCACGTCAAGCACAGCGGCTGCCCGACGTGCTTTTTCAGTCTTTCCGGCGAGGCGTGGGACGATGAGGAGGGCCAAGGTCGTAAGGATTACGATCACGATGAGAACCTCAGCGAGGGTGACCCCCGAAAGGCGCAAGGAAGTGCTGGTGTGGTTGGGCCGGAGGAGTTTCATGCTCGAATTGTATAATTTTGCCCCGGGACCTGCAATCAATGCCTCAATCACCAGTCCCACTCTCCCGAACCCTTTTCAAGATCAAGGCCTACCCGCGCAAACTGGCCGGGGACTTGGATTCGGCCATTCGTTTTGACATCGAGGGCCTCTTTCCTCTATTGGAAGCCGACAGGTATCAGTTCTCCCATCGGATCCTGCGCAAGAATCAAGATCAGGTGCTCACGCTGGTCATCGCGGCGCCGAGAGAGAGGGCAAGGGGTTCCGAAGCAGTAAGGACAGACCTCGAAGTGGATGCCCTGTTCTTGGCAGCCCAGGCAAGGCAGAAAATCCCAGGCGATTTTATTGCCACGTGTCCTCCGATCGGTTCGGCCTGCATGATATTTGCAGGAAGCCGCCGAGGATTTCTATATGCGAGCCACACGAATGTGGCGCACTTGGCAGAGCGCAGAAAGGAAGTCGTGGACTATATTCGAGGTTTCGATCTTCCCTTTAATCCCGAGACCATCACGCTGGACGAGGGTGATCTTTCCCCGAGATTCCGCACTGGATCGGCGAGGGTTTTTAGGATACTTTCCAACGGCACACCGAAACTTTCCCAGTTGCCCTTTGTCGCAGGTCTGGTGATCTTTTTCGCCGTTGTCCTCTGTTGGGGCTTTACTGTCTGGCAGGCATCGCGACTCCGGGAATCGGTAGTCTCGGGCGAGGTAGTTTTGAAGGGGCTCAAAAAGGATTTGGGCATGGAGGGAAGTGCCCTTTCCCGCCTTTCGTTTGAGAAGGAACGGAGTCACGCACTGGCCAAGCGGGAAGGTGTTTTCAAAACCGTCGAGGACTCTCTTCCAGCGGGAGTCCGCCTTAAATCGGTAAAGGTAGATGGCGGGGCCATTGAAACGACCTTCCTTTCCCGTGACCAGGAGCCGCTTTTTTCCTTTCGAGATGCGGTTCGCAAGAAGATCCCTGGTGGGCGCTGGGGAGACCTGGAAAAAGGCGGCGGTGGCGAGTATCAAGTTTCCGCCGTATTTCCCTGAGCAGTATGGGTATGAAAGTCCTCCTTGTTTTTCTGGCTGCAGGGCTCCTTCTGGTCTTCGGTCTTCGGGAAGCACTCGGGGATTTTTACGAGCAGGTGCAAAGTCGCAAGAATCAGAAGGAGCAACTTGAAGGGCTTTTGGCAGTCTCCCTAGGGAGCCACCGAAGTTTGCCGGCTGTTTTTCGGGATGAGGCCGAACTGGGTCGTTTCTTCAAGGGTCATTTGGCTGGATTGGAAATTCGAGTGACGCGGGAGAGTTTTGCTTCCAAGAAAGCCGAGGGCGGAAAGAAGAGAGCACGGTTTGAGTTGGAGGGTCGCCCAATGGATGGACTGCGGCTGGCGGCGGCCCTGGAGCGAAGTGAAAAGGCTGTCCGATTGATTTCGTATAACGTGACTAGCGGCGCCTCCACTCGTATTGAAATGGATCTGGAATACCTCACCCCATGAAAGCCATCCCTGGCCTCACCTATTACTTGGGCACCCTGTCGGTGACTGAAAAGAGAGCATGGGGAATTCTGCTTGGCGTGATTGCCCTTGGCATTGTCGCTACGACGGGCTTGGGTATCTATTTGGCCAGTGAGGTGTCCGCCGCCATTACTGCTCCTGCTCAAGTCCAAAAGGGTGAGGCAGGGAAAATGGAGAGGGCAACCCTGGGCAAGGATTTTTTCAGCGCCCGGTATGCAGTCATTCCAGTGGCCAGATCTAAGGCCGTAGAGGCACTTCCCACCGAGTGGGTCACTCTTTCTTCCATGAAGTTGGGCGGCACGGTGAGCGTCGGGGGGCGGACTAAGGCAATCGTAAACGACAGCAGTGGCAAGACATTCTACCTCTCCGAAGGGTCGCGCCTCAATGAGTTCGTTGTTCTTCGGATCGAGAAACTTCGTGTCGTCTGCCTCCGAGCCGAAGATGCTGGATTGGGTGAAACGGCGTTGGAAAACCCAAGGATACAAAAGCATGTCATCCCGGCGCCCTGAAAAGGTTCCTTCGGTGGGGTCTACTCTGGAGGCGCCAGCCATTCCAGAAGCCCTGTTCCTTCAGTGGGGATTCTTCTTTTCCCTGGACTCAAGCGAGTATGCGGAGGTGACGAGTCGGGAAAAACTTCCCTTAGATGCCCTCGATTACCTGGCACACCTTCTGGAAAAACCCGTCTACCAAAAAGAGGTGTCGGCGGAGAGAGTGGAGCGGCATTTTCGAGACTTCCTTTTTAAGGGCAGGAGCCAGTCGGACCTCATTTCGGCCAGTATGGGTGGCGCGGCCGTGGGCAGTTCCAGAGAGCGCCTTGAAGTTAAGTATAGCGATGCCCCGATTGTTAAACTCGTCAATTCGCTCTTGGAAGAGGCCATCAAGCGCGGGGCCTCTGATGTCCACATAGAGCCCTACGAGTCCGAGATGGTCACGCGGTTTCGAATTAACGGCAAACTTATCAAGACCTTGAAAAACCCGCCCGACTATTTCGAGGCCGTGTCTTCCCGAGTTAAATACCTGGCGCGACTGGACATCACGCAAAAAATGCTTCCCCAGGACGGCAAGGCCCAGGTGGAAGTCGGCGGCGCCTCGCTAGACCTTCGGGTATCCACCATCCCGACGAAGGTTGGGGAATCGGTGGTTATCCGGATTCTGCGAAAGAACGTGGAATACCTGGACTTGGACAAACTGGGGCTGTCGTCCAAGGTCGTTGGTCGTATAAACTCCCTCATGTCGCGCCTTAGCGGCCTAATCCTGGCCACGGGCCCCACGGGATCCGGTAAGAGCACGACGCTATACGCCATGCTAAAAAAAATCCACAACCGGGAAATCAAAATCCTAACGATTGAAGACCCCGTGGAATACCAGATGGAGGGCGTGAACCAGGTGGAGGTCAACCCCGCGCAGGGAATTACGTTTGCCAACATCCTCCGCCACGCCCTCCGTCACGACCCCGACGTGATTATGGTGGGCGAGATTCGGGACGAGGAGACGGCGAGGATGGCCATCCAGGCCTCTCTTACGGGACACCTAGTGCTCTCCACGCTCCACACGGGCGATAGCGTGTCGGCCATCACACGGTTGCTCGACTTGGGCATCGAGCCCTACCTGGTCTCCTCGTCACTCAGGGCAATCATCGCCCAGCGCTTGGTGCGTCGCCTCTGCCCCCATTGCAAGGGTACGCCGAAGACGGAAAAGGCGGGTAGGGCGCGAGGGGGCAAAAAGGCGGCTTTCAAGGAATCCACGCCGAAAGACGGGGGCTGCACCCACTGTGGCGGGAGCGGGTTCATTGACCGCACGGCCATCATGGAATACCTGGAGATGGACAAGAAACTCCAGGAGTTCATCACCGGCGACCAGCCGGAGCAGCGCATCAAGGAACACCTTCGGAAAACCGGTTTCCAGTTCCTGGAAGATGAGGCGATGGCGATGGTCAAACGCGGCGAGACGACGAGCGAGGAAATCGAACCTCACCTGGGGGTACGGTGAAATTCTCTGCCAAGGTGCTCACCGCCCAAGGCAAGATCGAAAGGATTTCCGAGGACCACCCGGACGGCAAAACGTTTGAGCGGCTTCTGAAAGAACGGGGACTTTCGATTATCTCGCTTCGCAAATCATCCTTCCTTCCCGAAATATCAGGGCTCCCTTTTGTATCTGGCAAGAAGGTGCCCAAGGACGTGTTTCTCTCGGAGATCACGGTCCTCCTCAGGTCGGGCATTCCCCTTCAGGAAGCCGTGGCCATCCTTGAAAAGTGCGAGGAGGGTTCCCAGGGTATCTATGGGCGCATCCAGGCCCATTTAAGGGAGGGAAAGCGGTTCTCCCAGGCGGTGGAGGGGCTCCAGATTCTATCGCCTACCGAACTTTCCCTCCTACGGTCTGGGGAAGAGACCGGCGAGTTTAGGCCCATGCTCGAAGTCCTGCTGGAGCATGTGAAGGGGGACCTGGCACTCCAGCGGCGAATGGTCGCCCTCGTGGCCTATCCGAGTTTCCTGCTTCTTTTTGCAACGGCGGTTCTTGGCTACGTCGTCTTCGGTGTGCTCCCGAAACTTGCGGAGAGCATGTCGGAGATGGCTGAGAAACTTCCGCCCCTCACCAAGTTCCTCATGGGTTCCCTTGGCGCGGTTCGCGAGTTTTGGTGGGTCGTGGCCCTCGCTTCCGGAGCGCTGACGTACATCGGGTATATATTCTATAGAAGCCGCAAGGAGTCGATCTTCAAAACTGCGCTCCGACTGCCCCTCCTGGGTGAAATTCTTCGCATGCGTCTCCAGGCGTCCTTCCTGCCTCCGCTCCTCGTGCTCCTTAAAAAGAAAATTCCGCTGAAACAGATTGTGGAGCCCTTAAAGATTTCCTACACCGGGGTGCCTCTGATTGAAGAACTACTTCAAAAAATGGACGAGAACAAAGGGAGCGGAAAAGGGTTGTCAGACATGCTCTGCGATTCCGACCTATTCTCACCGAAGGAAAAGGAACTCCTTCGCGTCGGGGAGCGGGCTTCGCGAATTCAGGAAATGCTTAAAGAGATCCTGGCATCCAATCTTGAAAAATACGAGGCGCGGGTGAAGACGGTCGTGAGTTTGATGGAGCCCGCCCTCATCGTCGGGGTGGGTTTGATCGTCTTAGCATTTGTGCTCTTGGTCGTCCTACCGATTATCAGTTTCCAGGGAGAGTTCTGAGTCGGAGCTTGCCACCGGGGCTGGTCCTTCTTCGTTGGGTCGTCTTGGACTTGCGGGCTGGGTTTTAAAATTGGATCAAGGAGTCGCGGAGGTGGGAAGGTCGCCTAGGTCTCGGAAATCAATTCCGATTGGCTCTCGCCTTCTTTCGGGTTTTTCTAGATTTCCGCTTTCGCACCGCAATCTGCTTCGCCCGAAACCTATATTCAGGCCCACGGATTGAAAGCACGTCGAAGCATAGTTTGACAAACTCCTTCACTGAAATGTCCGACTTGGCGGCGGCGACCTGACGAGTAACGGCTTGGAGGTTTGTCTTTTTCGATGTGCCGCCTTTACTGAGGGGCTTGATGTGATCGAATGCCGTATTCATCGGAGTGAGACGCTCTCCGGTCATGGCGCATCGGTAGCCTTGTTCCTCCAGGAGACTTCGCAAATCCCCCATGCCCGCGATCTTGTATCGTTTTTTCATCCCTATTCCCTCTGTCCACTGGGCGGCTCCCCGCTGATTCAGTAAGACCTCTTCTGTATCTTCATGCCACGGCGGACGTAGAAGGACTTGATCTTGTTGTATTCGTGGATGATCGTGAAGTTCCACGAACCCTCCGCGCCTCTCTGGAGTTTAAGATCATGGAAAAGTTCTTTTGAAAGGATGGCCTGCCGAAGGATCGGAAGTGCATTTCCCCATACCCTCGGTGGCGACTTCTTCCTCCTTTGGTAATTTGAGTTTCGCACTGCCCAGAAAATCGCGATGTCCCTGTTCATGAGGCTGTCCCAATGATCAGATTTCCGATACCGCTTCAGCGAACTGAGGCGGTGATTCTCCTGAGCGAGTAACCTCTCGAACTCCTTGCGGATCTTTTCGAGGCGGGCAGTCGGCGCTTTGGGCAGTTTGGGCATGCCTAAAAATAAAACGCACCTACCGCGCCAGTGCAATGGGTTGAAATGAAATTCACGGGGGAGGCATTCCTGGGGCCCCATCATTTCGTTTCGGGGAGGATTCTGCGGGTGTGGCCTGGGGCTGTGGGCTACTTTGAGGCGTGGGGGTTGAGGTGGGTTCCCCCTCGCCCCCATTTTGGAAAATGGACGAAGGGGCGGCGTTTGTCGGGCTACTTCCGGGGGTGCCAGAAGGGGATTGGGCAGAGTGGGCAAGGTTGGTGGCTACTGCTTTTTTTGGAAAAAGGAAACTAAAAAACGGCTTTGCGTTTGTGGAAGCAGTTCTGGGGGTGGGCTTCTTTTTAGTGGGCTTGGGTTTTGGTATGGCGTTAAGGGCCGTTTCCATCAGTTTCTTTTCACTCAAAATCCGAAGGGTCTCGTCATCGTAGATGATGTAGGGCGTGAGGAAAATAAGGAGTTCGGTCTTGACGGTGGAATAACTCGTTTTGCCGAAAATGTTGCGAACAACCGGAACGTCCACTGCTCCGGGAAGCCCCGTGGCGTTATTTGCCTTCTGGTTCTTCATGATGCCGCCGAGAATGGCGGTTGTGCGATCTCGAACGCTTATTTCGGTAAGAACCTTGCGGGAGGATATGTCTGGAAAGCCCGGCGTCGTGCTCTCTTTGAAATCATCAATCGTAAGGTCAATGTCTAGAGAGACGTTTGAGGCGTCGTTGATTCGAGGGGTTACGGTCAGGTTGAGACCCGCATCCTTGTATTCGGGGGTCGTAATTACCTTGTCCCGCCCGGCGGTGGCCGAGTCGGCGATTTGAACCGTTTGTTTTACGATGGCCCGCCGGTCTACGATGTTGATGGAGGCCTTCTTGTTGTCCATGGTAAGCAGATTTGGGGTCGAAACCAGATTCACGTTCCCTACCTGCCCGAGCGCCTGAATGATGGCGAACGGGTTCCCCGCACTATTATTGAAGGTGAGGGCAACTCCCGGGGCGGCAGCCGAAAGAGCGGAGCCGGAGATGCCGTGGGTGATGCTCCTGATGGTCGGGTTATACACTTCGGGCAGTGATGGGCCAAGCATGGGCAGGATGTTTCGTAGTGAGATGTTGTCGAAATCTACACCTAGATTCACGTTTCGATTGTAGGCGACTTCCATGATCTTGATCTCAATCAATACCTGGGTGATCCGAATATCAAGGCGTCGGATGAGGCTTTCAACGACGCGGAGTTTGGCTTCGGGCCCGGTGGCAATGATGGAGTTGGCAATGGAGTGGTCGATGAGTTGAACCGCAGGGTCGATGAGGTCCGATGCCCCCTGCCCCAAAGATGAGGCGGTAGAACTGGTAGTCGGCGCGCCGAAGGAAGGGCGAGAAGATCGCATCTGGCTTAGTAGCGCCATGATGTCTTTGCTTTTGGCGTATTGGAGGGTGATGATTCGCACTTCGGGCGCCGTGAGGGGGGTGACCGGGGCGGCCTGGTTCTTTTCGATGACGGTTTCAAGGTCGTCGATCATCGTCCTCACTTTGCGCCGGTCGTCCTCATCTCCAACCAGGGCAAAAAGGCCCTTACTCTGAAGGGTGATGAACTCAACCTGGCCCTTTAACCTGGCGGCGGTCGCGACATCTTTGCGCACAACTTGGGAAGGTCTCGCCTGACCCAGAATGGATCCGGGTGGAAGAAGGCGGCCGAGGAAATCGAGGAGCCCTTCGTATTGGAGATACCGAAGCCTGATGATTTCATATCCGAGGGAGAGTTCGGGTCTGGCAAGTCGGGAGTCCAGTTCTTCGAGAGTCTTCTTTACTTGGAAGACCAGTTTCTTCTCCCCGACGAGAAGGAGTTGGTCCTTCCGTTCGAGAGCAATGATTTGGATTTTTGGCTTTTCAGTGGGTGCCTTGACGAGGGCGGGACTAATTCGACGGGCGGCCGGGTATCTGGCATCTTCGACCTCTGCTTCAAGAAAGGAGGCCTGGAGAAGTTTTACGGACTGGTCCAGGTCCATGTTTTTCAGGGTCACGACCTCGGAGATGGTCTCGACCTTTTCCGCCACGGCGACAGGACTGGTGAGGTCCAGTTGGTCGATGAGTTTGGAGATGTTCCTAACGTTGTCGGCGATGTCGGTGAGGATGAGTTTTTTGCTCGTAGGCTCGAAAATCACGTTCCCGAACTTGGATTGAAAGGGCCTAAGGGTGCGCATGAGGGAGTCGCCGGAGGCCGAGGCGATGGGGCGGATATAGGTAACGAGGCGATTGTCACCGGCGGGGATCAGGTTTGCGTTGGTATAAATGTCCCGAAGGGCGGAGGTGTCTTTTAGGGGGACAACTTTTAGAATAGTTCCAGTTTTTTCCAGGGTGTAGCCCAACGAAAGAAGGATCGACTCGATGAGACTCACAGATTCCTTGACGGTGATCTTGTCTTTGGCAGAAAGGGACACCTTGCCGCGCACGGAGGGATCCACGACGATCGTATAGCCGGTCACATCGGCGATATAGTTGATGACGGACAATATGTCACTATTGTAGAACTCGATGATCGAAACCTCTTCTTTGTCAGGGCGGGCTGCCAAAGAAAAAGTCAGCAGAAATAGTGGAATGAGGAAGTATCTGGGAGAATAACGAATATACATCATTGACCGGCTCTCATCAGTATCATAATCTGAATCATGCTAGATTATCTGCCTGAAATAAATTAGCAATTTTAGTTGACAAATGCGCACGCGATTCGAGGTCAAAGGTAAACCGACCCATTGTATTTATAAAAAAAATAGGTTACACTCAGTCTGTGGCCTATAAAGAATTTTCCGAGCATCGTGTTTCCGGTGTTTCGGTAAGAAATTTTACAGGCTAGAACGAGTACAATGGAAATTGAAGCCTTTGTTTCCTGCCTCGAGTTAGTAATGACCTTGATTTTTAGAACTTAAGTTATGGAGAAACCCAGATGAAAAAAGTCTTCCTTCTTCTTGCCTTGCTCGCCGTAATGGCATATTCAAACTCACAGACTGGATTTATGACGGCCCACAATACTGGGGGATATCTCCAATACGGGGAGGGTTTTCTCCTGTATGCCCCTGGCCTCGGGGGTCCTGGCTATAATTTCATTATTTATCAAAAAGCAAATCCTGCGCTTTACGACCAGGTAAAAAGAACGCTTGAAATGCATACCTTGACCTTCGGACAAGGGCCATATATAAACACAAACTCGGGTGTTGTTAATCCATCGACTCAATATGAAGTAGCGATCGAATATGGTGATGTGAATTTAGGAGCGCGTGACGGGGCAAATCTACGTCAATTAATATCAGTAAAAATCCGAATCCATGACTGACTTTCGTTTGGTTTTGCCGAAGAACACCGGAGGGCGCTTCCCCCTCAGCGATAAAGACTGCTTCCCCGTGAAAAACTACCATTGGCTAGATGGAAGTCAGGTTTTGCCTTTGTCGATATCAAATATTGCATTAGGTTACACTTAAAAAGGCTTTGAAAGGACTCGTCTCACTTGAAATATCAAGACAAAATCTTATTCCCACTTTACCGGTTCACACGGTCCATGGGTTCGGGGTTGCTTAGGGTCTGGCTTGTAATTATCTATTTCTATTCGTTTGTTTGTTTTGCATATGAACCACCGGACGCTGGTTTCCTAGTTAGGTCCACAAGGGTTGGCGAACGAATCCAGGTAAAACTCAATGGGGCTTGGCCAAAAATCCTCACTGGAGTTGTCGATGGATTTGACATCGTCACAAAAGTGAATCCAGCGGGAACGTATCAGACTATCTCCATTGAAGGCAAGTCTGGCGGAGTTGTTCGCTCACTTTTCAAGGGAATTAGGTCCAATGAGGTCAGTTCATTTTTTTTTGACGGACGCGATGATCATGGCGCATTTATTGGCCCTGGGAAATATCTCGTCCGTCTTCGCGGGGAAATTTCCAGTCGCGGGAAGAAGAACTCCGATGAGGATGTAGAAAATCTCATTATCGACAACGTGGCGCCTGTTTTGGTTTCTGCCCGCCCATTCTCAAACCAGACGATCTCCACTAATTTTCCGCAGCAGCTACATGAGAATTTCGCGCCAAACGTGTTTTGGTATTTCGAGGATTTTGATGATGATCATGACGACGGAGGGCGGGATCGTGAATTAACGTCTGAACACATGCGTCAGCGGCAGCATGGAAAGATTTACCCATTCGGGGCCCGTTTCAAAGACAGTTTGAGTGGAGTTGCTGTAGCAACGCTAAAGATCAATGAAAAGACGATCTACTCCCATGTGTTCCGAAATTTTCCACATGAAGTTTTTGTTGGTCACGTCGAGGCAGTGAACCAGATTCAAGTAGGTCGAAACCTCTTTTCTGTCAGCGCCAAGGACCGGGCCGGAAATGCGATGGGAGAGCAAATCCCTTTCTTTTCAGGGTCCATCCAGTTCAGTTTTCTCGAACCCACGAACAATGCCCTCATCTCGGATCTGGTGAGTGTTGGCATCACCCTCCGAAATTTAGTGGACCGGGATCGTGTTTCGGTCGTGAACTACGAGGTTTCCAAAGCCGGTGACATCGCATGGCAAGGTTGTAGTCGTGCCTTTCCCTATCAGGTCCTCCCTGTGCTCCAAGGCGTTTCTGATGGAATCTATCAAGTAAGTGCAAGCGTTGCCGATTTAAGCGGTTTCATATACCGGACAACCCCTGTTCAGTTCATACGAGACACAACCCCGCCAGCCCTTACGCTCGACAATCCAGTCTCCGTCACGATCCCATCGAACCAATACACCATCTCGGGCAGGGCTCTTGACGCCAACCTTGGCTTCGTGGAAGTTGGAAATAGTCGCGTCGCCCCGGATTCCCTCGGCCGTTTTAGTGTCAAGGTCTCGCTTCAAACTGGGGACAATACAATTTGCATCCGTGCTGTAGACAAGGTTTCAAACGAAACTGACAAGCAGCTCAACATCACGGTCTTGGACCAACCCCCCCCTGTCGTTTCAGGGCTTACAAGCACCCAAGATGCCATGAGCATAACCTTTCGCTGGCAGTCCAATACTGAGGCGACAATATCGAAATATCTCATTAGAAGGGTGCCGCCGTTCCCCGCGAGTCGAGTAGGTCTCAACGGCAACGGCCAAATGACGGTTTACTTTGGGCAGCCGACTTTATTAAACGATCCGGTGGCCGGGGATGGCGCGAGACCGGGAGACGAGTACACCTACTCCATCAGGGCCGTTGATTCGTTCGGGCGCCAGGGCGAGGAAAGATCCCTCTTGGTCAAATTCGGGACGGTCGAGGTGACTGTTCGCGGTGGCGAGACTAATGTAATTCAGTATGGGAACGCCACTGTCACGATCCTACCCGATAGCCTTCCTTCGGGTTCCGCAGAGGTTCTTTCGATTTCCAAAAGCACGGCTCCTCTTAACGAAAGTTCCGTCATCGGCGCTTCCGAGATCTTCCTCCTTGGACCCAACGGAACCGTTTTTCAAAACCCTGTGCTAATGACGCTCAAATACAACACAAGCCAGATGCCCCAGGGTTACACGACAAAAGATTTGAGGATGTTTGTAAGGGCGAGTCCTGGACAGCCCTGGTCGGTTTTAAAAACCCAAAGTATTGATCCTATGTCGGGGAGCATCACGGCTTACGTGAGTCACTTTAGCGAGTTCACAGCGGGCTTCCTCTCTGCTCCAAAAGACAGCCAGACTCGGTTCAATGTCAACACTAAACTTCCCGAGTTCAAGATCCCCGATCCACTTTCTGGCAGGCCGGGACTTGGGTTGCCAAATCCCAACATTTACGGGAACCTCAATCAAGAGATTCCCATTGTCCTCCCACCTGGAAGGGAAGGCATCGCCCCTCAGGTCTCCGTTAGTTATTCCTCAATGCGAGAAAACGGGGTGATAGGCTGGGGTTGGGGAATTTCAAAGAGCGCCATCAGTCGTTCTTCTGATTTTGGGCTACCGACTTTCAGCGCGGATGTTACCAAAGATAAAGTCCTCTATAACGGCCAAGAAATCGCCTTCATCAGTAATAACCTCGCTACTGGCGATCTCATCTACCGCCAAAAGCAGGAATCCTCGTTTCTTCTATTCCAATACACTCCTTCTTCCGACTCGTGGAGAGTGATCAAGGATGGCGTTTCCCAGATCTTTGGCGGTGATGGAAACTCTCGGCGGGCCGGGCGGAGTGTGGATGGGACGACGGGAACATCACAGTGGTTCCTGGCCCAACACTCCCGATTTGACGAGGTTATTGCATACACCTATGTTGATCTCGGCGGCAGCACGGAAATCCAGGCGATCACCTATGCCGCCAATCGCTTTCGCATTGACTTTACCTATGAGGCACGGGGAGATATTGTATCAACTTGCGGAAGTGGGATCGTGGGTCAAATCTCGCAAAGGCTTTCAAAATTCTCTATCTACGACCAAGCCACTTCGCTAGTCATTCGGGATTATGTGTTCTCCTATGGGACCGATGAGGGCGGGAACTCTCAGTTAACGAACGCCTCCGTCGTCAGTTCAAAAACAAGTACGACCCTTTATGATTATGTATTCTCCTATCACCCCTTCTCTTTCTCTTTTGCACCGGAAGCGAATTTTAGTGCCCCAGGGTCAGCCACTTATGATGAGTTTCGGAAAACCTTCAGAGACGTAAATGGGGATGGCATCGTTGATCTTCTTATCAATCTGGAAGGACACTCCAATTTTGCGAGCGGCCAGTGGGCGGTTTTTACAAATAATGGCGCTTCCTTTTCGTCAACGCCTATTTTCCTAACTCTAAAAAAAAGTGGGCAGCGACTGGATGTGCCGTTTGAACGCCTACAGTTCCTGGATCTCAATGGAGATAAACGAGTCGATGTGCTCGCCGACTTGACTGGATTTAATGGGATCAGTGTCAGTGGAACTTCCTGGAGCATATTTACGAACGACGGAAATGGCTTCACCTGGACGAGTGAATTTACGAGCGACATAAACTCAGACCGTGTAAAACTCCTCGATGCGAATGGCGACGGACGCCCCGATGTAATTGCCGATCTGGATGGATATACCGCATCTGTGCCCACTTGGTCTGTCTTCACAAATACCCTTGGTGGCTTTGATCCAACCCCTTTCACTTTTACTGGCCCCAGCGGCATTCCAGGCTCCCGGGTTAGTTTCATGGACATGAACGGGGATGGCAAGCCAGATCTCGTCGTCGATAACACCGGCCTTAGTGGCGTAACAGAAGGATCCTACGACATCTACATTAACACGGGTGTCAATTTTCTTGGTAGTTCAATGAGGTTTCAGGGTCCCGTTGCGGATTCCTGGAGAAAGTCATTTGTGGATATGGATGGCGATGGACTTCCTGATCTGCTCGTGAAGCAACAAGGAATTATCGATGGCCAATATCTAGTCTATCGAAACCAAGGCATTTGCTTTGACACTAACCCAGTCACGCTTAGTGTGCCTACTCTCGACCCCGACCGTGTTCAGTTTGTCGACGTGAACGAAGATGGACGCCCAGACATCAAGATCGACAAGACCGGCGTTTCTGGTTTTAATGATGGCGATGCCGAGATATACCTTAATACCTACTCAAACGGCGTTCTTTCGTGCGTCTATTGGGGCGTTCAAAGCATAAATGCCGACCAGTTGTGGCGTGTTAGCCGAATGGACATAAACGCGGATGGGCGCCAGGATATTGTTTTTAACAACGACGGCAACGTGGGTCAGGGGCCTGGTTCGTATTCCGCCCGTCTTCGTGCACCCAGTTGGGGTCCCCTCCTAGCATCAGCTACTTACAATAAAAGTACCCAGTATTATGTCTATGATCGTCTGAGCACAGGACTGGGAGTTCCTCAAACTATTCTTGCGACAGTTGGCATTTCAAATCACCTTGCCGCAACTTCACCAGATTTCTTCAAATCCGAAACTCATCTCTCGTACGCGAATTTCAAATACGATTTTGCCAATCGGCATTATTATGGTTTCAGCGAGGTAACAGCCGAGGATGTGCTTGGGAACCGAAGTGTTAGTATCTTCGCCCAGAACCAAAAAGAAACAATCGGGCGCCCTATCCGTCAGTACAAATTGGTCTGGTTTAACGGCGCATTGACTACCAATTCAGTGAAAGAAAATACTTGGGACGTTGCCCTAGTGCATAACGGCCTTAGTTCCCTGGCTCTCCTGTCCGAAACCAGGGACATTACCAATGCCCCCGATAACGGGGAAAGCCTCACGAATGCCACACAGTATCGATATTTCGGTTTGGACCCCGCATTAAACGATGAGGGTAGCGGGGCTTCCGGATTATTCTTGCTTGCTGAAAAACTCATGATCCCGGGAGACGTAGTTACTAACGCAGATGCAGTTGTGGAGAGATATGCGTATCAAGCGATTGTGAGTCCCAATTACATCCCCCAGATTTCCTTTATTGAAAGTAGATTCTGGGGAAATTCTGGAACGGGCGACATCCTTCGTCGCGAAGCGTTTGATTATGACTCTACAGCGCGACTGTCCACAAAAAGAGTCTGGAACGGTGGAAGTGGTTTGAGTGAGAGCATCTTCACGAACACGTTCACTTACATACCGAGTTCGTCAGTAACCAACACAGTCACCGATGCAAGGGGCGTTGTCAGTAAATATTCTTTTACTGCCGATAGGCGCTTCAATCTTTCGCAAACCAATACTCTTGGGGATTTCTCGATATGGGCCGTTGACGATATTTGGGGCATGACGACGAATGGTGTGAACACCCGAGGCGAGACCAACTATTATCAGTTCGATGAGTATCAACGTCTCGCCTCCTTCTTCGGCCCAAAAGATCCTCTGATTGACCTCCCGGCAAGGGCATACGAATACGGGGAGAATGGGGCTACTTTTTGGGCGAAGCTCAAATACAAGAAGTTCTTTTCCGGCGCCCACCTGGCACCTGGAGAAAAATCTGTCCTCGAGACAATCGCTTTCGTCGATGGGATGGGGAGGGAACTCCAGACGAAGGTGAGGAAGGATCTTGCGCATTACGTCCTTTCTGGCAAGAAGTATTATGATAACGCTGGGCGCCCCACGAACACTTTCGACCCTGTTTTGGCTGCTGACGCTTCGGTTGCTTGGGACGAGTATGTAGACCCACAAGACATTGGTGACACCGCTTTTTCGACTTGGGTGGTCTATGATGACTTCGGTCGCGTTACGAACCAAGCTCGGGGAGGCATTGTAACCAAGAGGTCGTTCACTGGTCTCTTTGAATCCCGGGTGACTGATCCGCGCGGAAATTTGAAGCGTTCTTTGAAGGACAAAAACGGGAACACTGTACGGGTGGAAGATTGGGCCGCAGGATCGATATACGCAAGCATTGATTATTCCTTTGATTTTAAGGGAAACCTCACAAACACTCATGATACTTACGGGAACAATATCCGCCTCTTCTATGACGAACTCTCTCGAAAGACAAATATGACCGACCCCGATATGGGGGTTTGGAGTTATTCCTTCGACATTTACGGGCGCATGACGGAACTGCAGGATGCCAAAGGGAACCGAATTCTCTTTGGGTATGATGAGCGAGATCGCCTCACGAACAAAGCCGTCACATCGGGCCCATCCTATTCCACAACGAATATTCTGGCTCAATATGAGTATGGCACTAATCGCCAGGACGATCTCGGCACTTCGCGGTGGGGGCGCCTCCTACAAGTTCAGGATGAATCGGGCATCGAGTCCTACATCTACAATGAAATCGGAGACGCGACGAATGCGGTTAAGATCACTTCCGGCGGCACTTATGAGACGGGATATGAGCACGATGCCCTGGGGCGCATTCGGCATCTGATTTACCCTCACACCCTGGGCACTGCGGCCTCGTTGATAGTTCGCTATGTCTACGACCCTGACAATGGCCTTCTGACTCAAATCGGGGCTGTCTCTGATACAAGCGCGGCCCAAGGCGTTTTCGGCCTCCTTTACATGAACGGCATTGACTACGATAACTTCGGACGCCGCCGGAATATGACCTATGGCAACGGAGTCTCGACAACCTACGCCTACACCGGCGACACGGGAATGCTGGCAACGGCCAGAATTGCGCGGGGTGCCTTCACCCATCGAGATCTCACCTATTCTTTCGATACCGGCGGAAATCTCCTTGTAAAGCATGACTACGCCCAGAACATAGAACATCGCTATGGGTATGACGCCCTAAATCGCCTCTCATCGGCGGTGATGGACCAAAGCGGCACGAATAATTACTCACACCAGTATCGGTATGACTCTCTCGGAAACATAATCCACAAAGATGTAGATGAAGGGGGCGCACCCACCAAGGGGAATCGAAATTATACCTACGACCCTGCGCACCCTCATGCCGTGAGTTCCTTTGTTGGAAAGTTTGAAAGCGGCTCATATGTGGATGAGTCGGCAAACTTCGCCATTAATTACGATGTCAATGGGAACATGTTGTCCCAGCGGATAGTTTCGGGGACGGATGCCAACCTTGTTCTTACGTCCAAGACGATGTCTTGGGACAGTGAAAATCGGTTAAAGAGAGTCATCGTTACGAACGGCAACGAAGTCCTCACGAACTCCTTCGCCTATGATCACACCGGAGAGCGCACGGAGAAAGTATCTGGCGCCAAAACGATACGATATATCGCGGGGGTGGCCCAGGCCGATAACTCTGGGAAAACTTCGTATTTCATTTTCGATGGTGTTAACCGTATTTGCGCGGTGAATAGCGATATAAACGGTGAGCAAGCCTTCTTCATGCACACCGACCATGTGGGAAGTACGGTGCTTGTAACTGGCGGCTATGGGTCTCCCGTATCTGAAGGTGCGATTTATCAGCAACTTGATTACAAGCCGTTCGGCTCTCCATACTTGGAGGCGAGGACTCTTGAGAATAACGGGGCTTGGCTTCTCACGACATTGTTCCATCTTGAGGGGGTGGGTTCGTACTCATTTACCGGCCAAGAACTCGATGCGGATACCGGGCTCATGTATTTTGGAGCGAGGTACTATTCCCCCGAGATGGGCAGATTTATCTCCGGCGATTCAGAAATTCCCGATCAGTTGAATACACAATCCTATACGCGATACGCATATGCGCTCAATAACCCAATAATATATTCCGACCCTTCGGGTCACTATGACTTTAGTTGGTTGTATTCATTGATGAATTTCGATTTTTCGTTCTCATTCTCGATTCCAAGTTTCGATTTTCCTACCTTTGAATTTCCTTCGTTTAGCATTTCTGTCCCCACAATTGACCTAGGGGGCTTTGCCTTCAACTCAGGGTTTGTAAATAATTTCGGCTTTGGAGAGTCAGGTAATTTCTCAACGAGTGGTGGTTCGGCATCGGGTAGTCTACCGATCTTTTCGGCTTCGTCCATTTCATCCGGCGTTGTAAATGTTTTAACGCAAAGTCAGATGACTTACGGTTTTCAAACAGACACTTCTCTCTTTCAGGGCAATACGACTGGTGTTCTTGGCTTGGGTTTTGTCGATTGGGCTAGTGGCACAGCCTTAAATGGCCTAACTAATGATCCAGAATTTACCTTATCCGTAGGCCTTGGGATCGCAGTTACAGCTGTGGCGATTGAAACTGGACTGGGC
The DNA here is from genome assembly GCA_017302015.1 of Spirochaetota bacterium. GTDB lineage: Bacteria > Spirochaetota > UBA12135 > COTS27 > JAFLEE01 > JAFLEE01. The sequence goes on along the minus strand of JAFLEE010000022.1, from coordinate 44,688 downwards.
GTACTTCCTTTGGCGTATGGGATGTTGAGATACTCCAGGCAACCGGCAAATTTCAATACTTTAGGTGTAACAATAGGGGAACTGGGTGTTTCATTGGAGGCTCTACCAGGAGAAGTTTCTGCTACGAGTAGGGTGGCTAATTCTGGAGCAACCCTACCAGGGAGGGAAATTGTAAATTTCTTAGGACGTCCGTCGCAAGTAACTATTGGTGAAGGCGAGATTCTGTATGGGATCCGAGATGTAGGTTCCCGCAATCTTTGGTGGACTCGTACGGAGCCTATGGGCGAGCTTCAGTGGCGTATGGATCTAGCAGTAAAACCAAAATGGAATAAGGGAACACACTTAGAAACACTTACTGTACCCCGCGGGCAAAGTATAATCGGATTCGAGGGTTCAGCTCGAGGACAGGATTGGTATCTTGGGGGCGGCAATCAAGTTTACATACCTGGTGTGCCTAGCGGCTGGTCAACTTTAGTTTCCTGGGGATTATGATTAAAATGAAAGAGCCACTATCAGTTTTAGAAAAGGTCGAACTCTTAATTACTTCGGAAAAGTCAAATGTCCAGGCAAACGGTATGGTCGAGTATTGGCAGCGAGATATGATGTTTCTTGCTGCTTTTCGAGAAAGTCTTTTGTCGGGTGATCCCGAACGTTTGCATTGGGTGTTTGACCAAATGAGAAATTTATCTCAGGGGTTCGGCTCTTATTGCAGCGACTTAAAGCTTCTTGACTCCTTGATCGATTGTTTTTACGCTGAAATGACAGAACTGATTGCAAGTTAGGTAAGCTACTTCGCCAACAAACCGCCGTCCAATTTGGCGCCACCGCCCTCCTCGAGCGAGAACAACAAGGTGACTTTCGTTTTTGTTCTAAATATAGGCCACCAGAGATCCCCCCGTCAATTCTCGGATTAATCTTCTTGGACTTACCAGGCATCTGGGGAAAGATCGGCGTAGCGGATATCCCCGAGGCTGAGAAGTAACAATTAGGGGCACTATCCAGAGAAGTTAAACATAAGGGCACCTCTCGCCCCCCCCTGACAGAGGGTTTCGGAGGGCTCCGCCCGATGACTTTTGCGGTATAAACTCGGGGTCCGCCATAGCGGACCCCGAGTTTATAGATGTCCCCATAAGCAAACGAAATACAATCTATTTCCTGCATGTCTCAAAGAAAACCCCAGTCATAATGTCCCTGCAGATGGCATGCAACGCGAAAGAAAATATGATCGCAGTTGAATTGGTGACAGAATGGGATACGCTTATGGTGTTCAGCAGAAACGAAACTCCTTTTATTGCTCTTGATACTTTTACAGAGTCGAAGTAAAATTAGTGACTTTAAAATTTAATCAAAATGAGGCCTTGCATGGATATATTAAGATACCGATTTCGGTTCCTTATTCTCGTGATTGTTCCAATCATTACCTTGGCCTTCACCTTTTGGTGGATGGAGGCAAGGGGGCCTTCCTGGGTGGGGGAAAATAGTGATCCCGACTATATCTACTTCTTCAACTCGTTATTGCTCGCGGATCACTTTAAGCCCGTGTGGCACACTGATCACCCCGGCACTCCTTCCCAAGTTTTTGGCGCGACTGTTTTGCATTTATCGCACCAAATCTTTTTCCAAAGAAATGAGTCTTTTGTTATTTCGGTTTTGAAGAATCCAGAAAACTATATGCGGATTCTAGTTGTTGTTGGTGCTGCATTGAACGCAATAATTCTTTTCATCCTTGGATTGTCCTTTTTTAAAATTGGAGTCACGCCATTGTTTGCGATATCTGGGCAGGTTTTTTGCGCACTAAGCCCGGCGGTCATCATGCACTCATTTGGAAGATTTGCCGCTGAACCCCTGCTATTCTTCTTTTCACTCGCGAGTTGCATTTTTTGGGTTTATGCATTTCGTGAAAATCCAGTTTCCGTGGAAGTTAAGGCTGGGAAGCGGGAGACATCCATCCTTTTGGCAGTTGTATTTTCATTGGTTTTTTCTGGATTCGCTTGTGGCGTTAAAATCACTGCTTTTCCGCTAATTCTACTCGGAATTTTTACACTCAGGACTATCACGCAAAAGGTAATCGGTGTTTCTGTTTTTGTGGCCGCCTTTTTCCTGGCTACTGTTGTAACCGCCCCATGGCGTAATTTTCTTGTCTTTTTTGGCAAACTCCTCACGCATAAAGGGCGGTATGGAGGAGGAGAGCGTGGATGGGTAGACATAAAAATCTATGTAGCCAACATGCTCAATCTTCTTGCAGTGAATTGGGTATTTTCTTTGACACTTATCCTTCTCCTGATTTCACTTGTGTTTTCTAAACTTATCCTTGCCAAGGTTCACCGACAACTACTGGGGGGCTCTTTTGCTGCTATGGCCACATCATTGTTGGTCGTTGGCAAGCACCCAGCCCCTCATTACTTAATCCCCGGAATGGTAATTGCAGGAGTGAGTCTCGCACTACTCGCAAGCAAAGTCACTGTCTCGTTCGCCCAATTCAGGAAGCAAATTGTACCAGTTGTAATGGGGTGTCTAGTCTGCCTAACCATTCTTTTTCTGGCTTTTTCACTTTCAGAGGCCAATGACAGAAGAAAAGAGCATGTTGAGGGTCAGGTAAAATCGGAAATTGCTCGTCAAAGTTATGACAATAAAAATTTGATTACAGTCTTTTTGGCGGGGTCTGGCTGTACTGAGCAAGGCCTATACTTGGGGAATAGCTGGGCCTGGTATACCTATCGCAAACAATTATCCGAGATTTACCCCAATACGCTCTTTTTTCCTTTTGGGGCGACGACTTTGAGTGGGTTTGACGGCGAGGAACAAGCCCGATTGTTACTTAGTTCGAAAAAGAAATTGCTACTAATTGGCGATAGCATTCCCCCTTCAAATTTATATTCAAATCTTTTTAGGAGAGAGAAGAATTTCTATAAAAATAGTCACTGGCTGATGCGAGATCAATAACCAATGCAAACATATTCTCCAATATAACGAAACGAAGCAACCCGAACAATAGGATCCCTTTGGCAAGTGCCAAGAGGCTCACAGCCCATTCGCCGATGATTTGAGAGCCAAGCACTCGGAAATACGGAAGCCATGAAACAGCCTGCTCTCAATAATCTCTCTCGTGCCACCAGGGGCAGAATCTCGATCGGTTCACTCACACGGCGGGGTCTTTTGCATCTTGGTGTCGGGCTGAAAGAATTCCCTTTCCGCCGTTTTTCTTCTGGAGCATTGCGATTACAAACTGATAGTCGTCAACCCTCGACGTTGTGCTCACCATTGTACCGTACTTGATTGTTTGGACACAAGTTTGGGTTAAGCAGCTTTATTCTTTGCGTGTTGCTGACGCGCTTCGTTCGGGGTTAGGTAACGGTTTTTTTCAAGCCTCCACATGCTGTTGTATGTACGCATGAATATTTCGAGTCGCTGGCGCAAATCATTGAGATTCTCAATGACGCGGCCGTAGATAATCTGCTCTTTGAGCGTGCGCACCATGCGTTCAGCCACCCCATTGGTCTCGGGTTCGCCGACGAATGCATAGGTCAGGTTCATGCCCCAGGCCTCCGCCTGCTTGCGATAAGTGGCGCTCATGTACTGGGCGCCGTGATCCTCTCGGACAGAAATCCCTTTTCCGATGCCGTGCTCTACGCCACCGCGCACCCGGGACAAACCCATTGCGATTGGCTGGAGCGCGGCAAATGCATCTCCACGTTTCGAAGCATAAAGGCCCATGATTTCACCGTGGCAATGATCGATAGCGAGAAATCCCCAAACCCATCCATCTTTAAGTGTCCGCACCTTGAAACCATCCGTGCCCCAAATGAGGTCGGGCATTGCAGTGGTAATTTTCCCATCGTGCAAATTGGCTTCGCCTTGGGGTTGCCGGCGCGGAGAGAGGAGGCGATTGTCGCGCATAACGCGCCAAACCCTGTCTTTTCCGAGTTTTAGGCCTTTGACATGGCGGATCCAGGCATATACCTTGCGATGGCCTTCGCCAGTCCATGGGGTGGTCGCGAGGTATTCCCGCACCAGGGCCAAGATTTCAATTTCGCGCAGCACTGGGCGTGGGCCACGTCGCTGCGGTGACATGCCTCGGGCCGCAATCTTTCGCTTGGCGTACTCGGTTGAGCGAGGTAGGCACCATACGCGACACAACCTCTTTAGTCCATAGGGTCGTTTCTGGGAAATGGACCACGACTCACTCATCGCGCCCACTTCCCCGGAATAAAATTTCCAGAAGGTTTTTTCCTCAGGAGTTCGTTCTCCATCATGATCTCGCCAAGTTTGGCTTTGAGACGCATGTTCTCGCCTTCAAGTGGGTCGTTATCGCGCTCTTTTAGGCCGGTGTCGATACCAGTCAATGCGCGGTCCCGCCACTGCTCGAGGCGCATTACCTCAATGCCTGCATCGCGGGACACCTCGTCAATAGGTTCGCCACGCAGAAGTCGCATTACGACCTCTTTTTTTCGGGCGACGGTCCATCGATGGCCATCCCCTGATTCATGCCGCTTGGACTTGCTCATGGACACCTGCTCCTTGCTCATTTGGAATTCTCCTATGCAATGGAGTGTCCAAAACAATTAGGGGCACTATACGTTGTGCTCACCATTTCCTTTGTCGCAAACTTTGTTTACTGTTTCTGTCCCTCATGTCTTTTGGAGGTTTCTAATTTGCGCCAGATAGCGGTTCCTTCCCCTGGATCTCTTCCGCGCACTCAAAGGCGCGTTCTGGCTTTGTTGAGGGAGGCTTCGTGACCCGGTTCACTGAGGCTCTCCTCGTTGGCTTGGCAGAAAGCGCCTGGGCGCTCCTCATACGCGATTTGGGCAGGCAGGGGCGAAGTCAGGCAAGGACGGACTGTCGCTTCGGTGACGTTCCGGGCTGTTTCCCCGTCCACCGTTCGAGTCGGACATCGAGGCGGGATCGAGATCGGCGGGGTGGGAGCGACCCGAGAAGGGGGTTTCAAGCAGGGGACCGCCTCAGGCGGGCGCGAAACGGGGGCGGGTCATCCGGCCCCTTTCTACCGCCTTGCGGCGAGGTGTGTGGGAGGCACCTACCGACTTGGATTCCACAGATGGAGACCCAAGAGGCCGCCCCGAGATCCGGTGCGAAAACAAGGTTGGAAGGTCGGCGAACCCCCATCCCGCTCGGAGCGCACGTTATCCCATGAAGGGTTGCCCACCTTCGGAAACGGCCTGGAGAGCGCCTGGGGAGTCCTCATCGGAAACAGAAGGCTTTTAGGGCAGGGCTTCGAGCCATCGCCCGTTTTGGAGGGGCGGGCATTTGACTGGGGCAGGAAGGTTAAAATCGGGGGACGCGGCTCATAGAATCCGTGGAGCCACGGAGACACGCAAAAATCGAATTTGCTATACGACATTCTCGCCGGACTTGGTTTGGGACATTTCACCTGCGAGAATGCGCCTGGAGGGCGCTTGGCGCGTCCTGGAGGGTGTCCAGAGGGAATCGCCACTCGTGGAGCGAGGTTCGGGAAATCAATCATGCAAAAATCGGTCGGAGCCATGGTGGGCGGAAGATTTGGGTCCATCATGCGCCGGAGAACGTTCAGCCTCTCGCTCAATGGCCAAGAGATGCTGGCGGAGCAAAAGGACAGTGAATTGAGCATCAAGGATTTTTGCCTCGCAATGGAATCAGTAAAACCTTCTTCTCTCGCCAAAGACGGGCTACACGTAACAGTCGAGAAAAACTCGTGCCCGCCCGTTGGACAAATATTGGACACGCCAAACGACAATCTGGGCCAAAGAGGGATAAAATGGGCCGACCGTCTCCGTCCGCCCCCGTGGGACAAGGGCTAATGTGGTTTAATGAGGTTTGAAGACGGACGAAGACGGACGACCAAACGCATCCGACAGGATGTCTGGACGACATCAAACCGGATGGTACCGCATGAGGCGGCAATAAGCCCTCCGGCAGGAGGATTGGAAGTCATTATTCGGTCGCCGCGCCAGGAGGACGCAATAGGCGACCGAATGGATGTCAATCTAGGATGACAATCCGGCGCATTCTCTTTCTGCCCGAAATTTGAACGAATCGGTCCATGAATGTAATCTCTCGTTCATGAGTGAGGAAAAAGGGACGAACGGATATTTCGGGAGCGCCCGGTGAACCGTTCCCGGGCGTGGATCCCCGCACTGCTCCTCCTGATCATCGTCATGGTGATCGGGATCCATTTTTTGATTTTCCGCCTCCGCGCCCCGGGAGAGGCCGTCTCGCCCGCGCCCCAGGCCCAAACCTTTCCCCTGGCGGATAAATCCCGGCGGGTCTTCATCCTCCACTCCTACCACCATGGCAACCTCTGGACGGATAATCTCCAAGCCGGCATCGAGGAGGCCTTCCGGCGTTCGGGCCTGAACGTGGAAACCACTTGCTTCCATATGGATGCCAAGCGCGTCATCCCGACCGAGGCCTACTTGGATAGCATCCGCGCGCACCTTCGGGAGGCCACCCGGGGGCTCTCGTTCGACGCGGTGCTTGCCTGCGACAACGACGCCCTCGATTTCCTCATCCGCGCCCGCGACGAACTCTTCCCCGGCGTTCCCCTCGTCTTCACCGGGATCAACGATTTCTCCCCGGAGCTGCTCCGGGGGCGCAACGACCTCACGGGCACCGGGGAAAACACCGAATACAAGAAAACCTTGGAACTCGCCCTGTCCTTGCGGCCGAAGGCCCGCAGCGTCGTCATCGTCACCGACGGCACCACCACGGGCCGGGCCCACCGCCATGCGGTCTCCCGCGACCTGGCCGCCTTCACGAACCGGCTTACGTTCGAGCACCTTTCCCTGGCGGACTACTCGATGGAGGAGGCCCTGGAGCGGCTCTCCCGCCTGGATGAGGGCGCCTTCGTGCTCCTCCTCCAGCAATTCAAGGACCGCACGGGGCGCAATTTCTCCATGGCCGAGGGCACCTCGCTCATCGCGCGCCGCTCCCCCGTGCCCTGCTTCGTGGTCAACGATTCGCGTATGGGTTTCGGCGTGGTCGGCGGCCACGTGGTCAGCGGCCACGAGCACGGGAAGGCCGGCGCCGAGCGGGTCTTGGCGATCCTGCGCGGCACCCCGCCGTCGAAAATCCCCTATTCGACCGAGGTGCCCGAACGCGACCTCTTCGACGCCCGGGCCTTGGCGCGCTTCGAGATCCCCGAATCCGCCCTCCCGAAGGACAGCCTCGTGATGAACCGCGAGGAGAACCTCCTGGCGCGCTACCGCACCGAGTTCTTGACGGCGGGCGTGTTCGTGGCCCTCGCCCTGGTCTTCATGGCGTTCATGGCCCTCGAGATCCTGCGCCGCCACCGCACCGAGGAGGCCCTGCGCGAGAGCGAGACCAAGCTTCGCGCGATCCTGCGCCACTCCCGGGACGCCATCGGCCTAAGCCGCGCGCAGCGCCACACCTTCGCCAATCCCGCCTATGTCGCCCTCTTCGGCTACGAGGATGAGGCGGCGCTCATCGACCGGCCGATCCTGGAGCTCATCGCCCCGGTCGCGCGGGAGCGCATCGCCGAGTTCGCGGCCCGCCGCGCCGCGGGCCAGGGCGTCCCGCCGCTCTACGAAACCCGGGGGCTCCGCCGGGACGGGACCGAGTTCGACATGGAAGTCTCGGCGACGACGGTGGCGCTGCGCGACGGGGAGCACACCCTGGTGACGATGCGCGACATCACCGAACGCAAGCGCTCGGAAGAGCGGCTCATCCAGTCGGAGGAGAAGTTCCGCTCGATCGTGGAATCCTCCACCCTGGGGATGTATTTCTATGAGATCGGGTCCGACGGGCGGCTGCACCTCACGGGCGCCAACCCCGCGGCCGACCGCCTCACGGGCGTGCCCCACGGCCCCCTCCTCGGCCTCCCCATTGAAGAGGCTTTCCCGGGCCTCGTCGGCACGGCGTTCCTCGAGTTCCATTACCAGGTCGCCCGGGGCGCGTCCAAGCCCCAATCCTTCGAGATCCCCTACCACGACAAGCGCTTCTCGGCCTATTTCGATGCGCACCTCTCCCGCAGCGGGGAGGGGAAACTCACCGTACACTTCTCGGACATCGCCGAACGCAAGCGCCTCGAGCGCGAGGTCCTCCACACGACGCGGCTGGCCGCCGTCGGGGAACTCGCCGCCGGTGTGGCCCACGAGTTCAATAATATCCTCTCCATCGTCCGCCTCCAGTCCCAGGTGCTCCTCTCCGGGCCCGAACTATTGCCCCAGCGCGTGCGCCGCTGCCTCGAGGAGATCGACCGCCAGGCCACCCGCGGGGGCGCCATCGTCACCGGGATGATGCAGTCCGCCCGCCCCTCCTCCCAACTCACCTCGCCCTACCCGGTCCAGGAGGTCCTCGAAGAGGTGCTCGCGCTCCAGGAGAAGAGCCTCGCGCTCGAGGGCGTCGGGGTGACCCGCCTCTTCCACGCCGCGAAGGCGGCCTGCATGGACCGCACCCAACTCTCCCAGGTCGTGCTCAACCTGATCCTCAACGCGCGCCACGCCATGCGCCCGAAACGGGGGGGCACCCTGACCGTCGCGACGCGCGACCTCGACGAGACCCTCGAGGTGCGCATCTCCGACACCGGCGTCGGCATGAGCGAGGCGGTGCGCGGCAAACTCTTCACGCCCCTCTTCATGACCCAGGGCGGCCGCGAGGAGGGTCCCCACGGCATCAAGGGCACGGGACTGGGGCTCAGCGTCTGCCACCAACTCGTGAAGAACCACGGCGGAAGCGTGAGCGTGGAGAGCATGGAAGGGGTCGGCACGACCTTCGTCGTGACGCTCCCCGAGGCGCCGGCCGCGGCCTCCGCGAAGCCGGCAGAGGGGCGCTTCGGCTGACTAGCGCTTCTTTTTGGCGGGCGTTTTCTTCGGCGCGCCCTTCTTGGCCGCCTTGGCGGGTTTCCGGGATTTTGCGGAAGCGCCGGTCTTGCGCCGGGCGACGAGACCGAAACCGTCTCCGATGAAATCGAATTGCTCTTCGACGGTGAACCAGGGGGCCACCGCGGCCGCCAGGGTCTCCCGGGAGAAGATGCGCAGGTGGTTGGGCTCGTTGCCGTAGCCGAAGGGCACCACCACCAGCAGGCGGCCGCCCTTCTTGAGCACCCGGGCGGCCTCTTTGAGGACCTCGGGCGGCGACCAGACATGCTCGAGCACGTGGCTGAGGATCGCGGTGTCGTAGGTCTCTCCCGGGACCTTGATGGACTCGGCGAAGCCCGAGAAATAGGTGCCCCCCGGGTCTTTCTTGCGGCAATGGTTCACGGCCGCCTCGAGGCTATCGACCCCGTGGGCGTCGAGGCCGGCCTTCCGGAGTTCGCGCACGAAGAAGCCGTCTTCGCACCCCACATCGAGGATCTTCCCTTGGGAGAAGAGCTTCATGAACTCGAGGCGTTTGACCGCGTTCCAATCTTTGCGCGTGCCGGGAAGGTTGACGAGATAGAACGGCATGAGCCATTTGTGCATCTGCCAAAGCTTGTCGTTGAGTTCCTCGCGGCTGCGGGAAGCGAGCAGGTCTTTGCGCTTTCGGGCGATGATGCGCTGGAACCAGGCCCGGTCGTTGATGATGAGATTGATGAATTTTTGCCAGAGGCCGGGCCCCATCGGTTTTTCCTGGACGAACCGGGTCATATCACGCCTCCCCCGCCCCGTGGCGAGGAACCATTATACCACTTTCGCACCGGGCGGCATGCCGGGGCGGGTCCGCGTCGCGGCCCGCCGCATTGAACTTTTTCGCCCGGCGGGGTATCCTCCCCCATCCGATGGAGTTCAGGAAAATCCTCGTTTTCGGGAACCGCCTCTTGGGCGATAGCGTCGACAGCCTGCCGGCGGTGGCCGCCCTCGCGGGGGCCTACCCGCAGGCCACCTTCCATCTCCTCGCCCCCTCCTACGCCCACGCCATCTACGCCAGCCTCGGCCGCTTCACCCATTTCCACGCCATGGATCGGGGCGCGGGGCTCCGCGCGCGCCGGGGACTCGGCGCGAAAGAACGCCTCGCGCTCCTATGGCGGCTGCGCCGGGAACGTTTCGACCTGGCCTTCATCCTCCCGGGGGGCTTCGCCCACGCGGCCACCGCCGCGCTCCTCGGTATCCCGGTACGCGTCGGCCATCCCACCGACGGGCGGCGGTTCCTGCTGACCCGCACCGCGGCGCTCTCGAAACTCGCGCCGAACTCCGAGAATTTCGAGGCGCTCCTCGGCGCGCTGCCGACCCCCGTGGCGCCGAAGCCCTTCACGCTGCCGGTCTCGGGCGAAGGGCCCTTCCCTGCGGGTTCCTATTTAGCCGTATCCCCCTGCTCTTCGGAAGCCCACCGGGTCTGGGACGCCCGGAATTTCATCGCGCTCTGCCGGGAATTGCAGCGCCGCACCGGCTGCCAACCGGTCTACCTCGGCCTCGCCGAAGAACGGGAATCCATCGAGGCCATCCGCCGCGAAACGGGGGGGGTGAACTTCGCGGGGGAGCGCACGCTCCCCGGCCTATTGCCGGTGCTGCGCGACGCCCGTTTTTTCCTCGGTACGATCTCCGGTTTGGCGCACCTGGCGGGGGCGGTCGGGGTTCCCTCGGTCGTCCTCTACGGCCCCTCCAATCCGACCCTCGCACGGCCCATGGGGCCCAAGACCCTCGCCATCTTCCACGAAGATCCGGGCTGCGACCACGCCGCGCGAACGAAGCGCGAAAATCGCCGCCGCTTCGATATCAACGCGATCACCCCCGACGAGGTGCTTCGCCGCATGGAGGCGGCATCTTTCCTCCCGCCGAGCAAGCCCGTGGCCGGACAGGAATGACGCAAGTTCGGCCCGAGCGGGGGCCCGTGTCTCCCCCCAGCGGCGAACTCATCGGGGACGGCCTGGTCCTGCGCCTCATCAAGATCTGGCCGGCGATCCCCGAAAAGCATTGGGCGCTCGCCTGGCAATTTTGCATCGAATCCAGCGAGGGGCACGCGCTGGGCTCCATCAGCCTGCGCCTCGGCGATAGCGAGCACCTTCGGTTCTACGCCGGTCACATCGGCTATAGCGTCCACGAGGCCCACCGGGGGAAGCGGGTCGCCGCTCGCAGCGTGCGGCTGCTCCTTCCTTTGGCAAAGGCCCGGGGGATCAACCCCCTGTGGATCACCTGCAATCCCGAAAACCTGGCCTCCCGGCGCACCTGCGAACTCGCCGGGGGAACCTTCGTGGAGATCGTCGACGTTCCCCCCGACAATGAGCATTACAAGAAGGGCGATGTGCGCAAGTGCCGTTACCGCTTCGACCTCTAGACCGCCGAAGGCGGGAGCCCCAATGGGCGAGGAAGGCGCGACCCTCGGGCACCGCTGCCCGATACCTATTTTTTCCGATCTTTAGCCGAGAGCCGCCGGTAGAGCACCCACGCGGTGGAGAGGGATCCGAGGGCCATGAGGGCCGCGATCCAGAGGAGGGTGGATTCCATCGTTCCCCCCCGGCCCTCGGCCGGGGTTCGCTCTGCGGGCCTCAGCCCCGGCTCTTGCCGCCGGAGATGTTCACCGTGGTGCCGTGGATGTAGGAGGCGCGCTCGGAGATGAGGAAGGCCACCGTATCGGCGACTTCGCTGAGTTTGCCCGGCCGACCGATGGGGATGGAGACCTTCTCGTAGCCGGCCCGGAGTTGCTCGACGCTGATGCCCCGGGTATAGGCGAGGCCCTTCTCATAGGCCTCGCTGCGCAGCGCCGTGGCCTCGAGGATCCCGGGGGCGAGGCCGACGACGCGCACCCCGTGCTTGCCGAGTTCCTTCGCCCAGGAACGGGTCATATTGTGGTTGGCGGCCTTGCTCGCCGCGTAGGCGCTCTGGCCCTCGGAGCCTTCCTGGCCCGATTCACTCGACATGTTGAGGATGACGCCTTTCTTGTTCTTCACCATCACGCGCCCGGCCTCTTGGGAGACGAGGAACATGCCCTTGACGTTGATGTCGAAGACGCGGTCCCAGGATTCCTCGTTCATTTCCTCTTTCCCGGCGGGGTCGACCAGGAGGCGCGGGATATTGATGCCGGCGTTATTGACGACGATATCGACGGTGCCGAAAGTCTCGACGACCTTGGCGACCATGGCCTTCACGTCGGCGGGCACGGCGATATTGGTCTTCACGAAGAGGGCATCGCCCCCGTGCTTGGCCTTGAGTTCGGCCACGGCCTTCGCCCCGGCCTCGTCGTTGAAATCGGCGATGACCACCCGGGCGCCCTCGGCCGCGAGGGCCTCGCAGATGGCGCGGCCGATGCCGAGGCCGCCGCCGGTGACGATGATCACTTTTTTCTCAAGACCGAGCCATGACATGGGGACTCCTGCGGGGGGAAAGAATTCGCAAATTATAGCACGCCGCGCGCGGGCTCCCGCCGCCGCTCCGGGGCATCCACTATCTTCGGGAAATTCCGAAGTTCCCCGGGGCGGCCCCCCTCACCGCTTGAGCCACAACGCGTAATCCAGGTTCAACGGCTGGTCGTCGATGTTCTCGAGGCGCAGGGTGTGCTCCCCCTTCGCGAGGCGGAAGGGGCGGGGATCCTTCCCCTGGAGCACGAAGGCGTGGCGCCATTCATTGGCGTTGGCCGAGAGGCCGCCGCTGGAGGGGAACGTGACGTCGAGGGGGGCCCCCCCGTCGAGGGTGATGCGCCGCGCGGCGTTCCGATCCCCGCAATAGCGCAGGGCGAGGGAATAATCGCCTTCCGTCTCCACCTTGAACTTCCACATGAGCCAGTGGCCGGCCTTGTCCCAATGGGAAATGCAGGTGCCGCGGGGGCCCACCTTGTCGGTGCGGCGTTTCACCTCGCCGCCGCCCTGGGCCGTCGTCGCCTCGGCCTCGAGGGCGATCCCCCCGGGCACCGGATCATCGGTGATCCGGAGTCCCGATTGGCAAGAGAGTTTGAGGGAGGCCGATTTCGCGGAAAGATTGAGTTCCCCGGGGCGCTCGTCGATGCGGGCGCCGGGGATCTCGATGCGGCTGACGCGGAAGGCGGCGCTTCCCGGTTTGCCGGCGGCGGCGGCGAGTTTCACCCGGGTGGGTTCGACGGTGAGGCCCGGGGGCGTCGCGAGTTCCACCTCGGTCTCCGCGGATTTCCCGCTGCTGGCGAGGCGCACGGTCCCGGTCACGGTCTTGCCGGGGTCGAGGGCCGCCTGGTCGAAGGCGATGGAGAGCCGAAACGGCGCCACGGCGCTCTGGTCGAGGCAATAGGAGGTGGTGGGCCCCTGGATATAGCCCATGGTCGTGTGGGCCACATCGTTGCGGTAGATGGGATCCTGCAGGAGGGTCACCCGGCGGTCGCGGGCGGGGATCGTGGTGGTGTAGATGCGGAGTTCATTCCCCACGGTGGTGAGGATCTCCTCGCGCCAATCCCCCAGGATGTCGGCGACGATGACCACCGAGCCCTCGATGCGGTCCACGGCGTCGGTGGACGGGTACTTCACGAGTTTCCCGCCGGTGACGAGTTCGCGCTGGAGGTCCGCATCCCAATACGCCCCGAAATATTGGAGCGCGTCGCCGTAGAGGTGCTTCCCGATGAGTTCCCCCGAGGCGGCGTAGAGGAAGCGGTTCCAGGGATTGGGCGCGCCGGGGGTATGGCTCGCCGGCGACTCGCCGCCGTAGCATTCCATCCCCGGGAAATTGGGATCGATGTCGCCGCAGAAGCCGGTGCTGTGGATATGGGTGGAGGGTTCGTTGAGGCCCCAGATGAGGGCGCCGGTCTTCGCGTCGACCAGGCACATGCCGTTGGAGGCCTGCTTGAACTCGTGGCCGTAATAGATCTCGAGGCCGGGCCGCAGGGGGTCGATATCGCCCAGATAGGCGTGGTCGGGATGGCCGCGGCCCGTGGACCAGAGCCCCCGGCCGTTATCATCGAGCACGCAGGCGCCGAGGACGACCTCATCGCGCCCGTCGCCGTCGATGTCGGCGCAATGCATGTTGTGGGCGCCCTGGCCGATGTACTGGGCGGCGTTGGCGCCCTCGTCGAGGCTCGACCAGGCCCAGAGTTTTTCCAGTTTCGACCCCCGAAGCTGCCAGGCCTCGCACTTCATCATCGAGTAGGTTCCCCGGGCGAGGATGAGCGCGGGCGTCTTGCCGTCGAGGTAGGCGACGGCGCACTGGTTGCGTGAGAAGAGATTGTATTCGCCGAGGCCCTGGCGGCTGGGCCAGGGCGCCCGGGTGAGTTCCTTCCCGCTTCGGCCGTCGAGGATGAAGACCCACTCGTCGCCCGTCCCCACCAGGCCGGTGGCGTCGCGGTGGTCGCCGTCGGCGCCCTTGCACGCTACCTCGGGCACGCCATCGCCGTTGAAGTCCCAAACGACGTAGGGGGAGTACCAGATGCCCATCTCGATGGACCAGCCCATGTCGTGGACCCAAAGGCGCTTCCCGGAGCTGCTCCGGGCTTCGATCTTGTAGGTGTCTTCGCTCTTCTTCCAATAATTGCACGCGACGCAGGGATCCGTGAAATTGGCGGCGGGGGTCTTCACCACGAAATCCAGCCGTCCATCGCCGTCCAAATCGATGACGCCCGCCTTCTGGATGGGGCCCGGCATGGGGATGCTCAGGTAATTCGCCCCGCCCTGCCGATCCCCCGAGACCACCTTCTCGGAAGGGATCCCGTCGACCCCGCCGGCCACGGGCACGACCCAATAGGTCGCCTCGCGCGTGACGGGCTTGGTATCCACCCAATCGGTGGTCTTCCGGTGGGGCGCCGGGTTGAGTTTGACCGGGGCGGCCTTGCCCTCGGACCGCCAGATGTTGAACGCCGTATCGGGAGCATCCGTTTTGAGGAGACGCCAGGCGAGGTAGACTCCCTCGTCCTTCTTCAGCGCGATGAGGCCGCGGTCCCACCGCTCTTCCACCCGGGATTTCGCCCAACCTTCCACCTTGGGGCGCGGGGGGCCCTTGATCAGGGCCTCGGGGGCGGGAAGCATGCGCAGGTCATCGATGAGGGCGCGGTTCTTCCCCGTGCCGACCACCCTCGGACAAATTTGGTCGACGCCTTCGGGGATGAGGACGATCACCGTCATTTCCTTCCATCCGCCATCCCCTTCCCGCGCGTAATTATCCGGGAACGGCAGGGCGCTATCCCATCGCACCGTTTTCCCCTTCCACAGCGTGTAGGCGTTGAGGCTCAAGGAGCCTTCCTCGACCTTCGCCCAGAGTTTGAGTAGGAAGGCGCCGCCCGGCTTCACATCGATGCGGGCATTCTCCACATTGAAATCCCGCGTGCCCTCGTGGACGATCTCGAGGGACCGCTTCCCCTCCTTCGCCTCGTTTCGGAAGGAGAGTTTCACCTTGCCGTCGCGGCTGAAGGTTCCCCAGCCCGCGCTCACGGCGTTGTCGCCCGTCTCGAAACTCCCGTTGACCGGGGCGCCCGCCCCCGCCGAAGCCTGGGCCTCGGGTTTCGCGGCGCGCTCCGGGGGCGCTTGGTAGGGAAACTTCACCCCCCGCGGCGGGACGCTATCGAAAGCCTTGCGGGGATCCTGCTGCTCGCAAAGAAGGGCCATGCGCACGGAAGCCACGCCGCCCTCGGAGGCCAATCGCAGCGGGGCCGCAAAATACAATTGGCGATCCTCCGCCGCGACCCTGAGTTCGCCCGCCACCTTCTCCCGACCGCCGGGGTGGAAATTGATGTTCGGCCGCCCCCGATCGAAGGCGAGTTGCGCATCGATTCCGTTATAGGTCGGATTCCCCGTTCGGCCCGTCGCCGGGTTATTGTCCAGATCGAGGTAGATCTGCACGAGGGCGTTCTCTCCCTTGAAGGGGCCGCGGAAGCTGACGCGAAAAACGGTCACGCCCCCCACGTTCGCCGTTTCCACCTGCAGGATTCCCTTCTCGTTTTCAGGAGCGCTATCGTTGGCATAAACCCGCGTGAACGAGGGGTTCGCGCCCGGCGAGAGGCCCAGTTTTTCGAGGGTCGCGGGAGTCGGCCCAGAAGCCAAAAGTGAGGAGACCGCAAGGAGTGCGCCGAGGGCGGACGCACGGGAAGATCGAAGGGGATGATGGTTCATAACCCCATTCTAGGCAACGGGAAAACCCGTGTCAAAAAACAAAGTCCCTTACGGGGCCGAAACGCGTGAAAGCGCCAAGAGCGGTGCCGGATGTTCGAACAACCGGTTGCGCCGGGGAAAGGCCGGGCCCCCCGATGATAGAATGGACCCTTGACGAAAGCGGAACTCCGCGAACAATTGCTGCTTCGAAGATCCCGCCAACCCTTGGGGGACCAAAAGCGGCTTTCCCTGCTCTTGTGCGCCCAACCCCAACTCCATGAACTCCTCGAAACACCCAGGGTCATCGCGGCCTATTACCCCGTGCGCGGCGAAGTCGACCTGCGCCCCCTGCTGCGGCGGCTGCTTCGCCGCGGCAAGACGATCCTCCTCCCCAAAATCATCGGCCCCGGAAAAATGGTGATGACCCCGGTGGCCAGACTTTCCGATGCCAAGGCGGCCGGCCCCCACGGCATTCCCGAGGTGGATGGAGCCGCGTGGGACGGGCCCATCGACGTGGCCCTCGTGCCCGGGGTGGCCTTCGATGATGCGGGCTATCGCCTCGGCTATGGCGGCGGCTATTATGATCGGTGGCTGGAAAAATACCCCGGCCTCCCCACCCTGGGCTGCTTCTTCTCCTTCCAGCGCACCCCCCGGCTCCCCGTGGAGCCCCACGACCGCCCCCTCACCCGCATCTTCACCGAACAGGGAATGCGATGACATCACGGCGTCTTGTTTTGTTTCTCGTCCTCCTCGCGGGGCTTCCCGCCCAGGGCCTCGTCTTCCAGAACCAGTTCCGCCAGGGCGGGCACGTGCTCACCGATGACCTGGTGCTCTCCCAGTCGATGTACGTCAATCGCGGCCGGGCCCTGGTGGGGGAATCGGGAAATTGGTGGGCGAAGAGCGGAACCCTCGCCCAGATCCGCCCCGATTCGTGGCTGTCCAATGGCTGGGTCTGGCAGAACGGCCGCGCCTATATCGGCGATTACTGGTTCCTCGTGAAACCCGGCGAATCGATCCTCACGATCCAGAACGAGTCCACCGCCCGGGACCTCCGGGTGCGCTCCGACGACACGGCCCCCGAATTGGCCGTCCTCCTCTCCCCGGCCGGCGTCGTCGAGACCAACGCCGCGAAATCCGAGAGCGGCAACCCGGCCCTCGTCTTCGCCGACGGCGCCAAGATCCACCTCGCCGCCCATGACGGCGGCAGCGGCCTCGACGGCATCTACTGGAGCACCACCGGCCGCGGCAAACCCTACCTCGCCCCGTTCACGCCCGACGCCTCGGCCGCGACCATCGAGTTCCTCGCCCGCGACCGCGTCGGCAACGAAGTCAGCCGCAAGTTCGACCTCGTGCGCGACAACGAAGCGCCCGACCCCTTGGTGCGCATCCTCTCCCCCGAAAGCAATTGGCAGATGGCCGCCGCCGACCTCGTCGAGTTCCAGGCGCCCCCCCTCGAACTCGCGATCATCGCCCGAGACCATCGCGACCCGAAACCCTCCGTCTTCGCCTCCCTCGACGGGGTGGCCCGCTTCAAGCCCCTGCGCGAGGTCATGAAACTTCCCGCAAGCGCCGTCGTCTACTATTACGCGGTGGACGGCGCCGGGAACCTCTCGGCCGTCTGGCGCCTGCGCGCCGTGCTTCGCGAGCCCCTGCCCCTCCTCCAGGCGAAATAAGATGGCCAATCGCCTCGCCTACGAAGTCGAGCCCGGGCTCAAGCGCATGCTCCTGCGCTTCTGGGGCGTGAAATCCCTCGACCGTTTTTTTTCCGAGCCGCCGACCTTCGAGCGCGCCTTCCGCGCGCTCCTCACCCTCGAGGCGCCCGCCCGCAAGGCCCTGGCGGCCTGCGTGCGCGCCTGGCGCGCCCACGGACACCTCCAGTGCCGCGAGGGGAAGCTCGTCTGGAACGAGAACCTGCCCTCCGCGGTGCAGGCGTCCGCCCTCGCCGAGTCCGGGGGCCTGGTCCAGATCGAGAACCTCTACCTCGTCGAATGGATCCGCGACCGCACCAATCTGGTGAGCGAAAACGACCGCGTCCTGCCGACGCCCTTCCTGCGCGACCTCATCAGCGGCCGCTGGTCGCCCGACGAGCACAAGGAAGACGGCCCGCACCCCGCCGGCGCCTGCCCAACCGAAGGCCGCGAGTTCGTACGCCGGGTCTACGAGGCGGGTTGGTGGCGCGAGATCGTGCCCGAGAACGTCGACCTCGCCTCGCTGCTCCTCGGCGGGCATCTCCTGGCGGGCTTCGACCACGACGGGCATCCGTCCCTCTTCGCCCCGGCCTGGCCCACGGACGACGGGGAGCGCGAAGAGGTCGAGACCACCCTCGTCTACGAGGCCCTCGAACGCCCGGCGCTCTACCTGCACCAGCTCCACCTGCGCCTCTACGGCGCGACCCCGAAGAAGATCCTCGAGGAGGATCGCCAGGCGGGGCTTTTCCCCTTGCCCGACGACGCCAGCGCCGACCGCATGCTCACGCGCTTCGGCCGCCACCCGCGCCGTTTCGCCCGCGTGCCCCTCGTCCACCAGTACCGCCGCCTCGTCGCCCACACCAGCCCCGCGCTGCCCGATTTCATCCGCCGGCTCTTGGCCGCCATCGGGGTGCGCGAACTCTTCACCCTGCCCACCCTGCGCCGCGCGCTCTCCCGGGAGGCCCTCACCGGCGGGCCGCTTCCCATGACCCTGGAAGAGGGCCTCGACGCCCTGGAATCCATCGGCTTGGCCCTGCGGGCCCCCGGGCGCATCGCCTTCGCCCCGCTCTTCCTCGCCTCCATCGCGGGCAGCCGCAAGCCCGCGCCCATGCCCCGGGAAGACCGCCTCGTCATGGACACCGACCTCGCCATCACGCTCTACCGCAACGCCGTAAGCCCCCAGCGCCTCCATTTCCTCCTCTCCCTGGGCGCGGCGAAGAAGGCCGAGCATTTGTGGACGATCCGCCTCGACGTCTCGCGCATCCCCTTCCATCTCTGGCTCGGGCGCGGCCCTGGGCGTGCCAAGGCGTTCTTCCGACGCCACGCGCCCTCCTATTGGAATGCGACCTCCCAAGACCACCTCGACCAGCTCTTCCGCCAATGCGAGTCGGTGCGCGGGGGCATCCGCAGGCTGCTGACCACCTGGTCCCGCTCCTCCCTCGAACGCATGCGCCAGGCCCTCGAGGCCGAGCGCATCCCGTTCCGCGTGGAGGAGGCGACCCGTCCCGGCGAAGGGCATGTGCTCGTCTTCGAGCGCGCCGCGTACTACCGAAAGGCGCGGCGGGTCCTCCGGCAGAGGCGCATCCCGCTGGTCTGACGGCGGCCCGCCTTGATCCGCATCCTGCGCGCCCTCCTCGCGGCCTCGTTCCTCATGGGGACGGTCGCCTTTCCGCAGGCCGAGGGGGCCCCCGCGGTGCGGGCCCACCGCATCCAACTCGCCGGTGTGCGCGATTTTTCCTCGGTGACCGTCCTGGTCACGGGCCGGGAAACCTTCTACTCCGCCGACGAGGCCGGTTTCCTCTACTCGCCCTTGGAGCCCTCGTCACGGATCCTCGCCTTCCCCGACGGCCCCACCACCTTCGAGATCGTCACCCCGGCCGGGCGCGTGACGCGCACGGTGTCCTTCGCCGAGGGCACGCCCGAGACCGTCGTCCTCGACCTGGCCGGAGGCGCCCCCCGCAAAGACGCGGCGAAGAAGATGGACGCGGTGGACGTGCTGGGCGGCAAGCACCGCGACGACCCCTCCCGCTCCGTGCTCACGGCGTCGGAGGCGCGCTTCCTGCCCGGCACCGGGGGCGATGTGCTGCGCAGCGTGATGAACTTCCCGGGGGTGGCCCCCTCCTCGGCGCTTTCCACCGGGCTCAATATCCGCGGCGGCGGCCGCAACGACGTGCTCTACGCCTACGACGGCATGCGCATCGGCAACCCGTTCCACGGCATGGGCTTCTATTCCGTCTTCCCCACCGGCAGCGTGGAACGGGTGGATTTCTACCCGGGCGCGTTCCCCGCCTCCTTCGGCGATAGCCAGGGCGCCGTCATCGACGTGAAGCCCAAGACCGAGCACGAGATGGACCGCCTCCACGGCGAACTCGACGCCAACCTCGCCATCGCCGGGGGGAAACTCGACCTCCCCCTCGGGCGCAAGGCCCACCTCACCCTCGGCGGCCGGCGCACCTATTACGAGGCTTACCTCGACCTCATGGGCGCCGTGGGCGCGGTCGTCCCCGGGGATTTCGGGCGGATGTTAAACGATTTCTATATCGTCCCCTTCTTCTGGGACCTGAACGCGCGCTTCGACTGGAAGCCCGATGCGGAGAACCGCGTGAGCGCCGTCTTCATCGCCTCCCGGGATTCCCTCAAACTCAACCCCCGCCGCTACGACTCCCCCGACCAGGCCACCAACCGCCTCTCCCAGCAATTCACCTACGACGAGACCTGGGATGCCCAGGGCCTCACCTGGGTCCACGAGAACGCGCGGCTGCGCAACCAGCTCACCGTCTACCGCCACCATAATACCAACGACCAGACGGCCGAGGGCCTCAGCCTCTTCAGCGCCCAGCCGGTGAACGCCTCCCTCGTGGAGGCCCTCGAGGTGAAGTTGAACCCCGGCCTGCGCCTCGGCGCCGGATTGGAATATTCCTTCCTGGAATACGCGTTTACCGTGCCGGATTTCGCCACGGGGGCCGCGCGTTACCGCGACCCGTCCGTCCCCCTGGCGACGCGTCTCTCCAATTTCCAGAGCGCCATCAGCCGCGGCGAATCGACCCCGTTCCTCCCCCGCCGCCATGGCGCATCCCTTTGGGCCGACCTCTCCCTCGATCTCGGGGCTTTCACCCTGACCCCCGCGCTGCGGGGCGCCTGGAACTCGGTGAGCGGCCTGGTCGACTTGGATCCTCGGCTCTCCATCTCATGGACGCCCCGCAAGAACCTGGAGTTCGCCCTGAAAGGCGGCCTCTACTCCCAACTGCCCATGCTCCTGTGGGCCGCCAACGGGTTCGGGACCCCCGACCTGCCGGCCGCCGCCTCCGTCCATGGGGCCCTCGCCGCCAAGGCGGAGGCCGGCGGCTTCGAGTTCCGCCTGGAGGGATACGTCAAATGGATGACGAACCAGGTGCTCTACAACCCCGTCTTCGATCCGATCTTTCCCAGCGCCGCCGACAACCCGCGCTACCTCCCCACGGGCGCGGGCCGCGCCTACGGCCTGGAGTTCATGGCCCGGCGGAAGGTGGCCGACCGCCTCTTCGGCTGGTTCTCCTATTCGCTCAGCCGCTCCGACCGGTTCTCGTATTTGCCCACGGATAACGCCTGGGTCACCCGCCTCGACCGCTTCGACCTCAACGATGGCGCGGCATACACCAACCTCGCCATGGGTTGGGCCCCCTTCGGCCGGGACATCGAGCACAACCTCACCCTCATCGCCTCCTACGAGTTCATCCCCAAACGCCTGCGCCTCGGCGTGCGCGCGACCGCCTCCTCGGGGGCGCCCTACACGAAGGTCGTCGTCGATCGGCAGGTCGCCACCAATCTCGTCGGCACCCTCCCCTTCCTCGCCCAGGAGATCTCCACGAATTATTTCCTGCGGGCCGGGGATGTCCCCTACGGGGAGCGCTACCCTTGGCGCTTGACCCTGGACATCCGCCTGGATTACACCTTCCGCATCGCCAAGGTCCTCGAAATCACGGTCTACGCCGACCTGTGGAATCTCCACGATTTCTTCTGGAAGAACGTCCTCGCCTACAATTACCCCAGGGAAAAATGGGGCCCGGCGGACGTGGGCCGTGAAGCCACCAAGACGCCGTTCTACGACCTCCCGTTCATGCCGCTCTTGGGGCTGCTCGTGGAGTTCTAAGGAGCGCCTCAGCGCCACCAAAAACCGCATTCGAACCCATCGGCTGGCGCTGCGGCGCGACGGAAGGGATTCCCACCTGCCGCGGGTGAAAGGCATGCCCCGGCGAGGTCAGGGTTTCTAAAATCCCCTGTTTCAGCCCGAGGGCTCCTAGGCGTGCGGGCCTAACCACTCTCCCGCTTCCCCAAATCCACAAACTCCATCCCGGTCTCTTCCCGGAACCAATCGCCGACGAAGGCCCGAAGCCGCGGAGAGACGTGGCGGTTCTCGAAACTGCGCAATTCCCCGGGCTGGGGCCGGCCGCGTGATAACCGGATCTCGAGGGTGGCGTGCTCCCCGGCGTGGGCCACGTGGTAGATATCGCATTGGCGGCGCAGGATGCGGGCGGTGTAGGTGCCCACGCAGTGGCTCATCGCCTCGCCTTCGGCGAGGAGCGCCTGGCTATCGGGAACCGCGCGGATCTCCCGGTTCGGCGGCACCACCGGCGGCGGGAAGGGCACCGCGAGGGGCACGCCCCGCTCCCGCGCCGGCGGCTGGGGCGGCCGCGACAGATCGGGCACGCGGGCCCAAAGCCGCGAGAGGGCGAGCACCTTTTCCCAAGTGCCGATCTCGGAAAGCCTTACCCGGGGCTGCCGTTTCCCCACCCGCTCGGCCTGCTTCTGGATCTCGCGCCAAGCCAGGAGCATGGTGGGAAGGCGCGCGATGAAATCCTCCAGTTCCGGCCGGGATCCGCGGTCGGGCTTTCCTTCTATAGAAACGCCCTTGCGCGCCTGGGCCAATTCGTGGCGGAAGAAACGGGTATCGAAGAAACCGGGGTGGCGCCGCAGGAGTTCGATGAGGCGCAGGGGAAAGCCGTCGAGTTCGGAGAGGAGTTTGCGGAGGATGGGGCTCTCGAGGCTGGCCTTGAGCATCGTGAGGTCGACGCGCGTGGCGCCGGCGGGATCGAGGCGCGAGAGGAGGCGCACCACCGATTCCTGGGCGGGGAGGCCGAGGCGGCCCAGGATCTCGCGGCGCTTGAGGCCGAACCAGGGGGCGAAGCGCTGGGGATCGCCGCGGGAGGCGAGGGCCTTATGGATGATGAGCGCGAAGAGGAGCGGATGGCTTCGGGAGAGATCGCGGGCTTGGAGCTGTTTGGCGAGGAAACGCAGGGCGAGATAGCGGCCGAAACCGAGGCGCAAGCCCCAGGCCCAAAGCGGCACCGTGGCCTGGTATTGCCTTACGGCGAGCGGCGAGCGGTCCCAGATCCCTTCGGCGAGGGGATCGGGGAGTTCTTTCTCGAGGTCGGGCTGGACGGGGGTTCGCGTTCCCCCCGCGGGGATCTTCCACACCGGGAGCCCATCCTCCCATGAGCCGAAGACCCAGCCCGTGCCGTCGGCCCGCCGCGGCAGGAGGCGGAGCTCGCCGCCGTCGTAGCGGAGTTTCCAGCCGTCAAACGCCGGCAAGCGACCGGGCCCGCTGGAGGATATCCTCCAGATCTTGGACGCCCACGTGGTGGAACCACACGCCGTGGGGGAAGAGGAACACGTTGGGCCCCTCCTCGCACACGCCGAAGCAGCCCGATTTCATGACGCGGATTTCCTTGGCGAGGCCGAGGGCGGCCACTCGCGCCTTCAGTTGCTCCCGCAATGGGGCCCCCACCGCCCCGCAGGATTGGACACCGGGCTTCACGTGCTCGCAGACCTGGATATAGAGTCGGTGCCGCGGGGTGGTTTCGATCATCGGGGGCTCCTTTCCCGTCCCGGGTCGCCTCCCCGGGCGCCGGGAGGGGATGGGGGGACGGGGATTTCGTTCGCTTGGTTCATGCCGGATCGCCGGGCGGGCCTAGCGCCCGAAGCAGCGCTCCCATTCCGCGCCCGCGTCCTTCCCGAAGAGTTTTCGGTTGAGTTCGCGAAGGGGCTTGCTTTCGGCCAACTCGGATTTCGCGAACCGCAGGGCCAACCGGGTGCGCCGTCTCAGGAGGTCGTCGAGGTGCACGACGCGGTCCCGGGTTCGGGCCAGACCGGCCTCCGCCCAAAGATATTCGGAATCGGGGAAGATTTCAAATCCGGCCCCCTTCCCCCCCGCCAGCGCGGGAAAGAGCTGGTTCGCGGCCGCCCCGTAGCGCATCCAAAGGCGCGAGGCCCAGGCGGCCTGGGCCGATCGCGTGCCGGCGCTCACGGAGAGCCTCGGCGCGGCCATCGCCAGGAATTTTTCCCTCGTCTCGTGGTCGCTGGTGCGCCACCATTCGGCCTGGGCGTGGGGGGTGAGCACGCCCAGGTGGCGCACTTCCCGCACGACCTCGGCGCCGAGGTTGAGGCAATCGGTGAGTTTGCCGCCGAAGAGGGTCAGGTGGCGGCGGCGGGCGTCGACCTCCACCACGTGGCGTCGGGAGAGGCGCATCCAATCGAGGTCGGCGTCGTGCCCCCGGTGCCCCGCCACGGCCAGCGGCCGCACCCCGCAGCGTTCGGAGAGGATATCGGCCTCGGTGAGCGGGGACGCGAGGCGCAGGCGCTTATTGAGGTTTCGCAGGATGAAGCGGCGGTCCCCCGGCGTGACGAACGCCTCGTCCACGTGGTCGACGCGGGTGTCGGTGGTGCCCACGAGGGAGCGGCCCCCGAAGGGGATGACGAAGAAGAGCCGCCCGTCGTCCCCGAAGAACGCCAGCACCCGGGAGGGGTCGGCGATCTCGCGCACCACGAGGTGCACGCCCTTGGAGAGCAGCAGGCGGTGCTTGGTCTGGATCCCCCCGCCCTCGTTGAGTTCCCCGGCCCAGGGCCCCGCCGCGTTGATGAAGACCCGGCTCTTCACCGTGAACTCCTCCCCGTCGACCCCGTCGCGCACCCGCAGGACCCATTTGCCCCCCGGGTCCCGCGAGGATTCGAGGAGTTCGGCGTAATTGAGGCAGGCGGCGCCCCCGTCGTCGGCGCGCTGGATGAAATGCATCACCAGGCGCGCGTCCCCGTCGGAAAGGAGGCCGTCGGAATATTCCACGGCGCCGTCGAAGAGCCCCATGGGGAGCGCGGCCTCGAGGGAGGCCAGGGCCTTCGCGCCGTGCCAAGCGGGGCGGCGGGTGGCGTTGCCCCCGAGCCACCAATAGAGCCAGGTGCCCAGGCGCAGCATCGCGGCGCCGTGGCGGAAGCCGGGATCGTGGGGGGCGAGGAACCGGGTCTCGCGCACGAAATCGGGGAGTTCGGAGAGGAGGGCGTTGCGGGAGCGGCAGAGTTCGCGCACGAGGCGGAGTTCGGCCCCCTCGAGGTACTTGATCCCCCCCCAGACGAGGCAGGAACTCTCTTGGCTGGTGCCGCCGGCGAAATCGCCTCGGTCGACGAGGGCCACCGCGGCGCCCATGCCCGCGAGGGCGGCGGCCGAGACGGCGCCGTTGATGCCGCCGCCGGCGATAAAGACGTCGTATTCTCGGTGGGCGAGCTGCTTCCGCAGCGCAGGCCGGTCGCCCCCGTCGCTCACGACCGCTGGACGCTGTGGCGGATGGAGAGGAGGAAGGCGCTCATGAACGCCACGCCGTAGAGCAGCAGGAAGGGGGCGACGAGGATCGAGCCGCCGGGGACGGCCTCGTGGTTGAGGAAATAGGCGAACGCGTAGAGGCAGTAGGAAGCGAGGGCGAGTTCGACGGCGATCACCCAGTTCCACTTGAGCTTATAGCCCTTGCTCTGGGCCTTGCGCTTGGCCACGCCGGTGTCGACCTGGCTGCCGGTCTTGGGTGTGCGGATGAAGACGCCCTTGCCGCCGAAGAGGGCGCTGATGACGGCCCACGAATTGTTCACGCCGATGCCGATGCCCACGACGGCGAGGAAGGGGATCTCCCAGAGCCGGCGCATCCAGCCGGCGCCGCGGCCCCATTGGCTGACGACGTACATGAAGGTGGGGGCGAAGGTGGCCAGGGAAAGCAGCATCACCACGAGCACGTAGTACATCGAGAACTTGATCTGCTCGGTGAACATGATCATGGGGAGCGAGATGAGGGCGTTGATGACGATGAGCGGGTGGATCGAATAGTGGGTGAGGTGCACCGTGGCCTGGGCCTTCTTCCACGGGGAGAGCGGGCTGCGGTAGAGGGTGGTGAGGAGCTTTTTGGCCACCTGGATGGAGCCCTTCGCCCAGCGGAATTGCTGGGCCTTGAAGGCGTTCATGTCGGCGGGGATCTCGGCGCGGCACTCGACGTCGAAGAGGAACTCGGTCTTCCACCCGGCGAGTTGGGCGCGGTAGGAGAGGTCGAGGTCTTCGGTGAGGGTATCGCCCTGCCAGCCGCCGCTGCCGTTGATGGCGGCCTTGCGCCAGATGCCGGCCGTGCCGTTGAAGTTCAGGTAGAGGTTCGACCATTGGCGCGCCGACTGCTCGATGACGAAGTGGCCGTCGATGCCGATGGCCTGGGCCCGGGTGAGCAGGCTCTCGCTGCGGTTGAGGTGGCCCCAGCGCGTCTGGACGAAGCCGACCTTGGGCTGCTCGACGAGGTAGGGCACCGTCTTCTTGAGGAACTCGGGCGGGGGGACGAAGTCGGAGTCGAAGATGGAGACGAACTCGCCCCGGGCGGTGGCCAGCCCGGCCTGGAGGGCGCCGGCCTTGAAATCGCGGCGGTCGCTGCGGCGGATATGCTTGATGTCGTGCCCCTGCTCGATGAGGGGGCGGATATGGGCCTCGACGATGTCCCAGGTGTCGTCGAGGGAGTCGTCGAGCACCTGCACCTCGTGCTTCTCGCGGGGGTAATCCATGGCGACCACCGCGTCGATGAGGCGCAGCGCCACGTACTTCTCGTTGAAGATCGGGAGTTGGGTGGTGACGGGCGGGAAGTCTTTTTCCTTGTGGCGCACGTAGAACGCCTTCAGGAAATGCTCATCGGCCTCGCGGCGCTTCTTGCGGTGCTTGAGGAAGAGGAAAACGTAGGTGTAGCAGTTCGAGCCGTAGATGATCAGCAGGATCGAGGTGATCAAATACGTGATTTTGAGGAGAACGAGCAGAATCTCGACGAAGATATGGGAATCCATGAAAAATCCTGGTTGGAAAAATAGGGAAAATCGGGATCAAAGTGCTGAATTATAGCATAGAGGAAGAGACTGAAATTCCAGGAAAATCCCACGGAGAATCCGTGAAAAATCGCAACGTTTGTTTACATTGGCTCATACATGAATGTAAAGGTTTTCAGGGATCCTCGAGGATTTGGAAGGCATGGTGAGTGAAATCGTGGGAAGCCCACCCCGGCCGCGAACAGGTAGTTTGGCCCGTCTTCCAAACGATTCCGAGATCCATTGCGCTTCGACCCCTAAGCGCAATGGATCGGTGAGAGGAACGCCGCGATACGCGCGGAATCCGAGATTCGATACCTGTGCCGCCGAGCGGCCGGGGCCCCTACCGCTTCAGGTATGCCTCGATGAGCCCCCGGGTGGACGCATCGTGCTTGCCGGCCTTCCCGAGTTGGAGTTCCGGCAGGATCACGTTGGCCAGGGCCTTCCCGAGTTCCACGCCCCATTGGTCGAAGCTGTTGAGGCGCCAGAGCACGCCCTGGCAGAAGATCTTGTGCTCGTAGAGGGCCAGGAGTTGGCCCAGGCTATAGGGGGTGAGCTTATCGAGGAGGAGCGAGTTGGTGGGGCGGTTGCCCTCGAAGACCTTGTGGGGA
Organism: Spirochaetota bacterium; assembly: GCA_017302015.1. Lineage (GTDB taxonomy): Bacteria > Spirochaetota > UBA12135 > COTS27 > JAFLEE01 > JAFLEE01. The sequence continues at coordinate 17,365 of JAFLEE010000022.1, read as the reverse complement.
GCCAGGAGCGCGAGGTCGGCCTCGCTCTTGCCCTCCTTGCGCAGGTTCTGGATGGCCTGTTCCCGGTCGAGGCCGAAGGCGAGGGCCTCGGTCTGGGCGAAGAAATTGGACATGAGCTTGTCGTGGTGGCCTTCCAGGGGATTGAGGGTGTGCTTGAAGGCGATGAAATCGGCGGGGATGAGGCGGGTCCCCTGGTGGATGAGCTGGTAGAAGGCGTGCTGGCCGTTGGTGCCCGGCTCGCCCCAGATGATGGGCCCGGTCTGGTAGTCCACCTTTTTGCCGTCGAGATCGACGTGCTTGCCGTTGGATTCCATGTCGGCCTGCTGGAGGTGGGCGGAGAAGCGGTGGAGGTACTGGTCGTAGGGGAGCACGGCGTGGCTCTCGGCGCCGAAGAAGTTCACATACCACACCTCGAGGAGGGCCAGCAGCACGGGCAGGTTCTTCCCGTACGGGGCGGTGAGGAAGTGCCCGTCGAGGGCGTGGGCGCCGGAGAGGAATTCGACGAATCGCCCATAACCGATGGCGCAGGCGATGGGCAGCCCGATGGCGCTCCACACCGAATAGCGGCCCCCGACGAAGTCCCAGAACTCGAACATGTTGGCGGTATCGATGCCGAAGGCGCGCACCCGCTCGGTATTGGTGGACATGGCGGCGAAATGGTTCTTCACCGCGCCGTCGCCCAGGGCCTTCACCAGCCATTTGCGGGCGCTCTCGGCGTTGGCCATGGTCTCCTGGGTGGTGAAGGTCTTGGAGGCCACCAGGAAGAGCGTGGTCTCGGGGGCCAGGCGCTTCACCGCCTCGGCGAGGTCGGTGCCGTCGACGTTGGAGACGAAATGGCAGGCCGGGCCGTCGGCGTAGTGCTTGAGCCCCTCGTAGACCATCTTGGGGCCCAGATCGGAGCCGCCGATGCCGATGTTCACCACGTCGGTGATCTTCTTGCCCGTGGCGCCCTTCCATTCGCCGCTGCGCACCCGGTCGGAGAACGACTTCATCTTCTCCAGGACGGCGAGGATGTCGGGCATGACGTCCCGCCCGTCGACCTTCACCGGCTTCCCGGAGCGGTTGCGCAGCGCGGTGTGCAGCACGGCCCGCTTCTCCGTCCAGTTGATCTTTTCGCCGCCGGCCATGCGCTGGGCATAGCCGGCGAGGTCGGCCTCTTCGGCGAGGCCTGTGAGCAGGCGCAGGGTCTCCTCGGTGGCGAGGTTCTTGGAGTAATCCAGGAGGATGCCATCCCATTGGAGGTGCATCTTCTCGAAGCGCTTCTCGTCTTTGAAGAGTTCGCGCAGGCTCAAGTTCCTGGCCGCGGCGGCGTGGGCGGCAAGTTTTTTCCAAGCGGGGGAAGCGGAGGCGGCGTAGGGCATGGGGGGCTCCGAAAGGGGGATGAAATTCGGGGATCGACGGGGTCGAATCCTCCCGTTATTATAACTTGGGGCAAACGACGGACCCGGTGCGTCTCCTGACAAATTCTCCGCTTTTATCAACTCCCAGGCCGTGCCCGGGTCGCGGGGCGGGAACGATGACCTGAACGCTTCGGGCATCCTGCCGGTCGCCTGATTGCGCCCTCCTGGCGCGACGATCCGATTAATGACCTTTTGTCATCCTGCCCTCAGCGCCTTCAGGCCTGCAATCGCGCCATGCTGGCGCGGGCAGGCCTGAAGGTGCCCTCTTCGCTCAGGTCGCCGTCCCACCCAAGCAGACCCGGTCACAACCCCCACCCTCAAGATTGAGGGTGGGGCATATGGGGAAGTGCCGCGCTATCCACTAGGCCATTCTACGAATCGCTTTCCTAATAAAGCTTCCCAGAAGAGAAAAATTGATTCTCCTCACCCCCCCTTCAAAAGGCGAAGCCTTTTACTTGACCGTCGACGGTGGAAGCCGTCCTCGTAGCGGGAGGTGGGAGTCCCTGGAGGAGCGCCTCAGCGCCACCCGTAAAAACGCACTCGGGCCCAGCGGCTGGCGCTGCCGCGCGACGGAAGGGACTCCCACCTCCCGCGGGAGAGGGCATGCCCCGGCGAGGTCAGGGTTTCAAAATCCCCAGTTTCAGTCCGGACGCCACCCATGCGTCATTTCCGTCGCCCCGGGGCCGCGGGGTGACGAACTTGAGGAAACCCCCCACCCGAGGGGATACTTGGGGGCGTGCGAATCCCCATCCCCCTCGCCCTCCTCCTCCTGGTGCTGCCCGTCGGCGCCTGGCAAGCCAAGCAATTTCCCGTCAAGATCCTGCGCATCTCGGCGCTCTTCGGGGAATCCCGGGGGGACCATTTCCATTCCGGCCTCGACTTCGCCACGCCCCAGGCCATCTACCCCTGCGATGAAGGCGAAGTGCTCTTCGCCAGCGACGCGGAAACGAACCCCAACCGCCCGGTGGTGGGCATCGGCAACCACGTGATCGTTGAGCACGAGGGCGGGTTCCGCACCCACTACATGCACCTCCAGAGCGGGAGCATCCCCAAAAACCTGGGCCCGGCCAAGACCGGCGAGAGCCTCGGCTTCATGGGCGATAGCGGCTACTCGATGGGGGCCCACCTGCACCTCGTGGTCGAAGACACAAAAAACGGCGCCTTGGTGAATCCCCTCAAGTACCTGCCGACCCTCGAAGACACCACCCGCCCCCAACTCGCCGGGTTCCTCGCCATGGTGAAGGGCAACCCGCGCCCCTTCCGCTTCCGGGACTGGATGACGATGCACTGGCGGGGCGAGATGACCCTCTTCCTTTTCGCCTGGGACCTCCGCCAGGGCTTCGACCCGTGGAAGTTCCGCACCGTGAACGCCGACACCGGCACCTCGGTGAAGCGCGTGTCGCTGCGGGTGGACGACCGCCTGCTGCGGGAGTACGATTTCTCCGTCCTGCGAAAGAAGCCCAAGGGCCTGGTCGTCGACCCCCATTGGAGCCACGACGACATCTACGGCCAGAAATTCAATTACCGCATGGGCGCCTTCACGCCCACCGAGGCCAGCCACACCTTCCAGGTCGTGGTGGAAGACTGGTCGGGGAACACCCTCTCCGAGTACTTCCACGTCTCCTTCCGCCAATGAACCCGATGGAAACCCGAAAAGACCGCTACGACAACCCGCTCCTCGAGCGCTATGCCAGCGCCGAGATGGCCCGCGTCTTCTCCCCCGATTTCAAGTTCTCGACCTGGCGGCGCTTGTGGCTCGCCCTGGCCGAGGCCGAGAAGGAAGAGGGCCTGCCCATCACCGAGGGGCAGCTGTCGCAGATGCGCGAGCACCTCGACGACATCGACTACGCCTTCGCCGAGGCCAAGGAACGGGAGGTGCGCCACGACGTCATGGCCCACGTGCACACCTTCGCAAAGGCGGCGCCGTCGGCCGCGCCCATCCTCCACCTGGGCGCCACCAGCGCCGACATCGGCGACAACACCGACCTCATCCAGATGCGCGAGGGGCTCAAGATCCTGCGCGAGAAGGTCCTCGGCGTGCTCTGGCACCTGCGGGCCTTCGCCCGCAAGCACCGCGACCTCCCCACCCTGGGCTTCACCCATTTCCAATCGGCCCAGCCCGTGACGGTGGGCAAGCGCGCGTGCCTCTGGATGCAGGAACTCGTGCTCGACCTCGAGGATCTCGACCACCTCATCGAGCGGCTCCCCTTCCGCGGCATCAAGGGCACCACGGGCACCCAGGCGAGTTTCCTCACCCTCTTCGACGGCGACCACGCCAAGGTCGACCGCCTCGACGCCTCCGTCACCCGCAAGGCCGGCTTCGCCCGAAAACTCTCCGTCACCGGCCAGACCTACACGCGCAAACTCGATTACCGGGTGCTCTCGATGCTCTCGGGCCTCGCCCAAAGCGCGTCCAAGTTCGCCGTGGATATCCGCCTCCTCGCCCACCGAAAAGAGGTGGAGGAACCCTTCGAGAAGAGCCAGATCGGGTCCTCCGCCATGGCGTATAAGCGCAATCCCATGCGCTGCGAGCGCATGACGAGCCTCGCGCGCTTCGTGATCCCCCTCGCCGACAGCACCGCCCAAACCGCCGCCAACCAATGGCTCGAGCGAACGCTGGATGATTCGGCCAACAAGCGCCTCTCGGTCGCCCAAGCGTTCCTCGCCGTCGACGCGATCCTCGAGATCTGGCAGAACGTGGGCGCGGGCCTCGTGGTCTACGAGAAGATGATCCGGCGCCACCTCGACGAGGAGATGCCGTTCATGATGACCGAGGAGATCCTCATGGAGGGGGTGAAGCGCGGCGGGAACCGGCAGGACCTCCACGAGGTCATCCGGGAACTCTCCCAAAAGGCCGCCCAGGCCGTGAAGGCCGAGGGGAAGGACAACCCCCTCCTCGACCTCATCGCCGAGAGCCCCGCCTTCCCCCTCGACCGCGCCGCCCTCGCCGCCCTCATGGATCCCTCCCGCTACACCGGCCGCAGCGCCGCGATCACCGACGCCTTCCTCGCCGAGGTCGACCCCCTCCTCGCCGGGTTCGCGCCGAAGTCCGTCGCCCTCAAGGTCTAGGGCCCCATGAAGCACCCGGTCATCATCATCCAAGCCCGGCTCTCCTCCACGCGCCTGGCCGGGAAGGTGCTTCGGGAGGCCGGCGGACGGCCGATGATCGCATGGCTCCTCGAGCGCCTTTCGTTCGCCAAATGCCCGGTGGTGCTCGCCGTGCCCCGGGAAGACGCCCCGCGCTTCGAGCCGCTCACCCGCGAGTTCCCCGTCCAACTCTTCCCCGGCAGCGAGCAGGACGTGCTCGATCGCTACGCCGAGGCCGCCCGGGCCAACGGGGCCGACCCGATCATCCGCGTCACCGGCGACAACCCGCTCACCTCCGTGGAATGCCTGGCCCTCTGCCTCGAGAAGCACGCCGCCATGGCGGCCGACCTCACCCATCCGGTCGGACTCCCCTACGGCGCCGGGGTCGAGGTGATCTCCCGCCAGGCCCTGGAAGCCGCCTGGACCGGCGGGCGCGAAAGCGACGACCGGGAGCACGTGACCCGCTACATCTACAAGAACCCAGGCCGCTTCGAGATCGTGCCGATGCCCGTGCCCGAAGCCTACCAGGGGTCGGACCTGCGCGTCACCATCGACACCGAAGAAGATTTTCGCCGCTTCGAATCCATCGTGGGCCACGTGAAGCCGCGCCGCTATCTCCGCCTCCTCGACGCCATGAAGTTCCTGCGCCAAGGCGCGGCCGAAGCACCGCCTGCGGTTGCCGCGGGCGCGAAGAAGGCACCGAAGGCGTCCCCAACGAAGAAAACGGCGCCACCCCGACCTAAAAAATCTAAGTAAGCGACGCCTGCGCCCGCGCGGGGGCGTTTCGGTTTTCGAACCGCGTTACCCGTCCAGGCCGAGAGGGCCCGCTTAGGCGAGGGTGGCCTTGGGGCGGTCCCCCAAGGTATGCTTCGCCGACCTGGAGGTCATCGCATGATCCGCTTCCCCCGCCTGCCGTTTTTCATCCTCGCGCTCGGTTTCTCCGCGCTTTTCCCCTCCGAAAAGACCCGCATCGCCGTGCTCCCCGTGGAGGCCAAGGCGGGCGTGGACCCCTCGGTCGCGCTGGCGGTGAGCGACCTGCTGGCCCAAGAACTCGTGAGCCTGCGCAAGTTCACGGTGGTGGAGCGCTCCCGATTGCAGCAGGTGCTCAAGGAGCAGGCCCTCCAGCAGAGCGGGTGCACCGAGCAGTCCTGCGCCGTCAAACTGGGAAATCTCCTCAACGTCCAGAAGATCGCCGCGGGCAGCGTGACGCGCCTCGGGTCCAAGCACATCATCGCCGTCAATCTCATCGATGTGGAGCGCGGCCAGGTCGAACTCGGCGAAAAATTCTCCGTCGACGCCGTCGAAGACATCCTCCAGAACGTGAACGTGCTCGCCGCGCGCCTGGGCGAACGCGCCCAGGTCTTCGGCATCCTGATGAAGCAGAGCGACGGGATCACGTGGCTGGTGAACCTGGGCCTAAACGACGGGGTGCGCGCCGGGCAGAAACTCCCGTCCGTCCGCTACGGCAAGGCCATCGTCAACCAGAATACCGGCGAACTCATGGGCCGGGAAACGCGGGATCTCGGCGAACTTACGGTGGTTCGGGTCGATCCCTCCGGCGAGTTCTCCACGGTCAAGCCCTCCTCCCTCGACGTGAAAGAGGGCGACCGCGTCTACCTGCCGGCCAATGGGAAGAGCCAGGAATACACGAGCACTACCCCCTCCCGCCCCGCCGCCATTTCCCGCGCCCCAAAGGCGGCGGTGAGCCCATCCACGGCCCTCGAAGAACTCCAGGCATTGCGAAACCTCGAGGCCATGATCAAATCCCGCCAATTCATGAAGGAAGACCAGCGCCTCGCCGCCCAAACCCTCGCCCGCCACCTCCCCGAAACCACGCGCCTCACGCTCTTGTCGCAGAAGCAGATGTCCCCGGCCGGGTATTTCGCCGCCAATTTTTTCATCTTCTCATTGGGGAGTTGGATCCAGGGCGACCGGGTCGCCGGGGCCGTGATCCTCGGCGGGATCGTCCTGGGCAGCGCCTTCGCCACCCTCGGGAGCCTCGACAGCAACGAGGGCATCATCGCCATCGGGAGCGCCTTCTTCCTCACCGCCGCCGTCGCCAATTACGGCGGTCCCTTCATCTACGCCAACCAGTTCAATAAGGCCCTGCGCGAATCGCTCCAAGGCGCCCGACGAACCCTCCCGTCGGAGCCGGTGGCGGTCCGCGAGGCCCGATTCCTGCTCCCGATCTTCCAAGCGGCCTTTTAGGCGGCCGTAGACAGAGCCGCTATGCCGGCGCCGAGGCGCAGCGCGACGCGGTGCGCCCCAACCGGAGCTTAAGGGCCCCCTACGCCTGCTTCGGCGGGGCCACGCCCTTGTAATCGATGGCGAAGTCGAACCTTGGGAACAGCCGGGGCAGGCGCATGAGGCCGAAGACCATGGTGATGGTGCCGAGCCGGTCGAGCCAACTGCTCATGGGCCAGCCGAAATGTACGGTGATCTTGCGGTCGGGGAGCTCGTAGTCGAGGGTATAGAGGAGCTCGGTGATGCTCGCCGGGAGCCCCTGGGGGTTCTGCACGAAGCGCCAATGGTTCTCGCCCAGTCGCTCGGGGGCGTGGGCCCTGGCGGAGAAGAAACTGATGAAGAGATCCTGCACGCCGGTCTTCGCGGTCTTCACCGTGCGGTCGCGGGGCTGGTGGAAATGGACGTGCACGGCCTTGCCGGGCCGCTCGGCGAGGCTGAAGACCATGAGCATGGGGCTGTCGGCCTTCTGCACCTGCTCGGCGTGGATGGCCTTTCGCTTGGAGACCACGAGGCCCGCGAGGACGAAGGCGACGGTGACGACGGCCCAGAGGCCCAGGCCCCAGGCGCGCGTGACGGCCAGGTAGACGAAGCAGCCCGCGAGGATCACGAAGATGCCCAGCGTCCCGACGCGGTTGGTGTGGTATTCCCGGATCTCCCGGGTGCCCTCGCGGAAACGGTAGAGGAGCAGGCTCCCGAAATTGATGGTGAAACTGGCCACGAGGCCGAGGGCGTACATCTCGGCGAGGATCTTCTGGCTGCCCTGGGTGATGACCACCACCGCCGAGAAGAGCACGGCGTTGATGAGGTGCATGCGCCAGAGCGAATCCCACCGGTTGGTCGCCATCATCCAGTGGAAGCGGTAGCGCTCGGCCATGCGCTCGAAGAGTTCGCTGGTGGCGATGAAGGCGGTGTTGACGGCCATGATGAGGGCGATGCACGCCACGAGCCCCACGACCACGCCGAAGAAGCGCCCGTTGAGCGAGGCGGCGTAGGCGGTGATGAGGTCGGTCTCGTGGGTCTTCACGTCGATCCCGCTGGTGAGCACTAGGGCGGCCACGAGCGGGGTGAAGAGTCCGATGGTGACGGCGCGGTAGAGGTAGGCCTTGCGGATATCGCGCCAGGTGCGCACGAGGCCCGCGGTCTGGATGACCGACTCGATCCCCGAATAGGCCAGGATGCACGCCGCGATGCACGCCGTGACGAACCCGAAGCCGCCGAAGAGGCCCCCGCTCCAGGTGTTCTTGGCCGAATCCACGAAGGAGCCACCGATGAGTTTCCACTGCGCCCCCGTGCTGGCTTGGAGGCCGGTCGCGAGCATGGTCAGCAGCACCAGGGCCACGAGAAAGTACACCCCGAAGGTGAACCGGGCGTTCTGCTGGATCCCGAGGATATTGAGGAACGCGATGCCCCAGATGATGATGAGCGGCAGGGCCACCCCCATCCACGGCGCCGTGTGGATGAACGCCATGCCGTTCTCCACCGCGCTCACCGCGCTCAGGCAGGCGGTGAGGATGTAGGTGACCAGGATGGAGGCGATGGCGACGAAGGACCAGGTCGGCCCGAGCACGAGATAGGAGAAGGAATAGACCCCCCCGCCCTTGATCCCGTGGTGCTCCAGGATCTGGGCGATCTCCACGTAGCGCGTGGAGAGGAAGCGCATCAGGAGGGAGGTGACGGCGATGAACGCCACGGATTGTAAACCGATGAAACGGAAGGCCTCGCTTGGGGCGTAGAAGATGGACGTGAGCTCGTCCATCATGCAGATGACCGCCACGGCGAGCCAAGTAAGCCATAATTGCCCCCCGCGGAAATAGGAGAGCAGGTTTTTCCGTGTAAAAAGCCAGGAAAATGCGCCGATGACCGCGGCCAAGGTCAGACCGATGACGACGGCTTTCATGTAAACCTCAGCTTACATTTTAGGATGAAAATCTTCCGCTTTCCATTTGGCGGGGGGTTCGCGGCTATCCACGGGGCGACCATCGATGAAAGTCAGGGCATGGAGATCTCGGGCGCTCTCTTTCAGGAATTCCGTCGGCGAACGGAGGAAACATGCTTTGAAGGCTTTCGAGAAGGTGAACGGGTCGGGAAACCCGCATCGCCGGGACACTTCGTGGATGGTCAACCCCTGGTGGAGCAAATGCCGGGAGCGCTCCAAGCGTTCGCGGCGGAACCAATCCGCCGGGGTCGTCTTCAAATATTTCCGGAACCAGCGGATGACGGTGGTGCGGTCCGACCCGGCGAACTCCCCGAGTTCGGCCAGGGAGAACTTTCGGTTGAGGTTCCCCTGGAGATGCTCGAGTAGGCCCAGAAGCCGCCGATAACCCTCCGCCTTCCCGTAATCGCGCCTCACGCGGATGAGATGACGCGCCTCCAAACCCTGGAAGAGGCCCAAAAGAAAGACCAGCCGCCCCAGCGTCCGGTCGCCCGCCGCGCCTCGGGCCCGCGCGACTTCGGCCGCGTGGGCGCGGGAGAAGAGTTCGCCGGACCAATCATCCTCCATGCGGCAAAGCGGCGGGAAATCCAGCGCCTGGAAGAAGTGGGCATCGAGCGGGCTCCAATTCGCGACATAATGGCGGCTCGGGGCGGAAGTTCCGGTTCGCCCCTGTACCCGGTCGCCGGGCCGGATGATCAGGAGGTCCCGGGGCCTGACGACGAGCCGCTTCGTCCCCACGCGGACCTCGCCGCGGCCGGCTTCCACATACCAGCATCGCCAATCGGGGCTGGTGAGCGGTCGGGCATCGGCATAATTCGCCCGCCGCACGAGGAAGCGGACCGGATCCACCGTGAAACGGCACCGGGCCAGGATCGCTCCCGCGGAGGGCGATTCCGGGAAGGGGCCTCCATCCGGCCTGGGTTCGCGGTCTGGGAGCTCTTCCATTCATTGCCCCGTCTGGCCCGATTCTAGCATTTCCGTCCCCGCCTCCCGGTGGCATGCCTTTCCAACCCCCACGCATCCCGTCCGGGGCCCGGATAGGGTAACCTTTTGCCCTTGTCGGGGAGCCATCGGGCACACGCTGAACCTCCCCCGCAACGGAGTGACCCCATGGGAACTTTTCATGCCCCCGTTCCGTTCCGAGCCGCGCGCTTCCTAGCTATCCTCATCATGGTCACCGCAGTCGCCTTGGATGCGGCGCCTAAAATGAATGAAAATCAGGGGCAAGCATTGTCCCGAGCCCTCGCCGACAGGGATCTCCAGGCGGCCCGCACGGCCTGGAGCGCCATCCTCAAGAGTTTCGGGAACCAGGCCGGAGAGCCGGAAGAACCGGACTCCTTCACGGCGGTTCCCGCCGACTTCGCCCCGCTGACCCCCGCGGAGCGGCCCAAGGCCTACGGGATCGCGCTGAAGTACCTGCAGAAAATGCGCTGGTGGCGCATCGGACTCGACCCCGTTCGGACCGAGCACGCGCTGCGCGAAGTCTCCGATGCCATCCGCGGCCTGCTCGCCGCGCGCCGGGCGGGCTCGGAGCATCCCGACCTCCTCCTCGCCGAGGCGAAGGCCGCCGGCGATTTCCTCCTATGGGCCCAGGAGAGCGCCGGCACGGGCGTCTTCCCGTTCCCCGCCGTGCGGGGGGGCAGGAGCCGGGCGTTCCAGGTCGCCGAACGGTTCCTGGCCCAAGCCGAGGCGGCCGGAAAAGCGGCGTTGATCGCCACCAACGGTTGGCTCATCGACGATCTCGGACGCGGCGACCTCCAATTCGACAACGGCCTCTGCGGTGTCGCCCTCTTCGACCTCCACGAGGCGTGCGGCGAGGAGAAGTACCGCAAGGCGGCCCTCGCCGCCGCCGAGTGGGCCCTCCGCAGGCCGGCCGTGCCCAACGTGAACTATAACACGTTCACGACCTTCCTCCTCTGCCGGGCCTTCCGGGCCACCGGCGAGGTGAAGTACCTCGAATCGGCCAAGGAGCGCATGCGGCTTTCGGTCTACCCGGGGCAGGTGCTCGAGGGCCCCCGCGCGGGGCGATGGGCCGACGCCCATAACGCCAAACCCGTCTACCATTACATCATCGTCCGCGGCCTGGCTTCCCTGCTCTCCGCCCTCCCGCCGGAGGATGCGGACCGACCCCAAGCCCTCGCCTCACTCCGCGCCGCCCTCATCGCGCGCAACCATGATTTCGTCGAAAAGGGGATCTGCAATAAATCGTCGGCCTTCGAAGCGCTGCTCCTCGTCAAAATGCTCCCCGGTCTCCCCGAGATGGATCTCGCGGGATGCTTCGTGGAGGAGGCCCTTTCGGCCCTCGAGCGCATGGCGGTCGGCGAGATCCGAAGCGGCCGAGGCGGGGTCGGACCGCTGGAGTGGGGGTTCTACCTCGAGTTCCTCTCCCGGCGCGGAAGGGGCTAAACGGATCCCTGGGGGGCGTCGTCAGGCCGGGCGGCAATGCCCCATCCATAACCGGGATCTACCTCTTAAAGTAATACTTGACCACCCGATCGGCCCACGCGCTGAACGTGGAGTCCCCGAAGAGGCCCCCCGCGGCGTAGAGGCACTGGGCCACCGATAGGGCGGCGACGGTCTTCCCCTCCCCGAGGAAGCTTTCCCCTCCCGGAAAGACGCGGGAATTGCCGAAGGTCGAGACTTCCCCCGAAGGCAGGATCCGTCCGCATTCCCAGGCGGCGCCGCGGTAGAAGGCGTCGAAGAGATCTTGTTGGAATCGGTCCTCCGGCCACATCATCGCCGTATAGAAGAGGTTCAAGGCCCCCACGGCCTGGTAACTGGAATCATAGCCCGACCCTTCTTTGAACCATCCCGCGGGATCCTGGAGCGCCAACGCTTTCTCGACGAATCGCCGCGCGAGTTCGATCCCCTCTGAATTAGAGAGGTGACGGGAAAGGGCCAGCGCGCCCATCGCATCGAAGAGAAGCCGATTGGGCGCCTTCGCATCCGCCTCCATCAAAAGAGCCTCGCGGGCCTTCAGGTAGGAAAGCGCCTCGGCCAAGCCCGGGTCGAGGGCGGAGATTCGGGAGCGGAGTCCGATGTTGGTTTGGACCCATGGGCAGCGATCGAGCAAAAACACCGAGGCGCCCGCGCTGGCCAGGAAAAAGGCGGCGGCGCTGGCGAGATCCGCCTCCGTCGGAACCTGGGAGATCCCCGGAATCGGAGAAAAATCGAACCCCCCGCCCCCGATCTGGTGGCGGAACCCGTATTCCAAGGCCCGCAGGCCCGCCTCGACCGGTTCGGCGTCATTGCGGGCGACCCCGCCGGCCGCCAGGGAGAGGAGATCCAATTGCCAGCGCACGGAAGAATAGCGCCCGTCGCTGCGATTTCGACCGAGGGCCCCATCCGGGGCCGGTTGGGTAGCGGGGAAGACGCCCGGCCGGGCGCGTTCCATTTTTTCGATCACCGATGGGAGCTCACGGGTTGAAACCGAGTCGGGACCCGTCGGGTTCGGCAAGGCGCCGCAGCCGAAGACCAGCCAAGGCAGGGCGGAAACGATCCAAGGGCGGCAGAAATTCGTCATGCGGAGCTCCACGCCCATTGTCGCAAAGCGCGGCGCGGGCCGCCATGTCGCCCAGTGGCAAACCCATGGGCGCCATCGGTCGGCGCGCCGCGGCCGGCGGGGCCCGGTTCCCTCGGGCTAATCCAGGCCCAATTGGTCGAGGTAGGTGTCCTCGAAATCGGGGTCGAGGTTGAGTTCGACGATCTCCGTCTTCCGCCGGATGGCGTCGATGCGCGCCGCGACGGAGGCGTCGCGGGCGGCGAGGTAGGCCCCGCCGAGGGACGAGTTGCCGATCACCTCGACCTGGCCCTCGGAAAAACCGGGGAGCAGCCCGCAGGCGATGGCATTTCGCAGGCGCAGGTGGAAGCCGAACCCGCCGGCGAGGTAGAGGCGCTTCACCTCCGACGCGTCCACCCCGGCCGTCTTCAGGAGGATGAGGATGCCCGCCGCCACGGCGCCCTTGGCCTGGAGCAGGGACGCGAGGTCCAATTCCGAGACCATCGCGCACGGCGAAAGGGTCATGAGGCGGCCATGGACGGTCTGCTGGCGGTGGGACTCGGGGAGCCGGGCGAAGGCCTCGGGCACGAACTTGGCGCGCCCGTCGAGGAGGCCGCTGCGGCGGCCTTCCGCCAAGAAATCGAC
>JAFLEE010000022.1:0-4524 GCA_017302015.1 Spirochaetota bacterium | reverse complement strand
AAGCGGACCCGCAGAGCCCCGCGGGCTCCAGGGCATCCCCGCCCACCACGGAGAAGCGGAAGGCGCCGCCCCCCGCCTGGAAGCGCACGGCGTCGATGGCGCCCCGCGCGGCGCGCATGCCCGAACACAATCCGCGGCCCTCGAAGGCGGGCCCGGCGGCGGTGGCGGTGGCCAGGTAGCGGTCGCCCCGCTTGAAAACGATCTCCCCGTTGGTACCGGCGTCGACGAGGAGCGAGGGCCCGGGGTCGTCCTCCAATCCGGAAGCGATGACGCCGGCCGTGATATCCGCCCCCACATAGGCGGAGAACCCCGCCAAGAGGCGGCAAGGCGTGGCGGCGGGAATCCCGGGAAGCTCGAGACCCAGGGCCCCGGCGGTCTCGACCCTCTGGTCGAGGAAGCGCGGGGTGAACGGGGAAAAACCGAGGGGGGTGGGATCCACCCCGCACAGCAGGTGGAGCATCGTCGTGTTCCCGGCGATGACGAGTTCCCGGGGCGGCGCGCCGTGGAAGCCCTCCAGGGCCCGCTCCAGCACCGGAACCAGGGTTTCCCGGGCGATGGCCCCCTGGATCTTCGCCAGATTTTCGGGGGAGGCCCCGCCGAATTGGATGCGCGTGAGCACGTCCTCGCCGAAGGCCACCTGGGCGTTGAGGGCGCTGGCGCGGGAGAGCACGGCGCCCGTGCTCGTATCCAGGAGCAGGGCGGCCACGGTGGTGGTGCCGATATCGATGGCCAGCGCGGTCGTTTGGGAAGCCGTGGCGCCCTCGGCGAGCACCGGCAGGTTCCTCCCGCCGGGCAGGCGGAAATCGGCGACCACCTCGGTCTTCTCGTGCACCAGGGAGCGGCGGGGAACCTGGAGCGAGAGCGCCTCCCCCGCCTTCACGCGGCAGAGGCACGAGGAGATCTCCTCGCCCGCCGCGACCGGGCCCGCCTCCGATTCGAGGGAACCGGAGACGAGCGTCACGCGGCAGCGCTCGCACAGGCCGCGCCCCCCGCAACGGGCGTCCATGGGAACGCCGTTTTCGCGCAGGAGGTCGAGGAGGGAATCGCCGGCCGTCGGCTCCGCGCGGATCTGGCGCGGGGGACCGTCTTCGAAGGCGACCGTGAGGACGAGGGGGTTCATCGGGGTGGATTGTACGCTGGTGGGTCGCTTGGACGCGGCGGGGCGGGAAACGGGTGGGGGCTACTGCGCCCTGAGGAAAGACCCCATGGGGTCGTGGACGATCGTCTGCCCGGGCTTCACCACGAGGAAATTTTCGCCGTCCCAGGGACCGGAGAGGAGGCGGCGGAGGAAGGAACCGTCCCCGCGCCGCTCGGACAGGGGCCAATTCCAATGGGCCGCCGTGCGCCGGGACTGCTCCCGGGTATCGTCGCCGATCCCTAGGTCGATGTGGACGGCATAATCCCGTTCGCGCAGGCTATGGTATTCGGTCTCCATGAGGAAATCGGCTTCCTCCTCGTCGAAGCGTTCGACATATTCGGCGCGCCGCTCCTTCATCCGCTCCTCTGTGGGGGCCTGGCCCCCGCGGTTCCAGCCGGGGAGGAAGAAGTACACCTTCGGGTGTTCCTTCTGGAGCGCCTCGTGGGCCTCGCGCCCCCCGAGGAAGATGCTCACGCAATCATGGGCCTTGGGGACCACCAGGTCGCATTTCGAGGGGCCCACGCCGACGAGGGCGTTGCCGCAGAGGCCGAAGCCGAGGAGGATCCGGTCGAACCCGCCGCGGGCTTCGAGCGCCCCGATGCGTTCGGCGAGGGCCTTCTTGAGGCGCGGCGGATTTTCGTGGAGGGCGAGTTCGACGAACTCCACATGGGCGAGATCCGGCGAGCCTCCCCGCAGCCCCTCCACCTCTTGCCGAAAGACGTCGCAGGCGATGAGCGCCGATTTCATGGAGGAACCCCGGAGCGCCCGGCTCAGGCGTCCACGAGCGCGCCGACTTTCTCTTTGAGCGCCTTTTCCTTGCCGTGGACGCAGAGCACGTCGCATTCGCTCCCGAGGATGAAGGGGTGCTCGGCCGCGGCCATCTTCCCCCGCAATTCCCGGGCCTTCACGGGAACGGACGCCAGCGGCACGAGTTCGTCGCTGTAGAAATGCTTCGTCGGCAGGTTCCCGTAGAGCACGATGTCTTTGGGCACGAGGCGCGCGTCTTCCCAGAGTTTCCGGGAAGATCCCAGGGACAGGAGCGCGGGGCGCAATCGCGTGAACGCGACCAGGTACTCGTCCACGAGTTCGCCGCAGCAATGGAAGAGGAGGTCGACCCCGCTCTCCTCCAGGAGGCGCGCGATCCGCCGGTTCGGCTCCATGACGAAGCGCTCGAAGACGTCGCTGCCGCCCTTCACCTGGGTGGGGTCGATGTAGACCTTGTTCGCCGCGGGCTCGGCGATGAAGATGGCCTGGGCCCCGGCCGCCACCTGGGCGCGGATATGGGCCATGGTGCAGGCGAGGGCTAGTCGCAGTGCCTTCTCGGCGAGATCGACCTCTTCGTCGTCCGCCGCCGTGGCGCCCGAGCCCGCCTGGTACACCGGCACGATGGGGTCGGCCATGAGTTTGGTCATGAGGGAAAAGGGCCCGATGGCCATCCCCACGGCCGTGTGGGTGCCTTTCTGCTTCACGAAGCCCACCGATTCGGCGACGGCCTTCATGCGGGGAGTGAGGCTGCCCTCCTCCAGGGCCTTCACCACCCGATCGACCTCGGCGGCGGACGGCGCCTCGGTGAAATGCCAAGTCGGGGTCGCCTCTTCGGAGACGCCGAAATGGCCGGCCAGGCAGGCCTTTTCGAGTTGGAGATCCATGACGGGGAACGCCAGGGGCGTCTTGTAGCGCTGGGCGGCCTCGATGAGGAGGGCGCCGAGGCGGGGACCATCCTTCACGAGTTCCTTCCAATCGGCGTGTTCGTGGAGCACGAGGTCGGCCCCGATGGGCATGGAAACGCCCTTGGCGGCGAGTTCGAGGTAGAGGGTACGGGCCATCGGGAACTCCTGGGAAAGCGCGGGTGGCGGCACCGGCCGCCGCGCCCGATCGGGAGATGCCCGCGGGGCGCTTTTGACGCGCGCTTCAGGGTTATTCTAGTGGCCGGATGTCCCGGGGGATGGTCTGCCGGTGCTCCGCCTTGGTATCCGCGTCCGCGGCCTGGGCGCCCTAGGCGTTGAAAACCTTCGCGGCCGCGGCCCCTTTGGCGGCCAGGCTCGCCCGCTCCTTTTCCCCCGGAAAGCGCGCTTCGGCCGGGCCCCAGACCAGGTTGCGCCCGCGCTGGTTGAGCGTTTCTTTCAGTTCCTTCCCGTCGAGGTCCTTCGGGGCGATGGCCCGCTTGAGACAGAGCGCCGCGGCCGTCCCCGCGGCCTGGCCGAGGGAGACGACGGGCGGCATCACGCGCACGCTGGAATGCACCGCGTGGTCGACGGAGATGGCCCGGCAACCCATGAGGAGATTGTCGCGGTCCTTGGGGACGAGGGAGCCGTAGGGGATCTCGTACCAGGCGTCGGGCGGCAGGTGCACCAATTCGGTGCCCGACCCGGTGGGGCTATGGATGTCGATGGGGTAGTTCACCCGCGCGATGCCGTCGGGGTACTTCACGTGCCCTTCGACGTCGCGGCGCTTCACGTAGGCGAGGCCCTTCACCCGGCGGGATTCCCGCACTCCGATCTGGGCGCCGATGCTGTAGTACTCGCTGCCCCGGAAGCACGGCACGCGGTCTTGGAGCAGCGCCGCCAAGGCCCGCATCTGGCGGCGCGCCTCGAACTCGGCGGCGGAGAGTTCGGCCCCGTTCACCGGGGAATGCTTCACCACCCGGGTGCTATTGAAGTGCACCACGTCGGGGGCGACGGAGCGGAAATAAAGCACGTCTTCCCGCGGGCAGTCCTTGAGGCGCCCCTCGGCCTTGGCATCGAGGTAGGCCTTCTGGATGAGGGCGCGGTTCTCCTTGGTGAAGGGGTCGGCCTTGGCCGCGATGGCTTCGGGGGAGAGGCGCAATTTGAAGCAGAGGGTCATGGGCTGGACGTAGGTGGAGCCGGGATGGCCGTACTCGTACTCGCATCCCGCCAGGGCCGCGAGGTCGCCGTCGCCCGTGCTGTCGATATAGACCTTGGCCTTCGCGCCGGTAAGGCCGGACTTGGAATGGAGGACGACGCCCTCGATGAGCCGTCCCGCGGATTCGACGTGGGCGACGCGGTGGTGGAAGAGGAGCTCGACCCCCGCCTCCTTGCAGAGGTCTTCGGCGGCGAGGCGGGCGTGGAGCGGATCGAAGGTGCGGCTGCCCTTCGGGCTGCCGTAGGCCTGCATGCGGGCGAGCCACTCCTCGAAGATGCCCTGGTCGAGGGATTCCCCCGAGACGTAATTGGGCATGAAGGGGTTCACTTCCCCCGCGCTGGCCATGCCCCCGAGGAACCCGTAATGCTCGACGAGGAGGGTGCGCGCCCCCTCCCGGGCCGCGGCGACCGCCGCCCCGATGCCGCCCGGGCCCCCGCCGACGACGAGCACCTCGGCCTCGTGCTGGAGCGGGACGGTGGACGGCAGGTTCACGCGCATGGTTT
>JAFLEE010000021.1 GCA_017302015.1 Spirochaetota bacterium | reverse complement strand
TCCTCATGCGCCTCACGGAGCATATGGTGCGCGCGATGGGGAACCTCTCGGGCGAAGATTGAGCGGATGGGATCCCGCACGATGCTCTCCCGTCTTTGTGTCGCCTTCACCCTCCTGGGCGTCGGAACCTCCCTCGCCCACGTCGTCGAATCGCCGGCCCACACCAACGGGGTCACGCTTCCCTTCCAATCGAAAGAAACCCAAACGCGGGATTCCGGCTTCACCCTTCAGGCCACCTCCCAAGTCGATTTCGAGTTGGAAATCCGCTCAAAATCGACGCCCCTTCCAGCCCCCATCTTCCCGTTCCCCGTGAAAATGCCGGCCCCGAAGCCCGCGGCGAAGAAGGCCCCCTTCCCGACGAAGCCTTTTTTCATCATCACCGGTTCGCTCATCGCCGTCTCTTTCCTGATTCCGGCGGCCATCTTCAATGGCTATGCGGATGGCGCCTATCTCGATTACATGAATCAAACGCAGAAACAGTCCATCGCGAATTATTGGAACGAAACCACCGTCATGCAAGGATCGGCGAACGCGCTCGCGATCGTGGCTTGCGCGGGCGCGGCGCTCCTGGTCACCGGGATCCTGCTGAAGGACCCCAAAAAAAAGCACGCTGTCCTCCCCGGTTTCGATGGGGAACGCCTCACCCTCCATTATGCGAGCCGGTATTAATCCGTCCCTTCGGGAAAGGAGTGCCCCCGTGGAACCGCACGCCCGCTTCTCCTTGCTCATCCTGGGCCTGGCGCTTTTAATGAACTGCAACCGCCCGCGGAACAACCCCATGGACGTCAATGGGCAGGCTTTCGACTCGAACTATTACGACTTGCACCGCACCGCCCAGCCGGTATTTACACCGGGCGAAGGGACCTATTCGAACAAGGTGACCGTCCGGATCTCATGCCCAACGGCGGGGGCAAAGATATACTACAAGACTTCCGACATGGAAATGCCCACCTATATCGACGAATACGCGTCAAGTTATCCATCGAATTTTTCCCTGACGTTCACCCGCTCGGCCTATGTGAGGACCTTCGCCGTCGGGAGCAATACCCCGGAGAGCGCTGTGGCCACGTCCACCTATATCATCACGTTCCAGTCGCCCTGAAACCGCCGAATCGAGCCCCCCTACCCCTTCAGCCCCCGGAACATATTCGAGAAGATATCCAGGTATTCCACCACCCCGCCCTCTTCCTTGCGGCTGAGCCAGCCGCCGGCGTGGAGGCCCTCGAGCACGAGTTCCATGAAGAGGTAGGCCTCGGCGTCATCGGCGGGCTTGGCGTGGGCCGCGACGAGTTGGCGCAGCGGCTTGGCGCGGTCTAAGGACTTGCGGTATTCGGCGGCGGGCATGTCGTCGTTGACGACGATCTTCTCGCCGTCCTGGAACCACTCGATGAGTTGGGTGTAGGCGTGGGGCTTGGACGGTTTTTCGGGGTCTTCCTTCCCCTTCTTCGGGGGCTTGGGGAAATGGTCGAGGAACACCTTCGAGATGGCCTGGCCGATGAGGAGGCGCGCCACCTTCACGCTGCCTTGCTGGTCCCCCTCGTGCACCAATTCAACCTTTCCGGTGACGGCGGGGATGGCGGCGTAGAGGTCGACGAGGCGGGGATAGGCGACACCGCCCAGTACGGCGCGCCGCTCGACGTTGGAGATCACGTTCTCCACCGCGGCGATGGAGACCCGGGCGCTGACGCCGCTGGTCTGGTCGACGAACTCGCTGGCGCGGGCCTGGAACGAGATCTCTTCGATGGCGCGATAAAGCCAATCGGGGAAGGGGAACGGGATGGAATCCCGGCGGATCTGGCTCTTGGTGATCGCCATGGCCTCATCCACCGTGTTCGGGTAATGCGTCATGATCTGGCTGGCGATGCGGTCCTTCAGCGGCGTGATGATGGTGCCCCGGTTGGTGTAGTCTTCCGGGTTGGCGCTGAAGACGAGGAGCATGTCGAGGGGCAGGCGCAGGGGGAACCCGCGGACTTGGATGTCGGATTCCTCAAGAATATTGAAGAGGCCTACCTGGATGCGCGGCTGGAGGTCGGGGAGTTCGTTGACCGCGAAGATGCCCCGGTTCATGCGCGGGATGATGCCCCAGTGGATGACCTCTTCGTTGGAGATATCGAGTTTTTCCCGGGCCGCCTTGATGGGATCGATGTCGCCGATGAGGTCGGAGATGCTCACGTCGGGGGTGGCGAGTTTTTCCTGGAAGCGCTCTTCCCGGCTGAGCCAATGGATGGGCGCCGAATCGCCCTGCTCGGCGAGGATGCGCTTCCCCTTGGGCGAAATCGGGGAAAGGGGGTCTTCGTTCAGCGGCGTTCCGTCGAGGACGGGGAGCCACTCGTCGAGCAGGTTCGCCACCAGGCGCAGCAGCCGGCTCTTCGCCTGGCCCCGCAGCCCGAGGAGGATGAAATCATGGCGGGAAAGGAGGGCGTTTTGGATCTGGGGGAGGACGGTCTTGTCGTAACCGAGGATGCCGGGGAAGAGGGGCTCCCCGCTCTTCATGCGGGCGAGCAGGTTCTCCCGGAGTTCGGTCTTGACGCTGCGGCTTTTCCAGCCCGATTTCTTCAGTTCGCCTAAGTTTTTGGCCAGGGGTGGCAAGGGGGGCTCCTCAAGGGAACCTATAAAGTAACGGGGGGCCGGGCGAAGGTCAAAAGGGCGGGGGCCCCCCGGAAGGTGGGCAAATTCGGGGTCATTTCCATTTCCGCCAAGTGAGGTTCAACTCACTAATGAGGGAAAGGAGGTCGGTCGCACCATCCTTGTCTCCTTTGTCGAAATCGCCCTCCCGCATGGCCATTTCATTGGTGACTTGGGCGAAACATAGGATCGGGTTTCCGCTGGCTTCCCCAAATGCATAGAGCGCGGCCGCCTCCATTTCAACCAAATCCGCTCCCAATAAAGTCGCCGCGGTGATGGCTTCATTCGTCTCACGGAACGGCGCATCGGTTGTCCACGAGGCACCCTCGTGAACCGGGAATGGCAGGGCCAACAGGGCTTGCTTGGTAAAATCGGCGAGTGCGGTGGGGAGGGTGCTCCACAAGGACGTTGGCAGGTAGTGTCCACTGGTACCCTCATCCCGCAGCGCCTTTTTTATAAGCACGAAATAGGGGGGCGTCCCCATGGGTCTCAACTGTCCGGCGGAGGTGATGCTCACCAGCAGGCGGCATCCACTGGCGAAGAGCTCTTCTGCGACCAATACTGAGAATGGCGCGCCGACCGCCAGGCCGACGACCCCAATCAATCCGCCGGCACTTTTGTACAACCAAAGCTCGGTGTGGTAGCACGCCCAGTTTGAGGATCGCTCGGCATGGGGGCCGTTTCGAAGGTGGCGTACGAGGTCGCCATCTGGATCGAGAACACAAACTTCGGGCACAGTCTCTTCTTTCAAGAAACGCTGTCGGCGGGCGTCGCGAAGCAAGTTTGCTGCGGTAAATACCGAGGGCTCTCGGTGGTTGCGGGGAATCGGATGGGGCATCGGGGGGTTCCAGGGCCTCAATTGGCCAAAGTAGCCTTGATCTGCTGCGTTACCTGGTGGATCTCTTCCCATTTTGTCGCCAGCCCAAGGCTGAAGCGAATGGCCCCACGACCCTCGGCAACGCTAAGGCCCATGGCGGCCAGGACGGGCGATAGGGTGACCTCTCCGGCATGGCAAGCGGATCCCGTCGAAGCGGCCACTTGAGGGATCGCCGCAAGAATTTCTGCCCCCGTTTTTTCCCCCAAGAAAGAGATATTTAAGGTGTTTGGGAGCCGCCTCCTAGGATGTCCATTTAGGCGTACTTGAGAACCGAAGTCTTTTTGTAAGGTCATCCAAAACCGGTCTCGTAGTTCGGCGACCGCCGCCATGGCCTTGACCCAACCGCCCGCTTGTTCGGAGGCAGCGCCCAAGGCGACGTCGAGAAGGACGTTTTCGGTCCCCGCTCTTCTTCCGACCTCGTGGCCCGCGCCATGAATGAGCGGCTCGATCTGCAGGCCGCTACGTACATAGAGTGCGCCGACTCCCTTGGGAGCATAGAATTTGTGGCCAGCCACGGAAAGAAGGTCGACGCCCAAGTCGCCCACGCGCACCGGGATCTTCCCCACGGTCTGGGCGGCGTCGGTATGAAACAGGGCCCCAGCGGCGTGCGCCATGGCACTGAGTTCCGGGATGGGCTGGATTGTGCCAACCTCGTTATTTGCGTGCATGATGCTCACGAGGATGGTCGTGGGCCGCAAGGCTTTCCTTAAATCTTCGGGGTTCACGCACCCGTAGCTATCCACAGGCAAATAGGTGACTTCCGCACCTAGATTCTCCAAGAATCGGCAAGGCTGAATCGTCGCGGGGTGTTCAATTCGGCTCGTGATGATGTGGTTGCCTTTCTTGCGCCCGGAATAAAAAGAACCTTTAATCGCATGATTATTCGCCTCGCTTCCCCCGCTGGTGAAAACAACCTCGCTTGGGGCGCAGCCAAGCATACCGGCGACTTGGGAGCGTGCATTCTCCACCGTCGTCTTGGCGGGAATTCCAGCCCAATGGCTACTCGACGGGTTCCCAAAAAGGCTCTCCGACGCCTCCTGGATGGCGATGCGAACCTTTGGATCTAGCGGTGTACTGGCGTTATAGTCGAGGTAGATACTTTGGTTTTTCATCGGGATTTACTTCCTACGATATAGTTGATGGGGTTGCGACTGAATGATTGCTTTTCCCAAAACGCGGCTTGCCTTCCAGGTTCCATGGTGGTTTTCATCGGGAACGAAGTAGGTTCCGAGGATTTGGTCGCCATCCACCTTACCCTCGCCATGAACAGCATCTTTTTCCATGAGAATAGTAAACGTGTTGCCTTTGATTATGCCGCTGACGGGCCCGTCGCTAACGCTACCCACGAAGGTGTTCCCGTCCCGGATGATGATCAGGTCTCGCTCGTCCTTGCGATCGGTTTTGAGTCGCCACGTGCCAGATAACTCCGCAATAGGCACCGCGGATCTTGTCGCCGTTTTAGGCCATTGGCACGCGCCGAGCATCCAAACGGCGGTCCAAACAAGAATGTTGATGGATGCGAATCTCATCACAGCGCCAAAGGGTTTCCTGCTTGATATTTAGCCATGGTGACGCTTTAGAAACTGACGACTTTATCGCTTTCTCGGATGAGCTCATATAGGTCCTTCATCGTTGAGAGCGGACAGAGTTCTGACCCTTCGGAGGCACGTATTTTTAGGCAGGTGCCACAGGCGAGTATCTTCCCACCGTCATTCAGGAATGACTCCGCTTGGCCACGAACGTCAAACTTACTCGCCGGCAATCGATCGAGTTCGACGCCAGGCCCGATGAGGAAACATTTCACTTCGTCTCCCTGAGCGCGAGCATAATTCCCCAGTCGCAGCGCATTGAAGACCACTTCGGGTTCAGTGACTGAGATGGTGATGGCAAGTTTCATACTGTCTCCATGCGTGCACACTGATTGTTCTGCATCCGGAATTGAAATGGCTCTATGCTTGAAAACCGATGAAGGCGCTGGCGACCAAGACGAGAATGGCGAAGTTGAGGCAGGTTTCGCACAAGGCTTTACGGCGCGCACGCAATTGAAAAAACTCCTTTTCAGCATCGGCGGACGGCGCTTGCCCAGGTGTGAAGCCGCCAAAGAGCACGCGCAGGCGCGGATTGATCTTAAAAAAGATCGTCATCATGATGGCAACCATGCCCGCCACACTCGTCAATTTTAGCCCCATGGCGACATAGGAGACGGTGGTGAGTTGCCTCAATGCACCATGAAACGCGTAATGTGTTAGTGGGAAACCCACTCCCGTGAGTATCAGGGTGCTCATGAATGCCATGCAAAATGGCGCGTTGCCCTGGAGGGTGTCTTCCACTACTTTATCGAGTTCGTAGTGGAGTTTCGGGCCGAACGGCGCGCGTTTAAGCACCAAGTTGCGATTGTAGAATGGGGCCGCGGCGCAGCCGACCAATGCGATGTTGTGGAGCGCCAATAAGGCGCCGTGAATCCATTGTTCCGGTGACATCAAGATGTTCTCCTTATACTTACGATTGTGGGACGGGGATCATTCTTCGGTCTGCAACACATGCCCAGCAGCTTGCCAGTCATGGACGCTTTCCTCCATGCGCAGCGCGGTGAAGCCGTGGCGACGGAGAATCTCCACCGCCTCGATCGCCAGCACGCAATAGGGACCACGGCAATAGGCCACCACTTCGCGGTCACGGGGGAGACCTGCGATTTTTTCCGCGAGGTCGGCTAGGGGAACCGAAAGCGAGCCGGGAATGTGGCCAGCACGGTATTCATCCACCGGCCGAACATCCAAAAGGGTGACCTCTCCGTGCTCGATGCGTGAAAAGAGCCCCCCCCGGTCAACGGGCATAAGCATATGACGTTCTGCTAAAAGGCTCTGCGCAAGACTTCGTACTTCAGACAAGCGCACCTCAGCGAGTTTCTGGAGTGACTTGAAAAAAGTGCACACCTCATCGCCCGCGAGGCTATAGACGACGAAAAGGCCGTGCTTTTCGGCCTCCACCAACCGCGCCTGACGAAGGACCCGGAGGTGCTGGCTCGTGTTCGCTAGGCTTTGGGTCGTTTCCTTTGCCAGCGCCTCAACCGTGCGCGGTGCCTGGCAAAGGAGATCAAGAAGTTCGAGCCGTACGGGACTTGCTAACGCCCGGCCAATACGACTGAATTGCTGGTAAATCTCGCCCTTAAATTTTGATGTATTCATTTCAATTAAGTAATCAATATTACTATTGATTACTTAATTAGTCAAACCAGCCATTCGTTTTCAGTCAAGACTCCATTTGTTGGTCCCCAATAGCCAAAACCACTGAGTTTTCAACTATGTCAACTAATACCCCGACTATTCTGTCGGATTACGAAACAGGCGGAGCTGCCCAGCTACGATTACTGCTACATAAAAAGCATTCCGTTTTTAGAGAAAATTCCGTTGATATACGCGCGCTGTGCGAATCCGTTTTTTTTTTCGGCTAATTTCACTTAAATACCACATAAAGAATTTCAATTTTCTTCCTTGCATCCGAGCCAAGTGAGGGGCTAGGAAAAGGTCAGGCCTTCCATTGCCCCCCGTACCAGTCGGAAATTCGGGGGAAGCTGCGCTCCACCGAGTAGCCGTCGATGCGCTTCCAGCCCTCGGACTCGGAGGCGTAGAGGCCGTCGGCGTTTTCGGTATGCTTGTAGACGAGGCCGACCTGCACCGGGGTCTGCAGCACGTAGGGCTTCACGGTTTTGGCCTTCTCCAACGCCCGCCGGGCGCCCTCGCGGATGAGTTTCTCCGTGGCCGCGAGGGAGAGGCAGAGGGCGCCGTGGCGGCCGGTGCCCTTCTTTACCGAGACCGTCTCGATGCCGGGGAAGAAGGCCCGGGCCTCGGCGCAGACCGCGTCATCCCCCGTGAGGAGGACGGTGGGCACGCCACGCTCCCCGGCGATGGCCGCGTCGATGGCCGCCTCCCCGGACTCTTTCCCGTTGAGGAGGAGGCGGAACCAGTCGTGGCTCGACATGGTGTGCTCCATCACCGCGCTGCGGGTGCCCGCCATGGCGTGGTAGCCCACGAGGAAGAAGGCCCCCACCGATTCGTCGAGGAAGGGGAAGCGGGGGGCCCGGGGGGCCCGGCCGTAAAAGACCTGGGCCTTGGGGTGGATCAGGTCGTGGATCAGGTTGAACGAATTGGAGTGCACGTCGGCGACCAGCACCTCGCTGGCTCCGCCGTCGAGGGCCCCCTGCACCGCGGCGTTCACGTCCAGGGTCAGAAGGCGCCGACCTTCGGCGTAGAGCGGCCCGCTGCCCGAAATCTGGTCTCGGCAGCAGATGCCCGTGGCGCCTTCCATATCGACAGCGATGTAGACCTTCATGGGCGGACTCCTATTGAACGGCGGGGATCGAACTCGAACGCGCGGCGTTTACTTCGCCCCGTGCCGGGGCGAGGTGCATAGCGATAGAAGGTCGTCGACGTGGGCGGTGGCCAGGCAGGTGACGGTGTCGGCGGCCCCGTAATAGAGTTTGACCTCGCCCGTGGGCTCGAGGATCATGCCCCCGGGGAAGATCACGTTATTGCGCATCCCCCCAGCGACCTCATAGGGCGCCTCGGGCACGAGGAGCGGTTCCTTGCACATCCCCACCACCTTGGACGGGTTCTGCAGGTCGAGGAGCATGATGCCGGCGGTATAGCGCTTGGTCCACTTGGGTTCCCAGCCGTTCTTGCCCCGGGTATCGTCGCGGTCGACGGCGTGGAACGAGGTGAGCCAACCCCGGGCGGTCTTCACCGGCGGGGCGGCGGGGCCGATCTTGTCGTTGGAGAACGGCACATCCTCCACCGCGAGCACGAGGTCGCTGCGGCCCCAGAACTCGAGGTCGGGGGAACGGCTGGCCCAGAGGTCGAAGCGGTCTTTGCCCCCCCGGGAGTAGACGGGGAAGGGGCGCTCGAGGCGCACATAGAGCCCCCCGATCCTCTCGGGGAAGAGGACCATATTGCGGTTATCGGGCACGGTGAAATGCTTCACGTCGAAATGGTGGAAATCTTCGGTGACGGCGATGCCGGCGCGCAGGCCGTGCTTGGTGTCGGTGGCGAAGCACATGACCACCTTGCCGTCGACCACGGTCAGGCGCGGGTCGTAGGCCCGCTCGATCTCGTCGGTCTCGAGTTGGAAGACGGGCTTGGGTTCGATGGCCCACGCCACGCCGTCGGCGCTGGTGGCCAAGCCGAGGCAGATGCGGGCGGCGGGGTGCTTGGGGCTCCGTCCGGAATAGAAATCGTCCATCTCTTTTTCGCCGCGCTCGAAATCGTTGCGGAAAATCATCACGTACTTGCCCTGGTACTTGATGACCCCGACGTTATAGACGTTGTCGGAAGGGAACGGGATGTCTTTGGGGGTCAGGAGGGGGTTTTTTGCGTGCCGTACCATGACCGGGCTGCTTTTTAGTTGCTTGAGATCCATGTGTGAAGACTCCGTTGCGACCGGCGTTTCAGCCCATCGGTCGTGCTCGTTTCAGGAAAACCCCTTCATTTCTCGAGGTTGGGCCGGAAGGCCCATCCATCAAACTCCAAAGACATGGGAGATTCGGCGAGGCGGTTGCGGTCCAAGCCGAGGTAGGCCAAGGGGCGATGGGTGCCCAGGGTGACGAGATCCCCCTCCGAATGCCAGGCGCAGGTGGCCAGGTGGTTCATGCACTCGATCATCGAATAGGAGGACCCCACCAGGTAGCCGGTTTCGGGATTATAGAGGCGCCCGTTCGGTTCGATGACCGCCGGGTTCCCCAGGGCCTCGTAGCGCCCGGCGGGCAGCCCGGCGATGGGGGACGCGTCGCTGACCACCAGGATCTTCTCGCCCTTCGCCCGGAAAAAACTCTTGAGCACCCGGTCGGGAACATGGTGGCCATCGGTGATGACCATGGCGAGGATCTTATCCTCGGCCAAGCCGTCCCAGATCGGATTGGGGTGGCGGGCCATGGTGGAGGGGATACCGTTTCCGAGATGGGTGAGCGCCGTGGCCCCGGCGGCCAAGGCGCCCTCGAGGTCGGTGGCCGATGCGTTCTGGTGGCCGAGGGAGACCCGGATGCCCTTCGCCACCGCGTGGGCGATGAGCGCGGCGCAGGCGGGGCGCTCCGCCGCCACGGTGAGGAGTTTCACCTCTCCCATGGCGAGGCTCTGCAGGCGGTCGAGGAAGGCGGGGTCGGGTTCTCGCACGCAAGGCTTGGGGTGGGCGCCCCGGTAGCCGTCATCGGGGGAGATGAAGGGGCCTTCCAGATGGAAGCCGAGCACCATGCGGCGCGCCTCGGGGTGGCGCAGGGCTTTCGCCATGAGCGGCAGGTTGCGCTCGTAGATTTCGGCGCTGGAAGTGATCACCGTGGGCAGGAAGCCGGCGGTGCCCTTCTTCTCCAGGGCCGCGCAGACGGCGAGGAAGGACTCTTCGGTGAGGTCGGGGCCGCTGAAATCGATGCCCAGGTAGCCGTTTACCTGGAGGTCGACGAATCCGGGGTGGCGCATCGGCCTAGTACTTCTTGGAGAGCAGGCCCGCGGCGGGACGGTCCAAGTAGACCTGGCAGTCGGGATGCTCCTGGAGGATGGAGGCGGGGTGGAGGTTCGACACCGGGCCCTCCATGCAATCGACCACGGCCCGCGCCTTGCGCTCGTCGGGCACGGTGCAGATGATGCGCTTCGATTTCATGATCTGGCGGATGCCCATGCTGATGGCCTTCTTGGGCACCTCGTCCAGGGTCTTGAACCAGCCCTCGCCGAGCTGCTGCTTGCGGCAGGCCTCGTCGAGGTCGACGATCAGGTAGGGCTCTTCGGTCTTGAAGTCGGCCGGGGGATCGTTGAAGGCCAAGTGCCCGTTCTCGCCGATGCCGCAGAAGCAGACGTCCACCGTCTCCTTCGCGATGAGGTCGCCCAGGCGCTTGCGCTCGGTCTCGGAATAGGTGGCATCCCCCCCGATCCAGTGGATGGTCCCCGGCTTCACCTTGGAGGCAAAGCGCTCCCGGAGGTACTTGCGGAAACTGGCGGGGTGGGTGTCGGAGATGCCCAGGTATTCATCGAGGTGGAACATGGTCGTCTTCGCCCACTCGATGCCCGGGGTGGCGATGAGCGCCTCGAGGAATTCGAATTGGCTGGCGCCGGTGGCGACGATGAAGACCGCGTGGCCCTTCTGGGCGATGGCGGCTTTCAGGGCCTCGGCGGCCTTATCGGCGGCGGCCTTTCCCATGGCGTTTTTGTCTGGAAAAACTCGGATATTCACAAGGGGCTCCTGGGCGGGTGGGTTTGGAAAACGTGGGGCGATCTTGACAAGGCCACTTTCTTCGGACTATATTAAAACTAGTCTTTAATTAAATTATGATCACGACTAGATTAAATGTCAAGGCCCTTGGAAAATGCCTGATTTTGGGCTTTTCCACACCCAATCCTAGGATTTTACCCCCTGTCGCCCCCGATTTTCCTGCCATCCACCGCGCAGTATTCCCCATCCCCACTGATCTTTTATCCCCCTCATTATAGGAGTTCCCAATGTCCAAGTCCTTCAAAGTCGCCATGATCGGCCTCGACACCAGCCATACCATCGAGTTCACCAAACTCATCCAAGGCGAGGCCCCGGCGGGCCAAAAAGTCGAGGGGCTCGAAGTGGTCTCCTGCCTGCGCTTCCCAACCCCGTTCCAGAATGAAGAGGGCCAGGATACCCGCCAGAAGCAGATGGAGGCTTGGGGGGTGAAGGTGACCCGGGATCTTTCCCAAGCCCTGGAAGGGGTGGATGGACTCCTCCTCGAGATCAACGACCCCGCCTTCCACCTGGGATATTTCGAGAAGGTCGCCGCCCTGGGCAAGCCGATCTTCCTCGACAAGCCCATGGCCTCGAACATGACCGAGGCCCGGGCCATCGAAGCCCTGGTGAAAAAGCACGGGGTGCGCGTGTGGAGCAGTTCTTCCTTGCGCTTCCTCAAGAGCCTCCAGGGTCTCCTCGCCCAGATCCCCGCCGCCGAACGCAAATACGCCAACGTCTACGGGCCCCTCGGTCAAGCCCCCGCCGGCAGCAGCGTCACCTGGTACGGCGTGCACACCGTGGAGATGCTCGTCGCCATCATGGGCGTGGGCGCCCGGGCCGTCTCGGCCCACCAGGCGGATTCGGGGATCACGGCCACGATCGTCTACGACCACGGCCGTCGGGGAGTCGTGGAACTCACCAACCAACTTTGGCTCTACGGCGGGCGGATCATCGACGGCAAAGGCGCCCGCTCCTTCACCCACGAGAATGAGACCCTCTATTTCAACCTGCTCGGGCAGATCGCCGATTTCTTCCTGAAGGGCGCCCTTCCCGTCCCGCTTTCCGAGACCCTGGAAGTCCAGGCCATCCTCGGGGCCATCGACGCCTCCCTCGCCGCCAAGGGGGAAGTTAAGGTGGATCGGTGAAGGATGGGGGACTTCCCCACGGCGAAGGGAAGAAATTCCTTCGCATCCGCGCCGACCTCGTCGCGCGCATCCGCTCGGGGGAATGGGGCGCGGGCGCCCTCCTGCCCACCCGCGAGGCCCTGGCGAAGGAATACGGCACGACCAAGGCGACCCTCGAGAAGGCGGTCTCCCGCCTCATCGCCGAGGGCTATCTGGGCGCCATTCGAAAGAAGGGCACCTTCGTGGGCGAGCAGAACCCCCCGGCCTCGGTGGCCCTCGTGGCCCCGCCTTCCGCGGGGAGTAATCTCGAGGCGCCCCAGGGCGATTCGGTCTTCCTCTCCGCCAGCGAAGGGTTCTGGAAAAATCCGGGGCGCCTCAAGCCGCGCCTTTTGCCCTGGCCGGTGTTCATGGCCGACCCGACGGGCTGGGAAGCGGCCGTCTTCCTCTACCCCGAAGAGGTCGAACTGAAAGCGGCGCGGGCCCTGCACCAAGACAGCGGGCTGCGCATCTTCGCTATCAACCGCATGCCCGGCGGGATCGACTATGTGAGTTACGACCACCGGCGCGCCTGCCAAGAGGCCCTCCTGCGCTACGGGAAAATCCTCGCCAGGCCCTTCCTCCCGGTGTTCCTGGAGGTGAAAAAACCCTCGCTCCCCGTCGTCTACCGCCGCGAGGGCTTCCTCGCCGCTTGCGCGAGCCTGGGGCTCTATTACCGGGTGCTCACCCTCGACTCATGGGACCACGCCGGCCAGGCCCTCGAGGCCGTAGGCGCCCCCCATCCCCTTGCGGTGATTTCCGCCAGCGGCCATGCCAGCCCGTCGGTGGCGTCCCTTGTGCGTCGCCGCGGCCTCACCCCCGGAAGCGATTTTTGGTATACGGGATTCGACGATGAAGACCCCGCCGGTCGCCTGGGGATCGCGTTCTCCACCTTCCGCCAGGTGCCGGTGATTTTGGGCGAACTCGCCGCCGCGATGCTCGCCGACCTCATCGATGGAAAGATCAAGAGCGCCCATGAGGCGCTTCCGGTGCCGTTCGTGGAGGGGGTTTCGTAGGAACCCCCGCTTCGGCGCCCCCTATACTTCGATACGAAGCACGCTATTGAACCCGCCGCAACCGTCGGGAACCCGGTTGGGATTCTCCGTGTCTTCGCGCCAGGCTCCGTCGACGATGAACTTGTATTCGTGGCGGCCGGGGGGCAAGTGGAGTTCGAGGCGGAAAGCGCCGGCGCTCTCCCCGAGTTCCATGGGCGAGGAGAGGGGATCCCAGCCGCTCCAATCCCCCGCCACGAAGACCCGGGAGGCGCCGGGGTGGATGAGGGAGAATACCACCGTTTTCCCCTTGGTCGCCCTTTCGTGAGGGGCCCCGGCACGCGCCGTGGACGGAAGCGATTCGGCATTTCGCTCAGCCCGGTGGGCCCGCATCGGTGATTTGTGCGATTTTTGCGCGCTTTCCACCGTCTGCGCCTTCACCGCCCCTGATCTTGCTTTCGCCATGGGATACCTCTCAGATACCGCATTTTATCGGTATCGAGAAAGGGCGGGTATCCGCCCCCATCCTATTTTCCTTGGATCAAAGCCCCGATCCCTCCTCAGGTTTTCCCACTCAGGTCCATCAGGTGCTTCTCCAGCGCTTCGAGGGAAAGCGGTTTCGTCAGGCAATCGAGGATGGGCAGGGGACGGATGCGCTCAAGGAGTTCATCCCGGGCGAACCCGGAGATGAGGATCAGGGGGATGCGCCGCTGGGAGAGGATCCTCCGGCTGGTTTCCACACCATCGAGGGGGCCCGGCAAGCCCACGTCCATGAGGATCAAGTCGGGAACCTCTCGGAGGGTCGCTTCCAGCGCCGCCTGGCCGCTGGCCACGGCCACCGAGCGGTGCCCCTCCTCGGAGAGGAATTGCCGCAGCATCAAGACGGTGAGGGCCTCGTCTTCGACGATCAAGACCGAAAGGGCGCGCTTCATGGCGGCGCGGAACCCGCCGCCCCTTTTTCGGGGAATTGGAGCACGCAGGAGACCCCGGGGCCGGGCTCGAACCGGACGCGGCCGCCCAATTGGTGCCCCACGATCCCCGAGAGGCCTTGGAGGCCCATGTGCCCATCCCGCATCGGGTCGAACCCGTCGGGGAAGCCGGCGCCGTCATCGCGGAAGCGGATCTCGATGAGCCCTTGGACCGAGCGGGCCAGGCCCACGCGGATCGTGCCCCGGCGATCCCCGGGAAAGGCGTGCTTGAAGGAATTGGAGAGGAGTTCGCTGAGCACGAGGCCGCAGGGAATGGCCAGGTCGATGGGGAAGAGGAGGTCTTCGACCTCGCACGACACCGCGATCCGCTCCTCGGGGGCCCGGTAACTGGTTCGCAGGAGGGCGCATAATTCCTGGGCGTATTCCCGGATGCGGATGCTCGACAGGCTGCGGCCCTGGTAGAGTTTCTGGTGGACCAGGGCCATGCTCTGGATGCGGGCCTCCATGTCGCGGCAGAGGGCGATGAAGGCGGCATCGGTGCTGGCGCGGGCGTGCAGGTTCATCATGGCGCTGATGACCTGCATATTGTTCTTCGTGCGGTGGTAGAGTTCCCGAAGCAGCACCTCTTTCTCCGCAAGCGAGGCGCGAAGGCGCGACTCGGACAGGCGGCTCTCGGTCACGTCGCGCACGCTCAGTTGCACGAAGTACTCGCCCTCGAGGGTGAGCCCCGAGCAGGCCACCTCGCACTCGCGTAGGGCCCCGTCTTGCCGGCGGGCGCGGAACTCGCAATGGTCGGGGGGCAGCACCCGCCGCTCGGCGATCTCCAGGCGCTCCCGGAGGGCGGGCAGGAATTCGGGGGTGACCCAGTCCGCGAAGGCGCGCCCGGTGATCTCGCTGCGGTCCGGCAGGCCGAGGATGCGGAGCATGGCCGGATTGGCGAAGACCACGGCCCCTTGCCGGAGGATGGCGATCCCCTCCAGGGAGTTTTCCACGAGCGTGCGGTAGCGGTGCTCCGATTCGGAGAGGGCGTTCTCGATGAGGCGGCGCCCGCCGACATCCTGCATGATCCCCGAGATGAGGAAGCCCCGCTCGGTGCGGATGGGGAAGAGGATCGCCTCGACGGCGACCGACGAGCCGTCGGGGCGGAGGATCTGGTCTTCGATGTAGCGGTTGAGGATGGGGGACGCCCCCTTCGCGAGGATATCGGCGTAGATCATGTGCAGCATGCCCACGCTCATGGTCTTCTTCTGGTCGGGAGCCAGGGCCTCGTATTGCACTTCCCAAAGCGGGCGCCCCAGGGCGGCCGGCGCGCCGATGCCCGAGATGCGCTGCATTTCCCGGTTCCAGGCGAGGAGCTTCCCCTCTTCGTCGGTGAGGAGGATGCCCTCGCGGGTCTCTTCAATAACACTACGGAACCGGTATTCCCTCTCGGCGACCTCGGTCTCCCGCCGTTTCGCCTCGGTGATATCGAGCACCATGGCGAGGTAATTGAGGAAGGCGCCCCCCGGATCGCGCACGGCGGAGATGACCACCGAGGCCCAGAGGGGGTTCCCGTCGCTGCGCAGGTAGCGCTTTTCGGTGCGGTAGCAGGGGATTTCGCCCTTGGCGAGGCGGACCACCTCGGCCACGTCTTTCTCCACGTGGTCGGGGTGGGTGAGGTGGGTGAAGGTCAGGCTCTGGAGGCGGTTCTCGGGATAACCCATCAGGCGGCAGAAGGCCGCATTGGCCCGGAGAAAACGGAAATCACGGTTGAGGACCGCCATGGCCACCGGGCCCTCGTGGTAGGCCCGATCCCATAATTCCCCGGACCCATCAGGCGCGGCGGCGCCCCGCTTGGCGGGGCCCGCCTGGGGGCGCTTCCCCGCGGCGCCCTTCCCGGGTTGGGCCCTGGCTTTTCTCGCGGGGGGTCTTTTCTTTTTTGCCAAGCGCCTTGACTCCTTCCGGTTCCCAGGGCCGACACCCCTTGAGTCTACAAAATTTGCCTACGTAAATCAAATGGGGCCGCATCCGGCGGGTACCGCCTCTCATGAGCCGCCGAGAAGGGAATGCCGCCGCGGACCGCGCGGGCGCCTGCGCGACGGGGCCGCTCCCTGATCGAATGCGCGCCAATCGAATGGGCCCTCTGGGCGAAGGCGGAGTCCAGACTCCCGCCTCCGCATGGTGGCCACCGTGCATCCACGCTACAATTCGCCACCCCTCGCCCCCGCCGGAGTTCCCATGAAACGAATTCTTTTCCTGATGTCCCTCGCCTCCTTCGTGGTCGCCGCGCCCGCGCCCGCGCCCACTGGTACCTGGAGTTTCGATGAGGGAAGCGGCACCAACGTCGGGGACTCCTCCGGCTCGGGCTTAAACGGTGTGACCACGGCCGCGTGGGGCCCGGGCAAGGTAGGCAAAGCCGTCGTGCTTTCGGGGACCAACAAACACTTCGTGAAACTGAGCGTGCCCAAAGACAAGCAGCCGGGCAAGGGTTCCTTCACCATCGCCTGCTGGATCCAGCCGACGACTTTCGACATCGAGAGCAAGCAGAAGCAGCGCCGCTTCTTCGGCTTCGACAAATGGCCCTGGTTCTTCGTGGTGGGCGATCTCCTGGGCGATGGCAGGGTCAACGTCAGCGGCGGCTACAAGGCCGACAGCAATAGCCAAGCGCTTAATAGCAGCTGCAACTCCCAGAAAGCCATCGCCCTGGGCCAATGGACCCACGTCGCCTTGGTCTGCGACCGCGAGGCCGGGAAATTGCGGATCTTCCTCAACGGGCTTCTCGACGCCGAGGCGACCCCGTCGAAGGAATGGCTGGACAAGGCCGACCTCTCCGGCGACCAACCGTTTACGGTGGGCTCCTCGTGGCAATCCTTCGCCGGGAGCGTGGATGAACTCAAATATTGGAAGAAACCCCTGGGACCCGAGGAGATCAAGGCCCTGGCCGGGGTGAAATAGCAGTCGCTTCATTCCGCGATGAAAATCCGAAAACGCTGGATCGTTCTTCTTTTGGTGGTGGCGCTTTCCATCGCGGCCGCCCTCTTGGTCAAACGTTACTTCACCCAGATCACCCACGGGTGGGACGATCTTCGCGGCGGCACCGACCCGATCCCCAGCATCATGATGCGGCCGGCGGCGGTCACGAACACCCCGGAAGATTGGCCCTCCTGGAGGGGCCGAAACCAGGACAATACCGCGTCCCTCACCCTGCGCACCGATTGGCGCGGCGGCCTCACCCGACTCTGGGAGGTCCGCTATCTCTGCCAGGGGCCCGACACCGCCGCTTGGAGTTGCCCCGTCATCCAGGGCAACCACCTCGTCGTCATGGGCCGGGACGCCCAGCACGATCTCATCTTCTGCCTCGATCCGCAGACGGGGGCCCTCCGTTGGAAAACCATGTATCCCGCGGCCGCCAAGGATAATTACGGGCCGGGCGCCCGGGCCACCCCCTTCATCGATGGCGATCGCGTCTATACCCTCGGCCGTGGGGGCGAACTGCTCTGCCTAAGGCTCAGCGACGGAAACCTCCTCTGGCGCCGCGACTTCGACCACGAAGGGGGTGCGGCCCCCGAATGGGGCCATAGCAGCTCCCCGTTGGTCGCCTCGAATTACCTCTATATCCAGGGCGGGGAAAAACTCCACGCCGCCGCTTTCCACAAAACCAACGGAGAACCGATTTGGGCCGTCTCCGGCGGGCCCGCGGGATACGCCTCGCCCGTGCTCGCTCCCTTCCCCCTGGCCGGGCGAAACGAACTCGTCATTTTCCATGGAGAGGGCCTCGCCGGATTCGATGAGGCCTCGGGTTCCCGCCTATGGAACATCGATTGGAAGACTTCCTACGGCATGAACATCACCACTCCCGTCGTGGCCGGGAACCTGGTCATCGCCACCTCCACCTCGGGCGCCTTCGCCGCCGAAGTCGGCAGCAATGGGGCCGCCGTTCGTTGGAAGACCCGGGACCTCTGCGGGGCCCATACCGATCCTCTGGTGATCGGGTCGAACCTCTATGGCTATAGCGGCTCAAGCCTGGGCAACCGGGGGGATTTCCGCTGCCTCGACCTCGCCACCGGAAAACTCCGTTGGAAGACCCCCGTCATGGGCGGGGGGACGGCCATCCAGGTGGATAAGTACCTCCTCTGCCTCGACCATAAGGGGAACCTCTTCCTCGTGAAACCCGACCCGGCCTCCTTTAAGCTCGCCTCGAGTTTCCCCAACGCGATCCCCAGAGTCCAGGAGCAATCGTGGACGAAGCCCATCGTCGCCGGCGGAAATCTCTATCTCCGCTACCGCCAACGGCTTCTCTGTTATCGACTGGCGCGTTAATCACGCTCAGACTTAGCCTGGCTCGGCGCCTGCCGGGCGAGGGTGGGCGGCGCGCCTTCATTTCCTCTTTACATACCCTGCGCGTGACACTTTCATAAAAAGGGGCGCGAAGCCGGGGAAGCGCCTTCAATTTGAACGGGGAATTGCCGAATCTTTGGCTGAAAGCATAGAATAGGCACGGAACTGGTGAGGTTTTCATCCAATCAGCAATATTAGTTGCTTAGGTCCAGGATCAAGCAAAAGATTCGATAATTTCCTCATTTTATTGAGGATGACTTTGTTCTATAATTGAATTGAGAGGATCGGGGTCTTTTTTACCGATATTTGGAAGAGGTTCGCCCACACCCAGGAACACCATGTTTCGTAGCGTATTTCGTTCCTTCCTTCGCCACCGCCCGTTCTTGGTCCTCCCCTTCCTGCTCCAGGTCCCCGGGCATGCCCACGCCTTTTTCGAGGCTTTCGAGAGCCCCATCGGCGGCGCAGGCAGCCCTTGGCAGACCAATTTCTGCTATGGGCGCGATGGCACCGTCAGTTCCTCCTCCACCTCCCGCCAAAGCACGGGCATCAGCGCGGGCAAACTCTCCTTCCGGGGCTGGACCTGCGATAACGACGATTACAACGGCTTCTGGTCGTGCCGCTGGATCCTGGGCACCAACCAGTACGCGGCCACGGCGGTGGAACCCTTCGGCTTCGAGGTGATCCGCGAGAAGGGTTGGCTCGACTTCGATTCCGCCTATTCGGTGGAGAAGTTCAAGCAGGTCTTCCTCGGCATCGCCCTCTATAGCGACCCGTCGGGCCTGGTGAACAAGGTCTTCGACAATTCGACGTCCTATAATTTCCAGAACGGCGCCTCGTACTTCGATTTCGTGGACTACGAGGGCGTCTCCGATATCGCCCGGCAGAAGATCGGCTATTATTACGGCGCCGAACGGGAAGTCACCAACGAATTGCGCACGGCCGTGCGCCCCGGCGGCGGGATGACGAACGTCACCAACCTCTTCTTGCGGCGCTACCGCACGGCGATGGCCCCGCTCCTCCTCTCCGAGAACTTCACCAACACGAGCGCCCTCCCTCCGGGCTGGGCATGGGGCTCCAACGCCGCCATCCTCTGCGGCACGAGCTACACCATGAGCGGCGCCGACACCAATTGCCTCACGCTCCCGGTCAACGGCTACATCATCACGCCGCCGGTGCCCTACCCCGCCCACCTGCGCATCCTCACCCGCTCCTCCAATACCGGCTCGGCCCAGGTGAGCACCCGGGTGTACGCCTCCACCAACGGCACCAACGGGCCTTGGATCGTCCCCAACCCGTCCACCGGCAATTATTGGCCTTGCAATATCGGCGCCAATAACCAGAACGGCTGGAGCGAACCCGAGGCGGTGGCCGATTTCCTCGACGAGGCGCTCTGGGGCACCAACGTCTCCCTCCTCATCGTCAACCTGGGCACCAACGGGAACTACGACAACCTGCGCATCTACGGCGCGAGCGTCCCCAACACCAACGCCCTCGGATTCCGCCTCACCCACGACGGGTCCCAGATCTCCATGTGGGTCAACCCGAACCCCTACGGGGCGGGCGCGCTCCCCTACCCCAATGAGTGGCTTTTCCTGAAGAGCGAACCGGTGCTCTTCAACCAACGACTCCAGATCATGGTCGGCCACGGACAGCGCTGCGCCGCACGCCCGAATTGGTACAACGCCAACCGCTACGCCCACGGCGAGTTCGACAACCTCCTCGTTCGCAGCGCCACCTTGGGCACAGGCCTTCACTGGGAAGACGAGGGCCGCCGCCTCGTGCTGCGCCTGGCCCTGGCCCGCGGAGAAACGGCCGGCGTCAACCACGTACGCCTCTCCGGAAATAATCTGGGCGTCGCGACGCGTCCGCTTCGAGGCGCACGGATCCTCCTTTCCGGATCCTCCCGGGATCTGTCCCCCGTCGCCTGGGATGACGCCCGATTCCCCGGAACCGATGAAATTTCTTGGCGCGCGGGGCGGGATGAACTCTCATTCGTCCTGGGCCGCCAGATCACGCCGGAGGACGGCTCCGTCGTGCGCCTCGAACTGGACCTCGCATCAAGCCCGGCGCGACCGGTCCGGGTTCTCGTGAACGCCGATGCCTTCGGCTCCATGCCCGCGGGGCAGCGGGGACGCCACGCCAC
Organism: Spirochaetota bacterium; assembly: GCA_017302015.1. GTDB lineage: Bacteria > Spirochaetota > UBA12135 > COTS27 > JAFLEE01 > JAFLEE01. The sequence continues at coordinate 43,976 of JAFLEE010000021.1, read as the reverse complement.
CTGCGGTTGGCAGGAGGCGGCGCCCGAAGAGGCCCCCTCCGCCGTGGCCGATCAAGGGAGGCGTTAGGTGAAGCGAGCCGCACTCCGCATCCTTGCCGCGCTCTTGGCCGCCTTTTCCGCGGGGTTCGGATACTACGTCTCGGAAGACTTCAACGCGCCCATCGGCGCCCCGGGCACGGCCTGGCGCACCAATTTCTGCTACGGGCGCGATGGCACCGTCTCCTCCAGTTCCCTCTCGGTGCAGGCGGCGGATTCCATCGTAAGCGGGAAACTCGCCTTCCGGGGCTGGACCTGCGATAACGCGGCGTTCAACGGATTCTGGTCCACCCGGGGCATCCTCCACACCAATACCTGCACCCCGACCCCCGAAAAGCCCTTCGGCTGGGAGATCGTGCGGGAGGTCGGTTTATTGGACTACGATTCGGGTTCGGGCATCGAGAAGTTCAACCAGGTGCTCCTGGGCATGGCTTTCTACGCCGATCCCGACCAACTCGTCACCGAGGTCTTCGACAATAGCGCCACCTATAATTTCCAAAACGGGGCTTCGTGGTTCGACTTCGGGGATTACGAGGGCTATGCCGACATCGCCCTGCAGAAGATCGGCTATTATTACGGGGCGGATCGCAGCCTCACCAACGAACTCTTCACGGCCCGTCGGCCGGGGGGCGTCTCGACGAACGTCACCAACCTCTTCCTGCGCAAGTACCGCACCGCGGGGAGCGCGCCGCTCCTACTCCTCGAGACCTTCTCCAATTTCACCCCCCCGCCGGGCTGGGACTGGGGTTCGAATGCCGGGGTGGTGCCGGGGGTCAGTTACAGCGGCTTCGGTACCAATTGCCTGGTCATGCCCTCCAACGCGTGGGTCACGCTCCCGCCCCTGAGCCGCATTGCCCATATGCGCATGGCGATCGTGGCCTCCAATACGGGCGGCGGGCAACCCATCCACCGCATCCAGGTCTCCACCAACGGCACCAACGGCCCCTGGCTGCTCCCCCACCAGGGCGGCAATTACCAACCCTGCAATCTGGGCGCCAATAGCCAGAATAATTTCTACGACACCACGGCGGTGGCGACCTTCATCGACGAGGGGCTGTGGAACACGAACGTGACGATCCGCATCACGAGCCAGGGCACGAACAGCTACATCGATTATATCCGCGTCTACGGGGCCACGACCCCCAATACCAACGCCCTCGGTTTCCGCCTCACCCACGATGGATCCCTCGTCTCCATGTGGGTCAACCCCAACCCCTACGGCAACGCCGGCCTTCCCTTCCCCAACGAGTGGCTCTTCTTGAAGAGCGAGCCCGTCCTCTTCTCCCGCGCCCTCCAGATGGCCGTCTATCACGCCCAACGCATGAGTTCCCGGCCCAATTGGTACGAGGATAACCGCTACGCCCACGGGAACTTCGACCGCCTCCTGGCCCGAAGCGCCACGGATGGCACCGGCTTCCGGACCCTCCCGACCCCCGGCGGATTTTGGGTGCTCATCACCAACGCCCTCTCCCCGGACACCACCGCCGGGGTGAACCACGTGCGCCTGCGCGGGCACCCGGGCTGGCTTTCCGGCGCGGGACCGGGCGTGGTCGACCGGGTGCGCATCTTCCCGGGGGGGCGCGAGCGCCTCCTCGAACTCGTCCCGATGGACGGGGCGCGCCATCCCGACGAGAACCAGGCCGCGTATCGGCGGGAGGGGGATGAACTCTTCCTCGTCCTCGGCCATCAAGTGGTGGCCGCCGATGGCGCGGAGGGCGCCATCGACATCAGCCTGCGGATCCCCGAACCGGGGTTGCTCGCCCTCCATGTGAATGCCGATCAATTCGACGCGATGCCCTCGTCCTCCAAGGGCAAATACGCCACCTGCGGCTGGCAGGCGGGCGTCGGGCCGGAAAACAGCAAGGTGGTGCGCCGATGAAACCCATGAAGTACTCCCCGGGCCGCCGGCGGGCTTTGCTCCCCAGGGTTTTCGCGGCGCTCTGGTGCCTCGCCCTCCCGGCCCTGCCCTTCGGCCTCTACCTCTCCAACAACCAGATCGTGCCCTCGGCGGCCCCCCAGAACCTCTCGTTCGTGCTGAGCAATATCGTCTCCAATACCTTCGCCGGCGTCAATTGGATCCGCCTCGTCAAGCCCGCCGGTTTCGATTGGAACGCGGGACCCATCCACACGAATATCCAGGTGCGCAGCTATTACGACGGGGCGACACTCACCGACCTCGTGCCCGCCGCCTGGGACGGCGCCTGGGCCTTCCCCGATACCGGGGCCATGGCCCTGGTGACGAACACGAACGAACTCTGGGTGGCGCTCGGGTCGGCCATCTCGAACAACGCCGTCGCCGCACGCCAGCATATCTGGCTCTCCGTCAACCTCGCCATCTCCAACGAGTTCACCAACGAGTCGTTCGCGGCCTCCGCCGATTGCGTCCAATTCGAATCGATGCCCGCGGGGAAGAAGAACGGCTACGCCACCACCGGGCCCCAACGCGCCGCGGTGAACGCCCCGGTCTCGCGCACGCTCAGCCCCTCCGAGGCCCAGGCTTCCATCATCCCGAACTTGATCAACCAGGGCGCCTCCCCCTACACCTTCACCTTCTACCTCCAGAACAAGACCAACCTCAACCTGCAGGATATCACCCGGGTGGCCATCCGCATCCCGCCCACCTTCACCAACGTCGCCGGGCTCTCCAATTTCGACTCGATCCTTCTGGGCACCAACGAGTCCGCCTTTATTCGGATGACCAATAGTCTCCCCGGCCTCGGCGCGTCGAATTACCTCTACATCGACTATTCGAGTTCGCCCATCGCCCGGGGCGGCCTCGACATCGTTTCGTTCAAATACTACGGGAGCCCCGTGCTCGCCACGAACCAGGTCTGGGAGACCCGGGTCGACGGCGCCGCCATCTCGGGCTCCAGTTACCTCGCCGTCACCAACGCCAATTACCCCGACAATCGCATCACGGTCGGCCCCCCCGGCCAGGATTACCCCTGGGACTACCAGATCGTCGCCGCCCTCAACGTCGCGCCCGTGGCCTTGGGCGTATCCAACCTCGTCCCCATGACCTACGTCGACCTCATCGCCGACGGGGAAAGCAGCAACGAGATGCTCACCAACCTGGTCGTGCAGGTGCTCGGCAACGCCCCCAACGCCATGGGCGAGGTCGTGCTCTGGCGCGACGGGGCGAACAGCAACGCGGCGGCCTTCGCGACCAACGGCCTCGTGCGCGTCACCAACGCATTCTTCAGCGGGACCGCGTCCCCGATCCTCTTCCCCTGCGCCGAGCAGAGCCAATCCCGGGAAACCGTGGCCCCGACGCGCTATTGGTTCACCCTGCGCCTCACCAATGCCGCCGCGGCCCTCTGGTCCAATACCCTGGCCCTGCGCGTCACGAACGTCCAAGCGCGCGGCACCAATAACGGGCTCATCGACAGCCTCGCCGCCCTGGGCACGCCCGGGAGCCGCCTCTCCCGGGTGGAGAGCCTCCACCTTTTCGCCGACGCCACCACGGTGACCAACACCAATACGGTGCTCCGCATCAAGCAGGGGAGTTTCGACAATCTCGCCCTGCGCCTGGCCTTGTCGAACGACGACCCCGACACGACCAATTATTTCTCCGGCATGGTGGTCACCAACGCCGGCGACGCGGGTTCCCTCGACCTGGGCTTCATCAAGGTCTTCCTCGATAACGGCGACGGGGCCTTCTCCGGGAGCGCCGACACGCTGCTCTTCGCCGGCCCCATGGGCTCCAACCGCTCCGTCCTCCTCCAGACCGCGGTGCCCGAGCCGCTCACCGGCGCGACGACGAAGATCTTTTGGGTCACCTATGACACGAAGTACACGGCCACGGTCGGCCGCACGGTGAACCTCAAGGTGCTCGGCGGCGGGACCCTCTGGGCCGACCCCTTCGACACCGCCGATTATTCCGCCGGCCAAAGCGACCCGAGGCCGACGGTGCTCGGCTCGAACCTGCTGCCCGCGTCCAATCAATTCGCCACCATCATCCCCTCCGGGGCCCAGAACTTCGATTTCAACTTGAGTTCGGTATCCTACCTCTCCATGCCCCAGGCGTTCACCACCAACCAATGGGTTCCCGTGGGCTCCTTCGGCCTCACGATGGATAGCGAGAACTCCAATGGCGGGGATTATTCCAACGCGCCCGTGGCCGCCCAGGTGTTACGGGGCATCGAAGTCAAACTGAGCGCGACCAATGGATGCTCCCAAACCCGCGGGGTGGGCTACCTCTTCCGGGACGCCAACGGGGACGGGGCCTTCCAGACTTCCGACACGCTGCTCGCCTCCAATACGGTCGCGGGCACCGGGTTTTCCCTCACCAATTTCGCCCTATCGAACACGGCGGTGCATTTCCTCCAAAACCCCGACACCTTCTTCCTCGTCTTCCGCCTCACCAACCAGATCGACCTGGCCATGACCAACGGCGCCTCCTTCCAGATCACGAACCTTGTGGCTTCCGGGCCCGACGGCGGGGTCGTGGCCAATGCCGGCCTCCTGACCAACCAGGCCTCGGCGGAGGCCCGCATCGATAACAGCGAGGTGGTCGTCCAGTACATCTCCAATTGGCTCCTCATGCCCACCGTGCCCCAGACCTCGGTGAAGAACAAGTACCTAAAGATCAGCCTGCGGGGGAAGGACCCCGACGCGCTGCACGCCTTCACCTGGCTCGACGTGGCCACCAATAGCCTCACGACCCTCAACGTCGCCTCGGATTGCATCAACCAGGTCTCCCTCGAGAATCCCGCCGGCGATTTCCTGGGCCTGGGCAAGATCACCAACGGGAGCTTGCGCATCGCCCTCTATTCCCCCCAGATCCTCCAGGGGACCAACGAGGCCGTGTTCTATCTCTCCTACAACGTCACCATCCTCGCCCCGGTCGGGAGCAATATCGGGTTCACCATCACCAACGGCTCCTTCGGCTTCGGGGATCCCACCGCCGACGGTTTCTCCAACAGCTCCTTCGTCACCGGCGCCACCAGCGGCCCCTCGACCCCCAGCAACGCGGTGATCGTCTCGTTCAATTACACCCCCTGGGATTTCAACGTCATCGCCAGCGCGGGCGCGGCCCCCGCTTCCATCGGCGCCAGCAACCTCTACCTCATGCACTCTTTCGATCTGCGCGCCGATGAAGAATCCCCCGCTAATGAGTACCTCACCAACGTGGCGGTGCGGCTCGCGGGCCTCACCCCGGCCTTGGGTGGCGAGGTTTCGCTTTGGAGGGCCGACAGCAACGTCTCCACCTTCCTCACCAACCAGCACCGGCGGGTCACCAACGCCTTCTTCGCCCCGGGCCAGACCTCGGTGAACCTCATCTTCCCCTCCGGGGAAAACTTCCTCCACACCGCCTCCTCCCTCCCGGACGCGTTCACCCGGTTCTTCCTCGCCCTTCGCCTCACCAATAGCGGCCCGGCCACCTGGTCGAACACCATCGGGCTCGCCCCGACGAACCTCGGCGGCATCTACGGGGCCGCGGCGGCGTCGTTCACGAACCTCCCGGTGCTCACCAATGCGGCGGCGACCCTCGCGCGCGTCGATAGTTTCCGCACGAGCCTCCACATCCTCTCCAATCTCTCCCAAAGCGTGAAGCAGGGAAGCTTCAATAACCTGGCCTTCGCCCTGGTGCTTTCCAACCTCGATGTCGATGCGACCAATTACCTCTCGGGCCTCATCGTCTCCAACGCGGGAAACGCCCTCCCCAGCGACCTGGGCTTCTTCCGGTTCTACAAAGACGACGGCAACGGGATCTTCGAGTCCACCAACGACACACTCCTCGGCCTGGCCACCCAAGACGCCAATGGGCGCTTCCTCGTCACGCTCTCCCCCGCCTTGGCCGTGGCCCCCGGCGCCACCTCCTTCTGGGGCGCCTACGACGTCGATCTCGCCGCCGTCACCAACCGCCGGGTCTCCCTCATGGTGCCCGGCCTGACGAACGCCTTGAGTTTCGCCGACGGGATCGTCGATTCGGCCTTCATCGAATACGACCAGCGGCCACGGCTGGTGAGCGCCGGGCCTTACCCCGCGGTGCTCCAGAGCAACGCCATCGTTTCCTTCGACACCAAACTCTGGGATTTCAACCTCACGGGGGTCAGCTACGCCGGGCGCCCCCAATCGTTCACCTCCAACCAGCGCGTCCCCATGGGGTCCTTCTCCCTCTTCCGCGACACGGACAATAACCCCCTCGTCCTCACGAACATCGGGGTCGCCGTTCGCAGCGGGGGGACCTCTTCCCAGGTTTCCGGATGGGCCTACCTCTACCAGGCCCCTTTCGGCTCCAATACCTTCGGCCTCAATTACCCCATCGTGGGCAGCAACCTCGTCGCCGCGGGCGCGCCGTTCTCGATCCCCGCCGCGCTGAGCAATATCACCCTCGACGAGGTGAACCCGACGACCTTCTACCTCGCCTTCGAACTCACCAACGCCCTCCCCCTGGCCATGGCCGACCGTTTCGCGTTCCAGGTGACCAATCTGCTCGGGCTCGGCAGCGACGGCGGCGGCGGCGCGGCCCTCTTCACCAATACCCACCACCTGACGAACCTTCCCCCCTCCGAGGTGCGGGTGGATTCCTCCCGGGTCGACGTGCTCTTCATCTCCAACGACCTCGACGCGATCTACGGGGACTATTTCGCGCCGAATAACGGCCGGGCCAACGCCTACCTGCGCCTGCGCCTCGCCGCCGAGGATCCCGACGCCACCGCCATCCTTTCCTCCCTGGATGTCTTCACCAACGGATTCTGCAACGCCTACAGCAACACCATCACCTCGGTGAAGATCTACAGCAATAAGCGCGCCTTCGAGACCACGACCGGCTATTGGAACGAGGACGACCTGCTCGCCAACGTCTCCTTCGGCCAGAACGGGGGCGTCGTCCCCTTCAATATCTCGACCCTGACCCTCGCCGGTTCCGCGCCCCGCGACCTCTGGGTGACCTACACCATCGGCGCCTCCACGACCAATATCGGGCGCACAATCGGGCTCGAGATCCGCCCAGGGGCCTTCCACTTCACCGATCCCTGGGCCGATGGCTGGTCCCAAGCCCATTACCCGTCGGGGATGGTCACGGGCCCGACCCCCGCCACCAACGCCGTCGTCATGAGTAGTTTTGTCCAGCCCTGGGACGTCAATCTCCCGAGCCTCGCCTCCGCGGCCCCCGCGCGCACGGTGCTCGGCGTCGAGACCCCCGTGCTCATGATCGACGCCTACCGGGATGTCCAAAGCGGGAGCGAGACGCTCACCAGCTTGACCGTGGCCGCCCTCGGCGCCTCGAAGCGTTTCCGCGGCGAACTGCGGGTGCGCTACCAGACCAACGCCTCCACCTATACCCAATTCTCCAACGGGATCCTCCTGGCCAGCAACCAATTCCTCGCCGATGACGCGACCACGGCCACCTTGGCGCTCCCGAACCCCGCCCTCCTCCCCCTGCCCAGTTTCACGCGTTTCTTCGTCACCTTCACCCCCGTCGAGTTCGCCGTCGACGCCTCGGTCACCTTCCAGGTCACCAATGTCGCGGCCTCCGGCCCCAACGGGGGCGCCCTGGGACCGGAGAGTTATTTCGCGATGACCAACCGCGCCGTTTTGCGCCTCGATCGCCTGAAGGCGAGCGTCTCCGCCACCAACCTCATGGGCGACACGCTGCGCCAAGGGAGCGAGCAGGTCGCCCTCAAACTCCGCTTGGCCGCGGAGGATGGCGACGCGGGCCTCCAGCTCCAGCGTCTGGTCTTCACCGAGACCAATACGGGCGGGCAAGACCGGGTGCTCAAGGGGCGGCTTGTGGCCGAGTCCGGCGAGGTCGAGGGCTACGACGAGAAGGACGCCTCGGTCAGCGGTACGGTGACCTTCACGGGCGGCCAGGCCCTCCTGACCCTCGCCAGTCCGCTCCCACTCAACGCCGGGGGGACCACCCTCTACCTCCTCCTCGCCGCGGATGCCTCGGCCTTGGCGGGAAATACCTTCACGGTGAGTTTGTCCCCCGCGCTCCAAGGCAGCGATGTCGTGCCCGTGACGGTGCTCGGCGTGAATTATGAGCCGACGATGACGGTGGAAGGGGGAACCCAGACCCGCTCCTTCGCCATCAAGCGTTCCATCGAGTTCGGCAACGAGCCGGCGGCGGCGGCGAATACGGTCATCGACACCTGCTCCGGCGCTCCGGTGCGCATCTTCATCCGCGACGCCGCCGATGTGCCGAAGATCCGGGTGACGGTCTACGACCTCCTCGGCTACCGGGTTCGCGACCTCCCGGTGGTGGACGACATCGTGGAATGGCACGGGGAACGGGGCGCGGGCCGCACCGTGCCGACGGGGATGTACCTCATCCGCCTCGAGGGCCCCGCCTATGAAAAATCCTTCCGCGTGTGGGTGAAACGATGCGACTAACGAGATCCCTCTGTCTCCTGGCGCTCCTGTGGATCCCCCTCGGGGCCTCCTCCAGCCTGCTGCTCTACGAGATGTCGCCCAGCGTCATCGGCGGGGGGCGCTCCTACGATCTCCTGGCGGGGAGCGCCAATTGGGGCCGCACCTATAGCGGCGCCTTCTCCCTGCGCAATAAGACCGAGGCCTCCTTCTACAACGCCACCCTGCCCATGAACCTCTCCCTGCAGTATTTGCAGGTGGGCCTGGGGCGCAGCGTGCTCCCCGGACTGCGCTTGGGGGCCTACCTCACCTATTTCAACGCGGGCGGGTTCTCCAAAATCGACGAGCGCGGGGGCGCCGTCGCCCTCCTCGACGCCAGCGATTTCCTCGTGGGGATCCCCCTGGTCTTCGATCCCGATAGCCTCCCCTGGCGGCGCAAGGACGGCAGCCCTTCCCGCGCCGAAGCCTTCCTCAAGCAGTGGCGCATGGGCGTGAACCTCAATTACTATAAGAGCCAGTTCGATAAGCTCTCCGGGGATAGTTTCCTGGTGGATGCGAACCTCTCCGCCCGCTTCCCCGTGGGCTACCTCGGCCAACCGCGGCCCCTCCTAAGCCTCGCCGATCTCGATCGGGAGTACGGGCAACGAAAAAAGGAAACAGAAGCCAGCCTTTTAGCGGGGGTTCCCAAGGGGAAATCGCCCTCCAAAGAAGCCATGCGCAAGCGCGAACTCATCCTGCGGTATTGGGAAGATTATTACGACCACCGCAAGGAAGACCTCGCCATAGTCAACCAAACCCGCGGCGAGATCTTCCGCATCTACAACGATCCCTCCAAAGACCTCACCCCCCTCGATGTCACGAACCTGGTCCGCCAGGCGCGCCAGGAACTCGACGCCCTCCACAAGGAGACGGTGGACGAAACCCGCGACAATGAACGCAGCATGCGCGACGCCCTGGAACAGGACCTCCGCCAGGTGGAGGAAGCCCTCGTGCTGGTGAACGCCCGCCTCGAGAAAGCCTCCCCAGCCCTCGCCTCCGAGGCCCGCAATCTCCAGGCCCGCTACGATCTGTGGATCCAGACCGAGATCTGGGTCCCCTCCCCCGAGAGCCTCAAGGCGCGCCATGCGGTCGAGACGATCCAATACAAGGTGCTGCAGCGGGAATCCTGGGCCGAGCTCTCCAAGCGCCTCTACAAGGACCCCGAACTGGGCGAGAGCCTGCGGCGGGCCAACGGTTCGCCCACGAACCAGACCGCCGCCGTCGGGCAGCTGCTGACCGTTCCCCCACGCCGCTACTACAAGGATCTGGAGGAACGGGATAAGATCCTCGCGCGCCGCGCCGAGGAACTCGCCGGTTTCGCCGAGTACCAAGTCCGCCCCGATGATACCTGGGCGAAGATCGCCGAGGCGAAACTCGGTTCGCGCAAGGCGGTCAGCGACCTGCTCGTCGCCAATAAGCGCGACGCCAAGCAGCCCCTTCTCCCGGGGCAAGTGATCAAGATCCCCCTGGCCAACGCCGGCGCCGCCCGCCAGCAGCGCGAGCGGGAATTCCAGGCCGGCCTCGCCCAGCGCCGCGCCATCGGGGCGAAACTCCTCAAGAACGAGCTCGCGGAGATCGATTGGGCGGGCCTCAACGGCCTCCTCGAGCAGAAGCTCGCCATCTTCCAGTTCCAGCGGGCTTGGGGCCTGGAGCGCGACGCCTCGCTACGCGACCTCCAGAACCTCCTCAACGCCAAGCGCGCGGAACTCGACCGCGGGCAGAACGCCGCCCTCGCCGGCCTCGACCGCATCCAACTCAAGCGGCGGCTCGATTTCCTCAACAGCGCCAACGAAAAAGTACGCCGCGACGCCCTGGGCGACTACAAGCGCAAGGAGCAGGTCGTGTTCGAGAACCTGCTGCTCTCCGTCTGGCGATCGAAGACGGCGCTCATCGGCCAACTGAAAAAAGAGGCCGTGGCCAAGCGCAAGGGCACCCTCAAGACCGCGGAATGGATGGACCGCGTCCGCGAGGCGATCTGGCGCCAGGGCTTCGAACTGCGCGTCCGCGAAGCCGGGAAGGACAAGGCCCGCCTCGCCGCCCTCGAGAAAGAGGCGAAAGCCCACGCCGAGCAGGCCCGCAAGGCCGGGAGCGCCTCGGTCGCCGCCGTCGAGCGGGAGCACGCCCAGGTGCTGACCGAATTGGGCTGGCGGGACTACGTCACCGAGATGATCTACCGCGGTTCCACGCGCAAACGCGACACCCTGGCCCTCGGCGCCTCGGTGCGCAACCTCGGGACCGGCATGACCTGGGGGGGGCCCACGGCGGAAGCCCTGCCGATGGCCGTCAGCGCCGACCTCAATTACGAGTTCCTTCATACCAAGAACCACGGGTTGGTGCTCTACGGCCATTACGGCTACTCCGAGATCGAAGACCACCACGCGGCCTTCGGCGCCGCCTACCGCTTCCTCGGCGCCTTCGAGGTGCGCAGCGGCATGATCCTCGAATCGGGGATCCCGGTGCTCAGCGCCTCCCTGGGGGCCAACATCGAGTTGGGCCTCATGAGTTACCGCCTCGACGCCGCCACCCAATTGCGGATCTTCGGCGCCGGCGCCAAGTACGGCAACCAGTTCACCTTCGGTCTCGCCATCACCTTCTGACCCAAGGGACGGCTTCGCTTAGGCGACTGGCCGCTTAAGCGAAGCCCCGGCGGAAAACCCGGATTCCCAAGGGCGCGAGGAAGACCTTCCCCGAGAAGAGGGCGTCCTTTTCCACATCCCGCCATTTTTCCGGCCCGATGTCCACCTTTTCCGGACGTTCGTTATAGTTCATGAGGAAGAGCCACCGCTCGTCGCCGCCGCCGCGCAATGCCGCGCTCACCCCCTCCGGCAGCGGCCCCGCCACGGCCCGGGGAAGGGCGAGTTTAGCCGACAGGGCCTCGTAGAACTCGGCGAGGAAGCGGAAATCGGTGCGGGCGGCCAGGTACCAGGCGTCGCCGGCGCCGAAACGGTTGACCGTGACCGCCGGGCGCCCCGCATAGAAATCGTTCCCGTAGACGGCCAGCACCTGTGCGGTTTCGGCGTGGATGAGGTCGCAGAACGTGTGGGCCCGGTACGGGCCCTTGAGGCCCAGGGGGTTCTTCCCCATCACCACGGCGTTCTCCTCTTCGGGGTAGAGGGCGTCGATCTCCTCGGCCCAAACGCCGGTGAGTTTCCGAAGCGGTCCGGGCCAGCCGCCCAGGTGCACCAAATCGTGCTCATCGACGATGCCGGAGAAGAAGCCGGTCACGAGGGTGCCCCCGGCGGCCACGAAGGCCTCCAGGCGCTCGGCGAAGCCCGGGCGGACCATGTAGGACATCGGGGCGATGACGAGGGCATAGCCGTCCAGGGGCTGGGTCTGGTCGATGACGTCGCAGGCGATGCCGAGGCGCCACAGCGCGCGGTGGTGGTCTTCGCACTCCTCCAGGTAGCGCTTGAGCCCGTCGTTTCGGGGGCCCTTGGCGTCGTCGATGGCCCAACGGTTCTCCCAATCGTAGACGACCGCCGCCTTCGCCCCGGTGGTGCACCCGATGACGCCGGCGACCTTCTCGAGGAGCGCCCCGGTTTCCCCGACCTCCTTGAACATCCGCCCGTGCTCCGTGCCCAGATGGTCGACCACGGCGCCGTGGAGCTTCTCCGACGAGCCCCGGCTCTTGCGGTACTGGAAATAGAGCACCGAATCGCTCCCGTGGGCCACGGCCTGGAGCGAGGCGAGCTTGTGCATGCCGGGCTTGCGCAGGCGCCCGACGGGCTGCCAATTCGTCGGCCCCGGCGAACTCTCCATGAGGAGGAAGGGTTTGCCCTGCTTGAGGCCGCGGTTTAAGTCGTGGGCCATCGCCGTCTTCGACGCGATGAGCGCCTGTTCGCCGGGCTTGTGCCACGTGGGGTAATTATCCCAGGTGACGAGGTCGAGGTCTTTGGAAATCTCCCAATAGTTGAGGCCGTCGTAGAAACTCATCAGGTTCGTCGTGATGGGGATGCCGGGGGCCAGGCGCCTCAATGGGGCGCTCTCGGCCCGGATGAAATCGGCGGTCTGGTGGGTGACGAAGCGCCGCCAATCGAGGTTATGCCCGTGGGTGATCCATTCCCCGCGCGGCGAGGGCGATTCGACCTGGCTCCAATCGGTGTAGGTGTGGCTCCAGAAGGCGGTGTACCAGGCGCGGTTGAGGGCATCGAGATCCCCGCCGAAGCGTTTTTTGAGCCAGGCGCGGAAGGCGTCCTGGCAGAGCGGGCAATGGCAATCGCCCCCGTATTCGTTGGAGAGATGCCACAGGACGGTCGCGGGATGCTTGCCGTAACGCTCGGCGAGTTTGCCGTTCATGAGCGCCACCTTCTCCCGGTAGACGGGCGAGGTGAAGCAATGGTTGTGGCGCACGCCGAAGAGGTTGCGGTGGCGGTCGCGGGTGACGCGCAGCACCTCGGGGTACTTCTGGGCGAGCCAAGCCGGACGGGCCCCGCTGGGGGTGGCGAGGATGGCGTGGTGCCCCCCCTTCTCGAGGCGCCCCATGATGTCGTCGAGCCAATCGAAGGTGAAGCGGCCCTCTTCAGGCTCGAGGGCCGTCCACGCGAAGATCGCCACGCTCATCGTATTGCAATGGGCCAGGGGCATGAGCCGGAAATCTTCCCGGATGATCTCGGGCATATGGAGCCACTGGTCGGGGTTATAGTCCCCCCCGTGGAGCAGGCGTTTGACCGAGGGGTGGATGGGGGAATGGCGTTTCATGGGTCCTCCGGAAGCCCTAAGTATTTCATGTCCCATAGGGGACCTCAAGGGGAATAACGACTTTTTGGAGGTGGAGGCGGCGCCGGCCGCCTGAAATGCCCGTTTTCCTGTGTCTACCTCTAGGGCGGACCCTACCCGTCAGAAAAGGCTGCGCCCCTGCCAGGCAAACGGTCCAGGCAGACTTCGGGGGGCGAAGCTCCCCTGCGGGTCAGGTGGCCGTAAGCGGAGCGGGCCCTTTCGGGTTTCCGGCGGCCGCCAATTGGGCCATCAGGTTGCCCGGGGGGAGCATGATGATCTCGGCGTTGCCGTCCACGGACCGTTGGATCTCGAGGATGTCGAAGATCGCCCGGGCGAGTTCGGGGTCTTTGCTGATTTCGCGCAGCGCCTCGCCGACGATGCGCGGGCGCAGGGCGGCGGCCTTGGCGAACTCTACGGCGGCCTGGCGTTCGGCGGTGCTCGTGATGAGGCCCACCTGGTTGGCCCCGTCTTGGCGGATGGCGGAGGTGACTTGGCGCAGGCGGTTGACCACCTTTTCCTCGATCTGGCGGATCATGCCGGCGTCGCGGAAATGGACCTTGCGGATGTAGACCGACCCGAGCTTGTAGCCCCATTCATGGGACTTGGGGGAGACCTCGTCGCGCACGGTCTTGGACATGGTGTGCCGGGTCTCGAGCATATCGGCGAGTTTCATGTTGGAGAGGCAGCGCACCGTGGTGTTGCTCACGTTGGCCCGCAGCGAACCGCGGGGGTCGGTGTTCTTGAACAGGAAGGCCACGGGGTCGCTGATGTACATCTCGTACCACATGCCGATGCCCATGGGGGCGCCCTCCTCCGAGTTCACGGGCTGGCTGCGGAGGTACTCCTGGTCGAGGCGCATGTCGAGCTTGTAGCACTTGCCGAGGAAGTTCACGATGAACGCCGCGGGGCCGATCTTGAACGGCAGGACGTAGAAGCCGGGCTGATCGAGGATGCCCAGGACCTTCCCGAAGAGCACGTAGACGCGGCATTGGCGCTCTTCCACGGTGGTGTAGAAGCCGAAGAGGCGCACGATGCCGAAGGCGATGGGCACGCAGATGAACAGGCCGACGAAGGTCGCGATAGATGAGGCGAGAAAGGCGCTCATGGTTTCACCTCCACGTAGAGTTGCTTGGCTTTCTGGAAGAGGGCGAGCCTCAGGTTGCGCACGTAGGCCGCGAGGGCCCCGCTGCCGCTCTTCTGGAGGGTGCGGATCTGCTCGGCCAGCGCCACCAGGGGTTCGACCTCGGCCTGGGCGCGCTGGGTCTCGATCTCGACGGCGCGGCGGCTCTGGACGATCTTCTGGTCGGCGCTCGCCTGGGCCAAACTGACCTCGGAGGACACGTGGTTATGGGCGGTGTTGATCGCCGCCAGGGCGCTCTCGACCTCGCCCGGCGGATCGATCTCGGTGATGAGGGTGGCGTCGAGTTGGATGCCGTAGCGGGCCGCCGACGAGAGGCATTCGTGGTCCATATGCTCGTTGAGGTCGCGCATGTTCTTGCGCAAGTCGTTGATGGAGACTCCCTGCACGGCGTTGGCCTCGGGGTCGGCGCCGCCCCCGGCGCGTGGGGCCTCGAAATTGGCGATGCGCTGGCGCAGGGCCGAGACGAAATAGCCCATCACGTGGGCGATGGGCTTCTTCACCCCGAAGAGGTAGGCGTAGAGGTTCTGCTCGCTCACGCGGTAGCGGATCTGGCCCCGCAGGCCGGTATTGAGTTGGTCCTTGGTGACGGCCTCGAGGAGTTCGCCGCCCTTATTGGCCTTGCCGTATTCGGGGTCGTAGGCCATGGAGACGGTCTCGGTGGCGACGGAGATCTTGTAGACCTTCTCCCAGGGCCACTTGAAATAGGGCCCCCCGGGGGGGATGACGCGCAGCTGCGGGTAGGCATAGCGGTCGCGCTCCTCGGGCTTCAGGTGCTCCGCGATGGGCGTGTCGAGGGTCGTTTTGTCGCCCACGCGCGCGGCGCGGCCGAAGGAAGTCTTGACGGCCCGCTGGTTCTGGTCGACGGTGTAGAAGCCGAAGATGCCGTAGCGCAGGATGAACCACGCCAGGCCCCCGATGATGAAGCCCATGAGGATGCCCATTCGTCGCCTCCAAGGAATGTTTCGGGGCCGCCGGGCCCCGTGATGAGAGGATACCCGGAGTCGGCCTAAATTACAATGGGCCCCAGTTCAGCGGCATGGGCTGGCTCGCGTACACATTCGTGTAGCCCGCCGTGGGGAGCTTGCGCTGCTTCTCCGTCCACCAGACGAGCAGGCGTTTCTCGTCGAGTTCCTCCAGGCGCTCGGCCTTGCCGGAGAGGAAATCGGAGAGGCGCCCCTTCGCGGACGAGAGGCGACCGAGCAGGCCCGAGTAGCGCACATCGAGCACTTCCCACCCCATGGGGCGGCCGTTCTCGAACCAGGAGGTGCGGTGGAGTTCCCGCAGTTTCTCGACTTCCTTGAGCAGAAAGGGCAGGTCGGATTGGATGATTTTTTTGAGGGCCGCCTTGTTCTTCTTGAGGTAGGCGTCCTGGATGCGCGCGGGGAGGTCGGCCTTCACCCCGAGGACGCGGGTGAGTTGGTGGGGATAGGCCAAACGGCGGTCCCAGCGCCCCTTTCCTTTCGACCACGGGGCGAGCTTCTTCTCCAGGGCGGCCCAGTGGGCGCGCAGGGGCAGGCCCTTGGCATGGGGCTGGGCGAGGCCGATGAGGGGATCCTCCCACAGGAGGATCTTGCTGATATTATTGCTGGAGAGGGGGCCGTCGAAGCCCTTGGGGTGGTCGAGTTGGCCGGCCTGCTTCCAGAGGCCCCAGTCCATCTCGCAGGTGCCCAGGAGATTGCGCGAGAGGCGTTTTTCGTCCCACGTCGGGTTAAAGGCGTAGTCGGCCCAGGCTTGCATGACCGGCAGGTGGGAAACGACGTCGTACTCGTTGCCGTCGTCGCCCCACACCGTCATGATCATCTCTTTGACCTTCTTCTTCTTGCAGGCCTCGACGCAGGGCCTTAGCGTCGTGAAGGCGTACTCGTAATTCGTCCAGAGGCGGATCCAGGTCTGGGCCCCGCTGGCCATGAGCGGCGCCCCGCCGAGTTCGGCGTGTCGGTCGATGAACTTCTCGTAGAACTCCCGGTCGAAATGGTAATAGTCCCAATAGACGAGTTGGACGTTCTTGGGGATGGATTTCTTCACCTCCGGGGGGATCACCACGTCGAGGTCGTAATAGGCCCCGGTCTTGCTCCCGGCGCGGAAGAACATGTCGCTCCACATCATGGGCTTGAGGCCGTGCTTCTGGCAGAGGTCGGCGACCCGCTTCAGGTGCCGGGAGATCATGCCGTGGGGGTCCTGGTAGCCGTTCTTCCGCAGGAAATTCCCGAGGCCGAGATCCCACGCCTCGTCCATGCCGATATGGATGCGCTTGGTCGCGAAGGGCGCGCTGGCGTTCACGAGGAGCTTCTCCACCAGGGCGTAGGTCGCCTCCTCATCCACCATCGTCACCGTGGTCGTGTCGCGGACCTTCCCGTAGGCCGGCCACTGGAGGGCCCGGGCGAGGTGGGCGAGGGTCTGGATGCAGGGGATCATCTCGATGCCCAGGCCGCGGGCGTAGGCGTCGAGTTCGGAGAGTTCCTTCTGGCCGTAGCGGCCCGTGAGGTAGCCGAAATAGGGTTCGCCCTTCACCTCGTAGGTGGTCTCGGCATAGAGCATGACGCTATTGATGCCCATGAGGGCGTAGTGGGCCAGCAGGGTGCGCAGCATTTCGGGCTTCAGCACGAGGTTGCGCGAGACGTCGAGCATGACGCTTAGGAGCTTGAAGTCGGGCTTCTCGGAAGTAGGCGCGATCTTGCCCCCCGCCTTCACCATGGCGGCCATGAGCCCCAGGGCCCGGGTCGCCTGGCAGGCTTCGCCGTAGACGACCGTCACCCCGTCCTTATCCACCATGATCCGCGGCCCCGGCCCGCTCTTGCGGAAGCGCAGGATCGTGCCCTTCCCTTTTTCAAGGATGTCGAACGGCAGGTACGGGGCGAGGACCTTGAAGGCGGTCTTGAGGCTTGCGTCGGTGGCGGGTTCGAGGATGAAAATCGGGCGGGGCATGGGTCCTCCGGGAACGAGTTATGGGTGGGGAATAAACAAACTCGAGGATACCATGCCCTTAGGGTCGTCTCGAAAGCCGCTTCTTGAGAGAATAGGCCAATAAAAAAGCGATGAGGGCCCCGGCCAGGCCGACCACCACGGAGCCCAGGAAAAGCGGTATGGCGACCCCCCGGCCTAAAGTGGCGAGCCCTTCAAAGGAAAAATCCCCGATCTTCGGGAGCTCTTTTGGTGGCGAAAAACCTCGCCACGCCAAGAGGCGGGTTCCGATGAGGTAATTGAAGGCGAAAAGAGGCGCGAAACTCACGGGATTAGCCACCCAAGTAGCCCCCGCTGCAGCCCATTTATTTCCCCGAAAGACCCAGGCGCTCGCGAGGGCCAGGAGCGTTTGACCCGGAAGGGGGATGCAGCCCCAAAAGACGCCGATGCCGATTCCCAGGGCCAGGCTTCTTGGGCTTGACTCGCTGTTTCGCAGCCTCACGTAGCTTCGCACCAGGCGCGCTTTTAGCCGTCCGAGGGCGCTGCTTCCCGGCTCCTTCGCCTGATTTACTCCTGCCGGTTTCTCCACCACGGATCGTGCCATGGGGAGTCGTTATCGGGGCCTGTGAGTCCTAATGCCCTATTCGCACGCCATTCGTTCGATTCGGTCTCATCCTTAGAAAATGAGAACGCGTTTCCCTCGAAGCGCGAATGAACCGGCGCGGCCCGGACTGGAATGCCGAGTCGCGAGAATTACGGCTCGGGGCGCTCCGAGGTGACGGCCATGAGAACGAGAACGGCCTTTCCGGTCGAGACAAGATCCATCCGATCCAGCGGGGTTTCCGGCTCGGGATTCTTCCAGGTGGAGGCGAAGAGGGCCCTCTGGGAATTATCGGGAAGGGTCACCGCTTCGGCGATCTGGACTCCCGGGTCTACGGCGGGGATGAACCAATCGTCGATATTTTGCTTGGCCGCAAAGACGTGCTCCGCGCGCTTCCCGTTCTTATAGTAGATGACCGCCTTCCCGAGGGCCTCCCCTTTCGCCGCCTTCACCCAGAGGGCCGTATGGAGGAAGGAGAGGCTTTGGGCCTTCGCCGGCAGGGGAATGGAAGTAACAGTCATCGGAAAGGAAGGTCGCACGCTCCCCCCCAGAACGAGGCACGAGGCGCGGGCGCCCCCCTCATCCGGCAGGAGTTGAAACGCGCCCCCACCGACCATTCGACGGCCGGTGGCGAGACGGGAAAAATTCTGGTGTCCCATGTCGGCGAAGCCGCCCTTCCCGTCGCCGTCCTCCTCATCGCGCCAGGATTGGTTGACGAAGCGCGTGAGGTCTACGAAATCCACCGCGCTCTCGTCGACGGTGCGCGGCACGCCCTCTCCCTTCCCGAAATAGAGGTCGTCGATGAGCAGGCTCCCCTCGCCCCCCAGGGCGCCGACGATGAGGGCGCACGGCAGGGAGGGCATATTGGAGACCGTCACGCGGAGGCGGAGTTCGCGGTAGCGCTTCCCCGGGGCCACTTCCATGGATTTTTCCGGGAGCAGGTTCGCCGAGCGGTCGAAAAATCGGACGAAGGGAATGGCCGTGGACGTGCCCTCTCCGCTACGGAAATGGGCCGAGAGGGTATAGGTTCCCGTGGAGGGGAGCCGGATATCCTGGAAGGCATAGACCGATCCCTGGCCGCTGGTCGCCACGCGCAAGGCGTACTTCCCGCTGCGGGCCGCCAGATCGAGCCCGATCTTGCCGGCGGGATCCTTCACCGTCTCGCGCAGGGTCCAGCCCAGGGCCCTTCCGGCCCCGAGGCCGCCCGCGGCGATATCCCCCGCGACCTCCTCGAATCCGCCGTTGGCGAAGAGGCGCACCGATCCCATGGCGACGGATTTTCGCACGACCAAGGGTTCGCGGGTGCGCAAGTAGACGAGGTTGGAGATCAGGAGCACCCGGTTAGAGAGGGGGGCCATCGGCGTGCCGTAGAGGTCGTCTGCCGAGAGGATCTCGTTCCCCAGGGTCACCTCATGCTCCCCCAATTCGGTCCCGAGGATGGTGAGGTAACTTTGATCCGCCCCCCGCAGGACGTGCTTCACCGAATAATCCGAATCGCCCGGGAAGGCGAGGAGCCCCTCGAAACGCTCGCAGCTCCGAAGCCGGCTCTGGAAGAATCCCAGCACCCAATACTCCGTGGCCGGGGAGAGGGTCGTGCGGTCCATATAGTACTCGGCCATGCCCATATAGAAATAGCGGGCGACCTTCTTCTCGAGGAACCAGAGGGGCGCGGCGACGGTCAAGTAATGGCGCTTCTCCCCGCCGTTCATCTCGTGCCACATATGCTCCGAGTTCCAGACCGGGGCGCCCGGCTTGAACCGATCGACCTGTTTTTGAAGGCCCTCCAGGGCGGCCACGCCGGCGTAGGCGTGGAAATTGAAGATGTCGAAGGAATCGGCGGCGCCCATCCCGAAGAGATCTGCGGGCATTTTCTTGTCGCCGAAGAGGCCAAAGCCGCTGATAAGCACTTGGCAAGCAGGATCAGCTTTTTTCGCCGCGCCGTAGGCCGCCTTGAGGAGTTCCCGATAATCCGCCGTGCTGCCGGTGAAGGAGAAGGGGGGCGCGGGCGGGTGCCAGTCCACTTCGTTCCAGATCTCCCAATAGGCCACGCGGCCCTTGTAGCGGGCCGCCACTTCCCCGACATAATGGCCGAACTCTACGGCGCTTCGGGGCGCATGGGCATGGTAGCCGTTCTTGGGGAGAAAGCCGGGATCCGTGCCCGCCCAAAGGGGCGTATTGCCCAGGATGCCGAGGATCTCGATGCCATTTTTCTGGGCTCCCGCGACGACCTCATCGGCCAGGCTCCAATCCCAGTCCCCTTGGGCGGGTTCTACCCGCGGCCACATGAAGGGGTTGCGCCCCCCGACGCGCAGGGCCCTGAAATCGGGTTTTCGATAGGCCTCCAAGGCGAATTGTTCCTCGTAATGCTGGCAGAGGTACTTCACGAGCGCACCTTCCGCCTCCCCCGCCTTTCGGGCCGGGAACACCGCGAGGGTGCTCTTATACTGGAGGGGCTTTTCGGATGGAATCGACAGGTCTGACAGCAAGGTGTAAAAGCCGCGGCCCTTCAGTTCCGGCATGGGAACCTTGATGAAGGCGGGCTTGCCCCCCGGGGGAATCGTAATCGGGTACTCCCGACTGAGAACGACTCCGCCGTCGACCTTCCTCACGCCCAATTTCAATTGGGCTCCCCGGGCCTTTTCCCCGTAATTGACCGCGAGGAGCGGATAAAACGGTTCATCGTCGGTGTCGAGGATGGAATATCGTTCGTTCCAGAGGGGCTTCACCAGGCAAAATCCCTTCTCGAGGAGCCATGGGGTGGAAGACCTCGCCGTCGCGGTCATCCCGCGGGTGACGAGGAGGGCCGTATCCCGCTCGGGGCGGAAATCCTCCCTAACATCTTTCCAGAGCTCGGACGGGGATAATTCACGGGTGGACAGGCGAAGGGCCTGCACCCGCCAATGGTCCCCCGCATCGACGAGGAAATAGGGCGGGATGAGGTTCTCGGGAAAAGCGAAGGCCTCCCGGAGTTCGGCCACGGGCGCCCCATTGCGGGCCAAGCGAAGCGCCCTGCCCCAGGAGACCGAGAGGAGGAACGGCTGGCCCGGACTCCAGGTGAATCCCTCATCCGAGAGGTAGCGCGTCTTCATCCCATCCCGAAAAATGACGCGAAGCCCCTTCTCGGGCCGCGGCGGGATGAATAGGCCGAAGAGGTTTCGCGAAGCCTCGCCCAGTTTCTGGGCGGGCACCATGGAAAACACGAACGACCAACCCACGCCGAGGTCCTGGGGCGGACGCTTCATGTCGAGCCGCAGTTCCAGGGTGCCCTCATCGGCCCGGAAGGTCCCCAGAGTTTCGCCATAATAGAGGTTGGTCACCCGCGGCAGATAGGGCGCGGAGGAGTCGGCAAACACGTAAGCCGCCATGAGGCTTCCCGCCAGAATCGTCTGCTTCAACCGTTTCATTGCATTTATTCCCCGAAGTGTTATTAGAACTTAGCGCGCAATGCGCACCACAAGCGAACGCTGGAAGGAGGGCAATCGCAGGTTCTTTTCCGGAACTTTATCGGAAGCCGTCCACACATGTTTCCACGGGTCGTAGCATTCTGCCGCTTTCGCCCCGCCGCTCAAACCCAGGGCGGCGAGGTCGATTTCGACCCCCGCCAATACCGCGGGGGCAATTTTCTTTTCGAATTCGGTGCGCCAATCATTGGCAGGGTCCCTTAGCCAGAGGAGCGCCGTCTTCTTGCCCAACAGGCCGTGGATGCGAAGCGTTGCCGTCTCGACGAAGCGGGGTTCGAACCGCTCCTCGAGGGGATCCACGCCTTTGATCGCCTCGGCGAAACGGGCGAAATGAGGCCAGAGACTGAGGCTATCCACATAAAAATCCCAGTGCCAGATTTGGCCCGAACCCGCCGCCCCCGCGAAGAAGGGGGCGAAAAGGACGTCATGGAGGATCGCCCCATCCCGGTCCGCCTCGTAATGGCGGAATCGCGCGGCGTGGTGGGGTTCCACCGCCCCGCCCTCCCCGTGGAGGATGGGCCGGGTCGTGCCCAAGGACCGGGCGTCGCGCACGGCGCCCGCCGCGAGCACATCGATGGGGCCTCCGGCGACCTCGCGGTCGCCCCCCTCGTTGAGGTAGCGGTGCACCACCGAGAGATCGTTGTGCGCCATGGGGAGGAACCGCGCGTAGGTATCCTTCTCGCGGAGGGTCTCCCATCCCCCGAGGCTCTGCATGGTGATGCGCTGCGGGAAGCACCGCTTCAGTTCCGCGAGCATCTCCACGGTCCAGGCTTCGTAGCCCTCGCCCTCCACCGCGTTGACCTCGTTCCATAATTCCCAGACGGCCACGTGCTTGAGGGCGCCCCATCGGGCCGCCATCCAGGCGATCTTTTTCTTGAACCGCGAGCGGCTTTCCGCCCCGCGCCAGAACTCGGTCATGGTTTCCGCGGCGCCGCCATTTTTCCGGTGGTGGAGCGGCTTCCCGAACGACGCGGCCCCGGGAAATGCGGGGGGAGGGGTGTCTAGGCTCCGGAAATGCTCGAGGCAAACGTTCACGTAGAGGCCGGCCTCGGCCGCCATGGCGAACACCGCGTCGATGCGCCGCGCCTTCCCTTCCTCGTAGACCCCGCTCTGGACGCATTCCACATCGAAGGCCGGGTGGCTGAGCCAGAGCCTGAAGAAGTTCCCCCCATGGGCGGCGAGGGATCCCATCCATTTCTTCATTTTCCCCAGGATCTCCCCCTCGTCCTCCACGAACCGGGGGAAGCAGAGATTGAGCCCGATGGGGATGAACGGAGTTCCGTCCTCGGTCTCGAGATAACGGCCGTCTTTTGGGCTCACCCTGAGCGCAGGCAGGTTTCGATTCATGGGGAACTCACTCTCCGTTTGTCGGAATCGATGGAAAAAATCGCTTTCTTTAGACCCGTGTCGCCCGATGGGATGGCTGGCTAATAGCCCCGCACCAGGGTCAGTCCGCCGTCCACCGTGAGGGTGGCTCCCGTGGCGTAGGCGCAACCCGCCTCGGCGAGGAAACAGACCGCCTCGGCGATTTCCGACGGGTTCCCGAAGCGCCCCTGGGGAATTCCCGCGAGCACCGCGGCCTCGCGTTTGCGGTCGGCCTTGACCCGGCTGATCATCGGCGTATCGACGGCCCCCGGGGCGACCGCGTTCACCCGAATGCCGCGCGGGGCCAATTCGAGGGCGACGTTCCTCATGAGGTTGAGTTCCGCCGCCTTGGAGGCGCCGTAATGGGTGCGCCCCTGGCCGGGATGGAAGCCGTCGATGGAGGCGACGAAAACGATGGCGGCGCCCCGTTTCATGAGCCGCGCCGCCGCCTGCGAGCACAGAAACGGCGCGCGGAAGTTCACGTTCATCACCTGCTCGAGTTCTTCCAGGGGCACGTCGAGAAAGGCGTTCTTGGGGCAGTATCCGGCGTTATTGACGAGCACATCCAGTTTCCCGATGCCCTTGAAGAGTTCCGCGATGGAATCGGGCCGCGCGAGGTCGGCGAAGAGGGCCGCGTGGCCCTTCCCGAACCGTCCCATGGCCTTGACGAGGGATTTCGCCGCCTTCTCGTCGCTGCGGTAATGGGCGAGCACGCGGGCCCCGCGGGCGGCAAAGGCGAGGCAGGTCGCGCGGCCGATGCCGCCCGTGGCTCCCGTGACGAGGATGGTCTTTCCGGCGAACTTTTTTTCCATCATTCTCTCCGCGGACCTAGCGGTCCTTCGCATACCAGCGCTTCATGACCTGGGCCGCGGGCTTCCCGTCGAGGGTGAAGCCCTTGTCGCCCCGGGGGTCGTCCTTGAATTGGGGACGGTGGTTCTGCTCGTCCCATTTCCACCAGTACATCCCCATCCACCACGGCTCCGCCCAGAAGGTATCGAGCACCGCCTCCAGGAAGCGCGCCTGCTCCTCCCCGTCGTAGCCGCCCGGGGTGCCCCAGAACCACGGTTTCTGCGTCGCCCCCGCGGAGGAGCAGCAGCCGCATTCGGCGAAATAGAAGGGCTTCCCGTAGCGTTCGGCGATCTTGCGGAAATGCTCCAGGGGCCCCTTCAATTTCGCGCGCATCTCATCGGCGGTCGCGCCGGCCTTGTCCGCCACCGGGGTATAGAAACTGGTGCCCAGGGAATCGAGGTCGTAGAACCAATGGTCGGGCTTGGCGAGTTCCGCGAGGAAATCCACGGCGTTCGTATGGCCGGTGGTCAGGTGGCCCGAAAAAACGCTGCGCGCGGCCTGCACCACCCGCTTCCAATGGGCGTTCTGGCCGACGGTGAAATCGAGTTCGCTGTCGAGGCCGAAGACCTCGCACCCCGAGCGGGTGGCCAGGGCCCCGTAATGGAGCGTGCGCTCCACCAGGCTGTCGAACCACAGGGTCCAATGGTTCATGGGCTTCCCCGGCATGATCTCGACCTCGTTGGGGAAGCGGATCTGCATGCGCTGGGCGCCGTCCCAGCACTCGAGCATGGGGCGGAGTTGGACCTTCATCCCCCTGCGGTGGAACGCATCGACGATGTCGCGGATCTCGTCATCGCCCGGGGTCATCTTGAAATCCCGGTACATCCGGGTACTGGCGAAGGTCTCCTGGAGCACCGTCGCCACGACGCAGACCCACTCGATGCCGAGGTCCGCCATCTTCGCCACGTCTTCCTTCGCCTTCGCCGAACTAAAATAGCCATTTCGGGCGTAGAAACCGTAGGTCATGCCTCGGTGGAGGTCTTTCCTCGGAAATTGGATGGCGTGGCTCATGGCAGGCTCCGTGGTGGTTCGTTCAGCATGGCCCGGGCGCTTTAGATCCCCCCGACCATGGGCCGCCAATCGGGCTGGCGGTCGTCGCGGTGGAAGCGGGCGTAATAATCGCCCATCTTCTCGTAGTACTTGCCATAGAAGGCCATCTTGTCTTCGTCGAGTTTCACGCCCAGGCCGGGCCCCTTGGGCACATCGATGCCGCCGTCGACGTACTTGAGTTTGCCCCCCTGGATGATGTCGTCCTCCAGGTAGTGGTAATGGGCGTCGCCGGCGTAGTGCATGGAGGGGATGGTGCTGGCCGTGTGCACCATGGCCGCGAGTTCCACGCCGAACTCGGCCCCCGAGTGCATCGCCACGCCGAGGCCGAAGGTATTGCACACCGCCTCCAGTTTCTTCACGCCCATGGGGCCCTCCCAATAGTGGAGGTCGGTGAGGATGATGTCGATGCTGTTCATCTTGATCGCGGGCCCGAGGTCGTCGAATTTGTTGGGGTACATGTTCGTGGCGAGGCAGATCGAGGTCTTCTCGCGCACGGCCTGCATGCCGGTGAGGCCCCAGCAGGGGTCTTCCAGGTACTCGAGGTCGAGTTCCTCCAGGGCCTTCGCCATGCGCACGGCGGTCTCGCGGCTCCAGACGCCGTTGGGGTCGATGCGCAGGCCGTAGTCGTCGCCCATGAGTTTGCGCGTCTCGCGCATGGCCTGCAGTTCGACCTTGGGCTCCATGACGCCGGCCTTGAGTTTCATGGCGCGGAACCCGTACTGGTCCGAGAGTTCCTTCGTGTGCTGGGCGATATCCATCGGGGTGGTATCATCCCCCCCCTTCGGCCGATCGTAGCGCCAGAAGAGGTAGGCGATGAACGGCACGCGGTCGCGCACCCGCCCGCCCAGGAGGTCGGACATGGGCCGGTTCAGGATCTTCCCCTGGATATCGAGGCAGGCCATCTCGATGGCGCCGTAGATGCGGGAGTTGGAGAGGTAGTAGATGGCGCGCAGTGCGCGGAGTTTGATCTCCTCCAGGTGGAAGGGGTCCTGCCCGATGACGCGGCTTTTGATCTTCTCGATGGCGCCCCGCTGGTCGCCGCCGCCGACCTCGCCGAGGCCGACGACGCCCTCGTCGGTCTGGACCTCGAGGATCGTGCGCAGGAAATAGCCGGGGTGCACCCCGGTATTGTGGCGGAGCTTGGAGTTGAGGGGGATGGCGACGACGCGGGTCTTGATGTCGGTGATTTTCATGGGGCGCTCCGGGGGCTTCTTAGAGTTTTCCGAGTTTCTTGTAGATGTCGAGGGGCGAGAGGCTCGGGTCGCGGTAGAGTTCGCGGCTCTCGCTCTCCTTGGCGAACTCGTGCTCGCATTGCTCGAGCACCTTCTTGGCGATCTCGCGGGGGATGATGATGACGCCGTCGAGGTCGCCGAAGATGAAGTCCCAGGGCCGCACCAGGACGCCGGTGGAGAGCGCCCCGCGCATGTGGATATCGCAGAGGACCCGGGTGACCACCGCCCGCCCCAGGGCCTCCACCGGGTTGCGGTAGCGGCAGAACACGGGGAAGCCCATCTCGCGGATGAAGCGGCTGTCGCGGCTGCCGCCGTCGACGACGGCGCCCACGCAGCCCTTGGCCCGGATGATATTGGCGTTGAGTTCCCCGAAATGGGCCGCCTGCTCGTCGTGGGAACAGTCGCGGATCTCCACCATGCCCGGCTTCATGTGGTCGAGCATCTTGAGGCGGTACTCGCGCAGTTTGGTGTCGACATCCGGGCGCGACTCCATCTTCACGGTATAGGCGGCCCCGGCGACCATCCAGTCCAGTTCGATGGGCTTCACGTCGTTGGCCAGCGCCTGGTAGGGCAATTTCATCTCGTCGAGCACGTCATAGACGAGGCCCGAATAGAGTTTGAGGTAGCGCTGGCGCAGCTCCGCTAGCGGCATCCCGTAATCGTAGGCTTTGGCGAGTTCGGCGTCGTTCATGGGGGGCTCCTTTTTTTTGCTTATCCGAGGGCTTGGGTGATCTTTCGGGCCAGCGCGCTTCCGGCGAGGACGAGTTCGCTGCGCTGCGGTTCGCGGAAGCGGGATTCCGGGAGAAAGATGCCGAAAGCCGCCGCCACCTTGCCGTGTTGGAAAACGGCCCAAGCGAGGCCCACGAGATCTTCATCCGCATTGGTGGCCTCTGCGAAGCCTTGCTCGCGGATCTGGGCGCACGCCGCCTCGAGGGAGGATTCGCTGGCGATCCCGTCCCACAGAGCCCCCGGCCAACCGGCACGGGAAACCCAGGCTCGGCGCTCGGATTCATCCATATGGGCTAGGTGAACCCGGGAAGTGGCATACCGGATAGCGTTTCCCTCGACCATCCCCCCGGAATCGGGGCGCAGAAGGCGATTGGAATCGACATTAATGAGTTTGACCCGCCTCGGCCCCTCAAGAATCGATAAAACGCAGGATTCCCGGAGTTTTTCAGCGGCCTCATGAACGTAGGGAGCCGCCTTATCGACGATATGCTTCATGTACGGTCCATTCGAAGTCAGCCGCCATAAAGTTGGCCCTAAACGATAGCCTTTTTTCAAGGGTAGGGGCTCGAGATACCCCAAATCGACCATCGTTTTTACGATATTCGCACAGGTCGGTGGTTCCACTTCGATCAATTTCGCAAGTTCAGACATCGTACGGGCGGCCATGGGGTCACTCTCAAAGGAGTCCAAAAGAGTCGCAGCGCGTTGAATGACCTGAATCATGTCGTTTATTATTGAATCTTATTTTATTATAATGAACCATTGAGCCGTTGTCAATTCAAAATCTTAGTTTTTTCTCTGTGGATTACCCCCTTTTTGTTCCAATTTTTTCGATTCCCACCCCATTTGACTAACCGTCTAAAAAAGGTGAGCTTTGGGGCTCTGTTCATCGTCTAAAGACTCGTTGGGGAAAACCCCAAATAACCCACCACTTCCCAGGAGGAAGCCATGTCCCGATTCGCCGTTTTGTTCGCTGTCGTGCCCATCACGGTCCTGCTGACCGCAAGTTTCTTCGTCTTGCTCGGGGGAGAAAAAGCCGCGAGCGCCGGGCTTAAAAAGTTCGCCAAAGTCGTGGCGATCCTGCTGTGGGTTTCCGCCGGCGTGGTTTGCGTCGGGGCCGTGAGCCGACTTTGCTGCGGCCCGATGATGGGCGGCCACCCCATGATGATGAACCACGGCATGGGCGGTATGCACGGCAAGATGTGCCCGATGGGCGCCCAGGGCGGCATGAAGATGCCCGAGGGTTGCTGCGCCAAGACGAATAAGTAGGCCGAAGCGTCCACCGGCGCCCGCGCGTCCTGCCTCTGGTTTATCGGGGCAGAACGCCGGGCGTTTCTAATCTGGGCGGTAAACGACGATCTACGGTCATCGTTCGCCCAATGCTCGTCTCGCTTTATTTAAACCAAGTCTTCTCGAGGAACGGAAGCGGCGCGAGGTCGTTCTCCAACGCCTTGCCGGCGTGAACCGTCAGGCGTCCCCCCGCCCGCAGCGTGATCTCGGCCCCGTCTTCCTGGGGAAAATGGAGGAAGACCGAGCAGGTGCCGCCCCAGAAGGTATGGAGCACCTCGTGGAGCCGGTCGAGTTCGTCCTTGCCGATCTGGGCCTTCTGCATGCGCAGGTGCAGTTCGCGGAAGGCGGAGGCGGGAACTTTTTCGGGGAGGAATTCCTCGACATCTTCCACGACGACCTGGGCCTTCCCCATGCGTAGTTTCGCCTTGCCCTTGAAGATCGCCATGACCCCCACGGCGAGGAGGGGCTTGCCGTCTTTTCCCGTCTTCGCCTGGCAAACCTTGAGTTCCTTCGGGAAGAATGTGCACTCCATCTTCCCGTTGGGGTTCTCGACCGTGGCGAAGGCCATATTGTCGTTCTTCTTGGTGACGATGGCCTTATAGGCCGTCACCACGCCGGCGAAGCGCCCATCCCGCCCCCGAAAATCGTCTGGATCGAGGTGCATCCCGGGGGAGAGGGTGGAAATGGAGGCCAAAAGCCGGCCGTGGATGGCCACGGGGTCTCGCCTCAGGTTGAAGCCGAGCCCCTCGGCCTCGAGATCCTTCAGTTTCTCGGCGTCGGAGAGGTAGATCTTGCCGCGCTTCAGGAGGTCCGCGAAATCGTCCTTCCCCTGGTCGGCCATGGAGAAGAGCGAGGTCTGCCCCCCCGCCGTGAGCGCGTGGCTCTCGCCGATGCGCTTCTCGAGTTCGGGGAGGATGTGGAAGATCTGCTCGGCATCGAGGCCGTAGCGGTCGAAGGCCCCGGCCCGTACCAATTGCTCCACCGATTGCTTGTTGACCTTTCCCTCGTTGAGGCGGGAGCGGAAATCGGCCACGCTCTCGAAGGCGCCGCCCCGCTCCCGCTCGGCGAGCATCGCCCCGCCCGCGCTCGTGCCCACGCCCTTCACCGCCGCCAGGCCGTAGAGGATCTTCCCCCCGGAGACCGAGAATTTCAGCCCCGAATCGTTGATGTCGGGGGGGACGACGGTGAGCCCGAGGCTGCGGGCCTCCTCCACGTACTCCTTGATCTTGTCCGTGTCCTCGATCTCGGAATTGAGCAGCGCGGCCATGAAGCAGGCGGGGTAATTGGCCTTCAGCCAGGCGGTCTGGTAGGCGACGACGGCGTAGCAGGCGGCATGGGATTTATTGAACCCGTACCCGGCGAAGGGGAAGATGATCTTCTC
Source organism: Spirochaetota bacterium (assembly GCA_017302015.1). Taxonomy (GTDB): domain Bacteria; phylum Spirochaetota; class UBA12135; order COTS27; family JAFLEE01; genus JAFLEE01. The sequence goes on along the minus strand of JAFLEE010000021.1, from coordinate 14,869 downwards.
GAAGAGGAACTCGCCGTCTTCGGCGCTCTGCCCGTGGTCCGCCGCCTTCTTGACGAAGATCTGGCGGTATTCCTCGAGGACCTCCTTCTTCTTCTTCCCCATGGCGCGGCGCATCATGTCGGCGCCCCCCAGGGAGAGCCCCGCGTACTCCCGCCCGATCTCCATGATCTGCTCCTGGTAGATCGGGATGAGGTTGGTGGGCGCGAGGATCTTCTGGAGGCAGGGGGTGCGGGCCACGAGGTCCTCGAGGTGGCGGAAGTTCTCCTCATCTTCGGGGTTCTTGAACTCGGGGATCCGCCCGTGCTTCTTGGCGATGTAGACGGGGATCCACGCCATGGGCCCGGGGCGGTACATCGCGTTCATGGCGATGAGGTCGTCGAGGGTATTGGGCTTGAGATCGACGAGGTTCTTCTTCATCCCCTCGGACTCGAACTGGAAGACGCCGTGGGTCTTGCCCCGGGAGAAGATGGCGAAGGTCTTGGGGTCGTCGAAGGGCAGCCCGTCGAGGTCGATGGCGACCCCGTGGTGCTCGAGGATGAACTTCATGGAATCGTCGATGATGGCCAGGGTCACCAGGCCGAGGATGTCCATCTTGATGAGGCCGCAGCTGTCCTCCAGCACCGAACCCTCGTACTGGGTCACCGTCACCCCGTCGGCCACGTAGAGGGGCACGTACTCCTCCACCGGCTTGTCGGCGATGATGACCCCGGCGGCGTGCACGCCGACCTGGCGCGTGAGGCCCTCGAGGCGCTTGGCGTGCTGGAAGATCTCCTGGTAGAGGGGATTGGAGAGGATGGCTTCCTTGAACTCCTGGCTCTCGGCCCAGGCCTTGTCGAGGGTGATCTTGGGGTTATTGGGGATGAAGGAGGAGAGCTTGTTGGCGTCCTTGAAGTCGACCTTGAACACCCGGGCGACGTCCTTGATGATGGCCTTCGGCTTCAGTTTCCCGTAGGTGACGATCTGGCAGACCCGGTCGGCGCCGAACCGGTCGCGGATGTACTGGATCACCTCCTCCCGGCGGCTATCTTGGAAATCCATGTCGATGTCGGGCAGGTTGACGCGCTCGGGGTTGAGGAAGCGCTCGAAGAGGAGGCCGTGGCGGATGGGGTCGAGGTTCGTGATGCCCATGGCGAAGGAGACGAGCGACCCTGCGGCCGACCCCCGGCCCGGCCCCACTAGGATGCCCCGGCGGCGGGCCTCGTTGACGAAATCGGCCACGATGAGGAAATAACTTGGGAAACCCATGTTCCCGATGACGGAAAGTTCGAAATCCAGCTGCTTGGAATAGACCTCGTCGAGGGCGATGCCCTTCTTCTCGAGGCGCGCCACGCATTCCCGCTTCAGGTGCTCGAGTTGGGTGAGGCCCTCGGGGACCTCCATCACGGGCATATGGGGAACGTCTTTCCCCAGGCGCACTCGGCAGCGCTCGGCGATCTTCACGGTATTGCGCAGCGCCTCGGGGGCGCCCGGGAATTTGGCGGCCATCTCCTCGGCCGACGCGAAATGCCAGCCCGTGCCGGGGAGGGCGGGCCGCTTGTCTCGCCCGACGCCCTTCTCCTGGTCGATGGTGCATTTGCTCTCGATGCACAGGAGGATCTCGTGGGCGTAGCGGTCATCGGGCTCGAGGTAATGGACCTGGTTGGTGGCGACCACCCCGATCTCGAGTTCACGGCCGAGTTCGAGGAGGGCGAGATTCGCCTCGCGCTCCTCGGGAAGGCCATGGTCGGCGATCTGGAGGAAATAATGCTCGGGCCCCAGCAGGTCGCGGTAGCGCCGCGCCAATTTTCGGGCCCCTTCCCGGTCGCCCTTCAAGAGCAGCAGCGGCAATTCGGACTGAAGGTTCCCCGAGAGAACGATGAGGCCATCGCGGCTCTTCTCCAAAAGCCCGAAATCGATGCGGGGCTTCAGGTGGAACCCGTGCTGGTAGGAGGCCGAAACCAGGCGGATGAGGTTATGGTAGCCGACGTCGTTTTCGGCCAGAAGCACCAGGGGGAAGGGATGGTGGCCGAGGGGGCTCTCGTCGCTGCGCTCCAGGTGGCCCCGGGGGGCCAGATAGGCCTCGCAACCGAGGATCGGATTGACTTCCCATTTGAGGTCCCGGCAGGCCAAGGAGTACTCGAGGAGGCCGAAGAGGTTCCCCTGGTCGGTGAGGGCGGCCGCCCCCATCCCGGAGGCGGCGACCTTCGCCGTCAGGGCGTCGATCGTGGCCATCCCCCGCAGCAGGGAATAGTCGGAATGGAGGTGGAGGTGGACGAAGTCGGACATGGGATTCGGCGACCATGATATCGGTACCGAAGCCCCCCTGTCAATCATTTCCGCCATCGCCTTGCATTTTTAGCCAGCAGGACTGTCATCGTCGCGACCCGAGTCCCTCCTACGGGGCCGGGCAGGGGAAAGCGGCCCCTTTCCGCAGTGTCCGCGTCATGGACCGCCATCATGGGGCCGAATTCGCGTCCTTTCCGGTTGCGCAGGCTATCCAATGGCCGCAAACCGTGGTAAAATGCCCCGTCGATCGCGGAGTATAGCGCAGTTGGTAGCGCGCCTGGTTCGGGTCCAGGAGGTCGTGGGTTCAAGTCCCCCTACTCCGAATGAGCGTCCTGCCCCCGTGGGCTTCTTCTTCCGCCCCCTCTCACGGAGCATGGCGCAGTTGGTAGCGCGCTAGGTTTGGGACCTAGAGGTCGCGGGTTCAAGTCCCGCTGCTCCGAATCGCCCCCGTGCCGAAGCGCGCAATTTTAAGGCGGCCGAGGCCGATGCTTTAACCGAGGCGGCCCATGGCCAAGGACATTTCCCAGAAGGATCTCACCACGCTCCTCGAGTCCATCCGGACCGAGAATTACACGGGAAAATTCGTCGACGACGAGTTCTGCAAGCGGAATTTCGGCCACCTCGTCTTCGACGGCCAGGGGCACGTCGACGACATCCTCCAGGACCTCACCAAGCAGGGCATCCTCCTCCACTTCATCTTCGGCGACCGCCAGTGGTACGTGCACAACGACCGCTATACGGTCGAGGAGGTCCTTCGCAAGCAGGTCGAGGACGAGGTCTCCCACGCCGCGGAACTCATCGCCCAGACCCGCGACGAGACCGAGCGGCGCCGGCTGCTGCTCAAGCAATCCGTCATCCGCCAGATCCAGCAGAGCCTCGAGCAGCGCTTCGTCGAACTCGCCCGCATGGACGACGCGCGGGCCGCCCAGATCCTCGGGGCCGATACGCGCCTTCGCGACCAACTCATCGACCTCGTCTCCGACCACACCAAGAAATTCAAGGCGAGCCTCAACCAGAAGGACCTGGCCACCTCCGAGGTCCTCAAGCGCCTGCGCGCCACCTTCGGCGACCACTCCCTCTCCCAACTCATGGAGACCCTCGAGGCCCTGGAGCACCAGGGCCGGGTGCTCATCGTTCCCCTCCCCGACCGCCAGCGCTTCTTCCTCGACGTCATGCAACTCGACGCCGGGTTCCTCCAGATCCTCGACCGGGAACGCAATACCTCCCGGGCGACGGCCGAGGGCAAGGCCGCGGGGAAGGACGACAAGGGCACCAAGCACCTCGCCGAGTACAACCGTTTCATGATGATCGACAACATCATGAAACTCGCGGAGAAGCGCCAACAGGCCGACCACGCCGAGGCCTTCCAAAAGGCCCAAGCCGCGCGCGAGGGGGAAAAGGCCCAGGGCCCCGCGGCCGCCACGGCCGTCGAGGCCGACCGGGCCGGGGTGGAGAAGGATCCCAAGGAAGCCGCCCCGGCCGCCGCCGGCGCGAAACCGGCGGCCGCCTCCCCCTACCTCATGGAGGAGGATCCGGACGCCCTCAAGGCCGTGTTCACCGACCGCCTGCCCGACGAGGAACTCGACCAGGAACTCTCGAGGCTCCTCGACTATGAGCAGAGCCGCCAACTCATGCTCGGCTACCTGAAGGCCTTCCGCGAAGCGCCCGACGAGACGAGCCGGCGCATCCACTTCAGCACCTTCTTCTCCTGCGTCTCCCTGCGCATCCGCATCCCCGAAGAGACCAGTTCCCGCCTCTACGAACTCGCCCGGGAATACTTAAACCGCATGGGCGGGCGCATGCCCCCCGAACTCCGGGAAGACGCGGAAAACCACCTCATCGAGGCCGACCGCAAATTGAAGCAATCGGTGGATGAAGAGAAGGAATTCCGCCGCTTCCCCTTGGCCCGACCCTAACCGCGACGAGCGGCTGCGCGGCGCCCCGCGGCGGGCGGAGAACTACTCCATCCGGATGAGGCCGAACTGGGCGAAGACGCCGAAATCATAGAGGCGGATATGGTGGGATTGGGAGAACGCCCGGGTGGCATCGGGGATGTTCGGGGCCACCAGACAGAGGGATTTTCCCCGGTGGGCCTGGAGGCGCTTTAGTTTCTCGTTGAGAAAATCGGGCGTGACGGCGGCCGTATGGCGGGTGACGATGACGAGGTGGGTGTCGAAGGAATCGTAGAGGTCCTGGTTGACGCAGAAGAACTCGAGGTTGCGCTCGTCCTCGTAGAGCCGCTGCTTGAGGGTGAACCCGAGGCATTCCAAGAGCCGCTCGGTGACCATGCGGAACTGGACGAAGGGGCTGGCGAGGAAGCGCTGCAAGCCGGCTTCCTGGATGACCTGGGTATAGAAGCGCTTCTTCTCCCGGGCGGCCGGGGAATAGCGGCTATGGGGGCCCACCTGGTCCCAATAGCCGACGGCGCGCTTCACATCCCCCTTGTTCTCCCAGGCGCTCCCCAGCACGAAGGCCACTTCGCTATGGGCGGCGGTGCCCGCCTCGAATTTCTGCAGGAGGCCCTCCAGGGTCGCCACGGCGCCGTCGTAATCCTCGAGGTTGAAGAAGCACTGGCCGAGCATGCTCTCGAGTTCGCGGCTCTCGAAATCGGAATCGGGGAGCCGCTGGAATTGCGCCAGGGCCTGGGCGAAACGGCCGTTGATGAAATAGATCTTCCCCAGGAGCAGGTCGCGCTCGTGGCTGTGGTAATGGAGGTCGCCCGCCTGCGACAGGCGCGTCTCGGCCTTGCGGAACTCCCGCCGTTCAAAGAGCACCCGGGCCTCGAGGTAGAGCAGTTCGCCGTCGCGGATCCCGCCCTCGGCCGCCTGGGCCAGCACGCGCGCGGCCTCGTCCAGGTTCCCCCGGTCGAGCTGCAGGCGCACGAGGTGGCGCAGCCCCTCGGGATCGAGGTCGCCCCGCTCGCGCAATAGGTAGTACTGGTACATCGCCTTCTCGTGCTCCCCGAGCAGCTCGTAGATCGAGGCGAGGCGCTGGCGCACCATGCGCTCCGTCACGTGGGCGTTGAACTCCCCGTGCTGGAGGATGTCGAAGAGGAGCATGCGCGCGAGGACGTACTGCTTGCGCTTCGCCTGCATCTGGGCCGTGAGCCAGAGGGCCTCGAGGTTGCGCTTGTCGAGGGCGAGCACCGAGGAGAGCAGGCGCATGGAGCGCCGGTCGTCGGACTCCAGCCACTTCTCGGCCTCCCGCACCCGGGAGGGCAGGAGGGATTGCACCATCCATTGCCAGCCCGCCAGGGCGAGGAGGATGGCCACCAGGGGCCCCGCGATGAGGAGGAGGTTGATGACCACCGCGGCCTAGCCCTCGCCGCCCTGGATGTGGATGGGCTCCTTCTGGCGCGCGAGCTCCTCCACCAGGCCGTGCACCCAGTGCTCCAATTCCGCCCGGTCCATGGGCCCCGCGACGGGGGCCCCGGCTTTGCGGCGGGCGGCCAGGATGCGGAAGCTCACCGGCTCCCCCGAGATGCCGCGGGCGCGGTCGCGCAGGATGCGGGCGAAGCGGTCGCAGACGGGCCCGACATGGTGGGGGCCCGAGAGCAGCAGCGCGTTCATGAAGACCGCGTGGCCGTGGAGGTAGGTCCAGGGCTCGTACTGGCGGTTGAGTTCGGTGAGGAGGAAGAGGAGTTGGTGGAGGATTGGGCGCTCCACGGCGGGGTGCTCCGGGGACCGGTTGACCTGGGCGGGATCGAAGGCGATGAGTAGTACCCCGATCTGGAGGTCGAAGCGGCGCGCCTGGTTGAGGCATTGCAGCGCGCGCTGGATGAAGCGCGAAGGCGGCGTGTAGGAGGCCAGGGCGAAGCCCTCCACCGGGTCGTCGGAGGCGGGAAGCGGCACCCCGGTGCGCAGCAGCCAGAAGAAGACGACGCGCATGACGAAGCCCCCCACCTGCCGGATGGAGGGGAACACGAGCATCCCCCCGGTCGCCAGGGCGAAGCATTTCACCAGGGGGTGCACGGCGGTGAACGACCATGCCCAGGCGCCCGCGACGGTGGCCGCGTAGAGGATGGCCAAATGGGCGAGGAACGCCGGGGCCCGGAAGTTCTGGAGTTTCCGAAAGGCTGGCGTGCGACGGGCCCAAACGACGAACCCGGGAAGGAAGACCGCCAGGGCCCCCAAGAGCATGGCGAAATCGCCGAGTTTCATGTAGAAGCCTAGGCGCGGCCCCATGGGGGTCCAGAAGACCCCGGTCACGAGGATGAGGGCCCCCAGGAAGAAGACGAAGAGGCCCGAGAGGCCGAAGGCCAGGTTGGGCCGGTTGAAGAGGCGGGAAACCAAGGGTTTTTCCATGCCTTAGTATGGCCCATTCCTCGCTTTTTTGCTCGTCTGGAGCGCCCCCGCGCCCTGGAGGGGATGGCAGGCTTCCACAACCCCGCGCAGGCGCTCGGGGGCCACGTGGGTATAGCGCTCCGTGGTGCGAACATCCGCATGGCCCAGGAGATCCTGAACGGCACGCAGCCCCGCCCCGGAGCCCAGGAGTTGGGTGGCGAAACTATGGCGAAAGAGATGGGGATGGACCCGGCGGCGGATGCCCACCGAGGCGGCGAGACGCTTCACGAAGCGCCAGAGTTCTTGGCGCGTGGGGAAACCGCCCGAGGCCGCGGGGAACAGGGCCGGCCCCCGGCTGACGCCGCGTCCGAGGCGCACCCAGTCGACGAGCTCATCCCGAAGCCAGGGGGGCAAGGGCATGAGGCGCACCCGGCTCCCCTTCCCCTCCACCCGAAGCAGGGCCTCGCTGCCGTCCACATCCGACACCTTCAGGGCGCAGACTTCCCCGACGCGCAGTCCGAGGAACACCATGAGCCGCAACGCGAGGCGATCGCGCGCTGCGTGGGGCCCGTCTTCCCGAGCGGCGCCTTCGAGGATGCGGCGGACCTCCGCTTCGGTGAGGTAATCGGGGACCGCGCTGCGAAAATGCCAAGTTTCCAGCGTCGCGGTGAATGGCGGATCCACCCATCCCTCTTGCTCGCCATAGGCGAGGAACGATTTGAGGGAAGACCGACGCCGCGCGGTCGTGCTGCCCGCGCAGGGGGGTAATACCTCAAAGTACCGGTCGTGGAGCACCCGATCGAGTCCGGCGCATCCCGCCCCGCCACGGCCCGCGAAATCGAGGAAGGCCTTCACGTCGGCGGTATAGGCCTCCACCGTCTTCGTCGATAAGCCCTTCTCCGCGGTGAGATGGCGAAGCCAATCCTCGAAAGCCGCCTCCAGGGTCAACGCTCGCTCCCTCCCGCCAGGAGCCGTGCGGGGTCCTGGGGGGAACCGCTGGTGAAGATGGAGAAAAAAAACGAGCTGCCCGAACTACCCACCGGCCTCCCCTTTTCGATCCCCTGGCCCGCGCTGAGTTTCGTCTCTTCCAGGCCGGCATAGAGGGTGACGAAGGATCCGCCATGTGCGATCATAACCGTGCGCCCCAGGCCCCGGAGCACGCCGCTGAAGGCGACCACCCCGGCCTCCGCGGCCACCACGCCCTTTCGGGTGACGGTATAGGTGAGGCCATAATTCATGATGTTGTCCACCGGCCCGAACCCGGCGCGGACTGTCCCGGTGGCGGGCCAGACGAAGCGGGGCTGGGGCACCCCGCCGGGGAGCGCGCCCCCGGGAAGGCGGATGCGGTCGCCCTTGCGCAATGCTCCGCCCATCGCGGGGTTCGCCGCCCGGAGTTCCCGCTCGGAAACCCGCAGGACGGCGGCGAGGGTTCCCCAAGAATCCCCCTCCAGGGCCTCCATCTCGTTGACCCCCGGGAAGCGGATGAGGGATCCGCTTTGCAAGGGCCGGTTCTCGTTGAGTTTGGCCAACTCCATATAATTCACGGCGAGACGACGGGCGACCATATAATAGGAGTCGCCCGAGCGGACTTTCCACGAGTACGATTGGGCCCCTGAAAAAAGCGCAAGAAAGGCGAGAAAAGCGGGGATTTTCCTTCCCATATCCTCCAAAGCATCGGTCGATTCCCCTCCCCGGCCCCCCGTTTTTTTTTCGGCGGTTTTTCCCTCGAGTCCCCCGACGAACTGCCAAAAGCACCCCGACCGTTGGATGCTATGATTTCCCATGCGCATCCTCCGTGAACCCAAGGTCTATCTCGTGGGCAAGACCCGCATCGAAGAAGAGGGCTTTAACGCCTTCCTCGCCGACAACGACTTGCTCTGGCCCACCGAAACCGATAGCCCCGAGGGCCAGCGCCTCATCGAGCTCTTCGGCCGCAATTGCTATATGAGCTACGGCCAGAAGGCCGGAAGCCCCGACAACGAGACCTACCTCAATAACCTCCTGGGCTTCAATCGCCCGGGTATCGCCCACGGGTCGGTCACCGAGCATATCTCGTTCAATTTCATGGTGGTGGGCGCGGGGCGCGGCTTCACCCACGAGCAGGTCCGCCACCGGGCCGGCTGGGCCTATTCCCAACTCTCCACCCGCTACTGCGATTTCGAACGGGAGAAGGAAGACGGCACCTGGGATCCCGGCTTCTGCGTCCCTCCCCTCGCCCAACTCTCCGACGAGGCCCGGGAGCATTACGAGGCCTGTTTCCGCCTCGCGGTCGTCAATTACACCAAGGCCTACGCCCTCATCAGCCGCGATATCCGCGAGAAATTCAAGGACCACCTCGCCACCATGGCCACGCGCCAACAGCAGACCTTCATCCGCAAGGCCGCCCGGGGCGCGGCCCGCGATCTCCTGCCCATCGGCACCGAGGCCATCCTCGGCATGACGGGCAACGTGCGCGCGATCTGGAACACCATCGTCCTGCGCGCCGGCGAGGCCGCCGAACCCCAGATCCGGGAAGTCTACGTCCAGGTCGCCCGGATCATGGAGAAGGAACTCCCCGGGATCTTCAAGGGCATCCAATACCCCACCTGCTGGGACGGCACCACCTGCGCGGTGATGCCCCGCGACAAGGTCTAGAGGAGCGCGTCGGGGAGGATGACCCGCTCCTGGGAGCCGCCCTGCCAGGGGTCGACCTCCAGGGGGCTCAACACGAGTTTGTGCACATGGGACCATTCGGTCTTGCGCGCGGGATGGCTGGCGTGTAGTTTCACGTGGAAGGCCCGCTCGCCGTCGCCCAACGCGGCCACGACGGGGTCGGGCCAGAAGGAGAACACGCCCTGGGTGGCGTGGTGGGTCGTGTAGGGGTTGTCGAAGGGCCGCATCGTCGAGGAGAGGTGCTTGCCGTCGACGAGGCATTCGACCTTGGCGCCGTCGAGGGGGATGAGCCCGTCGCCGTCGAGCACCCGGCCGAAGAAGATCGGGAAGCAGTACCAACCGCCGGTGTGTTCCCCGGTCGCGGCGGCCTGGCTCCCGCGCTGGAGGCTCTCGAGGGCCTCGAAGAGGAGCGCCAGGAGGTCGGCGGGGAGCACGAAGCGGGTCTCCGCCTGGAAATAATTGAGCCCGCGCTCGCTGGTGACGTAGCGCGGCCCGATGCGGTTGAGCATGAAGCAGGCGATATCGGCGAGCAGGCCCTCGCTCCAGGCCAGGCCCCGGGGCGCGAGGACCTCGGGGGTGACATAGAGGCGCACCAGGGTGTTGACCTCGTTTTCGCGGAGATTGCGGATCATGGCGGTTCGCTCCCGTGTCACTGGGGGATCGGCAGGGCCGTCCCGGGCTTCTTCTTGCGGATGAGATCGATGAAATGCTGCTTCTCGCGCACTTCCCGCCCGTAGGAATCGTCGTACTCGGAAGGCTCCGTGCCCCGCAGGAACCATTCCTCGTGGCCGTCGACGGTATTGGGGGATTCGAGCTTCCCGCTACGACGGCTGACGCGGACCTTCACCAGGTCGACGGGGGGCTTCCATTCGACGGGTCGGGCCCCGTTGAAGCACTCCTTCATGAAATTGATCCACACGGGGGCGGCGAGATCGCCCCCGGTGCGGCCCTTGCCCAGGCTCTTATTGCTGTCGTAGCCGATCCACACCGCGGCCACGAGGTAGCGGTGGAACCCCACGAACCAGGCGTCGGTCCAATTGCCCGTGGTGCCCGTCTTGCCGGAGGAGACCTCGCGCAGGCGGTAGCCGTCGAGTTCGCGCCGGTTGGCCGTGCCGCCCGCGTCGAAGACGCCGGAGAGGATGTCGGTCATGAGGAACGCGGTGGCCGGGGAGAAGAGGGCGGCGCGCTTCTCCCGCGCCACCACCTTCTCGAAATTGGTGATCACCTCGCCGCCGCGGCCCACCACGCTGCGGATGGAGAGGGGGATGATCTCGCGCCCCTCGTTGGCGAAGACCCCGAAGGCCTGGGCCATCTCCATGGGGGTGAAGGCCCCTGTGCCCAGCGCCATGGTGACGTCGTTGGGGAATTTCTCCCAGAGGTCCTTATCGGTGCGGATGCGGAAGACCCGCTTGGCGTACTCCCGCACGGTCTCGGAGCCGACCTTGTCGAGCACGAGGAGCGCGCAGGTGTTGACGGAGCGGCGCAGGGCCTCGCGCACGGGGATCGTCCCCTTGTAGTCGCCGTCGTAGTTCTTGGGCACGTAGAGCTCGTCCTCCCCCGCGCGCACGCCGCCGAAGGCGATGGGGGCGTCGGAGAGCGGCGTCGCCGCGGTGATGAGCTTCTTGTCAATGGCGGGGGCGTAGATGAAGGGCTTCACGGCCGAACCGATCTGGCGGCGGGCCATGAGCACGCGGTTGAACTGGTTATAGTATTGGAACCGCGTGCCCCCGACCATGGCCGTGATGTGGCCGGTGGAGGGATCGATGCTGACGAAGGCGCCCTCGACCTTCTCGTCCTCGTTGTCGTCGGCGTCGGCGGCCGCCACGCCCGCGCGCAGCACCTGGTGCAGCCGGTCGGCGCCGAACAGCAGGGCCATGGCGGAGAGCGGTTCGCGGGCCTCGTTCTGGAGCTGGTCCCGCACCCGGTTCTGCCGCCGGGTGCGGGCGGTGGGCAGCGCGAGGCCGAGGGCCAGGGCGTGCACCTCGACCTGGTCGAAGGCCTCGTTGTCGAGGGCTTCGCGGATGGGCTGCATGTGCCATTTGCGGGTCCGGTCCTGCTCCTCGAGTTTTTCCTTGAGGAACTTCTCGGCGGCGCGCTGGTGGTCGAGGTTGAGGGTGGTGTAGACGCTCAGGCCGCCCTTGTAGAGGGTCTCGCGGCTGAAGAGTTTCTCGAGGCGGTCGCGCACGTACTCGATGAAGTAGGGCGCCTCCGAGTTCTCCAGTTCGGAGACCGTCGCGTTGACGACGCGGGTCTTGGAACTGAACTCGAGCCAAAAATCCTCGTGGAGGGCGATGGCCTCGGACCGGGTGAGCACGCCCTTCCTCACCAGGTTCGAGAGCACGAGCCGATGGCGGGCGATGGCGTTGCGCGGGAAGCGCAGGGGGGAGAAATACACGGGGGATTTGGGGATGCCCGCCAAAAGCGCGCATTCGGCCGTGCCCAGGTCGCGGGCGTGCTTGCGGAAATAGAACTGGGCGGCGGCCTCCACCCCGTAGCAGCCGTGGCCGTAATTGATCTGGTTGAAGTAGAACCAGAGGATCTCTTTTTTGGTGTAGAGGCGCTCGATCTGGATGGCGTACCACAATTCGGCGATCTTCCGGGAAAAGCGCTTGCCGTGGTCGAGGAAGAGCACCTTGGAGAGTTGGAGGGTGATCGTCGACCCGCCCTGCTCCTTGCTGAGGGTGACCACGTCGACCAGGGCGGCTTTCAGGATGCGCCAGGGATTGAACCCGTAATGGTCCTCGAAATGCTCGTCCTCGGTGGCCAGCGTCGCCTGGATGAGGGCGGGGGGGATCTCATGGAAGGGGATGATCTCGCGCTTTTCGGCGTAGAACGAGGCGATGAGCCGCCCGCGCACGTCGAGGATGCGCGTGGGCACCGGGGGCGCGTAATTCTCCAGTTGGCGCACCACCGCCCCGGGATTGAGGAGCGCTTTGGCGACGAAGCCGCCGACGAGGCCCGCGGCCGCGGCGAATGCGAGGAGGCTGAGGACGATGACGAGGCGGGTTTTCGCCAGCGCGCGCGGCACGTCCAGGGTCGGTTTGGGGATCAAGCCCCCAAATTTACCATCCGGGGCGCCTCGGGATCTCCTGCCCCCGGATGCTAAAATCGGGGGCAACCGGCGCCGGGGAGACACCTTCCCGGTGACGGAATCGCGGGGGGCCGAACGTGCGAAGCGGGCGGATGGTTCTTTTGGCGCTCAATTCCGGGATCGGTTTCGCCAACCGCATCTGCCACGAGATCAATCGCATGATCCGGACCGATGGTTCCCCCTATAATTTCACCCTCACCCCCTGCACCGAGACCACCTTCGCCAACGGCGAGCGCAAGGTCGTCATCGAGGAGAGCGTGCGGGGAAAGGACGTCTTCATCATCCAGTTGATGGACGATCCCCACGGCAAATCCTCGGTCAACGATAACCTCATGTCGCTGGCCTGCGCCGGCCAGGCGGCCTATTATTCCGACGCCGCCCGCATCACCGCCGTCATCCCCCAATTCCCCTATTCCCGCCAGGACAAGAAGAAGGGCCGCGAGCCCATCACCGCGAAGATCGTCGGCATGCTCCTGGAGAGCACCCGGTTCAACAAGGTCATCACCCTCGACATCCACAGCGAGGCCATCGAGGGCTTCTTCAACCGCACCCAGATGGAGAACCTCCACGCCGGGCGCGCCCTCATCCGCTGGATGGCCAAGCACGTCGACGCCACCAACCTCATGGTGGTCGCCCCCGACGTCGGCTCCGCCAAGCGCGGCCTCTTCTTCGCCAAGGCCCTGGGCAAGGAACTCGCCATCATCGAGAAGAGCCGCGACTATAGCCGCGCCTCGACCATCGCCCGCATGACCCTCGTGGGCAACGTCGAGGGGAAGGACATCTTCATCAACGACGACATGTGCGCCACCGGCGGCACGCTCATCAACGCCTGCAAGCTCCTCAAGGACAAGGGCGCCCGCGACATCTATATCTCGGTGAGCCTGCCCTTCTTCTCCAATAACTCCGCCGGCCTCTTCGACCAGGCCTTCGAGCAGGGCCTCTTCAAGAAATTCATCGGCACCGACGCCGTCTTCTGGGGCAAGGACTTCATCGCCGAGCACCCCTGGTACGACGAACTCTCCATGGCGCCCCTTTTCGCCAAGGTGATCCACCATATGAACCTCGGGAAAAGCGTGAGTCGGTTGCTGACGTGAGCCGGCACGTCGCGGACCGGTCTTAGGAAATAAGAAACCCTGGTCTCGCCGGGGGGGCCTTCCGGGGAGAGGTGGGAATCCCTTCCGGATTGCCGCAGCGCCGGCGCGTTTGATCGATTGCGTTTTCTACATTGGCGCTGAGGCAATCCTCCAGGGACTCCCACCTCCCCCCAGGGCTTCCACCGGCGAGGACCAAGTAAAAGACTGCGTCTTTTGAAGCGGATGAAGAGATGGTGGGGATCCATCCAATTCTGTTAATACGGACATTTCTTGAGTCTAAGCCCGCAGACCTCCTTATGATCATGGATGTTTCAAATTGAGTTCCTTGTCGCGGACTCAATCCGTCTTGGGGTTCTTTACCGCGCCGACCCTTACATGAAAGCGTCGCAGGGGGTTGAACCGACGAAGATGAAGCCCGCCTTTTTAAGGTCGTGGCTCATGGGGTCCGATTCCTTCGTGGTGGCGGACGAAACGCCTAACCCTTACCGGCGCTTCTGGATGGGTGATCCGGCATCGTAACGCCGTAGGGTGGCGCCTCGCTGCCGGGGTTTAATCTCGAGGGTCGACCCGTCGGAAGAGGTCTTCTTCGCTCGTCGGATGGACCACGCCCGAGAAATGTATGTCGGGGCCGAGCGGCTCCCAGGTCCCCTCGCCGATGGACATCGCTTGGGACATTTTTTCCCGCGCTATTCCCGGCTGGATGGGCGGGATCCCCGCACCGTCTCCCAGGATCTTCGGGGCGATGAAGATGTCCACCCCGTCCGCCAGGTCGGCATCCAAAAAGGCGCTGTGGACGGTGCTCCCGCCCTCCACCAGGATACTGTTTAACTCGCGCTCCCGGGCGAGGCGCGCGAGCAGGGTGGCCAGGTCGTCGGCATCGGCCATCGCCCAAGCGTCCTTTCCGCATGCCGCCACGCGCGCGGTGAAGTCGGGGGGCGTCTTCCCGTCGACCACGAACAGGGTCGCATGGGCGTCGGTGAGGAGACGATGCCCGGGGGGGGTGAGCCCGCGCCGGTCGAGGACGATGCGCAGGGCCTGCGTCGGGGGGATGGGTTCGACGCGGACCGTGAGCTCTGGGTCGTCGAAGAGCGCGGTGCGCCCGCCGACGAGGACCGCGTCGTGGTGGCGGCGCAGGGCTTGAACCCGTTCCCGGGAAGCCTCTGAGGAAACCCAACGGGAATCGCCCGTGCGCGCGGCGATTTTCCCGTCGAGGGTCATGGCCCATTTGAGGGTGACCCGCGGGCGTCCATGGCGCTGGCGGTGGTAGAAATCGCGGTTGAGGAGGAAGGCCTCCCGGCGGAGGTCCCCGGGGCAATCGTAGACGGTCTCGACCCCCGCCTCGGAGAGGATTTGGCGGGATTTCCCGGCGACCGCGGGGTTCAGATCGAGGAGGGCCACGTGGACGCGGCGTATCCCCGCCGCGCGGATCGCGCCGGTGCAGGGCGGCGTGCGGCCATGGTGGGCGCAGGGCTCCAAGGTGACGT
>JAFLEE010000020.1 GCA_017302015.1 Spirochaetota bacterium | reverse complement strand
AGGAACTCTCCGACGACGACACCGTCAACCGCCCGTCCCAGCCCGAGGCCCACCTCGGCGCGCGGCCCTACGCCGCCGAGGCCCCGGCCCGGCCCCGCCTCGCCGTGGTGGCCGAAGAGCCCTCTTTGCTCGCCGGGCTCAGCGGCCGCACGAAGTTCATCCCCGAGGAAGAGTTCATCGTCAGCGAACCCGCGATCCTCGAAGGCAAGGAGCCCCGGGAACCCAAGGCCCCGGCCGTCGTGCGGGGCCTCCAGGCGGCGGACGAGGCCCTGCGCCAAAGCGGCGTGGCGGAATCGGACATCCCGGCCTACCTGCGCCTGAAGCGGCCCTGACCGAACGCGGGGCCGCGGCCCCGCCAAGTGAACGCCATGCCCGCGAGTTACCTCGACCTCCAGAAGCAGAACGGGTACGGCGAGATGATCAACAAGGTCATCGAAGCCAAGCGCGCGCCCATCCGCAAGAAGGAGGAGGAAAAGAAGAAGGAGCAGCTGCGCATCTCCGTGCTCGGCGACCTGCAGAAGGAGCTGACGACGCTGCGCAATTACAGCACCCGGCTCTACGGCGCCGACTCCATCTTCAACGAATATAAGTTCATCCCCGAATCCCCCGAGATCCTCGTCGGAAGCGCGCGCAAGCCGGCCGTCCCGGGCTCCTACGAGGTGCGGGTGCTCCAGGTGGCCAGCGCCCACCGCCTCTCGAGCCGCGACCTCGGCGAGGGCGAGAATCTCCCGGCCAGCGATTTCACCCTGCGCACGGGGGGCAAGAACTGGGATTTCCGGTTCGGCGGCGGCTCGGTGGCGGCCTTCAAGCGCCTCTTCGAGCGCCCCGAGATCCAAAAAGTCTTCTCGGTCGCCTCGGTGCGCAAGGGGGCCGGGCAGAGCGTGCTCGTCCTCGCCGCGGAGAAGGCCGGGGCGGCCAGCCGCATCGAACTCATGAAAGACAGCGGCAAGCTCATGGACGCCCTCGGGCTCTTCGCCGACGCCGCCCGGGCCGAAGCCGTCGCCGGCGCCGAGGCCGTGCTTTCCCAGGCCAATTTCGACGGAAATGGGCTGGCGATGGACCGGGAGCGCTTCGTCCTCGAGCCCGGGGCGGTGGCGATGAGCCGCTTCAGCCGCGACCTCGCCTTGGCGCCGGGGGAGCGCATCGACCTCGCCGTCTCTTGGCGGAGTTTGGCGGCCCTCGCGGCCGCCAGCAACCAGGCCGGAAAGGCCGGGGACCGGGGGATCGAACTCGCGACCGGGTTGGAACTCCCCCTGCGCGACCGCATCGCCATGGAGGAGGACGTCTTCATCCTCCCCGTCCTGCGGCCCTTCGACCAGACGCGCCTGGACGCCCTGCAGGCGGAACGGGAGGCCCAGCGGCGCGCCGAGGAAGCGGCGCAAAAGAGCAACGCGGCGAAGCCCGCGGCGACCAATGGGCAATTCCTCAAGGTCCGCTACGTCGACGGCGAAGGCATCGCGGAAAAGGTCTTTTCCCTGCCCGATGATTTCGCGGCCACGCCCGAAGGCAGCAACGCCTTCTCGCTATCGGACAAGGATCTCACCGGCGGGAAGGGGGGCGTTTCGATCCGCGAGTTCCAATTCTTCAACCGCAATACCCACCACCAATTGCGGGCCTCCTGGCCCCGCAGGCTGCCGGCGCCCCCGGCCGAGGCGTCCAACGCGTCGCCCTGGAAGCCGGCCCGGGAGATCTCCCCGGCGAAGCCCGCCCGGCTCGAGTACCGGGGGGTCGTGGTGGAGCGGGAGGGGAACGCGGTGTCCGACCTCATCGACGGGGTCACCCTCGACCTGAGGTCGGCCTCGGAGAAGCCGGCGCGTTTCCGGGTGGAATGGAACGAAGAGAGCATCTTCAATAATCTGATCAATTTCGTCGGCCAGTACAACCTGGCGATGGAGCAGATCAACGTGCTCATCAATAGCGACAAGCCCCCCCCGGACGCCAAGGAAGAGGTCAAGAACCGCTGGGGCCTCTTCCGCGGGGAGATCTCGATGACGCTCCTGAAGGACAAATTGCGCCGCATCGCCATCGATCCCCATCCCACCTCCCGACCCGAGGTGGTCTCCCTCCTCTCCCAGGCGGGGATCTCGCCGGTCTTCATCATGGGCAACCCGAACGACCTCAATATCGGGAAACTCGATATGAAGGAAGAGGAGGCGAAGAAGGCCTTCCGCGCCAATCCCGACCTGGTGGGCGAACTCTTCGCCTTCGATACCGACGGCGACCGGATGCCCGACACCGGGGTGGCGGTGGACACGGGGAAATTGGCCCGCAGCTACGACGGGCGGGGCGCCGTGCTCGACATCCAGCGCGAGACCTGCAAGCGCCGCATCGAGCAGCTCGAGAAGGAGATGAAGCACGAAGAGGCGCAGGTGGAGAGCTACCGCAAGAAATTGGTGAACGACTTCAGCGAGCTCGAGAAGGCGCAGAAGGAGATGGAACGCATGGGAAAGTACCTCGAGGGCGCCTCGGGCGGGAAATGAGCATGGAAATCTGGTTGAACGGGCAGAAGGCGGATATCCGCCTCGAAGAAGAGAAGAACGTCGCGCAGGTGCTGGCGGCCCTGGAGTCTTGGGCCGAATCCCAGGGCCACCTGATGGACGACGTGCGCGTGGACGGCCGCCCCGTGCCCGATCCGGGGGACCCCGCCCTGGCGGGCCTCGCGGTGGACGCCGTCGGCCGCGTCGAACTTCGCCTTTGCACGCCGCCGGAGTACGCCTTCCTCGTGCTCGGGGAGATCGACGCCTACCTCGCCCGCATGAAGGGGCGCCTCGAGGATCCCCGCGATCTCGCGGCGGGGGAACTCGACGACCTCCTCGCGGGCATCGATTGGCTGCGCAAGACCCTCGCCGGCGCGGTGAAGCCCCTGCGCCTGAGCGCGGAGCAGGAGCCGCTCCTGGCGCTCCTCAAAGAGGGCGAGATCGCCGCGTTCCGCCTGCGCGCCGACGGTAAGCCCGAGTTCCGACAGCGCCTCGACGCCACCCTCGGGAGCCTGGAGACGGGCGCCCGCGCGATCCTGCGCCGGGGCTATTTCCACCTCGTGCGCCAGGTCTGCGCCGGGATGGGCCCGCAAGACGTGGCGGCCAACCTGTTGGGCGAGGGGCTGCGCCTCCTGGCGATCCTCAAGCAGATCCTCCCCGCCTCCGCCGCGGAGATCCAGAAGGGCCGGGATGCGGCGGCCATGCCGCTGGTCCAGCAGGCCGTGGAGGCGTTGGAACTTTTCCTGGCCCTCGTCGAACGGTCCGAGACCCTCCTGCGCATCGAACGCAAGGAGGCCTCCGACCTCTCCGCCCTGCGCGAGCCGCTGTCGGCCAAGCTCACCGAATTGGAGGGGGCCTTCCAGAGGCGCGATTTCGTGCTCCTCGGGGATCTCCTGGAGTACGAACTCACCGAGCACCTTCCGGCGATGGAGACGGTCGTGCGGGATCTGGCGGCCCGCTTTCCCGCCTAGGACGCCCCATGGAACTCCAAGCCGAGATGCTCGCCGAGGCGATCCGCACGCTCCCGGAGAAGCAATGGCCTACCATGCGCCGCGACGTGCGCCTGCCGGGGCTCTCCCAGGCGATCCTCAACAAGGGCGAGAAGATCAGCGCGATCGCCCTGGAATACCTGCGCAAGAACCGCGTCGCGGTGGTGGATGCGGCCTTCGGTCGGTCGTTGCTCGAGACCCTGCACCGCCTCGACCCGGTGCATTTCCCCCTGCCGCACCAGGTGCTCTCCCCGGGCGACTTCTCCCAGGAGGTTCGCTTCATCGAGTTCGCCAACCGCCACAGCCGCTACCAGCGCCAACTCATCAGCACCATGGAGGTGGAGGGCCCCGACGGCCAGGTGCTCCTGCACTACAACGAGCGTCTCGACCACGGCCGCTGGGCGACGCTCAAGCGCCAATGGCCGGGGAACGCCCCGATCGCCTTCCGTTATAGCGAGTTCAAGATCCTCCTCTTCCTCAACCTGCGCCTCCACGGGGTCGAGGCCCAGAAGCGCTTCCTGCACAACGTGCGCATCGTCGAGACGCTCTCGCGGCGCATGCACGAGTTCCGCGAGTTCATCAACCTGTCGAAGCTGAGTTTCGAGCGCGACGTGCTCATCGTCGACGAACCGGAGAAACTCCTCGGGGTCTACCAGGAGAGCGACGTGCGCCTGACCCTGGTGGGCGACGGCATCGAGCCCGATTTCCGCGAGGCCCTGGTCCGCATCAAGAAGTTCGACCCCTACGCCCGCTTCATGCTGGCGAAGACCATCGACCCGGCGGACGAGGCGGTCTTCCTGCTGGCGGTGGAGGGCAATTACAGCCGCGACAATTGGAAATAGGCGCCGCCCCGGCTTACGGTCAGGCGAGGGCCCGCCGCAGTACGGGCTCCAGGGCGTCGGCCATGCGGAAGAACCCCAGGTCGCTGGGATGGGAGGCGTCGAGGGAACCGTCGGCATCGGCGCCGAAGAGATTCCGTCCCTCCAGATAAAAGAGGGGCCCGGCGCCCTCGGCGGAGAGTTTGTCGAAGAGGGCGCGGTGGAAGCGCCATTTCTCCTCCTGGCCAAGGGCATGGGAGGGTTTGATCCATAGGTTGCCGAGGGGGCGATCCTCGACCATCACGATCGGGGTGGCGGGTTTGGCCCTCCGCAGCGACCGGATGAAAAGCTCGGCGCGCTCGCGCACCAGGGAGAGGTCCATATTGGGGAGCGCGTCGAGGATATAGACGCGGGCGTCGAGTTCGGCGAGGAGTTCGGCGAGGGCGATTTCCATCTTGGCGTTGCCCGAAAAGCCGAGGTTGATCGTCGGAAGCCCGAGGCGGCGGCCGAGGATGGCGGGATGGATCATGCCGGCGTGGGAGGCGTAGGCGCCGTGGACGATGGAGCTGCCGTAGAACACCAGGGGCTTCTCGGCGCGGGGCGGGAGGGCGCGGAACGAGGCGCCCCGGGGCACGCCGATTTCGACGCCCTCCACGGGGTTTCGCGCCGGAAGGTAGCACAGGAAACGCCGGGAGGCCCCGGCCATCCCCTCGATGAGGCATTGCTGGGGTTCTTGGTCCTTCACCAGGTGCCCGGCGCCGACCCATTTCAGGCGGCCCGAATCTTCGGCGTAGAGATCGAGGCCGCTAAAGCCGGCCACGGGAAAATTGGGCTCGCCCAATTGGGCGCTTTGGAGCCTCCAGCGCGCGTGCACGGCGGGCGCATCGGTCTCGAACCACGCGGCCATGCCGGTGGCGCTGCGGCTTAAGTTCCACACGACCTCGGGGACGGCCTGTTGCGCGCGGGCGGGCAGGCGATCGAAGGGGCGAAGGGTCTGCGACCAGCCGCGGCCCTCGAATTGGGCCGCGGGCAGTTCGTGCCAGGAAATCGCTTCAGGTTGGGTCATGGGGTTCTCCCGTGGGGATCGTATTCACGCGTGCGGGCGCCGATCGTGCCCCACTGGGCCTAGGCGACCGGGGGGCGGAGCAGGGTCGCACCGGCCGCTTCGCAGAACAGGTGTCCCGCCCTGAGCGTTCCATCGCCGCCTTCGGTGATGTTTCGACCTGTTTCGACATGGGTGACGCGGTAACCGTGCTTTTGGAGGAGGGAAAAAAGCTGGGGGGTATCGGGAGTGCCGTGCATCTCGAGGAAGAGCGCGGGATGGGCGGTGGCGAGGATTTTCTCCATGCCGCGGAGGACCGCGTATTCGAAACCCTCGGTGTCGATCTTGACGAAATGGGGCGTGGGGAGGGCGCGGCTTTCTCCGAGGTCGTCGAGGCTTCGCACGGGCACGCGGATGAGCCGAAAGTCGGATCGGCCGCGGCCGGATTGGACCCAGGGGCTTAAACTGCCCATGGCCGGGTGATCGGCGGAGATGGAGAGTTCCAATTCGCCCGGACCGTCGCCGACCGCGATGGGGAGGGCCTCGACGCCCGACAGGCGGTTAGCCCGGAGATTCTTTTCGAGCAGATGGAAGAGGGCGGGGTTCGGTTCGAACGCCAGGACGCGGCCCGCGCGGGCCGCCCCGGAGAAAAAAACGGTGAGCAGCCCGACATGGGCCCCGATATCATAGACCGTGCGGGAGGCGAGGTTGAGTCGCTCGAGGAAGAGGTCTTCGGCGTCTTTCTGCTTGAAGAGTTTCAGGTGGCTGAGGGCCCCGTAGAAGCGGTAGCCGCGGGAGGGGCCCCGGGGAAGGCGCAGCGCCAAGCGGGAGGCGAGCGGGGTGAAGGCGCGGCGCACCTCCTTTTCGAGCCATTTGAAGGGGTTCATAAGTTGGGAGTGTAGCATCAGCGAACCGGGCGCCGGCCGCGGGGGCCCGGGGTTCGAGGGTAAAATGCATGGGCGGCGGGGGAGCGGTGCGCCCCCGCGCAAACCCCGTGAAGCGAACGCTCCTCCTTCTTCTTTTGGTGATGGCCGCCTCGCGGGCCGGGGCCGTGGAAATCCGGCTGCAATCGCCCAATCGCGTGTACACCCAAGGGGGGAAGCTGCGCGTGGATGTGCTGGCGGGACCGAACCTCATCGAAGGGGAGATCCGCGCCTATCTCAATTATGGCATCGTGCTCACCTTCACCTATTTCATCGAGATCTACGAGAAGCGCCTGTTCATCGACCAGCGCCTCGCCCAGGTCACGATCACCAAGCGGCTATCCTACGACCTCTGGAGCGAGCAGTACCTGCTCGAGACGTCCACCCCGGGCCTTCGCCAGGCCGTCTACAAGGACCTCGTCTCGCTCAGGCCCGAGTTGGAGGTGCTCGTCGGGGTCCCCGTCTGCGAGGCGTCGCTTTTGTCCCCCGACGGGCGCTATTATTTCCGCACGCGAAATACCCTGAAGGTCACCCAGCTCAATTCGTTCTTCCACATCCTCTTCAACCTCCTCTCGATCTTCAAATACAAGACGACTTGGCTGACCAGCCCGGTGTATTCCGGGGCGCAATTCGCCCCGGTCCCGGCACCGTAGGGGGTTCGCGCCCCGTTCCCGCGGCCCACCACGAGGATCCGGCGGCGCAAAGGGTAAATTTGGCAGGGGGAAGCCTCCGGGGTAAAATACGGAGGTTCCGTCATCCCCGTCCCGCCCCGTAGGAAGGCTCCATGTTCAAACTCATCCCGACCGATGATTCCTTCTTCGACCGGTTCCAGGAGGCCGCCGCGATCCTGCTGGAGGGTTCCAAGGTACTTCTCGACCTGGTGGGCCACCCCGAGCGGATCGCCGAAGACGCCGCGAAACTCGAACGCCTGGAGCACGACGCCGACCTCAAGACCCACGAGATCCTGGTGAAGCTCGACAAGAGCTTCATCACCCCGATCGACCGGGAGGATATCCACGCCCTCGCCCTGGCCCTCGACGACTGCATGGACTACATCGAGGCGGTGAGCGAGCGGATGATGCTCTACGACCTCAAGGCCGCCACCCCGCCCATGCAGGAGATGGCCGTGGTGCTGGGCCAGCAGGCCGTGCAGATCCACGCGGCCATGCCCCTCATGAAGACGCTGAATTACGAGAAGATCAAGCCCTACCTCATCGAGACGAACCGCCAGGAGAACCTCGGCGATAAGATCGCCCGGCAGGCCGTCGCCGAACTGTTCCGCGGCGAGAAGAACCCCCTCGAGGTGATGAAGTGGCGCGACGTCTACGATTTCCTCGAGATCGCCACCGACAAGTGCGAGCACGTCGCGGGCATCCTCGAAGGCATCCTGCTCAAACATGGTTGATCCCTTCATCCTGCTCGTCGCCATCGTCGTCCTGGCCCTCGGCTTCGACTTCATCAACGGCATGCACGACACGGCCAACGCCATCGCGGCCTCGGTCTCTACGCGCGCCCTCTCCCCCCGCTCGGCCATCATCCTCTCGGCGTCCATGAATTTCGTGGGGGCCCTCGTGGGCACCGAAGTGGCCAAGACCATCGGCAAGGGGATCGTCAACCCGGGCGATGTGACCCAGATGGTGATCATGAGCGCCCTCATCGCCGCGATCGCCTGGAACCTCATTACCTGGTACTTCGGCCTGCCCTCCAGTTCATCCCACGCCCTCATCGGGGGCGTGATCGGGGCGGTCGCTTGGCACGCGGGGTTCGACCATTTCCAGAGCAAGGGGCTCGTCAAGGTCTTCTCGGCGCTCTTCCTCTCGCCGCTGATCGGGTTCGGGGTCGGCATGGTCCTGATGGTGGCGATTTATTGGCTCTTCCGCAGGTCCGTTCCGGGGAAGATCAACCGCTGGTTCCTCTGGGGGCAGCGATTCACCGCGGCCTTCGCGGCTTTCAGCCACGGAACGAACGACGCCCAGAAGAGCATGGGGATCATCACCATGGCCCTGGTGAGCTTCTACAGCTATAAAGTGTTCGAAGTCCCCCTTTGGGTGAAGATCTCCTGCGCCTTGGCGATGGCCATCGGGACGTCCACCGGCGGCTGGCGCATCATCCGCACCATGGGCGGGCGCATGATCAAGATGACGCCGCCCAACGGGTTCGCCGCCGACGCCGGCTCCTCCCTGGTCATCCTCACGGCCTCCCATTTCGGGGCGCCGGTGAGCACCACCCACGTGGTCTCGTCGACCATCATGGGGGTGGGGGCCGCCAAGCGCTTCTCCGCCGTGCGCTGGGGCGTCGCCGGTCGCATCGTGGGGGCGTGGGTTTTGACGATCCCCGCCACCGCCGCCATCGCCGCGGCGAGCTACGAGCTCCTCAGCAAGATCCTGCGCCTGTAGGGACGCCCGAGCGTCGGGCCCGTTCTTCGAAGGATCGCGCCGAAAACGCCCGTCCCGCCCGCGATCCGATAGTACAAATCGGGGAGGCGACCCCGGGGGGCCGCCCGGGGGTGGCGACGGTGAAATCACGGAGACCAAGCGGCGGGCGATCCCCCGCGTACGGGCTGCTTTGCGCGTTCTTGTTGGCGGGATTCGCTTGGACCGCGGACCTTCCCTTAAGCGATCTTTCCGGGGAAGGCGCGAAGAAATGGTCCGGCAAGGATAACGCGGTCCGGACGGTCGCCGAGGAACCCGGGAAGGGCCCCGTGCTCAAGGTGGAGGCCGATTTCACGAAGGCCGCCTACACCTGGGTGAAGCGCGAATTGCGCGCGGGAGATCTGGATCCGCTCAAGCACAAGGCCGTGCGCCTCGCCGCTCGGGGGGACGAGATCGGCGCCCTCAGCGTCACCCTGGTGTACCTGGACGGGAAGACGGAGATGAAGTTCAGCCGCGAATTGAAATTGGGGCCCGCGTGGAAGTCCTATGCCCTCCCCTTCGAACTCTTTACCCGCGCCGATGCGGCGATCACCGCGGAGGAATTGGGGAAGGTGAGCGCGATCATGTTCGGGTACTCCAAGTCGAAGAACCCCGCCCGCGGCGGTCTCGCCCTCGCCGAGCTCGCCCTCAGCGCCGAGACCGAGCCGCCCGCGGGGGCGAGCCTCCTCATCGATGATTTTTCCGGGGCGCTCAAGTGGACGGGCGCGGTCTCCCTGTCGGACGAGAAGGGGCCCTCGGGGAAGAAAACGCTGCGTTTCGACGCCGGCCGCCCCGAGGGCGCCACGCTGGAGGCGTTCCCCCACGACTGGTCGGCCGCCGGGATCCTCGTCTTCGATTGCTATTCCGAGGCGGAGACTTCGGCCCAAGTCGAGGTGATCCTGCATTCCCGCGATGAGGCGAAGAAGGATTTCTCCTACTACCGTTCGATCCTGAAGGTGAATTGGAAAGGCTGGCGCCGGGTGGAACTTCCCTTCGAGAAGTTCGCCCTCAACCGCGAGCCGGCCGGCTGGAACAAGATCGACCGCATCCAATTGGCCTCCGAGGGCTGGGGCCACAAGGCGATTGCGGGAACGGTCCTCTATCTCGACCGCCTGGAGGCCCGCCCCATGACGACGCTCCTCAAGCGCACCGGTCCGTCCAAGCCCGTCACCGAGCGCCATCGGCAGGACCTGGCCCTTATCCAAAAGCGGCTGACCGAAACGCAGGTTCCCGAACTCGCCACCCCGCTGGAGGCCATGTCCGAAAGCGCCCGAAAAGCCCTCGAAACCCTCGGCGCGGACGGTTCATGGGAAGACATCAATTACGCAGACCGCTCCCGGGCGGCCTGGGCGCCCAGCCGCCATCTCTCCAGGATCGAGGCGATGGCCATCAATTGGGCCCGCCTTGCTCCTTCCCGCGAAGCGGAACGGAAGACCCTCAAAGACGGAGTCGACCGCGCGCTCGCGTTCTGGTTCCGGCGCGACCCCCAATCCGAGAATTGGTGGCATAACATGATCGGTTCCCAATTATCGCTCCAGAGGATCGGCTTGGCCCTCGATGCGTACCTCACCGATGAGCAGCGCGCCGCCATCGTGAAGGTGCTGGCGCGGGGGAAGACCGACGGCATGACCGGAGGAAACCTCACCTGGACGGCGGGCTGCACGGTGGTGCGCGGCGTGCTCGAGCGCAAGCCCGAGGTGGCCGCCGAGGCTTTCGAGCTCATCCAGGACGAGGTGCGCCTGGCCCCCGATGAGGACGAGGGGGTCAAGATCGACGGCTCGTTCCACCAGCACGGCCAGCAGATCTACAACCAGGGCTACGGGGCCGGGTATGCCGTCGACGCCTCGCGCTTCCTCTATTATGCGGCGGGTACGGCCTACGAGTTCCCGAAGGACAAGGCGGACGTGCTGGCCCTCTTCGCCCTCGACGGCTCCCGGTGGATGCTCTACCGGAACGTCTTCGACTACAGCTGCCGCGGGCGGGAGATCACCCGGCCGGTGAAGGGTTTCGGCGTTTCGTACCTGGCGGAGGTCTGCAAGAACCTGAAAACCCAGGCCGGTCCCCGCCAAGGGGAACTCGCGGCCTTCCACGCCGAACTCACCAACCGCGCCAATTCGCTCACGGGGAACAAGTTTTTCTGGAAATCCGACTACATGGCCCACCGTCGGGCGGCGTGGATGGTGAGCGTCAAGATGCTCTCGGTGCGCATGCAGAGCGGGGAACTCGTCAACGACGAGGGCCGGAAATCGCACCTGCTCTCCGACGGGGTGAGCTTCCTCTACGCCGGCGACGGCCAAGCCTACCACAACATCTTCCCGATTTGGGATTGGAAGCACCTTCCGGGTATCACCTCCGAATGGTCCTCCCAGCCGCCCCAGGGGCCCGTGCCGTCCCGGGGCGAGACGATCTACGCGGGCGGCGTGTCCGACGGCCGCTACGGGTGCACGGGCTTCATCCATAAGCGCGGGAAACTTTCGGCCCTCAAGTCCTGGTTCTTTTTCGACGACGAGGCCGTCGCCCTCGGAGCCGCCATCACGGGCGCGGAACTTCCCGTGCATACGACCCTCGACCAATCGCTTAAGGTCGGCGAGGTGATCGTACGGGAGGGGGGCAAGGAGCGCATCGCCTCGGGGTCCACGACCTGGGACGGCGGCGGCTTGGAGTGGATCCACCACCGGGGCCTCGGATTCCTTCCCCTCGAGAAAAGTCGGCTGACCCTCACCGTCGCCGCCCAGGGCGGCAGTTGGAAGGAGATCTCGGGTTCCGCTTCGGGGGACCCCCTCTCGGCCGAGGTGTTCACGGCGTTCCTCGACCACGGTGCGAAGGCGAAATCCGCCGGTTACCGCTACCTCCTCGCGCCGGGGAACCTCGAGGCGTTCCGGCGCTACGCCCAAGCGGTCCCCGTGCGCGTCGCGACGAACACCGAGCGTGTGGCCGCGGTCGAGCATCCCGCGAAGGGGATCGCCGGAGCGGTGTTCTACGACGGCGCGGGCGTCGCCTTCTCCGACGGGACGGCGCTCACCACCGATGGGCCCGCGATCCTCCTCCTGAAACGCGAAGCCGGCTCGCTCATCCTCTCCGCCGCCAATCCGACGGGGCGTGGGGGGATCCTCGGCGTGACGGTGAACCGCAAGGTCTCGGGAAAAAGCGCTTCCTGGGAACCGGGATTGCGCTTGACCCGCATCCGCTTCGACCTCCCCGGCGGGGACGAAGCCGGGAAGACGGTGACGGAGCGCTACCGAACCGAATGAGGTCGGCCCCTCGGGGCGCTCGGTCGCGGGGCGTTCGTTCGGGTCGCGGCCCGATGGCGCTCAGGAGAACATCGGAGCGCCGAGTGCCCACATCTCGGCGGGACTGAGGGCCCGTTCGAAGACCGCGAGGCCGCCCAGGAGCCCGGTGAAGAAATTTCCCATCTCGCCGCTGCGGTCCACCGCGCCCACGGTGAAGTCGGAGCCGCCCTTTCCGCCGTCGTGGAGGCCGCCCGCGTACGGGTAGGGATTCAGCCCGTCCTGTCGGTCGAGTTTCCCGTCCAGCCAGGCCATCGCCTGGACCCCGTCGTAACTCATGCCCACGACCTTCCAGGCGTCCCAGGCCACGGGCGTCGCGCCGAGGGCGCCGTCCATGCAATAGCGGAACCCCGCGGTCGGGCCGCCCGAGTGGGAGACATGGCCGCAGATCTGGTCGTTCCCGCCCCAGGTGCTGATGTTGAGGAAGAGGCCGTACTGGCGGCCGAGATTCGATTCGTTCCATTGCCCCGCGATGAACTCGCAGTGGCGCTCCGCCGTGCGGCCCCGCTTGATCCACGCGAGGACCGTGAGGTGGCCGGCGGGGCCGTGGCGGTCGAGGCGGGGGCAGGAGGCGCGGGGGATGCGAAGCCATTGCCCATCGGCCAGGTGGGCGGCGTGGGGGCCGAACGGCGCTCCGGGATCTTGGACGCGGCGCACCGGGCCCGCCATCTCCTCGAGCAGGTACGGTTCGCCGGATCGGCTGCGGCGGGGGCCCTCCTCCTGGAAATCCCAAAAGGCGATGAGGCCCGGCATCTGGGCGGGGGTGATGGGAAGGCGCCAAGCGGGATTGGGTTGTGCCATTGGAAATATCCTCGAAGCTCGGGGGGAGATGAACCGGCGGGCGGGTCCCGCGGTGCGCGTATTTTCCCATCCACGCACGCATTGACATTCTTCGGCGGAGGGCCTATGATAAGGCAACTAGTTGCCAACAATGAAAAACAGCCGAATTTCCCCGCCCCGCCGCCGCGATCCTTCCATGGACGTGCGCCGCACCACGCTCAAAGACGTGGCGAAGGCGTGCGGGGTCACCCTGCCGACGGCCTCGAAGATCCTGGGGGGAAACGACGCCTCGATGGCCGATGAAACCATCGACCGGGTCAAAGATACGGCCAGGCGCCTGGGCTATCGGCCCCATTTCGCCGCCAAGCTCCTCAACGGGCGACGCACGGGCATCGTGGGCATCGTCTTCGCCAACGCGGCCGCGGGGGACGAAGACCAGAACCGCCTCCTGGCCTTGCGCCTGGCCGCTCGCCTGCAGCGCGAAGGTCGCTCGGTCTTCCTCCAGGCATTGGGGGCCGATCCCCTGGAGGAGATCCTCGACCTCATCAACCGCGGGTGCGAGGCGTTCGTCTTCATCGCCACGCCCGCCGACCCCGCCGCGGTGGAGAAGGCCATGGCCGACAACGCGGTGTCCTGGGTATGCGTGAAGGGCGATATGAGCCGCCGCGTCGATTCCAGTTACGCCGAAGGCGTGCGCCAGATCCTTGCGGGTTGGCGGGCGCGCGAGCTGCGCTTCCGGCTGCTCATCGAAACCCAAGACCCCGAAGCGCGCGACCATTGGCAATACCGCCACCGTTTCGCCGGGTTACAGGCGCTGTTTCCGGCCGTCTCCGATGGCGAACTCTTCCGGCGCTACGTGCGCCCGATGGCCGAGCACGGCGACCGTGAGACGATCTTCCGCGCGGGCTACGAGGCCACCGCCCGGATGCTCGATGTCGAGAACGACGTCAACGCCCTCTTCTACGACACCGACCTCCATGCCCTGGGGGGCATCCGCCTCCTGGTGGAGCGCGGCCTCACCCCGGGGGTCCATGTGCACCTCGCCGGCGCCAATAATCTCGAACTCGCCTCCCGGTTCGGCGCGTGGCCCTTCTCCTCGGTGGGGATGGACTTCGCCGCCCTCGAAGAAGCCGTGGCCCTCCGCCTGGAAGGCAAGGGCGCCTTCGCGCAGGAGATCCCCCCCCTCATCCATCATCGGTCAAACCAAGCGTAGGAGCGTTCCATGAACAAGCAGATTTTCGGCGATAAGGCGGCCCTGGGCGAGGCCGCCGCGGAGAAGGCCATCGGCCTCCTGCGGGCCGCCATCCAAAAGAACGGGCGAGCGGTCTTCATCGCGGCCACCGGGGCCTCCCAATTCGAGTTCCTCGCGGCCCTCGCCCGCGACCCGAAGCGCGTGGATTGGGATAAGACCACCCTGTTCCACCTCGACGAGTATGTCGGCATCCCCGAGACCCACGGGGCCAGTTTCCGCAAGTACCTCAAGGAGCGCTTCATCTCCAAGGTGCGGCCGAAGACGGTGCACCTCGTGGCGGGGGATGCGGCCGACCCCATGGCGGAATGCAAGCGCCTGGGCAGCCTGATCTCGAAGGAAACCGTGGACGTGGCCTTCGTGGGCATCGGAGAGAACGGGCACCTGGCCTTCAACGACCCGCCGGCCGATTTCACCACCCGGGAGCCCTATCTGGTCGTGGCGCTGGACGAGGCCTGCCGCCGCCAGCAGATGGGCGAGGGCTGGTTCAAGACCCTGGAGGACGTGCCGAAGCGGGCGATCTCCATGTCGGTGAACGAGATCCTGCGCGCCAAGGAAATCATCTGCTGCGTGCCCGACCGGCGCAAGGCGAAGGCCGTCCACGATTGCCTGAGCCGGGGCGTCTCCCCCGATTTTCCGGCCTCCATCCTCCAGCGCCACGGCGCGACCCACCTCTTCCTCGACAAGGATTCCGCCTCGATGCTCGCGGGCGGATAAGCGGCGATCTGAAGCGGACCGAATAGAAAACAATGCTGGGAGGGATCATGGAACGACGAAAACGTTATGCGGTGTGCGGGGTGAGCAATCGGGGCCTCAATATGTTCATCGGGCCGCTCCTGCGGACTTTCCAAGAGCACGCCGAGCTGGTGGGCCTCCTGGATGTGGACCCTCGGCGCTTCGAGGTCTGCGCGCGCCTCTACCCCGAGGCCGCGTCCATCCCCGTCTTCCTGGGCGAGGAGGCTTTCGACCGCATGGTGGCGGAGACCCGACCCGACGGCATCATCGTCGCGGGCATGGACTCTACGCACGCCACCTACATCCTCAAGGCCCTCGCCAAGGACCT
The DNA here is from genome assembly GCA_017302015.1 of Spirochaetota bacterium. Classification (GTDB taxonomy): domain Bacteria; phylum Spirochaetota; class UBA12135; order COTS27; family JAFLEE01; genus JAFLEE01. Next base: position 49,579 of record JAFLEE010000020.1, on the reverse strand, counting down.
CGACGTCATCAGCGAGAAGCCCATGACCTCCACGGCCGCCGACGCCAAGCGCGTGCTCGAGGCGGAGAAGAAGAGCAAGGGCCGGGTCACGGTCACCTTCAACGTGCGCTATACCGCCGAAGCGCGGCGCATCAAGGAACTCGTGCTCGAGGGCCGGATCGGGCGGGTGACCTCCGTCGATCTCAACTGGTCCATCGATACCCACCACGGCGCGAGTTATTTCATGCGGTGGAACCGCATGCGCGCGAACTCCGGCGGGCTCTCCATCCACAAGAGCACCCACCATCTGGACCTCGTCTCGTGGCTGGTGGGCCAGGCGCCCCTGGAGGTCTTCGCCCACGGCGCCCTCAACTATTACGGCGATCAGGGGCCCGAGAACCCGAAGACGGGCGACGGCCGCCGCTGCGCCAGTTGCGAGGTGAAGCAGGACTGCGCCTACCACCGCCGTTGGAACGGCCGGGTGGCCGGTGGGTCGGTGAAGGACGACCACTTGGGGACGGTGAAACCGGACTATACCGGCTACCACACCGACCAGTGCATCTTCGACTCGCGCATCGATATCGAGGACACCTACACCGCGAGCATCCGCTTCGACGGGGGCACGCTCTTTTCCTATAGCGTGAACTTCTCCAGCCCCTACGAGGGCCTGCGCCTCATCCTCCACGGGACGAAGGGCCGCATCGAGTGGACCCATTACCACGCCGCTTCGCGGACCCCCTTCCCCGTGGCGGAAGAGTCGACCTTGGATCTCATGCCCCTCTTCGGTTCCGGGCGCGAGCGCATCCACGTGGTGCAGGGCCTGGGCAGCCACGGGGGCTCCGATCCCCTCCTCCAGGAAGACCTGTTCCTCGGGCCCGATCCGAAGCGCGCTTACCCCATCCAGTCCAACGCCCTCGCCGGCGCTCAAGCCGTGGCCTTGGGGGAGGGCATCTGGCGCTCGGCGCGGGAGCGCCGTCTCGTGACGATGGAGGAGCTGTTGGGATGCTGAAAACGGGAGGGTCCCCGGGAGCACGGGGCCTGTTCGTCCTCGCCGCCGTCCTCCTCCTCCCGCCGTCGTGGTTGAACCCCGCCGATCGGGGAAACGATCGCCCCCTGGTGTTCGCCCGGATCGTCCAAAAATACGGACTCTACGAGAACTACCTCCACCGGTTTGTGGATCGACCGCTTTTACTCGACCGGACCACGGGCTTCACCGGCGATGCCCACGAGGTTTTCACCGAGGCGAGTTACCGGCGCCAGCGTGAGATCCTCCAGGCCTATGGGATCGACGGGTTCGCCAACCTGATCCAGGCGAAAAGTTATTTGGATCTGCACTTGAGGGCCTGGGACCTCTCGGAACGGGACCTGTCCCCCGGCATCCGCAACCAATTCGAGTTGAGCGGCCACCTCAAGCCGGAGGAGATACGCGATTTCCTCCAGGTGATCCTTGCGCGCGGACGCCGTTCGCCGACGATCGCGCGCGTGGATGGAAAGATCCTCATCACCACTTACGTCGCGGACGCCAAAACGCCCGCCGAATGGGCGGGCATCTTGGAACCGGTGCGCCGGGCCTACCCGAACGAGTTCGCCATCCTCCTGGACCTGCCCTCGCGGCAGTACCTCGATATGCGGGAATACAATCGTTGCGGCGGCCTCTCCAATAGCACGCTGGAGGCTTGGAAGTCCAAGTTCCGGTCCTATTTGGAGGTGGGGGATGGCCTCCTCTTCGCCGCACACCACTCGATGGACACGCCCGAGGGGCATTTCATCCCCGAGTATTACGCCCTGTTGATCGACACCATGAAAAGCGTCCTCGCGGAGTACGCTCCCCGCGGGAAATACCTCGGCCTGTGCGCGGGGAACGGGTATGTCAACCATTTCACGGGTTCCACGACCCACGAGGACGGCACGCGGGTCTTACGGCGGCAGATGGAGCTCGCGTTGGCGGCAAAACCCAGCGTCATCATCCTCCCCGAGTGGAACGAAGCGAACGAGGGGAATTCCATCCAGCCGACGATGTGCAATTCCTTTTCCACCATGCGGATCCTGAGGTTCTACGCCCAGACGATGAGGGGAGAGAACCCCTCGCCCTTGCCGACCGACCGGCTCGATATCCCCAATCTGGTGTTGAGTTTTCCGCAGACGGTGGAATTGGGGGAGCGGATGGACTTCGAAGTCCTCAATATTCCCGATTCGAGCGCCTCGGGAGCTTTGAAGGTCGAAATCCACCTCGAGGATCTTGCCGGCAGGGAAATTCGGAAAACATCTTCGGCGACCCTGGAACTTTCGCGTCTGGAGGCGGCGACCTTCTCCGTGCCGTCCGAGGAGTGCAGCGAGTTCCAATCGATCCGCCCTTCATTGCATGTCGTCGACGCGAAGGGCGCAAGTCGACGGTTTGCCGCCGGCTTCCCGGGGATTCGACTGGTCCCGAACAATAAGCACCACTTCAAATGGGTCAAACTGCCCTTGCGCGACCTCCTCATGCCGCTGACGGTCAGCTTCGGGTGGGCCGATCCGTCTTGGCGTCCAGGTCAGGAGGCCATCCTCAAGTTCGCGTTCCGTTTCCCGGAAGAACTGGCCTCCCTGGAATTGCTCGAGAACGGCGTCGAACGATGGGCGCAGGATCCCCTCCACGAATTCCCCGATCGGGAGAGCCACGCGATCTTCTACGGCTCCTGGGCCGGCATGGACCCCGCCACCAATGTCCATATGGTCTTCGAAATCCCGGGGGCCGATTTCCAATTCCGGCCCATCTACCGGGCCGACAACGTCATCGCCCCCTCCACGTGGAAGCGCGACGGGAGCCGGGTGATCCTCCATGCCCGCGTCAATAGCGTATTGAGGGAGTTCTATCTGGTAGTGCCGAAGGCGGCGCTCGCATCGGGCGTACTGAATGTCGAATCCTCGGGGACGCGCCGCAGCATCCCTTTGGGGGATCTTCACCGGCAGGGCGGTTTCGGGTGGTCCATGGCCCGGGGGATCTTCCTGCGTTTCGAGCGGTTCGATGACCTCCCCAATCTCCCCTTCCCGATCCATGACTCGAACGTTTCCGGCGAGATCCGATTGCGGCCGGAAAGCGCCTCGTCCCTATACGAATGGCGCGCCATCTCCAAATCCGGGAAGATCTTCCGCAGCGCCTGCTTGGGATTGGGATCTCCCGTCGCCGAGAAGCCCGCTTCCACCGCGTTGCCGGTTTGGTCCGAGACGCAAGGCAGGCCCCTCCTCGTGCAGGTCGACAAGGCCGCCCTGAAAGATTTCGAGTATGAGTTTAATGGAAGGGGGGGAGACCTCCTTAGGACCCCGGCCAGCCCGGAAGCTTCGGGTGAGATCGGCGGCGGGGCCACCTACGCTTGGCCGTTTTCCACCTCGAGGTCCTACCCGAAAGAAGGGGAACGCACCGCGGCAAGGTGGATCGAGGAAGCCGGGACGAATGGCCTCTCCTTCGACGGGAGGGGAAATTACGTCGCGTTCAACCGGATTTTCCCGACCAAGGCATTCACGCTGGCCTTCGAATTCAAGCCCATGGCGGACAAGGAACAGATCCTTTTTCGAAACCACAACCCCTACCTGCCGTACCTGGAAATCCGGATTAAGAATCGCGAGATCGTCCTCGGGAGCGAGGATTATTACAACGTCTCCACGGTGATCCCAACGAAGTTGTTCGTCAATATCGGGGACTGGTCTCGGCTCGAGGTCTCCTACGATCTAAAGGCGCTCACCGTACGGGTGGATGGCCGGGCGGGGAGATCCTTCCCGTTCCCCTATCATCCGACCCGCCGACTCTTCCAATTCGGGGGGTGTGAATTCGGGGGGTGGGGACCCCAAGCGGCGTTTTATTTCGAAGGTTCCTTGAAATCGTTTCGCGTGCGGGATTGGCCGACCCCCCTTCCCTGAGCCTTCCCAACTGCCGCCGCCGGGTGGGTTTGAAGGGCGGCTCAAAGTACAATGGGATCCAATGGAAAACGGTTTCCCGTGAAAAAGAAAATTCCGAAAAAACAGGCCGTCGGCATCCGCGCCATCGCCGAGCGCGCGAAGGTTTCCATTTCTGCGGTGAGCAAGGTGCTCAACGCCTACGAGAATTTCTCGGTGGGCGCCGACACCCGCGCGCGGATCCTGAAGGCCGTGGAGGATCTGGGCTACCGGCCCGACGCCGCCGCCCGGACGCTGCGGCGCCGAAAGAGCGATACGGTGGGCTTCCTCGTGCATTCCTTCGAGGGTTTTTCCCTCGAACTCCTGGGGCAACTCGAAAAGCGCCTGCGCCGCCGCGGCCTGGGCATCGAAGTGGCCTGCAGCGAGTTCGACGCCAAGCGCGAACTCGACCTGCTTCGGCATTTCGAGAACCGCCTCTGCGACGGGGTCTTCGTGGTCACCGCCTGGCAAGCGCGCACGCTCCCCATGGGGCAGTACCTCGCGGCGATGCCCAAGGCGATGCCGGTGGTCTACCTCGATAGCAACCTTCCCCACGAGTCCATCCGGGCGGTCGTCGGCGACAACCAGGGAGACGCCGCCCGAGCGGCCCGGGCCCTGGCGGCCCTAGGAGTGAAGCGCTTCTATTTCACCGGTTCGAATCTCGACCTGCCGGTGCTCGCCCAACGGCGCGAGGGATTCCAAAGCGCCGTGGCGGACTTGAACCTGCCGCGCGTCGATATGGGGGCATTGGCCTGGGAGGGCGACGAGGCCCAAGTTTTCGAAAAATGGCGCGTGCACTTCGCCGGGGCCCCGGCCGGGTCGTGCACGTTCTTCGAATCCCTCGGCGCCCTGAGGCGCCAGCTTCCCGCCCTCATCGCCAGCGGCCGCCAATTCGGGGAAGACCTGATCTTAAGCGGGTTCGACGAGCCCGTCCTGGGCGACGCCCTGGGCTTTTTCACCCAACACCGGGGGCTGTTCACGCGCCCCATCTCCTACATCGAGCAGAACGCCTCCGCCATGGTCGAGGCCGCCCTCGAACTCCTGGCCCGCGGGCCGGGGCAACCGGGCGGCGTCACGCGCATCCCGGGGATCCTGCGCCACTTTTCCTGATACAATCGAGCCATGGCAAATCATGCGGTTCTCGCGGGGGCGACCGGCCTGGTGGGCGCCGAGGTCCTGCGCCAACTCGCCGTGGACGCGCGGTTCGACCGGGTCGTCGTCCTCGCCCGATCCCCCGCGGGCGCGGGGGGGGCGAAACTGGCCGAGCGCCGGGTGGACTTCTCCAGACCGGCGGAATGGGCGGGGGAGGTCCGAGGCGACTGCGCGGTCTGCTGCCTGGGCACCACGATCAAGCGGGCGGGCAGCCGCGGGGCCTTCCGCGCGGTGGATTTCGACATGGCCTTCGCCTTCGCCCGGGCCGCCCGGGAAAACGGCGTGCCCCATTTCCTCCTCGTCTCCGCCTTGGGCGCCAATGCCCGCTCGTCGATGTTCTACATGCGCGTGAAGGGCGAATTGGAGGAGGCGGTCCGGGGCCTGGGGTTCCCCTCGCTCACCCTGCTCCGCCCCTCGCTGCTCACCGGGCCGCGCAAGGAGAAGCGCTTCGCCGAGGCCGTGGCGCGCGCCGTGGCGCCCCTCTATGATTTCGTCATGGTCGGACCGTTGAAAAAATACCGCTCGGTGGCGGGCGCCGTGGTGGCGCGCGCCTTGGTGGAGAGCGCCGCGCGGCCCCCGGCGGGGCTCCGCCTCCTGGAGGGCGACGCCATCGCCGCCTATGCGGCCACGCCCCATGATTGAGAACCCGCTCCTCGATTCCCTCAGCCAATTCATCCGACATTCCACCGGGCTGACGCCGGCCCTCCAGGCGCGCCTCCTCCTTTCCCTGGGCATCCTCGCCTCGCTCCTCCTCTTCCAGCATTTTCTGGCCCGCGCGCTCACCCGGCGCATGAAGGACGCCGCGGCCCGCTACGGGGTGCGGAAGACGGCGGGTTATCTGACGGTGGCGCTCTCCCTCATCCTGATCGGGCGCCTTTGGTCGGAGAGTTTCACCACCCTCTCCACCTTCCTCGGCCTCGTGGCGGGCGGCCTGGCCATCGCGTTGCGCGAGTTCTTCCAGAACCTGGCGGGTTGGGTCTACATCGCGGCCCGCAGGCCCTTCGCGGTGGGCGAGCGCATCCAATTGGGCGAGATCAAGGGCGACGTGGTCGACCTGCGCCTCCTCAACTTCACGGTGTTCGAACTGGGGAATTGGGTCGATGCCGACGACGCCACCGGGCGCCTCCTCCACATCCCCAACGGGCAGGTCTTCACCAAGATCCTGGCCAATTACGACCAGGCGCTCAAGCATATCTGGAACGAACTCAAGGTGACCTTCACCTTCGAGAGCGATTTCGAGGGGGCCAAGGCCCTGTGCGCCTCGGTCCTCGCCGAGGTGGCTCCCGATCCCTCGCCCCTGGAGCGCCGCTTGGCGGAACTCTCCGCCAAGTGGGTGCTGCCGACGGGGGGGGTGCGGCCCGCCGTGTTCACGCGGGTGCGCGAGAGCGGCATCGAACTCACCCTGCGCTACGCGGTGGAGCCGCGCAAGCGGCGTGAAAGCGAATCGCGCCTTTGGGAAACCCTCATGGCCCGCCTCGCCGGGCGCAAAGACCTGGAACTCGCCTATCCCACCACGAGGTTCTTCGACCGCAGCCGGGAAGGGGGCGTCGATGGCTGAGGGCGCGCTCCGGGAGTTTTTTGCGCGCCGCTTCCCCGACGGCAAGCCTCCGCGCCTCTTCGGGGCGCCGGGGCGGGTCACGCTCCTGGGGGAGCACATCATCCACGGCGGGGGGATCGTGCTCTCCACCGCTACGCCCCAGCAGACCCGCTGCGCCGCCGCCCCCGGCAAATCGGGGAGGCTGCGCGTGGGCCATGCGGGCCAAGAGGAGCAGGTCGACCTGCCGTTCCCCCCCACCGAGGAGGCGCTGCGCGCCGCGCCCGCCTGGGCGGCGAAGGCGGTCGGGTGGATGCTCGACCTCGGCGTGAAGGAGCCCGATGGCCTCGACCTCGCGTTCGAGACCGATATCGCTGCCAACGTCGGCCTGTCCCGGGCCGAGACCCACGCCGCCGCCGCGATGGCCGCGGTCGAAGGGCTCAACGGGGTCGCGTGGCCGAAGGAAAACCTCGACCCCTGCTTCCTCGACCAGAACCAGGCTGTGCATCCCTGGCGCCTCCGCCGCGAATCGGTGCTCGGCATCCGCTACGCCAAGGCGGGGGAGGCGCTCCTCGTCGATCCGCTCCTGCTGCGCGAGCGGTCCTTCCCCTTCACCAGCGAACGCTACCGCCTGCTGCTCCTCGACAGCCGCGTGCCCCAGCAGAGGGCCGAGGAGGTGCACGCCGAGCGCCTGGCCACCTGCGCCAAGGCCCTGCGCAAGATCCAGACCCGCTTTCCCAAATGCAAGCGCCTCGCCGACCTCGCCCTCGACGAATTGGAGAGTAGCAACGACATCCTCGGCGACGTGGAGTTCAAGCGCGTGCGCCACATCATCACCGAGGTCGCCCGGGTGAAGCAGGGCGTGCTGAAACTCAAGCAGCTCGATTTCTTCTCCCTCGGCCGCCTCATGCTCGACAGCCACGTCTCCCTCAAGAACGACTATAACGTCACCTGCTTCGAATCCGACCTCCTCGTGGGCTTCGCCAAATCCCTCCCCGGCGCGCTCGGGATCAAGATGACCGGCCTGGGCTTGGGCGGCTACCTCCTCGCCCTCGTCGAGCGCACCATGGAGGCCTCCGCGGTGGAGAAGATGAAGGAGTTCTACCTGCGCGAGACCGACAAGGAACTGGGTGTGGTGCCGTTGGAACCCTCGGGGGGGCCCGGCGAATTGGGGGAATAAGGCGCCCCGACCGCGCGCCGCGCACCCGTGCCACGGCGGCGCGTCCATCGGACAATAGCCCGCCTTAGGACCGAAATGAAACGTTGGCGTCAAGCCGTATCCCTCCCCTGCCTCCTTATCGCCGCGCTCTTCGCCGATCCGGAGATCGATTTTTGGGCCGAGTACCGGGCCCTGCTCCAAGCCGGAACCCAGACTTGGGTTTGGGAAAGCGCCCGCGGGCCCTTCCTCGCATCGGCCTTCAATTATAAGCGGGTCGGCTACCTGGGCGAGACGCCGGGCCTCCTCTCGAACCAGCGGGCGCGCCTGGCCTCGGCCCCGGTTCCGCCCATGGGCGACCGGGCGAAGGCTTATTGGGTGAACGCCTACAATTTCCTCACCCTCTGCGACGTGCTGGAGCGGGCCCCGACGGACCGGGTGGAGACGACCCGCAGCGCGTTCATGATCGGGGGGCGCCTCGCTCCCTGGTCCTTGGACGAGATCGAAGGGAAGGCCCTGCGCCCCATGGGCGATGCGCGTATCCACCTCGCGCTCTGCCGCGGCGCCGTGGGCGGCCCCCGGGTGCCGCGGGAGATGCTCCACTCCACGACGATCGACCGCAGCCTGGATGCGCTGGCCCGCGATGCGATGGCCAACCCCCATTTCGTCCTCCCGGCGGCCGAGGGTGCCCGGGTGCGCCTCTCGAGCCTCTTCGCCTGGTACGGGTCGGATTTCGCCGTCGACCCTTGGGGTTCTCTGGCGGGGTTCGTGGGGGCCTTCGCCACGAATCTCCCGGCGAACTCGCGCCTGGTGGCGGACCTGCCCTGGGACGGACGCCTCAATACACCCGAGAACGTGGTCGCGCGCCTCGAACGCATCGCCCGGGAGAACCCCGCGCTCGGCCTGCGAAGGCGCGCTCCTCCCGCATCCGAAGCACCGGCCCCCGAGCGATCCCTGACCCCCAAACCGGAGACCCGCCCATGAACAAATTCTTCATCCTCGACACCAACGTGCTCATCCACAATCCGATGGCGCTCTATTCGTTCAGCGACAATACCGTGGTCATCCCCATGACCGTCATCGAGGAACTCGACCATTTCAAGTCCCTGGGCGACAAGAAGGGCATGAACTCGCGCCAGGCCCTGCGCGAGGTCGACGGCCTCATCAAGAAGGGGGCCCTCAAGACCGGCGCGAAGATGAAGAACAAGGGCACGCTGCTCATCTCCTGGCTCGACGAGGCGGTTTCGCCGCCGCCCTCGCTGGACATGGGCAAGCCCGACAACAAGATCCTGTCGGTGGGGTGGATGTGGCAGAAGCGCGGCGAGACGGTGTTCTTCATCTCGAAGGACTTGAACGCCCGCATCAAGGCCGAGGCCCTGGGCATCAAGGCCGCCGATTACGAGAAGGAGAAGGTCGAATACGCCTCCCTCTACAAGGGCTGGATCGAAGTCGGCGCGAGCCCCGAGGAGGTGCAGCGCGCCTACACCGACGGGCGCATCGAGGTGAAGGGCGTTTCGCCCCTGGAGAACCAGTACGGGCTCCTGATGAACAACGGGGCGACGAAGTCGAGCGCGCTGTGCAAGTACGACCCCGTGAACAAGGCGTGGGTCCTCATGCGCGAGACCCCCGACGCCATGGGCATCACCCCGATCAACCTCGAGCAGCGCTTCGCCTTCGACGCGCTCCTCAACGACAAGATCAAGCTCGTCACCCTCATCGGCCAGGCCGGCAGCGGCAAGACCCTCATCGCCATCGCCTGCGGCCTCCTCAAATGCATCGGGAAGGACCCGATCTATGAGAAGATGCTGGTCGCCCGGCCGATCATGCCCCTGGGCCGCGACATCGGCTACCTGCCCGGCACGAAGGACCAGAAGATGAGCTTCTGGATGCAGCCGATCTTCGACAACCTCAATTTCATCTTCTCCCGCTCGGGCGGGCCGGCGGGGCGGCAGGGCGGCAGCGTGCCCTCCGACAAGATCGACTACCTCATCAAATCGGGCATCCTCGAGATCGAGGCCCTCACCTTCATCCGCGGCCGCTCGATCCCCAAGCAGTTCCTGATCATCGACGAGGCCCAGAACCTCACCCCCCACGAGGTGAAGACCATCGTCAGCCGCGCGGGGGAGGGCACGAAGATCGTCCTCACCGGCGATCCCGAGCAGATCGACAACCCCTACCTCGACGCCAATAGCAACGGCCTCACCTACATGGTGGAGCGGCTCAAGGGGCAGGGCCTCTACGGCCATATGCTCCTCACCAAGAGCGAGCGCAGCCCGTTGGCGAGCCTGGCGGCCGAACTCCTCTAGGCGACCCCGTGAGGCCCGGTGAGCCCCCGAAGTTCGTCCACGCCGGGGAGCCCCGGGGACCGCTGGAGGATAGCCCCCTGCGTTTCGAGGCCCTGGCCGACCTCGCATTGGTGAGGCGCTTCGCCATCGCTTGCCATCGCCTCAGCGGGCGCAGCATCTATATCGTGGACGTGGATCCCGCCAAGTACCGGGCCTTCCACGACCGCAAACGGATGGCGCCCTTCTGCGCCCTCGTCCAGGGCACCGCGCGGGGGCGCGCCCTGTGCAAGGCATCGGACCTTAAAATCCGGGGGACCTGCGCATCGACACGGAAGGCGTGCGCGGGGACCTGTTGGGCCGGGCTCACGGACATGGTCGCGCCCATCGAGGTGGGGGGCCGCCTCCTCGGTTTTCTCGCCGCCGGGCAGGTCCATGCGCGGCCTCCGAAGGAGAGCGGGTTCGAAAGGGTGCGCCGCAAAGCGGGGGCCTTTCTTCCGGTGGCCCGCCTTCGAAGGGCGTGGTGGGCGACGCCGACCTTTCCGGCGGCCAAGGTCCGCGAACTGCTCTCCCTGTTCCAGGTCTTCATCGAGTACCTCGGCGAACTCGAGACCAAGCTCGCCCTGAGGGGCCGGGATTCCGAACCGGAGGCGGTGGCCCGGGCCAAGGCCTATCTCGCCGGCCATTGGAAGGGGCCCGTGCGCCTGGGGGAAGTCGCGGCCTACGCCAACGTCAGCGCGGAGCACCTTTGCCGGCTCCTCAAGCGCGAGACGGGGCGGACCATGACCGAACTCCTCAACGCCATCCGGCTGGAGGAGGCTAAAAAGCGCCTCGAGGGTTCGGATGCCCGCGTGTCGCAAGTGGCGCGGGAGACGGGTTTCGCCACCCTCGCCCATTTCGACCGGATCTTTCGCCGCCGGGTGGGGATGAGCCCCCGGAGTTGGAGGGACTCCCGCGCCGCGGGTCAAAATCGGTAAAATTGAAATCAAGGCCAGCGGCGATGGATGCCTTGGACGGGGCTATAATGGGGATACGCGGCGCGCAAAGCTGCCGGCATTCACCCACTCGAACGGAGGCACCATGGACTTGAGCGAGCAAAAGCGGCCGTGCCCCACCCTTGGATGGGGCGCCCCCGGCCCCTGGCGGAGGCGGCTCCACAGCATCGCCGTCCGCTCCCTCCTGGTGTTCGGGCTATGCTCTGCCCGTCCCGCTCCCGCCGAATCGAACCTGCTTTTCCATTTCGATTTCAATGAACGAACGGGGGATCGGGCCCGGGATCTCTCCGAGAACGGGCTCCTGGGCGATTTGGTCGCCGAGAGGGTCCGGGGAAAGGACTTCGGCCGGGCGATCCGATTGGACGGCTCGTCCTCCTCGGGTTTCAAGGTCCGCCTCCCGGAGGGGAAGCGGTTCGGGCGCGGCGGTTTCACGGTGTCGCTCTGGATCTGCCCGACCGATTTCGCCATCGATTCGAAGCAGAAACAGCGGCGACTCCTGAGCCTCTACGATCGTTGGCCCGCGGTGGTCGCGATCGCCGATTTCTCGGAGACGGGCCATCTCGCCTTCAGTTTCTCCCAGGAGGGGGTCGGTGGGAAGCGCATCGGCTTCGGCGTGCGGGGAAAGAACGCCTTCGCCACCAACCGCTGGGCGCATTTGGGCCTCGTCTTCGACCGCGAGGCGGGGAAATTGCGCCTGTATCGGGATGGAGCCCTCGACGGAGAAACGCCGGTGGATCCCGCCTGGACGGGGGATTTTTCGGGCGATGTTCCGTTCGCCGTGGGCGCTTGGCAGCCCTTTTGCGGCCTCATCGACGAGGTGAAAGCCTGGCGCGGGATCCGCTCCTCCCAAGACTTCGAGAAGGATTACGCGGAGATGAAGGCGGCCTACGCGGGCCAGGACGCGCTCGGGTCCCTGGTTCCGCCTCCGCCGGTGAAGGTTTCCCCGGTCTATTACGTGTCACTCCAAGGGAACGACGAGTGGTCGGGAACCCTCGCCGGGTCCGATCCCGGGAAGACGGACGGGCCCTTCGCCACCCTCGAGCGGGCTCGGGAGGCCGTGCGCGCCGTCATCCAGAAAAAGCTCGTCCCCAAGGGGGGCATCCTCGTTTCGGTAAGGGGCGGGATCCACGAACGTCGTTCCCCCCTCGTGCTGACCGGGGAGGATAGCGGCCGCGAGGGGTCGCCCATCCAATGGCGGGCCCATGGGGGGGAACGGCCCGTGCTCACCGGCGGCCTCCGCCTCGTGAATTGGCGCCCCTTCCGGGGCAAGATCCTCCAAGCCGATGCGGGCGCCCAGGGCTTCCGCGGGATCAAGTTCCGGCAATTTTATGCGGGGGGAAAGCGGCAAATCCCCGCCCGTTACCCCAATGTCGATCCCGAGAGGCCCCTCACCGGCGGCTGGGCGTTCGTGGACGGGATCCCCGTGGGGATGTACGCCAACCAGGATACGGAAACCAAGAGGGAAGTGAAACTGCGCAAGGAGGATGCGCGGACGTGGGCCCACCCCGAGGACGGCGAGGTGAACCTCTATCCCCGCTACAATTGGATGAACGCCATCCTCCCCATCGCTTCCTTCGATGCGGAACGGGGAACCCTCGCCCTGGGGAAGGACAGCCCGAAGGAAATCCGGGCCCTCGACCGGTTCTACCTGCGCGGGCTCTTCGAGGAATTGGATGCGCCGGGGGAATGGTACTTGGATCCGCGCACGGGCCTCGTCTATTTTTGGCCCCCGGAGCCGTTCGACGACCGGGACCTGCGTGCCCCGGCGATCGAGTCGCTCTTCATCCTCGATCGGGCGTCCCATGTGCGCATCGCCGGCTTCGACCTGGAATGCTGCGAGGGAAGCGCCGTGGCGATCCTGGGCGGGACGAATTGCGAGGTGTCCGCCAACCGCATCCGCAATATCGGGGGGCGCTGCGATGCCAGCGCCGGGGTGCTGGTGGAGAACGGGGCGAGCAATCTCGTCACCGGGAACGACATCTTCGACGCCGGGAATTACGGCATCCGGCTCTCCGGGGGCGACCGCGAGACCCTCGCCCCCAGCGGCCACGTGGCGGAGAATAATTACATCCACCACGTCGGCCTCATCAATGGCCACGGTTGCGGCATCTCCTTCGGCGGGGTCGGCCAGAGGGTGGCGCACAACCTCATCCACGACACCGCCCGCTGCGGCATCTTCGGCGGCGGGAACGACTCGGTGGTCGAATACAACCGCGTGCGCCATGTGAACCTCGACACGGAGGACACGGGCGGGATCTACCTGTGCGGGAACCCGGACGGTTGGATGCGCCGGGGGCTCGTCGTGCGCTACAATTTTCTTTCGGACGTGCTCGGCTTCGGCATCAAGAACGGCAAATGGACGAGCCCGCTCTTCTCGTGGGGCATCTACCTCGACGACGCGATCTGCGGGGAGGAGGTCTACGGGAACATCGTGGCCCGGGTTCCCTACGGCGGGATCCATATCCATGGCGGCCGGGACAACCGGGTCTCGAACAATATCTTCGCCGACGGCGCGGCCTATCAGGCCACCTTCTCCGGGGCCAAGGCGCCGAACACGCTGGAGCCCGGCATGCGCGAGGCCTTCGCGAAATACCGCGGGAACCCCGCGTACCGTAAATACCCAGGCTTCGCGACCCTCGACCCCGAGACGGCCGGGCCCATGGGCGGCAACCAATTTTTCCAGAATATCCTCTATTACCGGGCCCCCGCCACGCTCTACCGCCTCGGCAATTATCTTCCCGACCAGAACGCCTGCGATCGAAACCTCATCTGGCCCAACGGCGGGGTCTTGGGGGTCAATCTGCCCGGGGCGGCCGTCGAGAAGCAATGGGACGAATGGAAGGCCCAAGGGTGCGACCGGAATGCCGTGGTGGCCGATCCCCAATTCGAGGATGCGAGCCGGGATGATTACCGGCTCAAGCGATCCTCCCCGGCTTTCCGCCTCGGGTTCACGCCGATCCCGATGGAGAAAATCGGGCCCTATGCCGACAAGAGGCGCGCCTCCTGGCCGATCGTGGAAGCCACGGGCGCGCGGGAACACCCCTTCTCCAACGAGAGCCCGGCGCCCATCCCGGTGCTCGCCGGCGCGGGCCCGAAGAAGCCGCTTCGGGCCCTACGGGTGGAAAAGCCGATCCACTGCGACGGGCGCCTGGAAGATGGGGAATGGCCCGGTGCGCCCATCCTCCTGCGCAAGGGCGCCGATCCCGCCCAGGATATGACCGTCCGCCTGGAGCACGACGGGGTCTCGCTCTTCGTGGCTTGGACGGCGCCGACAAAAAAAATCCTCAAGGGGGAAGTCTGGGGCGAGCACGACGGCTGCGAATTATGCCTACGGAGCGCCCCCTTTCCCGGAGCGGGGACGACCTTCGTGCTCCATGGCTTCGCGTCCGGAAAATATGAGAGCGTCGTCGATGCCGGCGCGCCAGCGGATGCGGCCAAGTCCCTGGGGGCGGCCACCCGGTACGCCGCCAGTTCGGGGGAGGAGGGGTGGCGCGCGGAGTGGAGCCTCCCGCTATCCGCCTTGGGCGTAGCCTATCGACCCGGGATGAAATTGCCGTTTAACTTGTGCCTCCGCCGGACCCTTCCCGCGGATTGGATCCTCTACTACCCCTCGGGAACGACCTGGGAATTGGGGAAGGCCGGAGACTTGGTGCTCGAGTGAGGCGGGGCGTATTCGGGTGGAGGCCCGCGGCAGGGGTCGCACGGGGGAGGCGGGGATCCGAAAAGGTAGTCGCGGATGCCTTTGGGCGTTAAAATACCCCCATGGCCAAGAAAACAAGTTCCGCTTCGCATCGCGCACGACCCCTCGCTCCTCTCCCCCCTCCCGTCTTTACCCCTCCTCCGATGCGCCGTACCTGGAATACCAAACGCATCGCCCTCATCGTGGCCGCCGCCGTGGCGGTGGTCCTGCTCGCCTGGGTGGTCACTCGCCAGGTCTGGCGCGGCGACCTCAAGGAGCAGCTCGCCCAGTTCCAAGATCGGGCGGCGCGCTATCCCGAGGATCCCGAGAATTACAAGCGCCTCTCGGAGTTCTGGAACCAACTCGGGAACCGGGCGGAGAGCGACCGATTCTACGACCTCTACCAGCGGGCCAAGCGCGCCGAGGAGAACAAAGACGACGTGAAGCGGCGCCAGGAACTCGCCGGCCTGCGCGAGGCCCTCGCCCGGGGGCCCTCGCCCGCCGCCCCCGCGCTCTCCGACGATCGGGAGAGCAGTCGATCGAAATCGAAGATGGAATCCGTGGAGAACGCGGCGGACGCGGCCATGAAGAAGGCGGTGGCGGCCTACAACGAGGGCCTCAAATACTACGACGCCGGGGATAACGCGCGGGCCCAGCGGAAATTCGAGGAGGCCGTCGCGGCCAAGCCCGATTATTCGAAGGCCTGGAGCAAACTCTCGCGCCTCGCCATGGACCGGGGCGACTTGAGGGGGGCCAGCGACGCGGCCCGCCGCGCATTGGACTCCGACCCGAAGAACGACGAGGCCTGGTTGACCTCGGGCGATGTGGCCCGGGAAACGAAGGATTTCGTGAAGGCCGACGAGGGCTACCGCAAAGCGGTCGAGAGCAACCCGCAGAACGATATGGCCTTCTATCGGCTCGCGGGCCTGCGTTTCCGCGACCGCCGCTACGGGGAGGCCTCCGACCTCTACTCGAAAAGTTGGTCGATCAACGACCGCTTCTATAAGTGCGCCCTCAATTGGGGCCTTACCCGAAGCCGCCTCGGCGATCCCGCCGGCGCCCGGCAAAAATTCGAGGCGGCCCTGCGCATCCCCGCCATCCAGAACGATCCCGCGAGCCTCGGCTTGGCTTACTCCCAGCTCGGGGCCGCCTATGAGGCCCTGGGAGACAAAAAGACGGCGCTCGCCCAGTACCAGAAGGCCGTCGCCGCGCAGAAGAACCCCGGGGATTATTTCAGCATGGGGCGCCTCTACGAGAGCCTGGGCGATAACGCCAAGGCGCGCGAGCAGTACCTCCAAGTCACCCGCGAGAAGCCCGACCACCGCGAGGCGTGGTACAACCTGGGCATGGTGTATTTCAACGAGCGGCATTGGGGCGAGGCCTTCAAGAACTACCAGCAGGCCCTCGCGGTGGATCCCCGCTTCCTCCAGGCCCAGGTCCAAGCCGGCAAATGCCAGGCCGAACTCGGCAACGCCGACGGCGCGAAGGGCTTCTTTGAGGCCGCCGTGCGCCTCGAGGCGGGGCACCCGACCGCCAACCTCGAATTGGCGCGCTACTGGAAGAACAAGGGCATCTTCGACAAGGCGGTGCCCTACGGCCAGACCGCGGCGGCGGCTTCCGCCGTGGACGAGCGCGTCAACGGCCTCAACGAACTCGGGCTCATCTACCTGAAGATGAAACTCTACGACGATGCCCTCAAGTACCTCCAGCAGGCGCGGGGGCTCCACCCCTCCAACGCCGAGGTGCTCGCCAACCTGGCCAAGGTGCACACGGAACTCGGCCGCTTCGACGAGGCCGCCACGGTCACCGAGGCCCTGCTGAAGGTGAACCGCGCCGATTGGGAGAGTTACGAGCGCCTCGGGAACCTCTACGTGAAGATCGGGAAGAAGGACGAGGCGAAGGAGATCCTGGGGAAGCTCCTCTCGGGCAACCCGTCCTACCCGAACAAGGCGAAGGTCCAAGAACTCCTGAGGAGCCTGTGATGGGGCGCCTCCTGGCCTTCGACATCGGCGAGGTGGTCATCGGGGTCGCGGTGAGCGACGACCGCCATGTTCTCGCCACCCCGCTTAAGCCCATCGTGCGCCGGCAGGGCTCGATGGCCCTGGGCTCCTTCCGCCGCCTCTTCGAGGAGTACCTCCCCGAGCGCGCGCTCGTGGGCATCCCCCGCCAAACCGACAAGGGCCTCAGCCAGCCGGCCCGGCGCATCAAGGCCTTCGTGGAGAAATTGCGCCGCCACTTCCCCGAGGTCGAGTTCGAGTGGCGCGATGAGCGCCTCTCCACCTGGTCGGTCAAGGAGAAGTACGCGCGGCTGTCCCTCACCAAGAATAACGGCGAGACGAACCTGGACAGTTTCTCGGCGATGGAGATGCTCGAGGATTATTTCAAGGAAAAGGGCCAGGCCCCGATGGGGGGGTGATCCCCCGCGCGTCGGAGGCCGCCCTCGCGGCCGCTCCCCGGGAAGGCTTTATTCCTTCAGGGCTTGGCTTTGTCGCAGGCGCTTCGTCACGAAGGCGTGGTTGTATTCTTCGAAGGTGTGCCGCGCGGCGACCCAGAGGGGCAGGTCGAACCAGCCCTCGTGGTAGCGGGCCTCGAGTTCGGCGAAGGCCTCTTCCTGGCTCAGCACGCGGCCGTAGAAGCGGGGGCTGCGCATGGCGTCGTACATATCGGCGATGCCGATGACCCGGGATTCGAAGAAGATCGGGTACTTGAGGCGGGGATAGCCGTTCTCGCCCAGGCCGTGGTGGCCGAGCACGTAGGCCAGGGCGCGGGGGATGTTGAACTCGACTTCCTTGAGCAGGAAGAGGCCCAGCAAGGGGTGGATGCGGGCCATGGCCCTCTCGGTGGGGTCGAGGGCGCCGGGGGTGTTGAGCACCTCGTTGGGCAGGCAGAGTTTTCCGATGTCGCTATTGAGGGCGGCCATGCCGAGGACCATGCGGCTGCCGTCGCCCCAATCGCAGCGCATGGAGGGCCACGGGCGCCCGAAGTCGATGGCGGCGTAATCGTGCATGAGGTCGTGGGCGGATTCGAGGAGCGGCTCGCGCTCGGCCTCCCGGTATTTCACCTGGAGGGTGGCCTTCTGCCCGTCGAAGTACTTGGCGAGTTGGGGGGAGAAGGGCAGGGTGCCGACGGCCTTCGGATGGCGGCGGGTCTTGATGGGGATCCACCGGCCCACGCTCGGGCGATCGATGAAATCCTGCTTGAGCATGCGGAGTTTCTTGGCGATGGAGAGCGCGTAGAACGCCACCGCGGCGGCGTGGGCAAAGGAGGTGTAATTCTCGGGGGCGCGGGCGTGTTGGACGATCTCGATGTAATCGGCGGCGTGCAGCGGCTTGTCGGTGAGATCGTCGAGGAAGCGGACGATGCTCTCGCTGTAGGCGCGGTTCTGCTTGGAGGCGAGGAGGATCCGGCGGCCGGCGACGTGGCGTCGGAAGATCTCCTTGAATTGGTGGAGGTTCTTCTTGAGCCCGGCTTTCACCTCGGGGAAGGGCTCGAACGGGACGGCGTCGACGCGCTTCTCGATGGTGGCGGCGTCCTCCTCCTCCCATGAGTCGTGCATGCTCGGGGTGAGGATCGTCTTGACCGGGACGGTGACCTTGGACAGAAGGAGTTCTCGCTCGACCTGGACCCAGGAATTGGCGAGGCGGTCGCGGGAGATTTCTTGGCCCGCGCGGGCGCGGATGACGCCCTCGGCGGTGTAGAGGTCGCAGGGCAGGGGCTTCTGGTCGTAGGCGTCGATGGAGTAGGCGTCGCCGAAGGCGATGAGCACCTGGTCGGCGATGCCGGTGGGGGTGGGATTGGGGGTTTCCCCGGCGGCGGCGCTATTTTCTTCCATGGCCCCTGGTGACCGTGCGGTTTAGGTTAAGAACGGGACGAACCCCGATGCCCTCCGGCGAAGCGCCCCCCCGGAGGAGCGGGCGATGCGGCTCTTGTGCGGTGGCGAATGAGGCGGAAATTCCCGTCTTCCGTGGCCATTTTCGGCCCTAGCCGTTCTCCTGTCAACCGGGCTGAACCGGTGGAAAAAGTTCGCGGATGCGGGGGTACGGGTGGATCCCCGTCGCGTGCCCATCGGTCCATTTGATGGAGACGGCATAATTCCCCAAGGGGACGATCTCCTCGGCCTTGATATCCTTGGGGATCTCCGCTTCCTTCAGCAGGCGCTTCCCGGTGCGTTCATCCACGCAATGGGCGCATTCGCAGGAGGCCCGCAGTCGGAAGGGGTCGACGACGGAGATCGAGCCGTCCGTCCAGGTCAGGCGGATCTCGGCGCCCGCGTTGTCGATGGCGGGAATGCTGCTGGCCTCGAGGCTGCGGCGGCCCAGGGCGCGCACCACGTTGTCGACGGCCGAGCGCATGACGGGGCTGTCGGGGGCCCCGGTGAACGGGCCCGAGTAGCTGGGATCGATGGGGAACTCGGCCAGGGTTTGGAGGCCGAAGCGCCTCTGGAGTTCGGAGGCGGGCTTGCCGAAGAGCCAATGCTTCTCGTCGCATTTGGGGCAGACCACGTAGGCCATATTTTCGACGAGGCCCAGGATCGGCACGTTCACCCGCTCGAACATGAGGATGCCCCGGGAGACGTCGACCATCGCCAGGGATTGGTGGGTGGTGACGATCACCGCGCCGGAGATGCGCAGGCTCTGGGTGAGGGTGAGTTGGACGTCGCCGGTGCCCGGGGGCAGGTCGAGGATGAGGTAGTCGAGGGGGCCCCACTCCACCTGCTGGATGAGCTGCTGCAGGTAGCCCGAGACCATGGGCCCACGCAGGATGGCGGGCTGGTCGCCGAGGAGGAACCCGAACGACATGAGGCGCAGGCCGGAGGGGCCCTCGTGGGGCAGCAGGCGCTTCTCGTCGGTCATGTAGAGTTCGGGCTTGTGGGCGTTGAAAAGCGTCGGCAGGGAGGGCCCGAAGATGTCGGCGTCGAGGAGCCCGGTGAGGTGCCCGCGACGGGCGAGTTCGAGGGCCAGGAGCGCGGCGACGGTGGATTTGCCCACGCCGCCCTTGCACGAGGCCACCGCGATGATCTGCTTCACGCCCTTGAGGCCGCCGCTTTGGGCATCGCGGGGCGCGGCCTGGGCCGAGGTCATGGTGACCACCACCTCGGCGACGCCGGGCAGCGCCCCCACGGCCTTCTCGGCGCGCTCCTTGAACTCGTCCCGCACCGGGCAGGCCGGGGTGGTGAGTTCGAGGGCGAAGGAGACCCTACCCCCGTCGATGGCCAAGCGCTTGACGAAGCCGAGGCTCACGATGTCTTTCCCGAGGTCGGGGTCGAGGATGGTTTTAAGCGCGTCGAGGATCTGGTTTTCGGTGGCCATCTTTCATTTTCCCATCATTAAGTTAGCCCCCGCGGCGACCGGGGACAAGGAGGGCCCCAAAAAAAAGGCCCGCCGTGGGGCGGGCCGATCGCGTTTCGGACGGGCGAAGAATCAGAAGGAGACGGCGATGCCCGCGCGGGCCCCGAGGGCCTTCAGGTCGAAACTGGATTCCGCCTGCACGTCGAGGATGGAGAGGCGGAAGCCGAGGGCGAACTTGGGCACGACCGCCGTCGAGGTCGCGTTCACCGTGCCGCCGATGCGAACGGGCGCGGCGGTCGCGATGCCGTTGGTATAGGTCGTGCCGGTGATGAGGTAACCGGACTGGTAGGGGCCGCTGAGGTCGAAATTGGCCCCGACCCCGGCGTAGAGCTGGAAAATGGCCAGATTGAGGCCGGCTTGGACGTCGAAGGAAAGGACGGATGATTTGAACTGGTTGGTCAGGTTCAGCGTGATCTGCTGCTCGAGGGTGGTGGAGCCGAAGCCGGGGAAGGTATAGGTGCCGATGGTGGATCGGGGCGCGTCGAAATTGAGGTTGAAGGTGTAGTCGAGGTGGTTGAACATGGCCCCGACCCCGACGGTGAAGACCTTGAGGTTGACGAGGCGGTAGCGCGCCCCGATGCCCCAGAGGGTCGCGTCGTAATTGAGTCCGAGGCCCGGCACGCTGGCCAGGGCGCCGGCGAGGGCGGTCTTGATGAATTGGGGGACCAGACCGAATTTGAAGTCGAGTTCGATGTCTTTCACGATGGGGATGGGCAATTGCAAGCGGGCTTTGCCGGTGACGGCGAGCATGGCCGTGGGAAAATACGGGAAGGCGGAAAAGGGCCCGAGGGCGGATTTGAGGTTGGCTCCCGCGCCGGGAATCGTCAGGGTGTCGAGCACCCCCAAATCGATCTTCCCGAAGCTGATGACCGCCGGGGCGGTCAGGTAGATGTCGAGGAGGGGGATGAGGAAGTGATAATTGAGCGGTGCGTAATTGCCCGCGGCGGCGCCGAAGGGTACCGAGAGCGCGAAGCTATCCGCGAACATCTTGGAGACCGGGCTGATGAGCGCCTTCATGTCGGCTTCGGCGGTGGAGGGCAGGGTGAACGTCTGGGCCGGCAGCAGCGCGGTGAAAAGGGCGAAGGCAAGCGCGAGTCGCTTGGGCATGGGAACTCCTTGAGGTACCTAAATTATACCCCCCAGCCCGCCGGTTCGTGCAAAAGCGTTCAGGCGGCGGAAATTCATGATCGTCCAAATCGAAAGGGCGTCCATTTCGAGTGACCCGATCGCGCCCGACCCAGGGGGCCGTGCCTCGGACCCCTATATCGGATACGCGTTGTCAGCGTTGCGCCGCGGTCCCGAGCCCCACCGCCCGTCACGATGCACTTTCACTCCACCGCCGCGGATCATAAAATCTCCCATGAGCTTGAACGGATTCACTTCGCGCATCCTCCACGGGGATCGCCTGTTCGGGACCGAGAGCGGTTCCATGCACCAGCCGGTGCATACCTCCGCCGCCTTCGGGTTCCAAAAGACCCGCGATCTCGTCGACATCTTCCAGGGCCGCAAGACGGGCTACGCCTATTCGCGCCAGGCCAACCCGACGGTCGCCGCCCTCGAACGCAAGATCACGGCGATGGAAGACGGCGTGGGCACCGTCGGCTTCGCCACCGGCATGGCCGCCATCGCCGCGCTGTGCACCGCGCTGCTTAAAAAGGGCGACCACCTGGTGGCGAGCCCCTACCTCTTTGGGAATACCCTTAGCCTCTTCCGTACCCTCGCGGCCATGGGCATCGAAGTCAGTTACGCCGACGTCACCGACGCCTCCCGGGTGGAACGCGCCCTGCGTCCCGAGACCCGCCTCGTGTTCGCCGAAACCATCGCCAACCCCGTGACCCAAGTGGCCGACCTAGCCGGCCTCGGCAAGCTGTGCGCCGCACGGGGGATCCCCTTCGCCGTGGACAACACCATGACCGGGCCCTGGCTCTTCAGGCCCAAGGCCGTGGGCGCGGCTTTCAGCGTCCATTCCCTCACCAAGACCATCTCTGGGCACGGCGATGCCTTGGGGGGTTCCGTCACCGATTTGGGCAACTTCGATTGGGCCGGCTATCCCAATATCCGGCAGGCATGGCGCTCGGTCGAGGCGCCGATGCAGGCCCTCACCCAATTGCGGCGCAATGGCCTGCGCGATTTCGGGGGCACCTTGTCGGCCGATGCGGCCCACCGCATCGCCGTCGGCGCCGAAACCCACGCCCTGCGCATGGAGCGCAGTTGCGAGAACGCGGCGGCCCTCGCCCGCCTCCTCGAGAAGCATCCCAAGGTCCAGGCGGTGCATTTCCCCGGGTTGCCCTCCCACCCCCAGTACGAGCGGTCGCGGACCCTGTTCTCCCGCCCCGGCACGCTCCTCAGCTTCGTCCCCGCCGCGGGCATCGATCCGATGGACCTCATCGACCGTTTGCGCCTCGTGGTCTCCTCCACCAATCTCGGCGACACCCGAACCTTGGCCATTCCGGTGGCCCCCACCATCTTCCACGAATTGGGCGAAGCGGGGCGGAAGGAAGCGGGCATCGATGAGAACCTCATCCGCATCTCCGTGGGGATCGAGGATTGGGCCGACCTTGAGGACGATTTCCTCCAGGCATTGGGCTCCTAGGGCGGGGACGGTCCCCGGGCGGGGAGCGCCCGCCACGCCAAGGGACTTCGGTCTCGCGTCTGGGGGGAGGAGGCGGGCCCCGCCAGACGCTTCGAAATCAGAGGAAATTCGAGCGATTCCCTGAATTCGGCCGCGGATTTAGGGCAATCGGCTTCGGGATCCCGCCGTTTTGTCGGCGTTTTTTGCAGATTTTTGTAAGGAAGCGGCCGCGATGCTATAATCCGAGACCGAATTGGCGATGGGTTTCTTCTTTAGTCTGAGAGGCTTCGTCGCCTGAATCATCGGCAGGTTTTCCCCAATGCGCAAGATTGTCACCGTCGACGGACCCGCGGGCTCGGGCAAAAGCACCATCGCCAAACTCCTCGCCAACCGAATCGGGTACAGCTACCTCGATACCGGCGCCCTCTACCGGGCCGTCACCTGGTTCTTCCTCTCGAAGAACGTGTCCGCCAAGGATACGGCGCGCATCACCAAGGTGCTGCAGGACATCAAGATCACCCTCGATAAAGAGCGCGTGCTCGTGGGCGGTGAAGACGTCTCCGACAAACTGCGGACCCTCGAGGTCACCAGCCAGGTCGCCAATTACGCCCAGAACGGCGAGGTTCGGCGCATCATCCGGGCGCTCCAGCAGCGGGCCGTCGAGAAAGAGATGTTCATCGTCGACGGGCGCGACATCGGCACCGAGGTCTTCCCCGACGCCTTCTGCAAATTCTTCCTCGACGCCTCCCCCTCCGTTCGCGCCGCGCGCCGCCTGAAAGACCTCAAAGACGAGGCCGCCGGCAAGAGCCTGGCCGAGGTCGAGGCCGAAATGAAGAGCCGCGACCAGGCCGACCGCACGCGCTCGATCTCCCCCATGCGCATCCCGCCCGACGCGCTCGTCATCGACTCCTCCGACCTCACCGCCGACCAGGTGATGGAGAAGATGATCGCCTTCTACAATAAGAAACTCGCCCTCGTGAGCGACCCCTCCCACAAGCTCCAATCCGAAGAGAGCAAACTCTTCATGAGCGCCATCGAGGGGATCGACCAGGCCATCGACAAGTCCTCCACCCTCGAGCCGGGCACCCTCCTGAAGGGCCGCATCATCCGCGTCACCCCGAGCGAGGTCCACCTCGACATCGGGCACAAGCGCGACGGCCTCATCCCCGCCGACGAGGCGACCCAGCTGAAGCTCGGCGAACTCAAGGTCGGCGAGACGATCGACGTCTACGTGCGCAACGCCCGCCCCGGCCTCTCCCAGATCATCGTCAGCAAGCTCGAGGCCGACAAGCGCAGCGGCCTCATCAAGATCCAAGACTTCTTCACCCGCGCCGAGCCCGTCACCGGGGTGGTGAAAGAGGCCATCAAGGGCGGCTTCATCGTCGATATCTTCGGCAACGACGCCTTCTGCCCCTACAGCGAGTACGACGTGCGCCGCGTGAACAAGGAAGACGTGGTCACCGGCAGCGAAGGCCAGTTTCTCATCCTCGAGTTCAAGGCCGACCAGAAGCTCGTCGTGTCGCGGCGCAAGATCCTCGAGAAGAAGCAGGCCGAGGCCGCCGTCGACTTCTTCCAGCACGCCTTCGTGGGCGATCTGGTCGAGGGCGTGGTGGTCAACATCACCGAGTTCGGCGCCTTCGTCGAACTCGACGCCGGCGTGACGGCCATCCTGCGCCCGAAGAACGCCGCGTGGAAGCGCGGGGTGAAGCTCACCGACCTGCTGAAGCGCGGCGACCGCCTCCAATCCAAGATCATCCTCCTCGACCCCGAGCACCGCAAGATCGAGATCTCCAAGAAGGAGCTCGATGCCGATCCGCTCATCGCCTTCGCCGCGGCCTTCCCGGCCGGCACCGTCCTCCGGGGCACGGTGCGCCACCTCGAGACCTTCGGCGCCTTCGTCGAGGTCGCCGACGGCGTCGAGGGCCTGCTCCACATCTCCGAGATGTCGTGGACGCGCCGCATCAACCATCCCAACGAGATCCTCGAGGTCAACGAGGAGGTCGACGTGAAGCTCCTCGGCATCGACATCGCCACCCGCAAGGTGAGCCTGTCGATGAAGGACGCCGCGCCCAACCCCTGGGACAACCTCGAGCAGCGCTACCCCGTGGGCACGCTGGTCAAGGCCACGGTGCGCTCGGTGCTCAAGGCCGGGGTCTACCTCACGGTCGACGCCGAGTACGAGGGCTTCATCCACATCGGCGACATCAGCTGGTCGAGCGACCGCACGCGCCTGGCCGACATGTTCGCCGAGGGCCAGGAGATCGAGGCCAAGGTGCTCCAGGTCAACACGCGCAAGAAGCGCATCGAACTCGGCCTCAAGCAGAAGACCGCCAACCCGTGGGAAGACCTCAAGGTCAATTACGGCGTCGGCGGCGTGATCGAGGGCGAGGTCGTGCGCGTCAACGAGAACGGCGCCGGCGTGAAGCTCAACGAAGACCTCGAGGGCTTCTGCCACATCTCCCAGCTCAGCCGCGAGAAGGTGGCGAACACCGAAGATGTGGTGAAGGTCGGCCAGAAGGTGCGCTTCCTCATCCAATCCATCGATGAGAGCACGAAGAAGATCTCGCTCTCCATCAAGGAACTCCTGACCCACGAAGAGAAGAAAGACGTCGAGAAGTACACCGGCGAGGCCCGCAGCCGGATCACCCTGGGAGACCTGCTCCAGAACCAGTAATGGCGAAGAACCTCCTCGTCCCTTCCCTGCCCAAGTCGGCCCTGGCCGACAAGGCCGATCTGCTCTTCCGCACGATCCGGGGTTATCGGCACGAGGAGGAGCGCAACCACCATCTGCGCATCTACGCCTTCGCCTGCCACCTGCTCGACCGCGAGCGGGTGAAGTACGACCGGGCCTTCCTCTATTACATCGCGCTCCTGCACGAGCATAGCGTCGCCCGCCGCCACGGAAAGGGGCGCGGGGTGTTCGCCAAGTCGATCGACGTGCTCCAGAAGAACGCGGCGGGCTTCGGCCTCGACGCCCGCCGGAGGCGGGTGCTGCGCGAGATCGTGTGGAACAAGTACCGCATCGTCCCCCCCAAGCGCCTCACGCCCGAGGCCGTCGCCTTCCGGCGGGCCATCATCATCGAGATCAGCCGCGGCGTGGTGAACTTCGACCTGCCGACCATGCAGGTGCTCGCCGTCTTCAAGCATTTCGCCTGGTGGGCCTTCGACCGCAAACTGGTCTCCTGGTGGATGGAGATGCTGCGCCAGGCCCCCTTCAGCATCTTCGTCCGCAAGGCGAAGTGAACCCGCCCCTCGATTTCATCGGCGACGTGCACGGCCACGCCGCGGCCCTGTCGCGGCTGCTCGCCAAGCTCGGCTACCGCGAGGGCGGCGGCGCGTGGCGCCACCCCGACCGCCGGGCGCTCTTCCTCGGCGACCTCGTCGACCGGGGACCCGAAGTCCGCCGGACCCTGGAACTCGTGCGCGCCATGGTCGAGGCCGGCTCGGCGGGCTGCCTCATGGGGAACCACGAGTACAACGCCCTCGCTTGGGCGAGTTCCGACGGGGCGGGCGGAGCCCTCCGGTCGCACACGCCCGTCCACCTGGCGCAGCACCGGAAAACGCTCGAAGATTTTTCCATGCCGACGGAGGCCCACGCGGGCGGCGGCGGGGCGGAGGCCGAGGGACGCCGGGCGCGCTGGGCTAAGATGCTCGCTTGGTTCCGCACCCTGCCGCTGTTCCTCGAAGGGGATGGGTTTTGCGCCGTCCACGCCGCTTGGATCCCCGAGAGCCTCGACCTCCTCCAAAAACTCCTCGCCCCCCGCGGGGTCGACGACGTGTTCATGCGGGAAACCCATCGCACCGGGAGCCCCGCTTGGCGCGCCCTGGAGGATTGCCTCAAGGGTCCCGAGGCTCCCCTGCCGGGCGCCCTGGCGCTTGCGGATAAGGAGGGGCACCTGCGCCGACGCGCGAGGCTTAAATGGTGGCTTCCCAGGGAACGCCCGGTCGACCCGGCGGGCCTCTACCACGTCGAGGAAGGGCAGCGGGCCGCGCTGGGGGACATCCCCCCCGGCCTGATCCCGAGCCTCACGCGCCCATCCGAGAACGCTCCCCCGATCTTCTTCGGCCATTATTGGATGCAGGGCGTCCCGCGCCTGCTCTCGCCGCGGGTCGCCTGCCTGGATTGGAGCGTGGCCGTCGGGGGACGGCTCTGCGCCTACCGCTGGGACGGCGAGCGGGATCTCCGGGAAGACCGGCTGGTCTGGGTGGAAGCCTAGGGGCGCGCCGCGTCCCCGCCGTTTTTAAGCCGCGCGTAATAGCGCCGGTAATCTTCGTAGCCCGGTTCGATCCCGGATTCGTAGATGAAGCGGCTGGCGATGGCGCGGGCGAGGATGGCGCGCTGGTAATGTACCGGGAGGCGCTCCTGCAGGGCCTCCAGGCCGATGGCGGCGACGAGGCAGCGGGGCGCGTGGAGAGAAAGCATCGCGCGGCGGAGCGCCGGATCGTCGAAGAGATCGGAGGCCTCGATATCGTCGGTGAGTTCGTTCACCTTCTCGCTCAGGCGGTCGGAGAGCTCCGAGAGCGGGCGCCCCGTCTTCTCCCGCATGCGCCACAGGCAATCGAACTCTCGCAGGGCGTTCTCTTGGATGCGCTCGACGATCTCGGCGACGTAGCGGGCGCGGAAGGCGGGCGGCCGGGGCCCGGCCGACACCATGTCCCGCTCGAACTCGGCGTCCGTGAGGGCCAGGCCGACGAGCACCTCGAGGGAGGAGGAGGTCACCCCCCCCTTATTGGTGGAACTGTCCTTGAAGACGAGCACGCCGCGCTTCTCCAATTGGAGGCGGGCCTCCTGGGTGAGGAAGAGATTGGCCCCCTCCACGATCCAGCGGAACTTCGGGATCCCCCGTTCATCGAGCAATTGGGGCCAACTCACGCTGTCGATGGAGCGCGGCCTCCCGCCGCAGGGCAGGAAGAGATCGGCGCGGGCCCGGGGGTCGAGGTGGAATTGGTTTCGGAAGGCCGTTCCCGAGGCGACGAGGGTGCCGTCGGGGAGGGTGACGCCGCGGTCCTTCACGCCGACCTTGAACCCGCGCCGCCCGAGGCGCTTCGCGTCGAAATGGGAGCTCGCGAGGCGTTCCCGGGCCAGCCGCATGAGTTCGCCGCGGTCGAGCCCGTCGGGGTCGAAGAGGACGCCGTCGCCGTCGACGACGCCGAGGGTGCGGTCCCGCGAGAGCAGGATCTCGTTGCCGCCGAGGTCCCCGTCGGGGCCCCCGGTCTGGATCTTGGTGAGGGAGGCCTCGTCGAGGCCGAGGCGCTCGAGCAGGCAGAGCACGTAGGTGTGGACCCCGTGGGTGGTCATCCCGTAGTCGATATGGGAGATGCCTCCGAGGGCGCCGCTCTTGCCGGTGGTGAACCCCTTCCACCAGCGGTAGCCCCGGTCGCGGGCCCGCTCGCAGGCCCAGTCCATGGAGTCGGCGGTGCCTTCGTCGGGCCCGAGGAAGAGGATCTCCTCTTGGAACCCGCGGATCTTGTCCGCGTGGGCGGGGAGGAGCAGGTCGAGGAGCGCGTCGACGTAATCCTGGAAGACCTCCCGCGGCGCGTCGCAGCCGAAGGCGGGGAGGAGGATCCCCTTGGCGCCGCCCTCGGGGATATCCTTGTTCTTCTTGTCCTGCGTGGACGCCAGATGGTAGCACTCCTCGAAGAGGGTGGCGCCGTTGCGTGCGTACTCCTCGATGGTGGGCGAGCGCACGATGCGCACGCCCCCCCGGGCGATCTCCTTGAAGCGGACGTGGAAGCCGAGGAAATTCCTTCCGACGATGAAGAAGACCCCGTGGGGCTCGCCGCCATAGTCCATGCCGGCGAGGAACCCCCGCTTCATGCGGAAGGCGAGGGCGTTCTTCTGGGGCAGGAAGAAATTCGTGCGTTCGATCGCCTCGGCGAACGCCAGCGCCCCCTGAAAGACGAGCCCCTCCGGATGGCTGAGGGAGAGGTCGCGCATCATCGCCAGGACCCGTTCCCGGGCCCCGAGTTCCCCGTTTTCACCGCGCGGCGACAGGCGCGCCTGAAAGAGGGCGAAGAGCGCCCGGGCGAGTTCGGGGTGGTCGGCCAAGGTCTTGAAAACGAAGGCCGGGGGGAAGCGGTCCTTGTCCATGCGCCGGCCGAGGGTGCGCAGGACTTCCTGCAGTTCGCCGTCCCCGGCGAAGCGCTTCGACAGGAGGTCGAAGGCGGGGTCCCGGGTGCGCAGGAATTGGTGGGTGTAGAGGGCGGCGGCCTGGAGGAAATCGGCCTCTTCCGCGGAGAGGGCGCCCCCGGCGACGTGGGGGGCGAGCGCGTTGTCGCCGAGGAGGCGGAAGGCGTCCATCTCCTCCTCCGCGCCCCGGGGCACTTCGGCGAGGGAGTACACCGAGATGATGAGGATCGGTTGGAGGCCGCCGAAGAGCGCGCAGTATTTCCGCGTCACGGGGATGCCGAGGCGCGCGAGGGCCCGGGAGACGTGGGAGAGGAAGGGGCGCAGGTGCTTGCGCGGGAAGGCGAACATCGTGCGCCATTCGCCCGTCTCCGCCTTCCGGGAGCGCGAGACGACCATCCCGCCCACGGCGCGGGCCCGCTCCCAGATCTCGCGGTAACGGGCGATGCGTCCGCCGTCGAGGTGGTGGCGGAGGCTGGCGGGGAGGGCCGCCTCGAATCCGTCCGATGATTCGGCCTTCCCGGACTCCAGGAGGAAGAGGTGCAGGTGGTCGTGGGTGTACATCGCCAGGTCGAGGGTGGCGCCCGAGGCCGCGAGGCCGTCCTCGATCTCGCGCTCGACCTCGTCCACCCGCTCCCGGTGCGCCCAGATGACCGAGGTGCCCGAGGGCGAGCGGTAATGGATCTTCATGCGGGCGTAGGATTCGGAATCGGCGCCCTGCATCTCATAGAGGCGGTTGGTGAGGATCTGCTTGGCGATCTCCGCGGGAGGGGTGGTCTGGAAATAATAGGCGGGGAATTTGAGGTCGACGATCCACCATTTCATCTCCTGGAGGATGCGCTCCTGGGTGAGATCCTCCAGGCGGGAAGACGGCCCGCGGGGGTCGCGCCCGGCGTCGCCCCGGCACATCCCCCCGTGGATGGCGCCCAGGAGTTCGCGGGAGAGGGAGGATTTCCGATGGATGAAGTCGAGCACGAGCTCGCGGGGATCGATGACATGCGCCGCGAGGGCCGGGGCATCCAGCGCGGGTTGGAAATGGGTCAAGGCGACCCCGTCGCCGGGATCCAGGAGCCACCGCAGCCGCGAGAGCGCGGTGCAGGGGGCCAGCGACGATTCGGCGAGGACGAGCCCTACGACCCCGTGGAGGAACCCGGTCTCTTTCCCCGATTTCTCGGCGAGGGCCGCGAGTTCGGTTTCGAAGCGCGCGGCTTCGGCGGCATCGGGTTTCCAAATCGGTTTCATGGCATCCTCCCGCCCGAAATTCGGCCTTGGTTCGAACCGCCCTTCGCGGCGGGCGGATCGCCCCCCGCTGGCGGCAGCGAGTCGCCCTCCCGAAGGTGCGCCTTGAGTTTTATGCGCGGCCCCATGGGAGCGCCGCCCAACCAATCGACCACCGCGGCGAGCATGGGCGCGTGGGGAATCGCGAGGGTGGCGAGGGACGGGGAAAAAAAGGCGCTCTCTTCCAGGCCGTCCCAGGAGCAGAGGGAAAGGTCTTGCGGAACGCACACGCCCTTCCTCCGCAGAGAATGGATGGCCGCCCAAGAAAGTTTGTCGTCGGGGACGAAGGCAACGAGTGGCGTTCCATCCCCGAGGGCCCCCTGAAGGGTTTCGGCCAGGCGATCCCCCCAAGCGGCGAGCGTGTCGCCTTCGACGCGCACGGGCAGGGAGTAGGGGACGCTTTCGATGCCCGGCGGGATCTGCGTGCGCTGCCGATCGAACCAGGATTGCGGCAGTAAAAGGCGGCGGTAGCCTTTAGCCACGAGGGCGGAGAGAACCAGGGAACGGGCCTCGGCCCGGTCGATGCCGATCGCGACGCGATCGCCGCCCTCGAGAAAGGGTCCGGCATCGAGGGCTTCGAAGGGGAAATCATAGAGGATCGCCGGGATCGCGGCGGTGTTCCCCAGGAAATCCAACCAGGCCTTCCGGTGGACCGCGTCCATGCCCGCGGCGAAGATGACGAGCTGCTTCACCCGGTACATCTTGAGGAATCGGACCGTTTCGGGGAGTTGGGCGTCGGTCGTCGGCAGCACGACATAGGTGCGGCCCCGGGCCTCGAGACTCTTCAGGAGACGGAAATAAGCTTCCTTGTGGTGGTCGTAGGGCTCGGTCGGCAGGACGATGGCGATTTCTTTGACTGTTTTTCCCCGCAGGGCGAGGCCGAGGATATTGGGTTGGAAGCCCGTCTCCTTGATGTAATCGAGCACTTTTGCGGCCGTCGCCGCGCCGATGCGCCGCTGGACCCATTTTCCATTCAGGATATAGGAGACGGCCGACCGGGAAAGCCCGAAATGCCGCGCCAAGGCGGCGATATCGTCGGGTGTGCGGGCCCGGGAAGTTTTTTTCGCCATGGTGGAGCTTGACATCAATTACCTCCCGGTCTATACTAGATTTGCTCTATACATGTAAAGCATAGGTCATTTTAAAGATTTTAACAAGCCCCCCGCCCGGGGGAAGGAAAAAAAATGAATCCCACGCTCCGCCCGGTTCCCGCCGAAAAAACCGTGACCCTCGACCCCGGCGACCTGTTCACCTGGCCCATCATCACGCGGGAGGACGAAGAGGCCGTGCTCGCGGTGTTGCGCCAGGGCGCCATGAGCGGCACCGCCGTCACGAAGGAATTCGAGAAGGAGTGGGCCGCTTGGAACGGCGTGAAATACGCCCTGGGCTATTGCAACGGCACCGCCAGCCTCCAGGCGGCGCTCTGGGCCTGCGGGGTGGGGGCCGGCGACGAGGTCATCTGCCCCAGCATGACCTATTGGGCCAGTTGCACCTCGGCCCTGGCCCTCGGCGCCTCGGTGCATTTCGCCGATATCGATCCCGTGACGCTCTGCATCGATCCCGCCGACATCGAGCACCGTATCGGTCCCCGCACCCGGGCCATCGTGGTCGTCCATTACGCGGGCCACCCCTGCGATATGGACCCCATCATGGAGATCGCCCGCCGCCGGGGCGTGAAGGTCGTCGAAGACGCCTCCCACGCCCATGGGGCCCGCTACCGCGGCCGCAAGGTCGGCACCCTCGGCGATATCGCGGGCATGAGCATGATGGCGGGCAAATGCTTCGCCGCCGGGGAAGCGGGCATGATGGTCACCGACGACCGGAGGCTCTACGAGCGCTGCATCTCCTACGGGCATTACGAGCGCACCGGCGTCGCCACCCGCTGGAACGCGGCCGACTCGGCCATCACCGACCCCGCCCTCGCCGAGTTCGCGGGCATCCCTTTGAGCGGGGCCAAGCACCGCATGAACCAGACCTGCTCGGCCATGGGCCGCGTGCAATTGAAGTACTACGACGCGCGCATCGCCGAGATCCAACGCGCCATGAACCGCTTTTGGGGCCTGCTCGACGGCGTACCCGGCATCGCCCCCCACCGCATCGACGGGAAGGACGGTTCGACGATGGGCGGCTGGTACTTTCCCCGCGGCCTCTACCGCGGCGGCGAACTCGGCGGCCTTTCCTGCGCCGAATTCTGCGCGGAGGTCGCCCAAGAGGGCGTGGCGGGATGCGGGCCGGGGGCGAATGCCCCGCTCCACGTGCACCCCGTCTTCCACAAGGCCGACCTCTTCAACCAGGGGAAACCCACTGTTATCGCCTTCGGCCAGCGCGACGTGCGCCAGGGGTCGGGAACCCTCCCCCACGCGGAGAATATCCGCGAACTCTGCTTCGGCGTACCCTGGTTCAAGCACGACCGGCCCGAGCAGATCGAGGCCTATGCGGCCGCCTACCGGAAGGTCGCCCTGCGCCATGCGAAACCGGGCCGGGCGGCCTGAGCGTAGCGGCCCGCCCCCTTTCGCCCGATGGGAACCCATCCGATAAACAGCCATGGACTCTGTTAAGCTCTTCGATGCCCAAGCCGCCCTGGGGCCGTGCGCCCCGGGAAGCGGGGTTTTCATTTCGGCCGATGATGTGGAAGGCCAGTGGCGGCGCCTGGGAATAAGCGGTGGCCTCTTCCGTTACGGGGTCCCCAATCGGGCCGCCGACCTTCCCTACGATAACGACCGGCTCTACGGGATGGTGGAGGGCCGACCGGGGATGGTCCCCTGTCCCGCCGTCGCGCCCTCGGCGGGCAGCGAACTCCCCCCTGAGGGCACGCAGGTGGATGAGGCGCTGCGTCGGGGCGCGGGTGCCGCCTGGATCCGGCCGGAACCGGATGCTTGGAGTACCGAACCCTGGTGCGCCGATGCGCTCTTCGGCGCCTTGGCCGACCGCAAGCTTCCCGTCTTTTGCCAGATGGAACAGGTGGCGCTGACGGGAGTGGGCGAACTCGCGGAGCGGTATCCGGGGCTTCCCTTCATGGTTTCGGGAGTTCCCTACACTGCGATGCGGTCGGTGGTCGCGCTGCTGAAGGCCTTCTCCAATATCTACCTTTGCCTCGGTTCTCCGTGGTGCGTCCATGGGGGGATCGAGTTCCTCATCGGGCATGGGCTCGCCTCCCGTCTTCTGTTCGGGACGGGCTTTCCGGAGGCCGAAGCCGGCGCCGCCCTTGGTTATTTGGCCTACGCCGACATTCCCATGCCCGAGAAAAGCCTGATCGCCTCGGAAAATTTCGCCCGCCTGGCCGCGGAGATACGCCGATGAGCGCCGCGTTGGCCGCCCTGCGCCAGGGGCTCCCCATCCCGATTCCCGGGATCTTCGACGTGCACGGGCACCTGGGACGCTACGGTTTCGCCATTCCCGGCACCGATCCCCCCCTGTTGGTGGGGCAGATGGATCGCCTGGGCGTGGCGCGCATCGCCGTGAGCCACATGCACTGCATGAAGTGGGATTGGGAATCGTTGGTCTGGGGCCATGACCGGGTCCGAGAAGCCATGGAGCGCCATCCCGGCCGAATCCTCGGCTATTTTTCCGTGCTACCCGACGATGGCGCGCGCATCCGCGGCGAGGCGCAGCAGCGCCTCGGCGAGGGCTTCCGGGGGATCAAACTCCATAACGGGAACGGGTATGCCTACGATCATCCCGGATTCGAACCCCTCTGGGCCATCGCCCATGAGCGCGGCCTTCCCGTGCTCTTCCATACCTGGGGCGGGCCCGAACTCGACCAGATCGGGGCGCTCGCCGCCCGGTGGCCGGGCATGCGCGCCATCGCGGCCCATGCGGGCTCCCAGAATGTGGAGGCCTATCTCCGGCTGGCACAGGCCCATCCCAATGTCTTCCTCGATACCTGTTTGAGCAAGTCCCCCCGCGGACTGGTGGAACGCTTGGTCAAGGGGGCGGGCGCCCACAAGATCCTCTGGGGCTCGGACGCGCATTTCTTCAGCCTGTCCCACCAATTGGGGAAGGCGATCGCTTCCGATCTGACGGAAGAAGAACTCGAAGCGCTCCTCTCGGGGAACGCCCAAAGGGTCTTCGGGGGCCCGGCTATTTCTTTTCGATGATCACGTCGTCGAAATAAAAGGTGTTCCCCGGGGGGAGGTTGAAGAGGAGCACGAAATCCTCGGGCTTGAATCCCTCGGGCGTCGTGAGGTCGGCGGCGTATTCCTTCCAAGCGGCCGTCAATTCGGGCTGCTGTTCCCCGTACATCTGGTAGGGCGGCTTCTGGGTGCGCAGGTGGACGGTGATTTTCCCGGGCTTCTCCGCGCGGGCCTGGAAGCGCAAGCGGTAACTCGTGCCCGCCGAGAGCGGCGGTCGGTAATTCACGAGTTGCATCATGGTGAGGGTGGTGATCTTGGCGCATTTCTTGCCGGACCGCGCGTTCTCCTCGGTGAGGGCGAAGGTGCCCGCCTCGGGTTTGGGCGGGTAGACGCTCCAGCCGCCTGTGGCTTCGAAGCCGCCATTGGCGAGCAGATTGGAGCCGGCCTTCACGGTCTCGAGTTTCCCGTCGGGGCCCGTCTCGCTGGCGGCGGAGGCCAGGGCGGCCCGGGCCTCGGTGGCCGTGGCGGTCTTCCCGCCGAGGCTCTCGCGGATGCTATCCGCCACCTGCTTGGCCTGCATCTTTCGGCCTTCCATGTGGTAGTGGTAGGTGTCGCTCCAGAGCTTGTTCCGATCTTGGGGGTCCATCAGGGCGAAGAGGTCGTCGGTGGGGATTCCCTGTTCCTTCACCACGCGGGCGGCGATGGCGTTGAGTTCCTTCGCCTTCTCGGTGAGGGCCGGATCCTTCAGCGGGGTGGAGGTGGCCCAGATGAGTTTGGCCCCCTTCCCCTTTTCGCGGATGAGTTTCAGGGCGGCGCGCAGGCCCGCCTCCCAATCGGCGCGGTCGGTGTTCAGGCTATGGAGGCCGTTATTGTAATGGATGACCGCGTAGTCGTACTCCTCGAGGATATAGGTGAGTTGCTTCAGGTAGGAGCGGTCGACCACGCACTTGGAGGTGGCCCAAAACGATACGTAGGCCACCCCGGCGAGTTCGTCGCGCACGAGGGTCTGGTAGCCGTTGCAGATCGAATCGCCGAGGAGGAGCACCCGGGGGAGTTTCGAGTCATTGGCGTTGTACCAATAGGCCGTATCCCATTCCGTTCCCTCCCGGGATTTGGTGGCGCCCATCAGGAGGAAGGACGCGAGCGCCAGCGCAAGCAGGAAAAAAACGCCTCGGGTTGAACGCATGGTTGGATCTCCATGGGGTCAAGTTTCCCTTATAAACCGGGGGAGTTCAAGAACGCGGGCCCTTTGAGCCTGGGTGGGCCGGCGAGCGCGGCCGTGGGAAACCGCCCCCGACTCCAGGGGATTTTTGGGAATTTGTCCCCCTCCATCCCAAAAGCTTATAATTTCATCGCATGGATGACGCCCGGCTCAAGGCCGCCCTTTCCCTCCTCGACGACGAGGCGCCCGCGGTGCGCCAGGAGCTCTCCCGGGCCCTGGCCCAATTGGGCGAGGCGCTCGAGTCCCGGGCCCGGCCCCATTTGGCGTCGCTGAGCCCCGAGGCCGGGCGCCAATTCCAGATCATCCTGCGCGGGGCCCGCCGAGAACAATTCCTCGGCACGTGGTTCTCCTGGTTGGGGGAAATGGGGGAATTGGCCCGCCTCGAGAAGGCCATGACGGGCTTGGCTTGGCTCGCCAGCGGCCCATCCGCCCTAGCGCTTCCCGAGCGGCTCGACGCCCTCGCCGAGGAGTTCCGCCGGGAGCGCCTGAGCGCCAGCCCCGAAAGCGTGGTCGATTTCCTCTTCCGCCTCAAGGGGCTTCGCGGCGCCGAGAGCGATTACCACCACCCCGACCATTCCAACCTCATGCGCGTGCTCGAGAGTCGGCGGGGCCTTCCCCTCGCGCTCACCCTCATCGCCATCCTCGTCTGCGACCGGCTAGGGTTCACGCTCCAGGGCCTCCCCACCCCGCGCCATTTCTACGCCACGGCGGTCTGGAGCGGCCAGGTGCTCGTCTTCGATTGCTTCCGGGGCGGGCGACTCCTGGGGCCCGCGGAGATCAACGAAATCTGCCTCACGCTCCCCGAGGGCCGGCGCAGTTTGGCCCGCGGCGCGGGGGCATGGGAGATGGTGGCCCGCACGCTGCGGAACCTGGCGCGATCGGGCGAAGAGCAGGGCGACGCCGAAGAGCAGCGTTTCTACCTCGAACTCGAGAAAGAGATCCACGCGGCCAAATAAGTGAGCCGCGCCAAACGCAGCGGCCGGGAGCCGCACCGCCGACTGGACCAGGGCTCGCTGCGGGCCCGCTATTGGGAGCGGCCGTCGACGCCGGGCGCCGCCCATCCCCGCTTCTCGGATTGGGGCCAACTCTCCTTCAAGGGGCCCTTCCGCTTCGCGCCCCACCGCCACCTGCACTACGAGGTGATCGCGGTGGAGGCGGGCCGCTACCGCTGCCGCCTCGGCGGGGCGGACCTCCACCTCGGCGAGGGCGACCTCCTCCTGGTGAAGCCCGGCGACGCCCACGAGGATTTCTGCGACCGCGGCCTTCGCTACCATAGTCTGCGCTTCACCTTCCCGCGTCCGGGGGAGGAGCAGTCGTGGAACATCTTCTCCCCCTTGAGCCGGCCCGAGCACCAGGTGCTGCGGGGGAAGGGGGACCGCTTCCAGGGGATTTTCGCCCGCCTCGCCGCCGAGTCGGCCAACGAGGCACCCTTCGCCCACGCGCTCCTCGACGTCCTCACCGCCGATTTTTTCTGGAGCTTCATGCGCCTGATGCCGCCCCTCGCCCTCGACGAGGGCTTCCGCCACGTCACGGGGGAGCAGGGCTTCCGCGTGCGGCTCATCGGGCTCTTCCAGCGGAGTTTGGGCACCCGATTGGGCCTGCAAGCGATGGCCCGGTCCTTCAATCTCCCCGAGCGCACCTTCACCCTCCATTGCCGGCGCATCATGGGCGATAGCCCGGCCAGGGTCTTCGGTCGCTTCCGCCTGGAGCGCGCCCGCGACCTGCTCGAGGAGGGCTTCAGCGTGCACGAGAGCGCCGCCGCCCTGGGATTCGCCAATCCCTACCATTTTTCCCGGGCGTTCAAGGCGGCCTTCGGCCACCCCCCCTCCGCCACTCGGGGGTCCTTGCCGAAAAAGATATCCCCCTTGCCCGCCGCGGCATCCCCCTCCCGGCCCGATCCCGTTTAAAATGCCCCGTGCCCATCCCATCCCGGCACGGAGGTCCTCCATGGTTTCCACCCTCGATCTCGGCGGCGCTTGGACGCTCAGCGGAAAAGACGAGGCCGTTCCCGCGACGGTGCCGGGGTGCGTCCACACCGATTTGATGGCCGCCGGTAAATTGGAGGACCCTTTCGTGCGCGACCGGGAACTCTCGGTGCAGTGGATCGGGGAGCGCGCGTGGACCTACCGGCGCGACTTCGAGGTCGACTCGGCGCTCCTGGCGCGCCAGCGGATCGTCCTCCATTGCGATGGTTTGGACACGCTCGCCACCGTCCGGATCAACGGGAAGCTCGTCGGAAAGGCCGACAATATGTTCCGCACCTGGATCTTCGACGTGAAAAAAACGTTGCGCCCCGGGCGCAACGCCATCGAAGTGCGCTTCGAATCGGCCGTCGATTATGTGCGCCGCCGGCAGAAAGCGCGGGCGCTGCCTGGCTGGGGCGGCCCCCTCGAGATCAAGGGCCGGGCCTATCTGCGAAAGCAGCCGTGCAATTTCGGCTGGGATTGGGGGCCGGTGCTCGTGACCGCGGGCATCTGGCGAGATCTCCGCCTCGAGGCGTGGGATGGCGCGCGCCTGGACGACGTGCGGATCGCCCAGCGCCATGGAAAGGGGAGGGTCGAACTGGAATGCATTGCGCAAATCGGGGCCATCGGCAAGGCCCCATGCGAGGTGCGCGCCAGGGTTGTGAAGGATGGAAAGGCCGTCGCCACCCAACAGGGCCCGGTGAAAAAGGGCGCCTGCCGGCTCCGCCTCCCCGTGGCGAAACCGGAACTTTGGTGGCCGAAGGGCCTGGGCGGCCAGCCGCTCTATGAGGTGGAGGTGGAGCTTCTCCAGGAGGGCCGCTCCATCGACCGGCAAACCAGGCGCATCGGGCTCCGCCAATTGGGTTTGGACCGCCATAAGGACAAGTACGGCGAAACCTTCCAATTCAAGGTCAACGGGGCCCCGTTCTTCGCCAAGGGCGGGAATTGGATCCCCACCGACGCCTTCGTCACCCGAACGACAGCCGCCCAGTACCGCTCGCTCCTCGAGAGCGTCGCCGACGCCAATATGAACATGCTGCGCGTCTGGGGCGGCGGCATCTACGAGGACGACCTGTTCTACGACCTCTGCGACGAGTTGGGGATCTGCGTTTGGCAGGAGTTCATGTTCGCCTGCTCCACCTACCCGACCTTCGACCCCGCGTTTCTCGAAAACGTGAGGGCGGAGGCGAAGGATCAGGTGCGCCGCCTGCGCCACCACGCCTGCCTCGCGATGTGGTGCGGCAATAACGAACTCGAGCAGGGCCTCGTGGGCGAGAAGTGGACGGAACGGACCATGAGCTGGGCCGATTACGGGAAACTCTTCGACAAGCTCCTCCCCGCCGTGGTGGGCGAACTCGACCCGGGGCGCGATTATTGGCCCGGGAGCCCCCACACCCCCGTGGGCAAGCGCACCGATTTCAATAACCCGGATTCGGGCGACGCCCATTTATGGACCGTCTGGCACGGCAAGCAGCCGTTCGAGTGGTACCGCACCTGCACGCACCGCTTCAATAGCGAGTTCGGCTTCCAGTCGTTCCCCGAGCCCCGCATCGTGCGCGGCTACACCGACCCATCGGACCGCAACATCACCGCGCGCGTCATGGAGCACCACCAGCGCTCGGGCATCGGAAATGCCACGATCCTCACCTACCTGCTCGACTGGTTCCGACTGCCGGGCCGATTCGATGACCAACTCTGGGTCTCCCAAATCCTCCAGGGCATGGCCATGAAGTACGCCGTCGAGCATTGGCGCCGTCAGATGCCCCGGGGCATGGGGACGCTCTACTGGCAGATCAACGACAATTGGCCGGTGGCGAGCTGGTCGAGCATCGATTATTTCGGGAACTGGAAGGGGCTGCACTATCTGGCGCGCCGGTTCAACGCGCCGGTGCTCCTCTCCCTCGTGGAGGACGCCGCGGCGAAGACCGTCGAAATCCACCTCACCAACGACCACCGACGCCCGGTGAAGGGTGTCCTGCGTTGGCGGCTAATCGATCTGTACGGAAAGGCCCTCGCGGAAGGGCAGGCCGAGGGGGCCGTGGGGGCCTTGGCGAATCGCATGGCGAAGAAGGTCGACCTCTCGGGAGCGATGGAGGGGCGAGCGGCCCATTCGGTCCTCTTCGTGGCCGACCTGGAAGCCGGAGGGGAGATCCTCTCCTCGAACCTCGCCACCTTCGCGCGGCCCAAGCACCTCGATCTCCAGGAGCCCGGACTCCGCTACGCCGTGCGCGAGGCGCCCGGCGGCTTCCGGGTCGAAGTCAGCTGCGAGAAGCCCGCGCTCTGGGTCTGGCTCGAACTCGGGGAAATCGGGGGCCGGTTTTCCGACCGGTTCTTCCATCTGATGCCGGGGCGGCCGGCGACGATCGAAGTCCATCCCCAGAAGCCGCTCTCGCGGTCGGAGTTCGAGGCCCTGCTCCAGGTCAAGAGCCTCTACAGCACCTACCACTGACGGCGGGGGCCCTCGGCCGCGCGGGGAACCTGGGCCCACGGCCCCGGGAGGGTCAGGGCAGGCGGTCCATGAGGATCTTCATCCCCATCAATTGGAGCTTCGGCTCGAGTTTCATGGGCTGGTGGATGGCCCGGGTGATATAGCCCGAGAGGCCGCCCGTGGCCACCAGGTTCACTTCCTGCCCGGGGAAGTTCTCTTCTTTGATGGCGCGGATCATCCCGTCGATGCCGTAGGCGTTGAGGTAATAGACCCCGTTCTGCATATTCTCGCGGGTATTGCGGGCGACGATGCGCTTGGGGTAGTCGAGTTCCACCCGGGGCAGCTGGCTCGTGTTGCGCACCAGGGAGTCGAGGCTCACGGCCAGGCCGGGGATGATGAGGCCCCCGATATAGCGGCGGTCGTCGGTGAGCACGTCGAGGGTGGTGGCCGTGCCGAAGTCCACCACGAGCGCCGGGGCCCCGTAGAGCGCGAGGGCCGCCTGGATGTTCACGAGGCGGTCGATGCCGACGTCGGTGGCGGGCTCGTACTGGACGGTGAAGTCGAGGAAATGCTGGTGGGTGATTCGGGTGATGGGGAGGCCGAAATAGGAATCCATCATCTTCGTGATGTTGTGGTTCAGCGGCGGCACCACCGAGGAGAAGACGGCGCGGGTGAGGTGCGCGTGGTTGATCCCGTTATAATGGAGCAGGCTGCGCAGGTTCGCGGCCAGCTCATCGGTGGTGATGATCTTGGGCGTGGAGAGCCGGAAGGAGGCCTTGAGGTCGAAGGCGCCCTTCTCGGCGGGGAATACGCCGCATTCGATGTTGGTGTTGCCGACGTCGATGACGAGATGCATGGGTTATCCTCGGGGAGTCCTATCGGGCGGGGGGGAGGCGAGCAGGCGGGGGGCGGCCTCGTGGAGGGGGAATTCCACTCGGAAATCGGTGCCCTGCCCGGGCTCGGATTGGAGGACCAGTTCGCCGCCGTGCTCGGTGAAGATGCGGTGGACGATGGTGAGGCCCAATCCCGTGCCCATCTCGCGGGTGGTGAAGAAGGGCTCGAAGATCTTGGCGAGGTTCTCGGCCGGCAGGCCCTCGCCGTTGTCGGCGACCGAGAGCAGCACGGTCTCGCCCGCGTGCCGGGTGCCCACCTTCAGCAGGCCGGGGCGGCCCGTGTTCTCCATGGCCGCCTGGGCGTTCTTGATGAGGTTGATCACCGCCTGCTTGATGAGGTCGCGGTCGAGCAGGAGGAGGGGCAGGTCGGGGGCGAGATCGGCCACCACGCGCACCTTGCGCGCCTCGAGTTCGGGCGCCATGAGGCGCAGGACCTCCTCGAGGATGGGGTTGAGGCTCTCGGGTTTGCGCCGCGCGCGGATGGGCCGCACCGAGGTGAGGAACTCGTTGACGATGCGGTCGAGGCGGTGGATCTCCTCGGAGATCACCCGGGCCATCTCGTCCATCTCCCCGTGCCCGGGGAAATGGGCGTTCTTGAGCAGGCGCTGGAGGAGCTGGATATGGAGATCGATGGCCCCCAGGGGGTTCTTGATCTCGTGGGCGAGGGAGGCCGTGAGGCCGGCGAGGGCGTGCACCGAATCCTTCTGCAGGCGGTCGCGGGCGTGGCGGCGCACTTCGCTGACGTCCTGGACGAAGAGCAGGCCCCCCTGGAGGCGCCCCCCGTCGGCCAGCGTGAAGCAGGAGATGAGGGCGGCGCACGGCGGCGCCTCGGGGAGCCCGGTGCCGTGGACGGCTTTTCCGACCGCGGGGTGGGGGGTGATGCAGGTTTCAAGGTTGCGGATGCGCTCCCCGCCGAGGAAGCGCTTCCAGATTTCCTTCAGGTGACCGTCGACGGGAAGTTCGGCGAAGGGCTTGCCGTGGAATTTGCGCAGGGATTCCCCCGCCAGGCGCTCCGCGGCCTTGTTCATCCAGGCCACCTTCCCGTCGTGGTCCATGGAGAAGAGGGCGTCCTCCACGGCGTCGAGGAGTTGGAGGAAGTACTTCTTCTCCTGCTGGACCTCCTGGAAGACTTCTTTGGCGCGGGCGGGCATGGGTCACCCGTTCCACAGCGGGGTGCTGAGGTACTTCATGCCGGAATCGCAGAGGAGGGTGACCACCGTCTTTCCCCGCATGGGCCCGCGCAGCAATTGGAGCGCGGCGGCCACGTTGGCGCCCGAGGAGAAGCCGGCGAAGAGCCCCTCTTCCGCGGCCAATTGCCGGGCGACGAGGCGGGCCTCCTCGTCCTCCACTTGGAGGTAGCCGTCGACCCGCTTCCGGTCGAGGAGCGGGAGCTCGCCCATGGCGTAGCCGCCCCCCTGGATTTGGTGGGAGGGACGGGTCACCGGTTCCCCCGAGATGGCGGCGGCCCCGCTGGGTTCGACCAGATAGCACTGGACCCCGGGGTTCGCCTCTTTGAAGGCCGCCGCGCAGCCCATGAAGGTTCCGCCCGTGCCCGCAAAATCGCAGAACGCGTCGAAGTGGCCCCCGGTTTGGGCGAGAATTTCGGGCCCTGTCCCCTCATAATGGGCCTGCACATTGGCGAGCTCGCGAAATTGGTCGACGCGGTAGGCGCCCCGCTGCGCCGAAATCTCTCGAGCCTTGGCGTCGACGAGGGCGAGATCGTCCCCGGAAACGCGCCCCGGGATGGACCCTCCGGCCTGGTCGACGAGCACCACTTCGGCCCCGAAGGCCCGCATCATGGTGGCGCGCTCCACCGAGTTTCCCCGAGACATGACGGCGATGAACGGGTGCCCCTCGAGTTGGCAGACGATCGCGAGGCCCGTGCCCATGTTCCCGCTGGTCATCTCGATGACCGGTTGGCCCGGGCGGAGGCGGCCGTCGGCCTTGGCGCGGGCGATGGCGGTTCGGGCGACCCGGTCTTTCTTCGAGGCGCCGGGGTTCATGAACTCCAATTTCGCGAGGATCGACCCGTATTCGCGGGGAACCATGCGGCTCAGACGAACGAGCGGGGTATTCCCGATGAGGTCGAGGGCTGAATCTAAAACACGCAGCGGCGGATCGGGGCGAATCATGGGGATCTTAGTTAGAATTTACCATCGGCAAGACGGGTGGCCCGCCGTGAGGGCCTCGGCGACCGCATCGGGGCGGCCACGATCCCCCTATCGATCCCCCCACGCTCCCCTAAGATACCTCGCGCGCCCGCCAAAGTCATCCCGTTCGTCGCGCCCGCTTGGGCCCCCTTTGCCCGCGGGATATAATGGGGCGTGGCGAACGATTCCAAATACGTCCCGGTCATCGAAGCCTACGATCTGGTGGAGCACGCCGAGATCCGGTCCCTCCTGGAAACCGAGGAGATCCGCGTGTTCCAACCCCCCTCGGATACCACCGGCCTCATGGGCTCCACGGAGAACCTCGAGATCCTCGTGCACATCGACGACGAGGAGGATGCGGTGCGCCTCCTCGAAAAGCACGGATTCTTCACCGATGAAGCCGAGGCCGCCGAAGCGGAACCGGTCTCCGAAGAAGAGGAAGAGAAGAAGAAGCGCAGCCGCGCCCAAGACCTCGTGCTCGCCGCGCTCCTTTTCGTCATCCTCGCGTGGGCCCTGGTGAAGTTCGATCCC
The DNA here is from genome assembly GCA_017302015.1 of Spirochaetota bacterium. GTDB lineage: Bacteria > Spirochaetota > UBA12135 > COTS27 > JAFLEE01 > JAFLEE01. The sequence continues at coordinate 6,307 of JAFLEE010000020.1, read as the reverse complement.
TTCTAGGCCCCCGCGCCGCGGGGAGCGACCGCGGGGCCCTTCCCCCGAAGGACCGTCCGCCCGAACGCCATCGCGTCGATCTCCAGGTCGGGCCGGGCCGCGCGCAAAAGATCTGCCGCCTGGTTGAGGGTGCTGCCGGTGGTCAGGATATCGTCCACCAATAGGATCCGTTTCGCGCCGGGGGGCAGGAGCGGCGCGCGCACGGAGAAGCGGGCCTCATTCGCCGACTTGCGCTCCCGGCGGCGCCGCAGGTGCTGGACCCAGCCGGGCCGGTTCTTCACCAGCGCCGGCGCCCAGGGCACGCCGAGGCTTTTCGACAGGATCCGCACGGGCTCGGTCACCGGGCAGAAATCCCGTTCCCAATGGGCGGCCCGGGCGATGGGCACGGGCACCAGCAGGTCGTATCCGCGCGCCCAATCGCCGAGGCTCTCCGCCAGGCGCGCGGCGATCACGGGGGCGTAGGCCCGCCGGCGCTGGAATTTATAGTGGGAGAGGAATTCCTTCCCCACGCCCGTATTCGGGAAGAGGCTGCGGCAGGAAGCGAGGCGAAGGGGGTTCACGGCGCAGGCCGGACAGGCGTCGTCGACGAGCGGATGGTCGCACCGGGCGCACCGCGCCTCGCGGGGATCGAAGGCGAGGCGCTGGGCGCACGCGCGGCAGAGGCGCATGCTGTCGTCTTCCGTGAGTTCATCGGCGCATAGATCGCAATGGGCGGGGAAGAGGAGGGAGAAGAGCCGCCTCCCCTGGCGGCGGAAACGGCCCCCCTGGTCCCGAACTTCCACGCCTTCGCCGCCCCGCATCAGCCCACCGGGCTGCCGGGGGCCGCGTCGGATTCGGGGGCGATGAGCACGAGTTTCTCGCCGGCCTCGGTCTTCATCTTGGCGCAGAGGAGCATGCCGCGGCTCTCGATGCCCTTCAGTTTGCGCGGCGCGAGGTTCGCCACCAGGACGATCTGGCGCCCGACGAGCGCCTCGGGGGCGTAGTGCAGCCGGATCCCGGCGACGACGGTCCGCGGGGTCGCCTCCCCGGCGTCCACGGAGAGTTTCACGAGTTTGTCCGTGCCCTCCACGGGTTCGGCGGCGAGGATTTTCGCCGAAACGAGTTTGGTGCGGAAGAACTCGTCGACCGTGACGAGGCCGTCCTCCGAAGCGGCGGCCTTGACGGCCGCGGGAGGCGCCGGCTGGGCCGCAGCGGGGGCGGGAATTTCCGCGGCGGCGAGTTCGATCTTCGGGAAAAGGCTCTCCACCGGGGCCAAACGGACGCCGACGGGGTAGGCGCCCGCCCGCTGCCAATCGCCCTTCGGCGCGCCCGGGATCCCCAGAAGTTCGAGGAGTTTGGCCATCTTCACGGGCATGACCGGGGAGAGCAGGGTGGCCGCGGCGCGCAGCCCGTCGAGGATGTGGTAGAGCACGGTCCCCGTGGCCGCGAGGTCGGTCTTGGCCAAGCGCCAGGGCGCGGCCGCGTCGATGTAGCGGTTGAGTTCGCGGATATGGGCGATGACCTTCTTGATCCCCGCGTCGACGCGGAACGCGCGGAAGTCCTCTTCCACGGCGGGGAAGAGGGCGCCCAGGGCGTCGACGATGGCCCGGTCGGCCTCGCTCCCCCTGGCGGGGGCCGGAGCCGCGCCGGCGAAGTGCTGCTCGACGAGTTTATGGGTGCGGGAGAACAGGTTGCCCAGGTCGTTGGCGAGGTCGGCGTTATGGGTGGCCGCGAACCCGGCGTCGGTGAAGTCCCCGTCCTGGCCGACGACCATGTCGCGCATGAGGTAATAGCGGAAGACGTCGGCGCCGAATTTCCCCGCCATTTCGATGGGATCGACGACGTTGCCCGTCGTCTTCGACATGCGCTGTCCGTCCTTCATCCACCAGCCGTGGGCGAGGATATGCTCGGGCTGCGGGGCCCCCAGGGCCCGCAGGATCGTCGTCCAATAGACGCAATGGGTGGTGAGGATGTCCTTCCCGATGAGGTGCACGGTGGCGGGCCAGGCGGCGCTCCCGTCCTTCCATTTCCGGTCCTTGACGGCCGACCAGTAATTCAGCAGGGCGTCGACCCACACGTAGGCCACGTAGTTTTCATCGAACGGCAGCGGGATGCCCCAGGCCAGGCGCGCCTTGGGACGGCTGATGCACAGGTCGGCCAGGGGTTGGCGCAGGAAGCCGAGCACCTCGTTGCGCCGGAACTCCGGCAGGATGAACGCGGGGTTGGCCTCGATATGGCCGATGAGCCAGGCCTGGTATTTCGACATGCGGAAGAAATAATTCTTCTCGCGGATGAGCTCCACGGGGCGGTGGGAGATCGGGTCTTTCCCGTCGACGAGTTCCTTCTCGGTGAAGAAGCGCTCCTCCCCCGTGCTGTACCAGCCCTCGTACTCCTTCTCGTAGATGTCGCCGGCGTCGAAGAGCCGCTGGATCTGCTCGCGCACGAAGGCCTTGTGCGCGGCGTCGGTGGTGCGGATGAACTGGTCGTAGGACACGCCCAGGGCGACCCAGGCGTCCTTGAACCGGCCGGAATAGAGGTCGCAATGGGCCTGGGGGTCCATCCCCGCCTTGCGCGCCGCCTGCTCGACCTTCTGCCCGTGCTCGTCGGTGCCGGTGAGGAAATAGCTCTCGTCCCCGAAAAGCCGGTGGGCCCGGTGGAGCACGTCCGCCAGGACGGTGGTGTAGGCGTGCCCGATATGCGGCCGGTCGTTCACATAATAGATCGGCGTGGTGACGTAAAAAGGCTTTGTCATGAGGCCGGAATTATAGGATCAAGCCCGACCCTTCTCCTAACGCCCGAGGAGGATTTCCCGCGAAACCAGAGACGATTGGTGTTAAACCAAACCATCATGTTGACAAAGGAGTTCCGCTGAAAAGAAGGAGGTCAAAAGAAAAAGTGAAGCGTTTTCCCCTCTCCCCCCCAATTCAAATGCGCCAGCGTTTGACTCGGTGCTCGATGGTGGAAAGGCGCCGCCCCAGTGGCAGGTAGGGAACCCCGCAGGGGCGCCTCAGCGCCACCAAAAAATCAGCGTGCGGGCTCCAAAGCAGGCGCTGCGGCGCCCCGAAGGGGTTCCCTACATGCCACCGGGGAAGGCGAATGTCCCGTTGAGACCAAGGTTTGCCCCTCCTAGAGTTCAATAGGGCCGTGAGGTCCCTACGCCCGAAGGGCCTGATGCTTGGCGCTCTCCTCCAAGGCGTCGATGAAGAAGATCCCGTCGAGATGGGAAAGGCGGATGACCTTATCGATGCGGTCGGAGATCTCGCAGAGGCGGAAACGCTCGGGCGGGACGAACCCGCGGCGCAGGGCGATGAGGGCCCCGATGGCCGCGGAATCGATGCTGGTGACGTTGCGCAGGTTCATCACCACGGCCTTGATCCCGCCCTTGGCCATCGCGTCGGTCACGGCGGTGCGCATCAGATTGCAATTGGAGGTGTCGAAGGAGCCGCTTAAGCGCACCACCATGATTTCGCCGGTCTGTTCCAGCGCGAAGCTGGGGTTCGTTTCCTGCGCCATGGGGGGTCCTTATGCGTTAGGCCATCCTGGCGTCCTTCTTCCAATTCCACGGAAAGCTCGGAATCGGAGGAGGGAGGCGAAGGGGAACTTTGTTCCCGCTCGGTGACCTACCCGGGAATCTTCCGATGGAAGTTCCATGGCCCCCAACGGCCCAAGCGACGCTTGACGGGGAGCGCCTCTTGGGATCCGAATGGGCCTCTCGGCAAACCTAGGGGGGTGGTCCCGATTGATGCCCTGAATCGAATCTAGTGGATTCCCCGAAACTCGGTGTACAATCCCCCCCAATTCTAGCCATGGTTCGGGGCCGCTGCCCACACTTTGGCAATCTCGCCACCTCAGGGGCCCCCATGTTCCGCAAAAGTCTTTTGGCTGCCGCAGTGCTGCTTCCGGCCATCCTCGCCTCCTGCGGCGGAAAGAAGGCTCCCGGGGTGGAGGCGCCGCAGGGAAGGGATTTTATCCGCGAGGCGCGTTACCTCCACCATTTCCTGGTGGCCGTTTCCAATGAAGCGCCCGCGGGGGTTTCGCCGGCCGAGTACGCCAAGCACCGCGACTATATGGAGTCCCAGCGCCAGCGTTTCCGCAGCGAATACAACGACAAGATCGGCCCCTTCATGAGGAGCATCCGTCCCTCCGGCGACACCAAAACGGTCGTCTATCCCTTCGGCGGCAGCGATCTGGCCGTGGCCATCGCCTGCTTCCCCCTGGCCGAGGAGATCGTGACCATCTCGCTGGAGAGCGCCGGCGACCCCCGCCGCCTGCCCCTCACCAACGCGGCCACGCTCCGCACGGCCCTCGCCACGGTGCGCAAGTACCTGGGCACCTATTACACCGAGCACGACAATAGCTACGACAACGTCTGGGGCATGGAGAACGGCGTGCTGCCGGCCCAACTCACCTTCTCCCTCGGCGAGGCGGCCATCTTCGGCATGGCGCCCGTATCGCTGCGGTTCTTCCGCGTCGAGTCCAACGGGACCTTCCATTATTACGACGACGCCGAGATCGCCTCCATGGAGAAGACGAAGGGGGTGAAGATCCACGGGGGATGGTTCAACCCCAAATGCTCCCACGCCTTCCTCAATATGGAGGTGCGCTTCCTGCGCCCCGACGGGCGCCCCTTCGTGCACCGCCATATCAGCGCGAACCTCGAGAACTCCTTCTACAGCAATTCCGGACTGGAAAAATACCTCCTCGGGCTTGGGAAGGTCGATGTCATGACCAAGGGCGCCTCCTACCTGCCCTGGAGATCGGATTTTTCCGCCATCAGCCGCTACATGCTCGGCGCCGGAGATTTCATGTGCGCCGACGCCACGGGCATCCTGCCCTGGCACGCGGAGCGGGCGGGCTCGCGGGTGAGCGTCTACGGCAGTTTCCTCGCCGCCTATATCGGCACCAACGACAGCATCGGGAAGTCCAATTCATTGGCCCTCCGGAAATACTTCAAGGAAAAGGCGACGGGGCAGGTGCCGGTGCGCTTCGGCTACGGGGACCGCGGGGGCGAGAAGCACATGATCGTCTATCGCCCCAAATAGCGCGCGAAAGCCGGGGCCTCGCGTCATCGGTCGGCTGATGGGCTCGACCCCTACGCGCGCCCGCCTTGCCCTTCCAGCGACGATAGCACCTTCTCGAGGAAATCCCCCCGGAAATAATGGGGGTTGAAGGATGGAAGCCCGACTTCGATTCGGGTCGTCGATTTTCCGTCCCATTGCTGCGCGGGGATCTTCGCGGCGGGGTCTCGAACCAGCCGCCGTAAGCCCTCGAATGGGACCCGCACCAGGGCCGTCGCCTCCCCATCGGGGAAGGAGTAGGCGGCGAGGGGCCGGTCGTCCCGGGTCGCATAGTCCTCGAGCCATTCCCGGTCCCAGATGCGGCCCGTGCGCACCTCGAAGGGGCGGCGCATGACGAGGCGGCAACGCTTCGGGTCCACGGCGATCCCGATCTCCTCTTCCGTCTCCCGTAGGCCGTCTTCCCAAGTTTCACCCGCGCGCAAATGGCCGCCGACGGTCGCGTCGAGCAGGTCGGGGAAGGTCTCCTTATGGGGGGCCCGCCTCTGGAAATGGAGGTGCCAGATTCCGGCGTCGCAGGAGCCGACCCAGAGGTGGAGGGCGGCGTGGGGGGTGCCGTCGGCGTGGGCCACGCGGCGAAGCACGGTGGCCCCGGTGGGCGAGCCGTCGGCCCAGGCGATGACGTCGAACCGCTCCTCGTGGCTCATCGGGGACCGCGGCCCTTCCCCTCGGCCGCCGATGGGAGGTGCTCCGCTGCGCTCACTCGGAGGTGTGGAGATACACGATGGAATCGCGGATATAGCTCACCAGCGGCGCCAGGTTATGGGTGCGGAATTGCTTGGCGATGTCGGTGGCGATCTCGGTGAGTTTGGCCGCGGGCACGCCGTCGAGTTCCATGTGCTCGAAGGTCTTCTCGATGGCCGCGTCGACGCGCTCCTGGGCCTGGGCGAGGCGCGCCTTGGTCTCGACCTCGAGTTTCTTCTTGATGCGGTCCTTCTCGTCGACGCGCAGGCGCTGCCAATCGGGATAGAGGCTCTTGGGGTCGAGGAGGACCTGGTTCCATTCCTTGAGGGAGGCCTTGATGCGGTCCTTCAGTTCGATGCGGGAGTCGGGCACGCCGTACTTGTCGGCGACCTGGGAGATGGAGGGGGCCTTGCGGGCGGCGCTTTGGATGGCCCGCGGGACGGCCGCGAACCGACCACCCATATTGCGACGGGTCCCGGGCAGCTCTGGTGCTGGGAGGTGACCTACCTGCCCACTTTGGTCATCGGTGCGTGGTTCTACCTGACGGTCATCCTCGACGTCTTTAGCCG